>NZ_JBYQLI010000001.1:0-560781 GCF_058214835.1 Microbacterium sp. SCPM-O-B-15248 (M128)
TTCACCCGACTCAACGGATCATTCGGGTACTTCGGCGGCAACAGCACCCCCCGCGACGCCATCAACGTCCCCGCCGGATCCACCAACGTCTACTCCGACTGGTTCCTCACCCCTGAGGGGAAACTCATCGCCGCCAACAGCGGTGCCACAATAGCCACCGGAATCGCCAGCGTCGGAAAAAATGAGGCCAACAGCTGGGTCGGCTTCACCCGTAGGGGGGTGTGCTGAGTCCCTTCGGCATTGAGTTCGTGGCACGTGCGGGTCGTGATCGACACCGCAGGTGTAAGCCGACCCCGCGGGACAGCGCTCACCTCGCCGTCCCGCGGGTCGGCTTACGGGGATGGAACTCTTGGCTACCGATTACCGCCCCTCGGCGGCCGAGTGCGAACTACGACTCAGACGAGCCCAACCACCCTTCGCTCGCTAACCAGCGCCCGCTCCGCGATCACCCGCGCGTACGCAAGCCCCGAGTCCTTCACGGAGCGCTCCTGCGTCGCGTAGTCGACGTAGACGATGCCGAACCGCTTCTCGTAGCCCCAGGCCCACTCGAAGTTGTCCAGCAGCGACCAGTAGAAGTACCCGCGCACGTCGACCCCGCGGTCGACGGCATCCAGGATGGCGGCGAGATGCGCCTCCACGAACTCCACCCGCTCGGTGTCGTGGACGCGCGTCTCGCCGTCTTCCGCGCCCGGGACGTCGTCGTAGGCGGCACCGTTCTCGGTGACGTAGAGGGCGACGCCGGCCTCGGCCGAGTACTCGTCGCTGACGCGCGCGAGGAGGCGCGTGAGCCCCTCGGGCTGTACCTCCCAGCCCATCGTCGTGCGCGGCAGGCCCCGCTCGTGCCAGTACAGGTTCTCGTGCGCGGGGAACGGCGACGCGATCGGGCGCACGGTCGGGGCGTCTCCCCCGGGCGGGTTCACGCGCGGCGGCGTGCCGCCGACGAACTCGCCGTGGTAGTAGTTCACACCGAGCGTGTCGATGGGCGTCGAAATGACCTCGAGGTCGCCCGGGCGCACGGCGTCCTGCCAGCGCCGCACCGCCTCGGCATCCACGTTCCGGAAGTCCTGGATGATGTCGGCCGGGTAGGTGCCGCGGAACACCGGGTCGAGGAACCACCGGTTGAACTGGCCGTCGATGCGCCGCGCGGCATCGAGGTCGGCGGGGTTCGCCGGGTCGACGGCATCCGCCACCGTGAGGTTGAGCGTGAGCCCGAGGTTGAGCGACGCGTCGCGCGCGCGGAGCTCCCGCACCGTCTGCCCGTGGCCGAGCAGCAGGTGGTGGGCGGCGAGCATGCCCTCGGCCTGCGAGTAGTGCCCCGGCGCGTGCGCACCGGCGGTGTAGCTGAGGAACGACGAGCACCACGGCTCGTTGAGCGTCGTCCACACGTTCACCCGGTCGCCGAGGGCGTCGTGCATGTCGAGCGCGTACTCGGTGAACCGGTCGCTCGTCTCGCGGACGGTCCAGCCGCCGCGATCCTCCAGCGCCTGCGGGAGATCCCAGTGGTACAGGGTCAGCCACGGGAGGATGCCGGCATCCAAGAGCTCGTCGACGAGGCGCTCGTAGAAGTCGACGCCCTTCGCGTTGAGCGCGCCGCCGTCGGGACGCACGCGCGACCACGAGGTCGAGAAACGGTAGGTCTGCAGGCCCAGGCGCTTCATGAGCTGCACGTCGTCGCCGTACCGGTGGTAGTGGTCACAGGCGACGTCACCGTTGTCGCCGTTGATGACGGCGTCGGGCACGCGGCTGAAGGTGTCCCAGATCGAGGCCTTCCGTCCGTCCTCGAGCGCGGCGCCCTCGATCTGGTAGGCCGCGGTGGCCGCGCCGAAGAGGAAGCCCTCGGGAAAGGCTCGGGTGTGGGACATGGATCGGGTTCCTTCCGCGGGCGCAAGCGTCATCCCTTGACCGCCCCTTGCATGATGCCACTGACCAGCTGCTTGCCCGCGAAGACGAACAACAGCAGCAGCGGGATCGTCGACAGGAGCACGCCCGCCAGAACGATCGAGTAATCGACGAAGTAATTGGACTGCAGCAGCGACAGGGCCACCGGCAGCGTGGGGTTCTGGCGGTCCAGGACGATGAACGGCCAGAAGAAGTTGTTCCAGGCGCTCACGAACGTGAAGAGGGCGAGCATCGCCGCCGCCGGCCGCGCGGCCGGCACCCCCACCGTGAGGAAGGTGCGGAACGAGCTGGCGCCGTCGACGCGCGCCGCTTCGATGAGTTCGTCGGGCACGGCCTGGCGGAGGTACTGCGTCATCCAGAACACCCCGAACGCGCTGGTGAGCGCCGGAATGATGATCGCGCCGAGCTGCCCGGTCCACCCGAGCTCGCTGAACAGGATGTACAGCGGCACGACACCGAGCTGCGTCGGCACGGCCATCGTGGCCACGACGAAGACGAGCAGCCACGGTCCGCCGCGGAACTTCAGCTTCGCGAACGCCCACCCCGCGAGGGTGGAGAAGAAGACCACGGATGCCGCGATGAGCCCGGAGCTGATGATGGAGTTCAGCAGCGCCGGCCAGAAGTTGACCGCCGGGTCGCCCATGACGGCGGCGGCGTTGGCGAAGAAGTTGCCGCCGGGGATCCACGATCGGTTGGCGTCGCGGATCGTCGAGGAGTCCCCCGAGCCGATGAGCAGCGACCAGTAGAAGGGGAAGACGCTGGCCAGCAGCACCGCGCCGAGTGCGGTGTAGACGACCCACCCGGGCCGCGAGCCGCGCACCGGGCGCGGACGACGGCGGGGCTTGGCCGGAAGGTCGGGGTCGGCGATCGGGACGGGTGCAGCGTTGACGGCGGTCATCGACCCGCCTCCTCTCCGGCGGCGGAACGGCGCGAGGTCTCGGCATCCCGTTCCAGGTCCTTCTTGGCGGCACGCGCCTGGGCGCGCATCTCGCGACGGGACCGCGTATCGCGTCGGCCCTCGTCGCGCACGAGGGAGCGCGTGATGAACAGATTGACCACGCCGATGGCGAGGATGATGAGGAACAGGATCCAGGCCAGCGCAGCCGCACGGCCGAAGTTCCACTCCCCCCAACCGACGTTGTAGAGCCACAGCGTGACCGTGAGCCACTGATTGTCGGCGCCGCCGGTGCCGTACTGGTCGTACATCCGCGGCTCGTCGAAGATCTGCAGACCACCGATGGTGGACGTGATGATGACGAAGATCAGGGTGGGCTTCAGGCTCGGCAGCGTGATCGAGAAGAACTGCCGCGGCTTGCCCGCGCCGTCGACAGTCGCGGCCTCGTAGTACTCGCGGGGGACGGCCTGCATCGCGGCGAGCAGGATGAGGGTGTTGTACCCGGTCCAGCGGAAGTTCACCATCGTGGCGATCGCGATGTGGCTGGCGAAGGCGTCGGAGTGCCACGGGATGGCCGGTAGCCCGAGGCTCTGCAGCGTGGTGTTCACGACGCCGTACTGGTCGCCGAACATGTTGCTGAAGATGAGGGCGACGGCCACGGGCGCCATGACGTAAGGGATCAGCACGCTCATGCGCCAGAAGGTCTTGGCGCGGATGTTCTGGTCGAGCATCGCCGCGATGAAGATCGCGAGGATCAGCTGCGGGATGCTCGAGAGCAGGAAGATGCTGAAGGTGTTGCGCAGCGCGATCCAGAACTTCGGCTGGCTGAGCACCCAGGCGTACTGGTCGAAGCCGATGAACTCGCCCGAGTTGCGGACGAGATCCCAGTCCATGAAAGAGATCACCGCGGTGTACGCGATGGGGAACAGCCCCGTGATCGCGAACAGGATGAAGAACGGCGAGATGTAGAGGTAGGGCGAGAGCTTCAGGTCCCACGCGCTGCGGCGCTTGCTGAAGCCCACCCGCCGGGGCTCGCGCGCCCCCGATGACGGCGTAGCCGTCGAGGTGCGCCGTTCGAGTGTGCTGGTCACGGTCTGTGCTCCGTTTCTGCCGCGTGAGGGGTCAAAATGTGTCGCCTGGGATGTGGGCAAGCGACAATTTCTGACCTCTCACGCGAGAACGAGAAGGGGACGGGCGACGGATGCCAGGGGCCGAAGCCGCAGCCCCTGGCATCCGTTCGCTGGGGTCAGGACAGGGCGTCGACCTCGGTTGCCCACTGCTGCCAGGAGGTGGAGGCGTCCTGGGTGCCGTCTTCGACACGCGTCAGCGCCTTCTGCATGGCGTCGTTGATCTGGAAGTAGAAGGCGCCCTTGTACGGCGACACCTTCACCGCCTGAGCGCGCTCGGAGAGCATCTCGCCGACCGGTGCGTTGTTGAAGTACGCGTTCGTGCTGCTCAGGAGCGCGTCGGCCTTGAGGGCGTCGGTCTGGCTGGGGAACGTGCCGGCGTTCTCGAACGCCTTGACCTGGGTCTCGGGGTCGGTCAGCCAGTCGGCGAGCTCCTGCGCGGCCTGCACGTTGGCGCCGTTGCCGGGCACGGTCAGGTACGACCCGCCCCAGTTGCCCGCGCCGCCGGGGAAGACGTTGGCGATGTCCCAGCCCGTGACGTCGGGGGCGTTGCCCTCGATGACACCGAGCATCCAGCCGGGGCAGAGCATCGTGGCGAAGGCACCGTTGGAGAGACCGGCGAACCAGTCGTCGGACCACTGGCCCAGGTGTGCGGACTGCGTCGCGCTGGCCTTGAGGACCTGGTCGTAGATCTTCTTCACCTCAGGGTTGGAGGTGGCGGTGATCTCGCCGTTCGAGGGGTCCTCGTAGGCGGCGGCGACCTGGTTGATCGCACCCTGGTAGGTGCCGCCGGCCGAGTCGAAGAACGCCTTGCCCGTCGCGGCGACGTACTGGTCGCCGACCGAGAAGTAGGTCGACCAGTCGCCCTGGAGGAGCTTGGCGACCTCGGCACGGTCGGTCGGGAGGCCCGCGGCCGCGAACAGGTCGGAGCGGTAGCAGACGCCCTCGGGGCCGATGTCGGTGCCGTAGCCGACGAGGTTGCCCTCGGGGCTCGTGGCGGCCTCGACCTTGTAGTCGAGCCAGCGGCTCTTGAGGTCGTCGGGCACGGGGGCCAGCAGGTCGGCGTACTCCATGACCTCGGGCAGCCAGTCGACCTCGATGGCCTCGATGTCGGCGAGGCCGGTCTTGCCGAGCTTCTGGAAGTAGTTCTCGCGGGCCTCGTTGCTGGTCGCGGCCTTGTTGTGGACGATCTTCACGTTCGGGTGCGCGTCCATGTACTCCTGCAGGAGCGCGTCGGTGTAGCCGAAGTCGTTGAACGTCGCGATGGTGAGGGTGACCTCGCCGTCGCTCCCGCCCGAGGCGGAGCCCCCGCTGCCGGAACAACCGGCCAGAACGAGGGCGGAGGTGGAGGCGACGGCCGCGACGACGGCGGCACGGCGCAGGGCACGTGATTTCACTGGACACTCCTTCGTGGTGGGTGATCGGTGTGCTCCTGTGCGCGGCGCCCCTCGACCTCTGAATCGTGGGAGCGCTCTCACCGATCGGGATGACGCTATGGGATCGCTCCCACGCTGTCAAGAGAGCGCTCCCCAGACACGTCCGGGAGGAGCGGGGACAGCCCCGTAGAATGGCATCCACTGCCCTTTCCGACACCTGGAGCTGGAATGCCCACCATCGTCGTCGACGTCATGCCCAAGGCCGAGCTTCTCGACCCGCAGGGAAAGGCGGTCGCCGGCGCTCTGTCGCGTCTGGGCGAGAACCGCTTCACGGACGTCCGCATCGGTAAGCGTTTCGAGCTCACGGTCGAGGGCGAGGTCGACGAGGCCACCCTGGCCCGCGCGCGCGAGCTCGCCGACGAGATGCTCTCGAACGCGGTCATCGAAGACGTCGTGAACATCGAGGTCGTCGAGTGACGACGCGCATCGGGGTCATCACCTTCCCCGGTTCGCTCGACGATCGCGACGCGCAGCGCGCGATCCGTCTCGCCGGCGCCGAGCCCGTCGCCCTGTGGCACGGCGAACACGACCTCCGGGGCGTCGACGCCCTCGTGCTCCCCGGCGGCTTCAGCTACGGCGACTACCTGCGCGCCGGCGCCATCGCCGCGTTCGCGCCGATCATGTCCGAAGTGAAGGATGCCGCTGCCCAGGGCATGCCGATCCTCGGCATCTGCAACGGCTTCCAGATGCTCGTCGAGGCGCACCTGCTGCCCGGCGGCCTGATCCGCAACGCGCACCAGCAGTTCATCCGTCGCGACCAGCGCCTGCGCGTCGAGAACGCCTCGACCGCGTGGACCAACGCGTTCGACGAAGGCGGCGAGATCGTCATCCCGCTCAAGAATGCCGACGGCGGATATATCGCGGATGCCGAGACCCTGGCCCGCGTCAACGGCGAGGGTCTCGTCGCGTTCCGCTACCTCGGAGTGAACCCCAACGGCTCGCTCGACGACATCGCCGGGCTCACCAACGAGCGCGGCAACGTCGTGGGCCTCATGCCCCATCCCGAGCACGCCGTCGAGCCCGGCTTCGGCCCCGGCACCCCGGCCGCCATGCGCTCGGGTGTCGACGGCCTCGGCTTCTTCACTTCGGCGATCTCCGCCGTGGTCGCCGCCGCCGCCTGACGCGAACCGGCCGACCGATACGTTCGGCGTCAAAGACCCCCGCGTGGGGATGGATTGGCATATCCTCGCAAGGGGGGCGTGCCTTTGGGGGACCGCCGTTCCCGCGGCCGATCGCGAACCCGAATCCGCGTCCGACCGCCGTCCTGGGTGTCTGTCATTCCACGACACGATCGCTGTGCACCATCATCCGCGCGGTCGCGCTCGTCCGGCGGAGGTCACATGAGCGATTCCACTGGTTCCATTGGCCCGAGCGCGGCGCTCCGCGCGGCGGCGGCACACACGTCCCTGCGCCTGGAACCGGGGCACGGTCAACCGTTGCCGCGTCATCTGTCCCTCTTGGCCGAGGCCGAGCCCGGACCGGCACCCCTGGTGTGGACCGACACGCGCGCGATGCTGCTGTCGGCGATGCTCGTCGCGCGCGCCCGCAACGATGCCCTCGGCGACGGGATCGAACTGGTGTCGCGGTACTTCGACACCGGGCGGCTCACTCGCCCGACCGCCCTCTCGGGCCCCGCGCGATCGGGGCTGTTCGCGAGCGTCGCGGAGTACTGCGCGGCCGTCGGCTGGCCGCAGATCGGCGGACATTACGCCTCGGAGGCGCTGCTGTTCGCCGAGACGCCCGAGCAGCGCTACCGCGCGTTGAGCGTGCAGGCACTGAACCTGGGCCTCAACGCCGAGTACCCGGCCGCGGCGCACGCGATCGCCGAAGGGCGGCAGCTCTTCGCCGATCAGGGCTGGGCGTCCGCCGACGTCTCGCACTGCCTGCTGCTGGGCGACGGCCTGGTCGCGGTCAGCCGCGCCGACACCGCGCACATGCGGGCGATCGCCGACGAACTCGAGCACGCCCAGCCCGAAGATCCGTACTGGGCCTTCTGCGCCGGCATGATCCGGGTCACGACGATGTTCGTCGAGCGCGACATCACCGAAGGTCTGGCCAAGACCTGGGAGATGCTGCACGGTTCCGGTCGCAGCCGCAGCTTCCGGATCGTCCGCGAACTGCTGCTGGGCCTGCACGCCGACATGCTCACCGCGCAGGGCGAGTTCGACGAGGCCCTGGCCGTGCTGTCGCACGCCGTCACGCACCCGGGGCACGCGGTGTGCTTCCCGATGCAGCGCGCTGCGACCCTGTTGCAGATGGGTCGCGAGCGCGAGGTCATCGAGACCACGAACGCGTGCGTCGCCCTGCACGACGAGCACTGCCTGCGCACCCTCACGCCGCTGCTGACACGGAGGGCCGTGGCCTTCCTGCGTCTGGGCAGCGAGAAGCGCGCCGTGCAGAGCATGGAGGCGGCGGTGATGCTGATCCAGCGCACCGGCGGCTCGGTCACGCCGTTCCTCATGATCCCGTTCGCCGACACCGACCGCCTGCTCGATCTGGTCGCCGCGCACAACGCGGACCTCGCGCCGACCGTGGCGATGATGCGACGGATGCTGCCGGCGATCGCCGCGCGATCCACCGACACCGACGTCCTCGCCACCCTCACCAGCACCGAGCGCGAGCTCGCGCACCTGCTCACATCGAGCCTCGGCATGCACGAGATCGCGCGGGCGCGGAACGTGTCGGTGAACACCGTGAAGTCCCAGGTGCGCTCGATCTACGGCAAGCTGGGGGTGTCGAGCCGGGAGGATGCCGTCGAGGTGCTGCAGCGTCCGCACGAGTGACCCCGAGGGCTCGCCGCGAACGAGGGGGCCCATGCGCGCGACGGACCAGGATGCCGTGATCGACCGGATCCTCGCACTGTGGAGCGGCGACCTCGACACCCTCCCGTCCGAGCCACGGCTCGCCGAGTTGACCGGAGCCAGCCGCGCCTCGGTGCGCGAGGCGCTCGTACGGCTGGAGGAACGCGGATACGTCCACCGCACGCAGGGGACGCGCACGACGCCGAACCGGCGGCTGCCGGACGTCGGGCGGCGGATCGACGAGCAGTTCGACCACTCGCTGTCCATTCGCTCCGCCGGATACGAGCCGCTGCTCGAGCTCGCGGCATCCGAGGTGCGCGTGCTGCGCGCGGGCGATCCGGGCCGCTTCGACGACCTGCCGGACGGCACGCGCGTGCTGCGGACAGTCAAGGTGTGGCGGGTGGACGGGGCGCCCTACGCCCTGGCCGAAGATCTCGTCCCGCTCGCGCGCGAGGTCGAGCTCGACCCGCGGCGACCGGTGTTCGAGCTGGCCGAGGAGGCCAACGGCATCCGGGTCGCGTGGGAGACGCTGTGGGTCGACGCGGTGAGTCTGGATGCCGAGCGCGCGGCGCTGCTGGCGACGACACCCGGAGCCCCGGTGGTCGAGATGACGTACTGCGGGTACGGGACGGGCGACGACGTCGGGTACTGGTCGCGCGAAGTGCAGGTGTCGGCCCCGTCGGGGCTGCGCAACGCCCTCATCCGGCGCGTGCGTCACGAGCGGGGCGTTTCGGGGTCGTAACGACGTTGTGAACGTGTCAGACAAGTTGTTCGATGACTTGTCTGACAGGCGTACGGTCGGACCATGACCGAGCCGCTGCCCCTCCACCGCCTGACCGCCGAGACCGTCACCGCCGAAGGGTTCGCCCCCTTCGGCGTCGCGCTCACCCCGATGGCCGATGGCACGCCCTTCACGTCCGAAGAAGCCGTGCTCGACGTGTCGGGCGGCATCCCGCGCTTCTACCTGATGGCCCTCGACGACAAGACGCCCGAGTTCACCCGCGTCACGCGGCACCTCGACACGACCCAGACCCTCATGGCCGTCGGCGACGTGGAGTGGACGATCGCCGTCGCTCCCGCGGGCATCGAGGAGCCGAGCCTCGACGACCTGCGCGCGTTCCGCATCCCGCCCCGCACCGCGATCACGATGCTCAAGGGCACGTGGCACGCGGGTCCGTTCTTCGCCGAGCCGAGCATGGACTTCGTCAACCTCGAGCTCGACGACACCAACGTCGTGGACCACCACAACTTCCGGCTCGACGACGCGTACGGCGTCCGCGTCGTCGTCGAGTGATCGTGCTCGAACCACTCCCCGACGCGACCGCCCGCCTCGCCGCACTCGAACAGGAGGCCGCCCACCAGGAGGCGCTCAGTGCGGGCGACGGCCGCGGGTGGGTCGGCGAGCGCGACGGCGAGCACCCGGTCGTCATCGTCGGTGCCGGCCAAGCCGGCCTCGTGCTGGCCCGCGGGCTCCGCCGGCGCGGAGTCGACGACGTCGTGGTGCTGGACGCGGCCCCGGCGCACGCGACCGGCCCCTGGACCACCTACGCGCGGATGCACACGCTGCGGACGCCGAAGGACATCGCGTGGCCCACGTGGGGCGTCCCGGCCGTGAGCCCGCGTGCCTGGTTCGAGGCGGTGTACGGCGAGGCCGCCTGGCACGACATCGCGTACTTCCCGACCGTCGCATGGCAGGGATACCTGCAGTGGTACCGCGAGGTCTCGGGGATCGCGACCATCGGATCGACCACGGTGACCGCGATCACCCCGACGACCCCGGACGGCCCGCTCCGCGTGGGGCTGGACGGCCCGGACGGTAGCTGGATCCTGCTGGCCCGCCACGTCGTACTCGCGACGGGCATCGAGGGGGCCGGCGGCCGGCACGTGCCCGCGCTGCTCGACGCGTTGCCGCGGGAGCGCGTGCGCCACACCCACGACGCGATCGACTTCGCCGCGCTCGACGGCGCGCGTATCGGCATCCTCGGCGCCGGCACCGGTGCTTTCGACAACGCTGCGACGGCGCTCGAGCACGGCGCGGCGTCCGTCGACGTGCACATGCGCCGCCCCGCGATGCCCCAGGTCAGCCCCTACCGGTGGATGGAGTTCGCCGGACTCATCGAGAACTACGGCTCCTTCACCGACGCGCAGAAGTGGGCGTTCAACGTGCACCTCTCGGCCGTCGACCAGCCGGCGACCCAGAACGCGATCTGGCGCGCCCACGCCTTCGACGGCTTCCGGTTCCGCACGTCGTCGCCGTGGCAGCGCGTCGAGTGGGACGGCAGCGAGGTCGTCGTGACGACGCCGCACGGCATCCATCGCTACGACCTCGTGATCGCTGCGACGGGGATCGTCGCCGACCTGGCGCGGCGGCCCGAACTCGCGGCGGTCGCGGGGGATGCCACCGTGTGGAGCGACCGTCTGACCCCCGCGCAGGTGGCGCAGAACCCCGGTCTCGCAGCCTTCCCGTACCTCGACGGCGACTTCGGCCTGGTGAGCCGGAGTGCCCCCGATGCCTCGGCGCTGTCGCGCATCCACATGTTCAACCACGGCGCGCGCCTGAGCGAGGGAATGCTGAGCCACCAGATCCCGGGGCTCGTCGGCGGGGCCACGAAGCTCGCCGCGGCCCTGTCGCGACGTCTCTTCGAGCGGGATGCCGACGCATTGCTGACCGAGTACCTCGCGTACGACGTGCCGGTCGGCGTACACATCGGCCGTCGGCCCGCCCCCGCGGACGCAGCGGTAGCGTGGAGCGGGTGACCGCCTCGCTCGTCGTATCCGTGCCCACTTCGCAGCTGCGTGATGACCTGATGCCCCTCCCGGAGGGGGTCGAGGTGCTCGTGTGGGACATGAAGGAGCCCGCACCGCGCCCGCACATCGACATCGTGGTCCCCCCGTACATGTCCATGGACGGCGTGATCGCCCGGTTGGCCGACGTGACGACCCGGCTCGTGCAGGGCCAGTCGATCGGCTACGACAACGTCGAGGGCCGCCTTCCCGCCGGCACCGTGTTCGCCAATGCCACGACCGTGCACGAGACGGCCACCGCCGAGCTCGCCGTCGCTCTGACCCTGGCCGCCCAGCGCGCCCTGCCGGACTTCGTGCGCGCCCAGGACCGCGGCGAGTGGAAGGGCACGTGGATGCCGGGACTCGCCGACGCGCGCGTGACCCTGCTCGGGTTCGGTGGCGTCGGCCGCGCGATCGCCGCGCGCCTGAAGCCCTTCGAGGTCCAGCTGCGCGGCGTCGCCTCGCACGGTCGCCTGCAGGACGACGTCGAGGTGCTGCCCCTCGGCGAGCTGTACGACGTGCTCGCCGCCACCGACGTGCTCATCGTGTCGCTGCCCGGCGGCGACAAGACGCATCACCTCGTCGACGACGAAGCACTCTCGGCCCTGCCCGACGGCGCGCTCGTCGTGAACGTCGGGCGCGGTCCCGTCATCGACACCGACGCCCTGGTCGACCACGTGCGCCGCGGCCGGCTGCGCGCGGCGCTCGATGTCACCGACCCCGAGCCGCTGCCCGCCGATCACCCGCTGTGGGCGCTGGAGGGCGTGCTCATCGCCCCGCACGTGGGCGGAGCCACCGGCGCGATGCGCCCCCGCATCGCGCGTCTCGTGCGTCGCCAGATCGACCACTTCCTCGCGGGCGAGGAGCCCGAGAACGTGGTGCTGCGCGGCTGACCCGGCGTCAGCCGGCGGCGCGCGCGGCGAAGGCGTTGGCCGCCGCCGCGACGTCGTCGACATAGCTGTCGAGGTGGTTGTACGAGAAGATCGCGCGCCGCCAGCCGGCCGCGCTCGTCATCTCGCCGGCGGCGCACAGGTAGCGCCCGGCCGCGAGCGCGGCGTCGTCGATCTGGTTCGGGTCGGCACGTCCGTCGCCGTTGCCGTCGGCACCCCACCGCTGCCACGTGGCCGGGATGAACTGCAGCGGTCCGACGGCGCGATCCCAGACGGCATCCCCGTCCCATTCGCCACCGTCGGTGTCGGCGATCGCGGCGCTCGCGCTGCCGTCGAGCGGGATGCCGCGGATCGCGGGCTGCGGATACCCGGCGGCGTCGAGGCCGCCGCCCGAATGCGTGCCGTGCGCGGACTCGATCGCCCCGATCCCCGCGAGGGTGTTCCAGCCGAGACCGCACGCGGGCTGCTCGCTCTGCACGGTGAGCGCGCTCGACGCGTAGGCGCGCAGTGCACGTTCCGGGATGCCGGTGGCCGCGGCGGTCCGTGCCGTCCAGGACGGGTCGGCGACGACGGGGCGGACGCTCGACGGGGCCGCGGCCGGAGCGGGATCCGCCTCCGGCGCCTCACCGACGTCTGCGGTGGTCGAGGCATCCGGATTCACCGTCGTCGCGATCTCGACGGGAGCCGGGACGGCGGCGGTGCGGTCCTCGAGCGGGCGCTCGCGTCCGGCGGCCTGCGCCGACACGACGAGCACGACGGCGATGCCGACGAACAGCACCGCCACGACGACGGCGAGCATCGAGAACCACGAACGTCCCCGGTCAGCGTCGAGATCCACGCGGACCCTCCCCCGGCGTCCGCTCGGGTGGCGAACACCGTGGCGAGACTAGCCCCGCGAATCGACGCGCCGGTGAACGCGGTCTGTCGAGCCGGCGCCGTCACGCCCGCGGTCCTCCGGGGGCCGGTGTCAGCCGCGGAAGCCGGCGGGATTGCCCAACAGGTCGGCGAACGCGAGCTCCGCGGGACCGATGAGCATGAGTCGGGAGCGCAAGTGGGCGCGCTCGAGGCGGATCGTCCGCCCCTCGGCGCCGAGCGGATGCACCCGCACGGCCTCGGCCAGACGCTCGCGGCTCACCGACAGCAGCGCGCCGAGGTATCCCGACAGCACCACCGTCTCGGGGCTGAAGGCGTTGACGAAGTTCGTCAGGGCGAGCGAGAGCACGTCGACCTGGCGGGTCACCTCGGCCAGGACGCGGGGATCGCGGGCGACGCCGAGCTCGACGTCGAGCTCGTCCTCGTCGAGCTTGCGACGCCCGAGCAGCGGCTCGAGCAGGTCGAGGCGCACCTCGGCCTCGAGGCAGCCCTTCCGCCCGCACACGCACGCGCGCCCCCGGGGATCGATCACCGTGTGGCCGAGCTCGCCGGCGTAGCCGGAGGTCCCGCGCAGCAGCGTGCCGTCGATGATGAGGCCGCCCCCGATGCTGTGCATCGCACCGCCGAGGTAGAGCAGGTTCGACACCCCCACCCCCACGCCGAAGCGGGATTCGGCGAGCGCGCCGATGCTGGCGTCGTTGCCGGCCGACACGGCGATGCCGAGCTCGTCGCTCAGCCGCGCGGCGACCGGGTCGCGCTTCCACCCGAGCGTCGGGGACACCAGGACGGAGCCGTTGGCGTTCACCAGCCCCGGCACGGCGAGCCCCGCGCCGACGACGCGGTAGTGGCGGTCGATGTCGGCGCGCATCGCCTCGACCGACGAGGCGACGATCTGGACGAACCGGCGGGGCGAGGGGGCGCTGGCGGTGTCGTGGCGCAGTCGCGCGTGCACCACACCCCCGAGCCCGACCAGGGCCACGGTGACCGCGTGCGGTTCGGCGCGCACGCTCAGCGCCGAGACGTGATCCTCGGGCTCGATGTCGAGGGTGGGGCGACCGACCTTGCCCGTGCGTTCACCGGCGGCGACCTCGCGGACGAGCCCTAGCTCGGTCAGTTCCATGACCAGGCCCGTGACCGTCGACCGGTTCAGTCCGATCGTGGCTCCGAGCTGTGCGCGTGAGAGCGCTCCCCGAAGGTGGAGCAACGACAGCACGGACGCGAGGTTCTGCTGTCGGATCAGGTCGTTGGTGGTACGACCTGCGGGCGGTGCGAGCGGCGTCGCTGGCTCGAACACGGCAGGGGTCATGAGGAGGGCACCTCCGCCATTCTCGCACTGCCCGCCCGTCGGATTTCGCCGGCGTGGGGAGCGGACGCGACCGCCGCGCTCCCCACCCGATCAGACACCGCCGTTGCGTCGCTTGTTGAAGATGTCGAATGCCACGGCCAGCAGCAGGACGATGCCCTTGATCGCCATCTGCCACGCCGCGTCGACGCTCAGAATGGACAGGCCCATGTTGAGCACGCCCATCACCAGACCACCGACGACGGCGCCGACGACCGTTCCGATACCACCCTGGACGGCGGCGCCACCGATGAACACCGCCGCGATGGCATCCAGCTCGTAGTTCTGACCGGCGGATGCCACGGCACCACCGGCGCGGGCGGTGCTGACCACGGCGGCGAGACCGGCGAGCACGCCCATGTTGACGAAGATGAAGAACGTGACCCACTTCGTCTTCACACCGCTCATCACGGCCGCGAACAGGTTGCCGCCCATGGCGTAGATGTGGCGACCGAAGGTCGTGCGGTTGAGCACGAACGTGTACGCCAGCACGAGCACCGCGAGGATGATCAGCACGATCGGGGTGCCGTTGTAGGCGGCGATCGTGAACGCGACGGCCATGATCGCCACGACGGCGATGGCGTTCTTCAGCCAGAAGGACCACGCGACCTCGCGAGGCAGTTCGAGGCGACGCAGCGTGGCGCGGGTGCGCAGCTGCTGCACGATGAGGAGCACGCTCGCGATCGCGCCGAGGACGAGGGTCAGGCTGTCCCAGTTGCCGACGTAGCCGAGCAGCGGCGGCAGCCAACCGGCACCGATCGCGGTGAATCCGTCGGGGAGACCGCTGATCGTGCCGCCGGTGAGCAGCACGAGCGTGAGACCGCGGAAGAGGAGCATGCCCGCGAGGGTCACGATGAACGCCGGTATCCCGACGAAGGCGACCCAGAAGCCCTGCCACGCGCCGACGATCGCGCCGACGATGAGCGAGAGGATCACCGCGATGAACCAGGGCAGACCCCATTGGTTCATCGCGATCGCCGCGATCGCGCCGACCATCGCCACCACGGATCCGACCGACAGGTCGATGTGGCCGGCGATGATCACCATGACCATGCCGATCGCGAGGATCAGGACGTAGGCGTTCTGCTGGATGAGGTTGTTGACGTTGCCCGGCATGAGCAGGCGCCCGCCGGTCAGCACCTGGAACAGCACGATGATGATGACCAGGGCGGCCAGGATGCCGAACTGGCGGAAGTTGATGCGCGCCAGCAGGCCGCGGCGCCGGGGTCCGGGTTGGGTCGGAGCCTCGACGGTCTGGGTGGATGCGGTGGCCATTGCAGTCAGTTCCTTCCGGCGGTCATGTGCCGCATGAGCGTCTCCTGGGTGGCATCCGCACGGCTGACCTCGGCCGTGATGCGCCCCTCGGAGATGGTGTAGATGCGGTCGGAGAGGCCGATGACCTCGGGCAGCTCCGACGAGATGACGATGACGGCCTTTCCCTGGGCCGCGAGTTCGTTGATGATGCCGTAGATCTCGTACTTGGCCCCGACGTCGATGCCACGGGTGGGCTCGTCGAGGATGAGCACGTCGGGACCCGTGAACATCCACTTCGACAGGACGACCTTCTGCTGGTTCCCGCCGGAGAGACGTCCGGTGATCGCGGCGACGCTGGGCGCCTTGATGTTCATCTTGTAGCGGTACGAGTCGGCGACCTTGTACTCGCGGTAGCGGTCGACGACGCCGAGGCGCGCGAGGCGCGACAGCGCTGCGGCCGAGACGTTGACCTGGATGTCGCCGATGAGATTGAGGCCGTACCGCTTGCGGTCCTCGGTGGCGTACGCGATGCCCTGCTTGATGGCCGCGTCGACGGTGCGCACGTCGATCTGCTGCCCGTTCTTGTACACCTCGCCCGAGATGCCCGTGCCGTACATGCGCCCGAAGATGCTCATGGCGAGCTCGGTGCGACCGGCGCCCATGAGACCGGCGAAGCCGACGATCTCGCCCGCGCGCACCATGAAGGAGGCGTCGTCGATGACCACGCGCTCCGTGTCGACGGGGTGGTGCACGGTCCAGTGCTCGACGCGGAACAGCTCGTCGCCGATGTCGGGCTCGCGCGGCGGGAACAAGCTGTTGAGGTCGCGACCGACCATCGCGCGGATGATGCGGCCCTCGTCGGTCTCGGGGTCGTCCCGCTCCATCGTCTCGATGGTGCGCCCGTCGCGGATGATCGTGATGCGGTCGGCGATGCGCAGCACCTCCTTCAGCTTGTGGCTGATGATGATGCAGGTGATCCCCTGGTCGCGCAGCTGATCGATGAGGTCGAGCAGGTGCGCGGAGTCGTCGTCGTTGAGGGCGGCGGTCGGCTCGTCGAGGATCAGGAGCTTGACCTCCTTGGCCAGCGCCTTCGCGATCTCGACGAGCTGCTGCTTGCCGACGCCGATCTCGTAGATCTTGGTAGCCGGGTTCTCGCGGAGCCCCACCCGCTTGAGCAGGTCGGCGGCGGCGGCGTTCGTGGCGTTCCAGTCGATGACGCCGCGCTTGGCCTTCTCGTTGCCGAGGAAGATGTTCTCGGCGATCGAGAGGTAGGGGCTGAGGGCCAGCTCCTGGTGGATGATGACGATGCCGGCGGCCTCGCTGTCGTTGATCGAGCGGAAGGCGACCGGCTGGCCCTCCAGGGTGATCGTGCCCTCGAAGCTGCCGGCCGGGTAGACCCCGCTCAGCACCTTCATCAGCGTCGACTTGCCGGCACCGTTCTCGCCGCAGATCGCGTGCACTTCACCGCGGTGCACGTCGACTGAGACGTCGGCGAGCGCCGGGATGCCGTTGAACGACTTCGAGATCCCCGACATGCGCAGGATCGGTTCGGTCATGGTGTCTCCCTCCGTCGCCGCGCGGCGACAGATAGAGCGGCGGGGCGGGCGAACCCGCCCCGCCGCAGAAGTGGATCAGAGCCCGACGTCGGAGGCCTTCAGGAAGCCCGAGTCGATGAGCTTGGACTGCACGTCGGCCTTGACGACGACCTCCGGCGTGAGGAGGTACGACGGGACGACCTTCTTGCCGTTGTCGTAGGTCTCGGTGTCGTTCACCTCGACCGTCTTGCCGTCCTTGATCTCCTGGACCATCGTGAAGACGCGGTCACCGAGCGCGCGGGTGTCCTTCCAGACCGTCATGGACTGGAGACCATCGAGGATCGCCTTGACGTTGGCCTTGTCGGCATCCTGACCCGTGATGATCGGGTAGTCCGCACCGGCGGTGTAGCCGGCCGACTTGAGGGATGCCTCGATGCCGATCGCGAGGCTGTCGTTGGGCGACAGGACGACGTTGACCTTCTTGCCGTCGCCGTAGAACGACGAGAGGCGGTTGTCCATCTCGGCCTGCGCCTTGTCGGAGGCCCAGCCCTGGATGCCGATGCTCGCCCACGCGTCGTCGTTGGCGGGCGACTTGCCGCTCGGGACGACGAGCTGGCCCTTCTCGACGTACGGCTGGAGAACGTCCCAGGCACCGGCGAAGAAGAACTTGGCGTTGTTGTCGTCGGGGCTGCCGGCGAAGGGCTCGAGGTTGAAGGGGCCCTTGCCGTCCTTCAGTCCGAGCTGCTCCTCGATGTACTGCCCCTGGAGGGTACCGACCTTGTAGTTGTCGAACGTGGCGTAGTAGTCGACGTTCTCGCTGCCGTTGATGAGACGGTCGTAGGCGATGACGGTGGCGTTCTGCGACTTGGCCTCTTCCAGAACGGGGCCGAGCGTCGAACCGTCGATCGCGGCAATCACGAGGATCTTCGCGCCACCCGAGATCTGGTTCTGGATCTGGCTGATCTGCTGGTCCGTCTTGTTGTCGGCGTACTGCAGGTCGACGGTGCAGCCCGCGTCGGTGAGCTTCTTCTGGAGCTGCTCACCGTCGTTGATCCAGCGCTCGAGGCTGCGGGTCGGCATCGCGATTCCGACGTTGCATTCGCCGCTGCCCCCGGCGGCGTCTCCGCCACCGTCGGCGGGGCGCGTGGAGCTACAGGCTCCGAGGCTCACGGCGAGCGCCGCGATGGCCGCACCGGTCAGGATTTTCTTCAGCATTGTGATCTGCGTTCCTCTCTGAACTGCAGGGACCCCCGTGGTCGTGCCCGGCGCCCTCCGCGGCGTCGGATCGGGCACGTCCTCGTCCCGGCTTCCTGGCTCCGTCGTAATTATGACGGCTCCGTGAACATATCCCCGGGTCCGCGCGTTTGTCCAGGGCCTCCCCGCTTCCCGAAAGCAACGAACGCGTAACGGACGTCCGGTGTCAGCGCTCGTCGCGGTCCGCGCCCGACCAGAGGTCGCCGCAATCCACGGCGGCCGCACCGTGCCCTCGGAGGTACGGGCGGGCACCGACGTCACCGCGAACTCCGGCGGCGAGCGCGTCCCAGTGCGCGCGCCCGATCAGCACGGGATGGCCGGGGGCTCCGGCGTAGGTCGCGGACGCGAGGGCTCCCGGGCGCGCGCGTCGCGCCAGGCGGGCGACGGCCGCAGCGGGCAGCTCCGGGGTGTCGACGGGCACCACGACGACGGCCGGAGCGGACGTGGATGCCACGGCCTCCAAGCCCGCGCGCAGCGACGCCGAGACCCCCTTCGACCATGCCGCGGCCCGCACGATCCGGACCCCGTGCGGGACGAGACCCGCGGCCTCGTCGGCGCCGGCGCCGAGGACGACGACGACCGGATCGCAGCCGCCGTCGCGCAGCGCGCGGACGGCCTTCTCGACCCACGGGATGCCATCGGGGTCGCGCGCGAGCGCCTTGGGTCCACCGAAGCGTCGACCGGCTCCGGCGGCCAGCACGAGGCCCGCGGGCGAGGCCTCGTGCGTCGTCCCCGCGGCGTCGGACGAGGGCTCGGCGGGCATGGTCACGACAGCGTAGCGTGCGCGAAACACGGCGCGGATACGGTCGCCAGCATGCTCGAACTGGCCGCCGAACTGCTGCCCCTTCTCGAGTCGGGAGTGCCCGTCGCGGCGGTCACGGTCACCCGGGTCGTGCGCAGTGCGCCGCGCGGAGTCGGCGCCACCCTGGCCGTGACGGCCGACGCGCGGGTGATCGGATCGATCTCGGGCGGCTGCGTCGAGGGCGACGCGGTGATGCTCGGCCTCGACGCGTTGCGATCGGGGTCGGTGCGTCGCGGACGCTTCGGGTTCGTCGGTCCCGACGACGCCGTCGTGGCCGCGGGCCTCGCCTGCGGCGGGGCGGTCGAGGTCGCCGCCTACCCGATCGACGGCGACGACCCCCGCGTGCGCGCGGCCCTGATCGATGCGGCCGCCGGCCGCGAAAGCACTCTGGACCTCGCCCTCGACGACGGCATCCCGTTGCGACTGCACCGCCCCGCCCGGCCCCGCCTCATCGTGCTCGGCGCCGGTGAGCACGCGGCGGCGCTGTGCCGTCTGGGCGCGGCGGCCGGGTTCGCGGTGACCGTGTGCGACGCGTGGGCCCTGCTGATCACGCCGGAGCGTTTCCCCGAGGCCGACGAGCTCGTCGTGGCACCGCCGCACGAGTACCTCGCGTCCCTCGAGGCCCCCGACGACCGCACGGCCGTCTGCGTCCTCACCCACGACGAGCGGCTCGACGTCCCCGCCCTGCGCGCGGCCCTGCGGCTGCCCGTCGGGTTCGTCGGCGCGATGGGCTCGCGCGCGACCGTGGCACGCCGCGCGGAGCTGCTGACGCAGTCGGGGGTGACGGACGCCGAGCTCTCGCGGCTGCACTCCCCCCTCGGCCTGGACCTGGGGGCGCAGACCCCCGAGGAGACGGCGCTGTCGGTCGTCGCCGAGATCGTCGCGGCCCGCGCCGGCAGGAGCGCTCGACCCTTGCGTTCCGGGGACGGACCGCTGCACACCACGACGACGGCGGCGTGTGCACTCCCGGAACCGGTGCCGGCCCGATGACGGCGCTCGTGATCCGCGACGCGGTGGCCGTCGTCGAGTCCGAGGGGCGCGTTCGCACCGGCGACGTGGTGTGCGTCGACGGGCGGATCGTCGACATCGCCGCCCCGGCCGACGCGACCGTGATCGACGCGTCCGGGTGCGTCGTCACGCCGGGTCTCGTCAACGCCCACCACCATCTGCTGCAGACCGCGTTCCGCACGCTGCCGGGCACCCGTGGCATCCCGATGCGGGAGTGGCTGCCCGCGATGGCGGCGGCATATGCCGCGGCGGGTATAGACCCCGGACTCACCGGGATCGCCGCGCGCGCAGGACTCGCCGAAGCCCTGCTGAGCGGCGTCACCACGGTCGCCGACCACCACCTCACGTGGCCGTCCGGAGCCGACACGGTCGGCATGGCGCGGGCCGCCGCGGAGGCCGCGGCCGGTCTGGGCGCCCGGCTGGCGTTCGTACGCGGAGCCGCGCGGGACGACCCGGAGGAAGCCGCCCTCTCGGCCGAGGCGATCGCGGCCGCGCTCGTGGACGGATGCCCCGCCGGCGTGACCCCCGACGGGATGCTCCAGGTCGCCGTGGGGCCCGCGGGCGTGCACAGCGACCCGCGCGAGACCTTCACCCTGCTCGCCGAGGTGGCTGCGCGCCGCGGGCTGCGGCGGCGCACGCAGGCGAACGAGGTCGTGGACGTCGAGATCGCGCAGCAGAAGTACGGGCGACGTCCGCTCGACCTGCTGGAGGACTGGGGCTGGCTCGCCCCCGACGTGACGCTCGCGCACTTGTGCGGTGTCACCGACGACGAGATCGCCCGGATCGCCGCGGCCGGAGTCACCGCGACCCACGCCCCCGGCTGCGATGTGCCGATGGGGTGGGGCGTCGCGCCCGTCGCGAAGCTGCGGGATGCCGGCATCCCGGTGGGACTCGGGACGAGCGGGGGCGGCAGCAACGACGCCGGTCATCTGCTCGCCGACGCCCGGCTCGCGCTGCAGGTCTCGGCGCTCGTGGGACCGCAACTGGCGGCCACCGCCGTGCTGGCGATGGCCACGGCGGGCTCGGCGGACGGCCTCGGACGACCCGAGCTCGGGCGCCTGACACCGGGGTCGGCCGCGGACCTGTGTCTGTGGGACGTCACGGGCGTCGCGGACGCCGGGGTCGCCGATCGCGTCGCGGGCTTGCTGTGGGCCGCGCCCGGGCGGCGGCCGCGCACGGTGGTCGTCGCGGGTCGCGTCGTCGTCGAGGACGGGCGACTCGTCTCCGCCGACGAGGACGAGATCACCGCGCGACTGTTCGAGAGGGTGGGACGATGACCACCATGGCCCCCGCGATCCCCGCCGACGATCCCACCACCGGCGATGAGCGCCTCGGCGCGCACTTGCGCGGTCTGCGCAAGGCGCGCGGACTCACCCTGACCCAGCTCGCCGAAGCGGCCGCCCTGTCGCATCCGTTCCTCAGCCAGCTCGAGCGCGGTCTCGCTCGTCCGAGCATGGCGAGCCTGGAGCGGCTGGCCCGGGCACTGGGCACGAGCCGCGTCGAACTCATCGCCGCCTCCGAGCCGCCGCGTCCCGACGAGAAGGCGCATCCGACGTTCGTGCGCGCCGACGAGGGACTCGTCGGGCCGTATGCCGAAGGCAGCGCGCGCATGCTCGCCGAGGGCCCGCGCCGCTTCGAACCGATGGAGTTCACCGGGGCCAACACCGAACCGGGCGACCACTACGTCCACGACGAGGACGAGTTCCTCACCGTGCTAGAGGGGTCGATCGTGATCTCGCTCGGCCCGTTCGGTGAGACCACGCTCGCCGTCGGCGACTCGGTGTACTGCCGCTCGGGCACCCCGCACCGGTGGCATTCGCCCGGCGGAACGCCCTACCGGCTGCTGATCGTGAAGGAACTGGTGCACGGCTCCCCCGCCGAGCCCGTCGAAGGAGAGACATGAGCGGTGGTCTGACGTTCGAGGTGACGGTGCGCGCGCGTCGGGACGCGGCCGACGGCATCGTCGTGCTCGACCTCGAGCGTGCCGGGGGCGCGCTTCCGCACTGGTCGCCCGGGGCGCACATCGACGTCGTCCTGCCCGGCGGCGTGGAGCGGCAGTACTCGCTGTGCGGCTCGCCCGCCGACCGCGGCACGTGGCGGATCGGCGTCCTGCGCGAGCGCGAGGGGTCGGTGTGGCTGCACGAGAACGCCCACCCGGGGACCGCGCTGCGCGTGCGGGGCCCGGCCAACCACTTCCTCTTCGCCCCGACCGCGGGCCGGTCGTACGTGTTCGTCGCCGGCGGTATCGGGATCACGCCGCTCATCGCGATGATCGAAGCCGCCGAGGCTGCGGGGGCACCGTGGACGCTGCTGTACGCGGGCCGCTCGCGGCGCACGATGGCCTTCGCGGGCGACCTCGTCGAGCAGTACGGCGACCGTGTCGAGGTCTACGCGACGGACGAGGGCCGACGCCTCGATCTGGCGTCCCGCCTGGGTACCCCGGTGTCGCGCGCGGTGGTCTACGCGTGCGGCCCCGCCCGTCTGTTGGAGTCGCTGGATGCCACGATGGCGGGCTGGCCGCGCGGGAGCCTCCACGTCGAGCGCTTCGAGGCGAAAGTGCTGGGTCCTCCGGTGTGGACCGAGCCGTTCGAAGTCGACCTCATGATGTCGGGGCTGACCGTGACGGTCCCGCCCGAGAAGTCGATCCTCGAGGTCGTCGAGGAGTACGGCGCGGTCGTGCCCTCGAGCTGCCGCGTGGGCACGTGCGGCACGTGCGAGGTCCCCGTGATCGACGGCGAGGTCGAGCACCGCGACTCGGTGCTGTCACCCGAGGAGCAGGAGGCGAACCGCACGATGATGCTGTGCGTCTCGCGCGCGGCGTGCCCGCGCATCACGCTGGAGCTGTGACCCCGGCCTCACCCGCAGACTCACCCCAGAGCGGCTAGATCTCCACCCGACGGCCCGCGCGGCCGGACACCGCGTCCGCGACGGCGCGGCGGATGACGCGCATCGGCCGCCACCGCCGCGTCGCGGCCGCGCACGCGAGGCACAGCGCGAGGAACAGCGCGCCGTTCGCGGCGCGGGGCACGCTCCACCGTCGCCCCGTGCCGAGCTCGCGGTGGAGGCGATTGCGGAGGAAGTAGTACAGCAGCGCGGGGTTCGTCGACAGGAACATCGCGCGCACCTCGAACCCCGGCGGCATCCACCGTTCGCCGCGAGGATCCACCACGACCGCATCGGGGACCAGGACGA
This sequence comes from Microbacterium sp. SCPM-O-B-15248 (M128), assembly GCF_058214835.1. NCBI lineage: Bacteria > Bacillati > Actinomycetota > Actinomycetes > Micrococcales > Microbacteriaceae > Microbacterium > Microbacterium sp. SCPM-O-B-15248 (M128). Next base: position 23,093 of record NZ_JBYQLI010000001.1, read on the forward strand.
GGCGCCCGCCGCCCGCGCGGATGCGCGAGGTGTACTCGAGGTCGTCGCCGTAGAGCACGAAGTCGGCGCGCGGCAGGCCGATGCGGCGGAGGACATCGGCCCGGGCGAGCAGTCCGCCGTACGGCGCGTAGGCGAGATCCGTCCCCGCCACTCGCCGACGGGGGCGCCGCAGACCGACGCGCTCGAGGAAGCGCCGCGCGAACAGACCCGCCTCGACCCCCGCGAACGAGACCGCCTCGCGGGGACTCTCACGCGCGCGCTCCGCCGCGACGACCTCGGCGATCGTGGCCGGCTCGCCGTCCGGAACGCGGAGCGGCGCGACCGCGGTGAGGTCGTGGCCGGCGGCGCGCAGCGCCTGATCCGCCGCCAGGAGCCGGTCGAGGGCCCCGGGTTCGGGCAAGTTGTCGTCGTCGAGCAGCCACACGTAATCGGTGCCGAGATCGCGCGCGCGGGCGATCGCGGCACCGAACGCGGGCGCCGATCCTTCGTTGCGTGGCATCCGGTGCACGACGATGCGCCCCGCGCCGGCCGCAGCAGCGGCGTCGAGCGCGGCGGCCGACACGGGCGTGGAGCCGTTGTCGATGATCACGACCGGGGCGACCCCGGCGTCGATCATGCGGGCGACGACGGCGAGGCACGAGACGTGGCGGGAGCCGTACGTCACCGTGGCGCCGGCGACAGTGGGGCGGGAGTCGGTCACGGTGTCGGTCCTCCGTACACGTCCGTCAGGGCGCGCCGGAAGGCGGCCCCCGAGAATTCGTCCGCGACGGCGTCGCGCGAGCGGGCGGCGTCGCGGCGCGCGCCGACGGGATCGGCCAAGGCGCGCACGATCGCCGCTGCGAGGCCGCGGGCATCGTCGGCGACGGCGTACGCGCGGATGCCGTCGCCGACGATGCCCTCGATCCCGACACCCGTCGAGACCACCGGGATGCCGCGGAGCATCGCCTCGACGGTCTTGAACTTCACCCCGGCTCCGGCCCGCAGCGGCACGAGCACGACGTCGGCCTCGGCGTACGCGACGTCGAGCGACTCGAGGCGACCCGTGACGACGAACGCGCCGGGACGCGTGGCGGCGATGCGGCGCATCTCGTCGGTCGGACGCGCGCCGGCGAACACGAAGCGCACGGAGGGGTTCACCTCGAGCACCCACGGCGCGATGTCGGTCATGGTCCACACCGCCGCCTCGGAGTTCACCGAGCGATCGAAGGCCCCGACGAAGAGCACGGTGGGGGCGGGATCGCCCCCGCGCACGCACGACTCCACCCCGTCCGCGAGCGGCGGACGGACGACGACCGCGCGGACCGGCGCTCCGGCGGCGCGGTGCACGAGAGCGGCGTCCTTCGCGCTGAAGGTGAGCACGGCGTCGGCGCGGCGGTAGACGCGACGCTCGTCGCGGTGCACGCTCCACCGCCGCCAGCGCGCGAGAAGCACCCGCGGATGCCACGGCGGCCCCGGGGCGGCGGCGAGGAAGCGCTCGTAACTCTGCAGCAGGACGTCGTGGGCGACGACGATGCGGCGCGGGGCGCCGGTCGGTCGGCGACGCACGCCGAACCACCCGGACTCGGTCCACTGGTACTCGATGACGTCGGCCGCCGCGAGCACCGCCCGCGCCGCGCGGCTGCGCCGGAGGGCGCGACGCCGCCGGGCCACCGGGCGCACCGGGAACAGTCGCTGCTCCTGGCGCTCGATCCCCTCGACGAGGCGGCGGGCGAACGGGCGGCGCGGCCGCGATGCCGGCACGAGCACGACATCGACGGCATCCACCAGGTGGTCCGCCGCGGCGCGGTTGTCGCGGTCGTCGAACGACACGACGGTGACGCGATGCCCCAGTTCCCGCAGCGTCCGGAGGTGACGCAGCAGGTACTGGCCGCCCGCGTGCGGGATGCCGTCGTACGGGACGACCGGCGACAGACAGACGATCCGCATGCACCCTCCCCTTCGTGCCGCGCGGTCGGCACGAAGAACCAGCGTGCAGGTCGCTCGGCGGCGAGGCCGCGGCATCCGGATCCGCCGGAGCCAGGTGAAGCAATGGCAGCCGGGGGACGAGAGCGCACGTGAACGCCCCGGGCGGCGCGCGGGGCACCGGGGCGAAGGCGGCACGACGCATCGCACCGCCCCTTACTGTGTGTCGCGGCGGCGGCCCCGGTCCGCTCGGGAGGAGACAGACCGTCGTGAGGATCACCCACCTCCACAGCACATTCGTCACCCCCTGGGGTGGCGCGGAGGCCTATCTCTTCGCGCTCGCGTCCGCGCAACGGGCCCGCGGACACGATGTCGCGATCATCACGGCCGTCGCGGACGGCGAGAGCATCGCGCGCGCAGCCGCGGCCGGCGTGAGGGTCACCGTCCGCCCGACGTGGCGACCGTATGCGCCGGACCGGCACGGGTCCTCGGCGTTCGTCCGGGCCGTCTTCCACGGTGTCGACACGGTGCACGGTGTGCTGCTCCCGCGCGCCTATCGCCGGGTGCAGGACGATCGCGACGTCGTGCACGTCCACCGGTTCCAGGGGGTGGGGGCGAGCGTTCTGCGCGCACGCCGTGCCCCCGTCGTGCACACCGCCCACGACTACTGCCTCGTCGACACGGCATCCACGACGATGCGCCGGGGGGCGCTGCCCGCTCGTCTCGGTCTCGTGCAGCGGCTTCGGGCCCGGATCGTGTCGACCTCGGCGCGACGGGCGACCGTCGTGGTGTTCCCGAGCGAGCGGACGCGACGCCGGCACGCCGAGCTCGGATTCCGGGCGGGTCGCGCGCGGTGCCTCGTCGTCCCCCACGGATGGCCGGCACCGCCCCTCCCCGCGGAGGGGACTCCCCCGCACCGCCCCCGGTTCGTCTTCCTCGGCAAACTGCAGAAGCCCAAGGGCATCGACCTGCTGCTGCGCGCGTGGGCCGAGGCACGGCTCGACGCCGACCTCGTGATCGCGGGCGACGGTCCCGAACGCCCCCGGGTCGAGGCGGCCGAGAGCGACACCGTCCGTTACGTCGGGTGGGTGGATGCCGAGGCCAAGGGCGCGCTGATCCGTTCGGCGACCGCGCTGGTCTTCCCCTCGCTCTGGCCCGAGACGTTCGGTCTGGTGATCGCCGAGAGCCTGCTGCTGGGCTGCCCCGTCGTCGCCACCCCCGAGGCCGCCGGCGACCTGATCGTCGACGGCGAGAACGGCGCCGTCTCGAGGGATGCCACGCCTTCGGGGTTCGCCGACGCGCTCCGGCGTCTCGCGACCGACGCGGAGCTGCGGCGGACGGTCACCGCGGGAGCGGCCGCGAGCGCCGACGCGCTCGACTTCGACCGGCACGTCGAGCGCGTCGACGAGGTCTACCGCGTCGCGCGAGTGGCTTTCGAGACCGGAGCCTGATCGACCGTCCGCGGAAGCAATCGCGGCGCCATCGCCGCGGCGACCACGAGCGGCACCGCGAGGAACAGCCACGCGGCGCTCGGAACGGCCGTCCACGCGAACAGCGCGCCGACGACGAGGTTGCCCAGGAGCACCGCGATCCCGCCACACGTGGCGAGCAGGCCGAAGAACGACCCGGTCGGTCGCCCGGCGGCGAAGCGGGGAGCGAGCGTGAGCGCCGTCGGGTGGGTCGTCATGTGTCCGAGGATCACGAGCGCCGCGGTGACGAAGACGGCCACCACGCGCGCGGCGTCGTCGAGCGGCAGCGACACGCCGACGGCCAGGACCGCGAACCCCGCGGCCGAGAGCACGTACCCGATCCGGAGCGCCACCGCCGGCCCGACGCGCGCGGCCCACCTCGATACCGGGAGCTGGAGCGTGAGCGTCAGCACCGAGACGCCGGCGAACATCGCTGCGGTCGCCGCCGCGGCATCCGGGACCCGGGCCAGCTGCAGGGGCAGCGCGAGGTAGAGCTGGTTGTAGGCCAGCAGGTCGGCGGCGTGCAGCGCCGAGAAGCCGACGAACCGGCGGTCGCGCAGCGACCACCACCGGCCGGGTGGCCGGTCGACGGAACGGTCCGCGAGGGTGCTCGGGAGTGCGACCGCGAGGAACACCCCGATCGCGAGGAAGAACGCCGCTCCGCCCAGCGCCACAACGACGAACCCCCATCCCAGGAGCGCAGCACCCACGAGCGGGCCGATCACGGCACCGAGCTCACCCGTGACGCTCAGCCACGCGAACAACGACGCCCGCGAGCGGGGGCCGGGAGCGGGACGGCGAGCCTCGGCTTCCGCGATGAGGATGTTGAGCCCGGGCGAGAAGAGCGCGCCGCCGAGGCCGGTGAGCACGGTTCCGAGCACGAACAGCGCGAGGACCGGCGCAGGGGTCAGGAGCGAGCCCGCGAGCGTCGCGAAACCGGCGATGCGTACGGCGCAGCCGAAGAGGATGACGCGGCGGGGGCCGAAGCGATCGGCGAGCACCCCTCCGATGAGGAACATGCCCTGCTGCATGAACGTGCGCACCCCGAGGACGAGTCCGACCGCGACGGCGGCGAGCCCGAAATCCTCGGTGAGGACGAGCGCGAGGAAGGGCACGACGGCGTAGAAGCCGACGTTGAACAGCAACTGCGTCCCGAGCAGGACGGGCGTGCGGGCAGGCGGGTTTGGCACAGGACTCCGGGATAGGTGAGAATGATTCTCATTATGCACAGTGGTCCCGCGTCGCTCCCCCCGGTCGTCTCCCTCACCGACTCCGTCGTGCGGGCCGGTGACGGCCGTGTTCTGCTGCGCGTGGACCATCTCACCGTACGCGTGGGGGATCGCATCGCCGTCACCGGCCCCTCGGGGGCGGGCAAGACCGTGCTGCTCCGGCTGCTCTCCGGCCGCCTGGCCGCGGGCCTGAGCGCGAGCGGGCGGCGCGACACCGCCGCGGAGCGTGTCGCGATGGTTCCGCAGCGCGGCCTGGACGCCCTGCACCCCCTCATCCCCCTGGGCACGCAGCTGCGCACCGTCACCCGTACCTCCGCGGAGCGCGTGCGCGAGGTGCTCGCGGCGGTGGGCCTCGGCGATCCGCGCGCGGCCCGGCGGCGACCCGCCGAGCTGTCGGGCGGCCAGGCGCAGCGCGCCGCGATCGCCCTCGCGGTGCTCTCGCGCGCTCCTCTCGTGCTCGCCGACGAACCCACGAGCGCCCTCGACCACGACACGCGCGACCGCGTGCTCGACCTCTTCTCCACCGTGATCGGAACCGACCAGGCCCTCGTCGTCTCGACGCATGACGAGACCGTGGCCGACCGACTCGGCGCCGCTCGGATCCGGGTGGCCGACGGGGCGCTGGTGGCGGCGTGAGCGCCCTCGTCGTCGAGGCCGTCACCGCCGCCTACGGGCGCGGCCGCCCGGTCCTCTCCCCCACCTCGTTCGACATCGCCCCCGGACACTCCCTCGCGGTCGTCGGCCGGTCGGGGGCCGGCAAGTCGACGCTCGCCGAGATCGTGCTGGGCCTGCGGGCCGCGGCATCCGGATCCGTCACCGTGGCCGGACGCGCCTGGCCCGCCGGGCGCGCCCACCGCCACCTCGTGCAGGGGGTGCCCCAGGATGCCGCGGCGGCCTTCGTCCCGCGGTGGACGCTGCGCCGCTCGATCGCCGACGCCGTCCGCCGCCTCACCGACGGCCACGACGTCGACCGGCGCATCGACCGGGCGTCGGAGCTCGCCGACCTCGATCGCTCCCTGCTCGACCAGCGCCCGTCGGAGGTGTCGGGTGGGCAGGCGCAGCGCGCGGCGATCACGCGCGCCCTCGCGGTCGACCCGGCGGTCCTCGTCGCCGACGAACCGACCAGCGCCCTCGACCCCTCTCGGACCGCGGCCGTGTCACAGGCCCTCGTCGACCTCGCCCGCTCGACCGAGACCGCACTGCTCCTGGTCACGCACGACCCCGCCGTCGCCGCACGCTGCGACCGCACCCTGACGCTGATCGCGCCCTCGGCGTGATCCCGCGCTGCCCGGCAGCGCCCCCGACCCTCCATCCGAAAGGAACCACCATGACGGCATATCCGCGCCGCCACCGCCTGTTCGCCCTCGCCCTCGTCCCCGCGGCGCTGCCCCTGCTGAGCGGGTGCTTCTCACCCGGCGTGTCGGCCGCTCCCGAGGGGGGCGACGCGCGCATCTCGATCGCGATGCTGCAGCCGCCGCGCTCGGGCCTGAGCCCTCTGAGCGACGACGCGTTCAAGCTGTCGCGCTGGTCGACCGCCGAGACGCTCGTCACCCTCGCCGCCGACGGCACCCCCGAGCCCGCTCTCGCCACCGGGTGGAAGCAGGTCGACGACACCACGTGGCGCTTCGACATCCGCACCGGGGTGACCTTCCACAACGGCGATGCCCTCACGGTCGACTCCGTCGTGAACGCGCTGCAGCACGCGATCGACGCGAGTCCCCGGCCCCGCATCCTCAACGGCGTCGACATGACGGTCGTCGCCGACGGGGACGCCGTCGTGGTGACCACCGGGACGACCGACCCGCTGCTGCCGAACCGGCTGTCGAGCCCGCAGCTCGCGATCCTCGACGACGACGCGTACACCGACACCGGCGTGAGCCCCGTCGGCACCGGGACCGGGCCGTTCGAGCTGACCGCGGTCGACGGGATCGTCGGCGCGACCCTCGACCGCTACGACGGCTACTGGGGGGACACGGCCCTCGCTGCCGGCATCGACGTCCGCTTCGTGCCGGACGGGACGGCGCGCGCGGCGGCCCTGCGCACCGGAGCGGCCGACATCGTCGAGGCCATCCCCGCGGGTCAGGCGGCGACGATCGACGAGAACCTGCTGCACGAGGTCGCGATGCCCCGCACCAACACGCTGTACCTGAACACCGCGAACGGGCCCTTCGCCGACCCGGCCGTCCGCGCCGCGGCCCGCGCGGCCGTCGACCGCGCCGCGATCGTGGCGTCGGTGTACGAGGGACGCGCCGACGTGGCCGAAGGCCTGCTCGGCCCCGCGCTCACGTGGGCGGCGGACTACCGCGACGAGTCGGGCTACACCGACCTGTTGGCGTCGCGTCCCGCCGCGGCGGCGGTGTCCGGCATCCCGATCACGCTCGGCACCTTCACCGACCGCGCCGAGCTGCCCGAGGTGGCGGTGATCCTCGAGCAGCAGCTCGAGGCCGCAGGGTTCGTCGTGCAGCAGGACGTGCGCGAGTACCAGTTCATCGAGGCCGACGCCCTCGACGGGAAGTTCGACGCGTTCATCCTGTCGCGGGCGACCGTGCTCGACTCGGGCGACCCCGTGGCGTACCTCGCGTCGGACTTCACGTGCGAGGGCGGCTTCTCGATCGCGCAGCTCTGCGCCGCCGACGTCGACCGGGCCGTGTCCACCGCCTCGGCGACGGCGGCGGGCACCGACCGTCAGCGCGCCACGATGGCGGCCGAGGCCCGGGTGCTGGCGACGGATGCCGCCGTGCCGCTGCTGCACGAGCGCGTCGTCCAGGGCGAGTCGACGTCGGTCGTCGACGCGGCGCGCGATCCGCGCGAGCGTCTGCTGGTGACCGCGAAGACCCACCTCGCGGACTGACGACCGTGCGCCACAGCCACATCGCCGGGCTCGTCTCCCGCGTGCTCAGCGGGATCGCGCTGCTCGTGATCGCCGGGGCCCTGCCCTGGCTGTCGCAGCGCGATCCCGCGGCATCCATCCTGCGCGCGAGATACGCCGAGCTCGAGCCGACCCCGGAAGCCCTGGATGCCATCCGCACCGAGCTCGGCCTGGAGGGCGGCCCGATCGCGACGAGCGTGCGCTGGTGGGCGAACGTGCTGCAGGGCGACCTCGGCCGGTCCTGGGTGAGCGGTGGGGAGATCGCCCCCGGCGTATGGCACGCTCTCGGCGTCTCGCTCACCCTCACCGGCTTCTCGATGGTCGTGGCGCTCGTGGTGGCGGCGGCCCTCGTCGCCCCCGCCATCGGCCGGATCGTGCGGGACCGACCCTCCCGCGGCTCCGGGCCCGTGGGCGTCGCGTTCACGGCGCTCCCGGAGTTCCTGCTCGCGAGCGCACTGCTCGTCGTCGTGGCCGTCCAGCTGCGGTGGCTGCCGCCGTACGGCTGGAGCGGACTCGACACCGCGATCCTGCCGGCGCTGGCGCTCGGCATCCCCTCGGGCGGCCTGCTCGGGCGGCTGCTCGCCGACGCGATCGCGGGGGTCACCGAGGAGCGGTGGGTCGAGGTGTGGCGGCTCGCCGGCGCACCCCGCCGCGTGCTCGTGGCCGGCGTCCTGCGCCGCGCGGGAGCCGCCGTGGTCGATCAGGCCGGCCTCGTGATCATCGGCGTGCTGGGCGGAGCGGTCGCCGTCGAACAGGTCTTCGCGATTCCCGGACTCGGGCGCTACCTGCTGGGCGCCGCCAACGCGCAGGACCTGCCCGCCCTGCAGGGCGGGGTGCTGCTGATGGCGGTCGCGGCGGTGGCCGTCGGGCTGCTCACCGGGGCCGCCCGGCGGGCGTTGCGCGGCGGACCGCTGCCGCCGGGAGCCCTCGCCGCCCCTCCCGAAGCGCGCGGGGACGGCCGCGCCGCACGGGTGACGGTGGCGGTGGCGATCGGCATCCTGCTGCTCATCTTCGCGACCGGCCTGCCGCGCGACCCGTACGCCCTGGCGCACGCGCGGCTGAGCCCGCCGAGTCTCGCGCTGCCGTTCGGGGCCGATGCGAGCGGCCGCGACCTGCTGGCCCGCGTCGCCCACGGCACCGTCGGGACGCTCCTGCCCTCGCTCGGCATCGTGCTGCTCGCGATCGTCGTGGCGCTGCTGCTCGCGATCGTGGGCGAGATCGCTCGCGGCCCCGCCGAGATCGCGAACGCGACCCCGCCGATCCTCGCGGGGGTCATCGTCGCGGCCCTGCTCGGCCCCTCGGTGGGCGGGGCGGCGCTCGCCGTGCTGTGGGTCACGTGGCCGCCGCTCACGACGCACGCCGCCGCGCTCCTGGACGAGGCTCTCGCGGCGCCGCACGTGAAATGGATGCCGCTGTCGGGGGCGTCGCGCACCGAGATCTGGACGCGGCACGTCGTGCCGACCGTCATCCCGCCGCTCCTGCGGCATGGGATGCTGCGGCTGCCGGGTGTCGCCCTCGCCCTCGCCGCGCTCGGGTTCCTCGGGCTCGGCGCGCAACCGCCGCAGCCGGAGTGGGGCCTGCTGCTGTCGGAGGGCATCGACTACGTCGAGCGGGCACCCTGGACGACCGTGGCTCCCGCGTTCGCGCTCGTGGCGACGTCGGTGCTCGCGGTCGCGGCGGCCGGGCTGCGGCCGCGGCGGCGCGAGGGGCGGCGGACGCCCGCCGCCGAGGAGACGCCCGTCGCCGTGGAGTCCGTGCCTCTGTGACGCTGCTCGTCGGTCGAATCGCGCGGCCGACGGCGGTGGCTCAGCGATGTGCACGACCTCAGTCCGAAAGCCGGGGACGGAACTGAGGTTGTGCGCATCGCTGAGGGTGCCCGCACCCCGCGGCGCGCGGAGTCGACACCGGGCGCCGGGCGTCCCAGGTTTGTCGAGAGGGTCACGAGCGGGAAATACGGCGGAAACGACCGGTTCCTAGCATCGGAAACACCGCAGATGTTGGTCACACCAACACTGGAACGCCGCTCCCGACGGCACGCCTCGATGACGTGGCATCCTTCCCCTCACTCTTCGGAGGTCCTCGTGTCCGCCGCTCCACCCGTCTCGATCACCGCGATCCACAACGCGCGACTGGCTTCCGGTGCGCTCGTGGACATCGCGATCGACGGCGACACCGTCGTCGCTGTGGTCCCGAGCGGCTCCCCGCTGCCCGAGACGAGCGGCGAGACCCTCGACCTCACCGGTTACGTCGTCACCGCGGCGGGCGCCGAACCCCACGCGCACCTCGACAAGTCGCAGTCCTGGGATGCCATCCGGCCGCCGTTCGGCGACCTCGAGCGCGCGATCGAGAGCTGGCACGCCTTCGCGATGACGCTCGACGAGGAGGACACGCTCGACCGTGCGCGGTCCACGGCGCTGCGGATGCTGGCATCCGGGATCACCGCCGTCCGCACCCACGTCGACCTGCTGCGCGGAGAAGACGCGCTGACCGGAGTCCGCGCCCTCGTCCGCTTGCGGGACGAACTCGCCGGCCTCATGGACATCGAGCTCGTCGCGCTCGGCGGGCCGACCGTGCCCGACGCGGTCTTCGAGGCCGCGCTCGACGCGGGCATCGACCTGGTCGGCGGCGCCCCGCACCTCGCCGACGACCCGATCGCCGACCTCGAGCGCCTCATCGCCCTCGCGCGGCGCCGCGACGTCGGACTCGACCTGCACACCGACGAGAGCCTCGCCGGTGCCGACACCCTCGCCGCCTACGCCCGCGCCGTCACGGGCTGGCACCGTCCCCGTACCGCGGGGCACTGCGTCCGCCTCAGCATGATGCCCACGGAAGATCTCGCCCCCCTCGCCGAGGCCGTACGCGCCGCCGACATCGGCGTCATCGCCCTGCCGATCACCAACCTCTACCTGCAGGGGTGGGATGCCGCTCACGCGGTGCCCCGCGGAATCGCGCCGATCGGGCGCCTCAAGGCGGCCGGCGTCCGCGTCGCCGCCGGCGCCGACAACGTGCGCGACCCGTTCAACCCCGTGGGACGCTGCGACCACCTCGAGACCGCCTCGTTGCTGGTCGCCGCCGGGCACCTCGCCCCCGAAGACGCCGTCGAGGCCGTCACCACCGGCGCCCGCGACGTGATGAACCTGCCCCTCGCCGGCCCGATCCCCGGCGCCCGCGCCGACCTCGTCGCCGTCCGCGCCGACTCGCTCGGTGAGGCCGTCGCCTTCGCCTCCGCCGACCGCGTCGTCCTCCACCGCGGACGCGTCGTCGCCCGCACGACCGTCTCCACCCGCATCGCCGCCCCCACCGCCCCACCCGCACCGACCGCCGACGCATCCGCACCGGCACTCCCGACCCTCGTCTCGACCGGAAAGTGAGCGTTCCGTGACCCTCGCCTCCCCCTCCCCGGCAGCCACGCTCGCGGGCCCCTCCGCGCCGCTACTGGACTTCCGGAACGTCGCCATGACGTTCCCCAACGGCACCACCGCCCTCTCCGGAGTCGACCTCGTCGTGCAGCGCGGCGAGTTCGTCAGCGTCGTCGGCCCCTCGGGCTGCGGCAAGTCGACGCTGCTGCGCATCGCCTCCGGCCTCGAGTCGGCCAGCGAGGGGACGGCGACGGTCAACACCGACCGCATCGGGTACGTCTTCCAGGACGCCACGCTCCTGCCCTGGCGCGACGTGCAATCCAACGTCGAACTGCTCGCCGAGCTGAACTGGCAGCCCAAGCGGGTGCGCACGCCCAAGGCGCAGTGGGCCATCGACCTCGTGGGCCTGAAGGGCTTCGAGAAGCACCTGCCCAAGCAGATGTCGGGCGGCATGAAGATGCGCGCGTCGCTCGCCCGCTCGCTGACGCTCGACCCCGAGCTGTTCCTCTTCGACGAACCGTTCGGTGCGCTCGACGAGATCACGCGCGAACGCCTGAACGACGAGCTGTTGAAGATCTTCGTCGCGCAGAAGTTCGGCGGCCTCTTCATCACCCACTCGGTGTCCGAAGCGGTCTACCTCTCCACCAAGGTCGTCGTGATGTCGGGTCGCCCCGGTCACCTCGTCGACACTTTCGAGGTCCCCTTCGACATGCCTCGCGACCCCGAGATCCGCTACACGGGCGAGTTCGCCAAGCTCGTCGGCGAGGTCTCCCACGCCCTCCGGGAAGGACACTCATGAGCACCACCTCTGCAGAGCCGGTCGTCTCCGAAACGTCCGAGCCCACGGCATCCACCCCCATCCCGCCGATCGACGCGGCCCCGAAGGCTCCGCCCCGCGGTCGCGGCCCCATCGCCCGCGCGCTGCTGCTCGCGGGACCGCCGCTCGGGGTCCTGGCCGTCCTCGTCGGCGCCTGGTACGTCGTCTCGGGCGTCCTCACGGCGACGGGCAAGGGCTTCCTCCTTCCGATGCCGCACGAGATGTTCACGAAGGGCTTCTTCGACCCGCAGGTCAGCGTCGACATCTGGACCGCGCTGTTCCGCACCACGGGCGTCGCCCTCACGGGCCTCGCGATCGCCATGGTCATCGGCGTCGGCTGGGCCATCGCGATGTCGCTGGCGCGCTGGGTCGAGCGCAGCACCTACGCCTACGCGGTGATCCTGCAGTGCATCCCGATCCTCGCCCTCGTGCCCCTCGTGGGTTTCTGGTTCGGCTACGAGTTCCTCGCCCGCGTCATCGTCTGCGTCCTGATCGCGCTGTTCCCCATGGTCTCGAACACCCTGTTCGGTCTGCAGTCGGTCGACAAGTCGCAGCAGGAGCTGTTCCGCCTGCAGAAGGCCAACAAGTGGACGGTCCTGACCAAGCTCACCCTCCCCGCCGCGCTCCCCTCGATCTTCGTCGGCATGCGCACCTCGGCCGGACTCTCGGTCATCGGCGCGATCGTCGGCGACTACTTCTTCCGCCGCGGTGAGCCGGGCATCGGCTCGCTCATCTCCAACTACCAGTCGCGTCTGCAGAGCGCCGAGCTGTTCGCCGCGATCCTCGCGGCCTGCCTCCTCGGCGTGGCGATCTTCGCCTTCTTCGGCTGGCTGTCCAAGGTGGCCGTCGGCCGCTGGTACGAAGCCGCCCGCTGACGCCCACCCCGCTCCCTCACCCCGTTCCACCCCCAGACACCGGATGCCACGGCATCGCGCCCTCGGGCGTGCCCGCGGCCGTGGCATCCGACCCCTTCTGCACCACCTCCGCACCCGAGAGCTCCACCCGTCACAGAAAGCGAAACAGCATGAAGCGCAGCACCCTCGTCCGCGGCACCGCCGTCACCGGCGCGTTCGCGATCGCCCTCACGCTCACCTCGTGCGCCGGCAGCGCCGCGGAATCGGCGCCGAGCAGCTCCGACCTCGCCATCGGCTCGGTCGACCTCTCGGCCGACTGCCCCGCGACGATCGTCGTCCAGACCGACTGGAACCCGGAGGCCGAGCACGGCCACCTGTACGAGATGATCAAGGACGACTACACGATCGACGCCAACACCAAGGCGGTCACCGGCCCGCTCATGTCGGACGGCGAGTACACCGGCGTGAACCTCGAGATCCGCGCCGGCGGTCCCGCGATCGGCTTCCAGACCGTCTCGGCCCAGATGTACCAGGACGACAAGATCACCCTCGGCTACGTCAGCACCGACGAGGCGATCCAGCTCTCGGGCACCACCCCCACCAAGGCCGTCATGGCCCCGCTCGACATCAGCCCGACCATGGTCATGTGGGACCCCGCGACGTACCCCGACGTGAAGACCATCCAGGACGTCAAGCCCGCCCTCGAGGGCAACGGCGGCGTGTGGCGCTACTTCGACGGCTCGGCCTACATCGAGTACCTCAAGAGCGCGGGGCTCGCGAGCCCCGCGGTCCTCGACGGCTCGTACGACGGCACCCCGTCCAACTTCGTCGCCGCCGGCGGCAAGGACATGCAGCAGGGCTTCGCCTCGGCGGAGCCGTTCGTCTACCAGAACGAGGTCTCGGCCTGGGGCAAGCCCGTGAAGTTCGCCCTCATCCACGACTCGGGATGGCAGACCTACCAGTCGTCGATGTCGGTGAAGTCCGCGGACTTCGACACGCTGAGCCCCTGCCTCACCAAGCTCGTCCCCGTCCTGCAGAAGGCCGGCGTCGCGTACTACCAGGACCCCAAGGCGACGAACGACCTCATCCTGAAGCTCGTCGAGGAGTACGACACGGGCTGGACCTACACGCAGGGCGTGGCGGACTACTCGGTCAAGACGCAGGTCGACCTCGGCCTCGTCGGCGACGGCCCCGACTCCACCTACGGCAACTTCGACGACGCCCGCTTCGAGGACTTCTTCACCAAGGCCAGCAAGGTCTACACCGACCTCGGCACCCCGCCGGCCGCCGGGTACACCCCCGCCGACCTGTACACGAACGAGTTCATCGACACCTCGATCTCGTTCTGACCGTGACGGCCCGGCCCGCCTCGCGCGGACCGGGCCGCCCGGGGGCTCCTGCCCCGCCCTGCCCTGGCTCGCTGCCTTGGCTCCCGCCCGGGCTCGCGCCCCGGCTCCCGCCTCGCCCCGGCTCGCGAGACTGCATCCCGCCGACAACTCCACTGCAGCCCGCAGCCCAGATGTCAGCCAGATGCAGTCTCGGCGATTAGCCACCCCCGGCATCCACCCCGCCCCGGCATCCACCCACCAGCGTCACCCGGAGACACCCATGACCGACACCGCCACCCGTGTCCTCTCCCTCGAGGACGAGCTGCTCGACCTGCTGGGTCCCGCCGCCGTCAGCACCGAACCGCGTGTGCGCGAGCGCGCCAGCACCGACGGCTCGCCGATGTCGCCGATCATCGCGGCCAAGCTCCCCCTCGGCCTCGCGGACCTCGTCGTGTTCCCGGCGGATGCCGAGCAGATCGCGATCGCCGTCGCTGCCGCCGCGCGCCACGGCGTTCCCGTCACCGTGCGCGGCAAGGGCACCGGCAACTACGGCCAGGGCATCCCGATGCACGGCGGACTGGTCATCGACACCACCCGCGCGAAGGCCATCGTCGAGGTCGGCGACGGCTACATCACCGCCGAGGCGGGCACCCCGATGGTGCTGCTCGAGCAGGCCGCGTGGGCCGCCGGCCAGGCCCTCTGGATGTACCCCTCGACCGCGCAGTCCACTCTCGCCGGCTTCCTGTCGGGCGGTTCCGGCGGCACCGGCTCGATCGAGCACGGCTCGAACGACCGCGGCTTCGTCGCCGCGCTCGACGTCGTGCACGCCGACGGCAGCGCCGACATCATCCACGTCGAGGGCGACGAGGCGCAGAAGTACGTGCACAACTACGGCACCGCGGGCGTCATCGTGCGCGCGACCGTACGCCTGGAGCCGCTGCGCGAATGGCGCGGGCTGTGGGCGAGCTTCCCCGACTACGCCGGCACCCTCTCGGTGCTGCAGACCATCGGCAACCTCGAGCCCGCTCCGCGCCTGGTCTCGGGCGACGGGCCCGAGATCTCGGCATCCCTCCCCGCCGACGAGGCGATCCCCGCGGGCCGCTCGAGCCTGCGCACGATCATCGACGCGTCGCTCATCGACACCGTCACCGCGATCATCGAGGGCGCGGGCGGCCGCGTCGAGGCGGTGCGCGAGGGGCCGCAGGCGAGCATCCGCCTGTCGATGCTCAGCTACAACCACCCGATCGAGTGGTACCAGAAAAGCCAGCCGCACGAGGTGTTCCACCTCGAGGTGGCCGGGATGCCGCTGACCGAGGCCGTCGACGCCGTCGAGGCGGTGTTCCCCGGGGGGAAGCTGCACGTCGAGTCCACGCGCGAGCACCCGATCGGCATGCTCGCCGCGCCCTACGTGAGCGAAGACGAGGTGTACGCCGGCATCGCCGCGCTCAACGCGATCGGCGTGGGCGTGCACAACCCGCACCAGTGGAACGTCGACTTCAACGTCGAGCAGACCGCCGAGACCGCCCGCGTGACCGACCCGCACGGGCTGCTGAACCCGGGAAAGCTCGACCCGACGTACGCGGGCCCGCGCAAGGGAGCGATCCGATGAGCCGGCTGCTCGCCGAGCTCAGCGGCCCCGCCGCCGCCGAGGCCCTCACCTCTGAGTCGATCCTCGTGCTGCCCACGGGCGCGATCGAACACCACGGTCCCCACCTGCCCCTGGCGACGGATGCCATCGTCGCCGAGGCCTCGGCCACGGCCGCCGTCGCGCGGGCCGCGGCGATGGGCCTCGACGTCTGGCAGCTGCCGACCCTGTCGATCACGAAGTCGGACGAGCACTCGTGGGCGCCGGGCACGCTGTGGCTCACGCCCGAGACGATGATGCAGACGGTCGTCGACATCGGCCGATCGCTGATGACGACGCGAGCCCGGACGCTCGTGTTCCTCAACGGCCACGGCGGTAACGTCGCGCTGCTGAACGTCGCGAACCGCGAGCTGCGCCGCCGCTTCGGGCTGCGCACGTTCTTCATGCCCGCCGCGCGCGTGCCCTCGTTCGACGGCACCGACGGCGGCCCGGACGAGCACGGCACCGGCATCCACGCCGGGCACGGCGAGACGAGCATGATCATGCACTTGCGGCCCGAGCTCGTCGACGCCTCGCAGTTCGAAGCGACCGTGCCCGCGCACATCGGCGACTTCCGGCACATCGGCTTCAACGGCAAGCCCGTCACCTTCGGGTGGCTCTCGAATGACTTCGGCCCCACCGGCGTGCTCGGCGACCCGACCGGCGCGAACGCCGCCCACGGCGCCGAGCTGTTCGAGCAGAGCGTCTCGTTCGTCGTCGAGGCGCTCGAGGAGATCAGCCGATTCGACTACACCGCGTGAGCGGGCTGCGCGCCCGGCCCGCACAACTCCTGCACATCCGACGCCTCGGCACGCCGGGACCGTCGTCGGCGCGAAGGTGCAGGAGTTGTGCACGACGCCGCGCGACCACCGCCCCCGCCCCCGCCGCCGGCACCGTCGCCACTGCCGGCACCGTCGCCACCGCCCGCGCCACCGCCGGCACCGCCCCTACTGCCCCCGCCGCCGCACAACTCCTGCACACCCCACGCCACGGCACGCCAGGGCCCTTGCGGCCCGAAATCCGCAGGAGTTGTGCACGACGCCGCACGCCTGCCGCCACCGCCCCCGCCCCTGCCCCTGCACAACTCCTGCACATCCGGCGCCTCGGCACGCCAGAGCCCTTGCGGCCCGGAACCCGCAGGAGTTGTGCACGACGCCGCCCGACCGCCGCCCCCGCCGCCGCCGCCCCCGCCACCGCCCGCGCCGCCGCTGGCACCGGCACCGACCCTGCACAACTCCTGCACATCCGACGCCACGGCACGCCAGGGCCCTTGCGGCCCGAAATCCGCAGGAGTTGTGCACGACGCCGCCCGACCGCCGCCCGCGCCACCGCCACCGCCCGCGCCGCTGGCACCGGCACCGGCCCCGCACAACTCCTGCACATCCGGCGCCTCGGCACGCCACGGCCATTGCGGCCCGGAACCCGCAGGAGTTGTGCACGAGCGCAGGGAGGCACCGCATGAGCGTCGCGGCCGAAGCGACCGGCATCCGCGCCTACGGGCAAGTACTGCGCCTGCCCGGGGCGCGGTCCTTCGTCGCGGCCGGCATCCTCGCGCGCTTCCCCCGGGCGACGCTGTCGCTCGGGATCATCCTGCTCGTCTCGGCCGCGACCGGCAGCTTCGGCTCGGCCGGTGTCGTGGTAGCGCCGCTCGTCGTCGGCATGGCGATCGCGGCGCCCCTATGGTCGTCGCGGATGGACCGGCACGGCCAGGCCCGCGTCATCCTGATCTCGCTCGGATGCCTCGTGCTGTCGGCATCCGCTCTGCTCGCCCTCGTGCTGACGGGTGCGCCGTTCTGGACGTGGCTCGTCGCCGCGTTCGCGACGGGGGCGTCGACACCCGACCTCACCTCGGCCGTCCGCGCGCGGTGGACGGTGCTGGCGCCGGAGTCGCAGCGCACCCCCGCGCTGGCGCTGGAGACGATCGCCGATCAGATGGTGTTCATCGCGGGTCCGCCGGCGATCACGGCCGTCGCGGCGGCGATCGATCCGGCCGTGGCGATGCTGGGCTCGCTCGTGCTCGGGCTCGTCGGCGGGGTGTGGCTCGCCTCGCAGCGCGGGACCGAACCCGCCCGGACCGACACCGCAGGTCGCCCCCGTTTCGTGTGGCCGCCCGCCGGCGTCGTGCCCGTCGCGCTGGCGTGCATCGCCCTGGGGGGCGTGTTCGGCGCCTTCGACGTGACTCTCGTCGGCTGGGCGGAGGTGGGTGGTCGCCCGTGGCTCGCCGGTCCGGCCTTCAGCGCCCTTGCCGTGGCGATCGCGGTGGGATCGGTGATCACGGGAGCCCGCGCGTGGCGGCTGTCGCCGATCGCGCGCTACATCGGCTTCGCGGCGCTCGCCGCGGTAGTCGCGCTGGCGCTGCCGGTGGCGCAGGGATCCGCGCCCGTGTTGTTCGCGGCGATTCTCGTCCTCGGTCTCGCCGTCTCGCCCGTGATGGTGTCGGGGATCCTCGTGGCCTCGGCCCGCGCCCCCGAAGGCCGCGTGACCGAGACCCTCGCCTACCCGACGGCGGCGATGTCGCTGGGTGTCCCGATCGGCGGCGTGATCGCCGGATCGGCTCTGGATGCGACGGGCCCCGCGACCGCGCTGATCACGATCGCGGTGGCCCTGGCGGCCGCCGCCGCGATCGCCGCGATCGGTGAGGCGCTGCTCCGGGTGTCGCGTCGCTGACGCGGCGGGCGCGACCTCCGCCGAGACTGCATCCGACTGACATCCGGGGTGCGCGCTGCAGTGGAGTTGTCAGTCGGATGCAGTCTCGCGGCTCGCACGCGCCGCCCCGGCCCGGCCGACCGCCAGGACGCGGCTCGCACGCGCCGCCCCAACCCGGCCGCCCGTCAGGACGCGTCGACGAGCTCGCGGGCAGGCGCCCGTCGGGCCATCACGCGGTTGCGGATCGCGAACACCAGCACCACGGCCAGGACGGCGTAGATCGCCAGCGCGATCGGGCTCTGCACGAGCGTGGTGAGGTCGCCGTTGGCGCTCATCGCGGCATCCCGCAGGCTCGTCTCGGCGAGCGGTCCCAGCACCATGCCGATGATGAGCGGCGCGAGCGGGTAGTCGTTGGTGCGCAGCAGGAAACCGAGCAGCCCGACGCCCAGCAGCAGGAGCAGGTCGAACGTCGCACCCGAGGTGGCGTAGATGCCCAGCCCGCAGAAGACCGCGATCGCGGCGTACAGGTACGGGCGCGGGATGACGAGGAGCTTGGCCCACAGCATCGCGAACGGCAAGTTCAGGATCAGCAGCACCACCATCGCGAGGAAGAAGCTCGCGATCAGCGCCCACACCAGGTCGGGTGCCCGCTCGAACAGGAGCGGACCGGGCTGCAGGCCGTACTGCCGGAACGCCGCGAGCATGATGGCCGCGGTCGCCGAGATCGGCAGGCCGAGGGCCAAGAGCGACCCCATGGCCATGCCGGTCGTCGAGTTGCCCGCCGCCTCGGGAGCGGCGAGGCCCCGGATCGCGCCGGTGCCGAACACCGGCTTCTTCCGCCGCGCGTCGAGGCGCTTCTCGATGCCGTACGCGAGGAAGGTCGGGATCTCGGCTCCGCCGGCGGGGATCACGCCGAACGGCAGTCCGATCGCCGTGCCGCGCAGCCACGCCGGGGTGGCCTCCGTGAGCTCTTTCCGCGACAGCCACGGGCGACCCGTGGGGCGGATGAGCGTCTTGTTCGAGATGTGGCGCTCGAGGGAAGCGACGTAGATGACCTCGCCGAGGGCCAGGATGCCGACGGTCACGGTCACGAGCGAGATGCCGTCGAAGAGGTTCGGCGAGTCCATCGTGAACCGGGGTGCGCCCGAGACGCCGTCGACGCCGATGACCGCGATCCCGAGGCCCAGGAAGAGGGAGGCGAGCCCCTTCACGGCGTTGTCGGTGACGACCGACGACGTCGCGGCGAAGGCGAAGATCGCGAGCGCGAAGAACTCCGCCGGTCCGAAGCTGCTCGACAGATCCGCCAGCAGCGGGGCGAAGAAGACCAGGAGCACGCACGCGACGATGCCGCCGATGAAGGCGCCGATCGCGGCGGTGGCGAGGGCCTGGGCCGCACGGCCGTTCAGCGCCATCTTGTGGCCCTCGAACGTCGAGGCGATCGCCGAGGCTTGCCCGGGGGTGTTCAACAGGATGCCGGTGATCGAGTCGCCGAACAGGCCGCCGAAGTACACGCCCGAAAACATGATGAACGCTGCGGTCGGGTCGAGCGAGAAGGTGACGGGAAGCAGCAACGCGACCGCCATCGACGAGCCGAGGCCGGGCATGACGCCGACCGCGGTGCCGAGCACGCAGCCCACGAGCACCCAGATGAGGTTCTGCCAGGTCAGGGCGCCGGCGAATCCTTCGCCGAGCAGAGCGAGAACGTCCATGTCAGAAGGCCCATCCCAGGATGCCGGAGGGCAGGGAGAGCCCCAGCCCCATGTCGAATGCGATGTAAGTGAGCGAGCTGATCGTCAGGCCGACGAACAGCGCGAACAGCCACCGGGTGTGGCCGAAGCCGCGCGCGATCCCCGCGAACAGCACTGCCGCGGCGACGATCCAGCCCAGGATGCCGAGCAGGAACGCGAAGACGAGGAACGACCCCACGACCCACGCGAACGATCGCCAGTCGACGCCGACCGACCGTTCGCCCGGCTCCGCGGCATCCGCCGGGCTCTCGCCGAGCGCGCGCAGCGCGCCGATCCCGAGGATGACCGCGAAGACGTAGAGGCCCGCCGCGATGATGCCGGGGAAGAACTGCGGCCCGGGGAAGGCCGCGGACGGCGGCACCTTCATCGTGACGATGCCGTACACGAGGTACGTCGCGAACGCCGCGAGCACCGCCGGCATCGCGAGCGTCTTGGCGATTCCCACCGCTCCGCGACCCCGGCGGAACCGCAGCCTGTTGCCCACGACCGCCGAGACGGAGGTCGGGTTGTTCGACGGCATCACAGGCCCATCTCCTCGTACAGTCGCTCGATCCGGGTGCGTTCCTCGGCGAGGAACGTCGTGAGGTCATCGCCCGTGATCAGGCGCTCGGTCCAGTGGTAGCGGGCGCGGGCGTCGGCCCATTCGGGGGTCGCGGTCGACTCGAGGACGAGGTCGGTCAAGTCGCCGACCTGCTCGTCACTCAGACCGCTCGGGGCGGCGAGCATGCGCCAGTTGGTGAGGGTGACGTCGTACCCCTGCGCGGCCGCCGTCGGGATGTCGACCCCCTCGAGTGGCTCGTCGGCGACGAGCGCCAGGGCCCGCAGGCGTCCCGACTCGATCTGGTCGATGTTGTCGGGGTAGCCGCCCGCGGCCGCCTGGGCGGTGCCGTTCAGCAGGGCCTGGATGGCTTCGCCCCCGCCGTCCGACGAGATGTAGGTCATCTCGGAGGGCGGGATGCCGGCGGCGAGCGCCAGATCGGCCACGACGAGCTGATCGAACGAGCCGCCCCCGGTCCAGGGGAGCGCACGCGGGTCGGACTTCCACGCCTGCACCAGATCGTCGAGCGTCTGGAAGGGCGAGTTCGCCGGCACGACGATCACGTCGTACTCCTCGACCATGACGGCCAGGGGGGTGACGTCGTCGAGTGTCGCGGCCGAGTTGAACTGCACCGTGGCGGCGAGGAGTCCCGTCCCGCCGACGAGGAGGTTGTTCGCCTGCCCGTTCAGCACCGAGACGTTGCCGAGCGCGATCGTGCCGCCGGCGCCCGGCATGTTCACGACCTGCACGTTGTTGACCAGGCCGTTCGCCTTCTGCGCTTGCTGCAGCTCGCGCGCGACACCGTCCCACCCGCCGCCGGCCGCAGCGGGCGCGATGATCGTCATCGACGCGTGGATGTCGTCGCCGGCGGCGGCCGAAGTGATCGATCCGTACGCGGCGACCGCGATCGCCGTCACGGCGACCGCACCGCCCATGGCGCGGGGGATCCATCGGCGCCGGGCGGCCGGGGGCGCATGGTCGGGGGCAGAGGGAGGCGTAGGCTCCGTCATCACAGCTCCTCCTTGCGAACGTCGTCGTCTCGCAGAATGTGACGACGCTCTCAAGGAGGGGGCCGCACCGCACCCCCCGGTCGCATTGTGCTCATAGTGCGCGCGAGAGAATGTCCCTGCCATGCCCGACGTCACCCCCTCGGTCCCCGCCCGAGTGGTCCGCCGCGCGCTCGTCGTGCTCCCGAGCCTCATCGTGCTGACCGCCGTGGGGCTCACGACCCTCATCGCCGCGTCGGCGCAGGAACGCCACATCCGCGACGACACCGCCGAGCGGGTCTACGACGTCGCGGCGAGCCTCGCCGAGCTCGACGATGTGCGCCGCACCGTGGCATCCGTCTCGTCCGTCGGCACCAGCGCGCGTCTGGCCGACGCCGGCGATCTCGCGGAGGCCACGTCGACACTGCAGCCGCTCGCCGATCTGGTGCAGCGCACCGCCGGAGTGTTCTACGTCGTGATCACCGACGACGAGGGCGTGCGCATCACCCACCCCGAGAGCGGGCAGCGCGGTCTCCAGGTCGAGACGACGAACGCCAGCGTGCTGGCCGGAACGCCGTTCCTCGGCACCGAGACCGGACCCTCGGGCAGCTCGCTGCGAGCGAAGGTTCCCGTCCGTGATGGGGACGCCGTGGTCGGCATGGTCGCCGTCGGCGTGCTGGAGTCGAGCATCCTGGCGGACCGCGACGAGGCACTCGGCGATCTGCTGCCGTGGGCGCTCGGGGCTCTCGTCGTCGGGACGCTCGCGTCGTCGCTGCTGGCCGCGGCGATCGAGCGGCGCTTCCGGCGACTGGACGCGCTGGCCGCCGAGCAGGAGCAGACCGCGCGCACCATGGTGGCGCTACGCGAGCAGGCGCACGAGTTCGGCACCCGCCTGCACGTGCTGCATGGCCTCGTCTCGCACGGCGACACCCGCGACGCCCTGACCTACATCTCCGACGCGATGCCCGGCCTCGCGCCCCGCGAGCCGTCGGAGACCCGCCTGGATGCCTCTGTCGTCAGCGCCAGCATCGAGGCCCTCCGCAGCGAGGTGTCGGCGCGGGGAGCGCGCCTGGAGGTCCGGATCGACCGCGACACCCCGATCGACGAGACCGTCGTGCTCGTGCTCACCAACCTGTGCCGGAACGCCGCCGAAGCGGGCGCCGCGCGCGTACGGTGCACCCTCGACCTCGTCGGCGACGTGCTGCACGGGGCCGTGGACGACGACGGGCCGGGTCTGGACCCGCGCGACGTCGAGCGCGCGTTCACCCGCGGCTACACGTCGAAGCCCGATCCCCTCGGCACGGGCCGCGGGATCGGTCTCGCCGTCGTGCGCCGCGCGGTCGCCGAACGCGATGGCGAGATCCTCGTCACGCGGTCGGCGTGGGGCGGGACGCGTTTCGAGTTCGAGATGGCGGCGCCGCGATGACCGACCGGATCCGCGTTCTCGTCGTCGACGACGACGCCGCCGCTCGCGCCCTGCACGGGCGCTACGTCGCGGGCGCTCCGGGGTTCGCCGTCGTGGGGTCGGCGGGCAGTGGCGAGGCGGCCGTGGCGCAGGCCCTCGGCGGTGTCGACCTGGTGCTGCTGGACATGCGCCTGCCCGACATCAGCGGCGTCGAGGTGCTGCATCGCCTCCGCACCCTCGGCGCCGAGGGTCTCGACGTGCTCGTCATCAGCTCGTCGCAGGATCAGGTGACGGTGCGGCAAGCCCTCGCGGCCCACGTCATCGGCTACCTCGTGAAGCCGTTCACCGAAGAGACGCTGCGCCAGCGCCTCGAGACCTACCGTGTGGAACGGCGTGCGCGAGCCGATGCCGATCGGGACCGGTCGCTCAGCCAGGGTGACATCGACCGCCTCCTCACGACCGGCACGGTGCGCGTGCCCGACCGCGCCGCCGCGTCCGCCCTGCCGAAGGGTCTGGCCCCGGTGACCCTCGAGCGGGTGCGGGCGGCGCTCGACCCGGTCACCCTCGTGTCCGCGGCCGACGTCGCCGCCGCGTGCGGGCTGTCGCGCGCCACCGCGCAGCGGTACCTCGAGCACCTCGTCGCCACCGGTGTCATCGACCTCGCGCACCGGTACGGCGCCCGCGGCCGCCCGCGCATCCTCTACCGGCTCGCGCCACCGCCGCCCGTCTGAGCGGCCGGGAGCGGCGGGTACCGGCCGGCGCCCGCGCCGGCGCCTGCGTCTCGAGACTGCACCTGGCTGACATCTCCATTGCAGCGTGCAGTGGGGATGTCAGCCGGATGCGGTCTCGCGAACCGGGATCGCGTCAGAGCGCCGTCGCCAGGTGCCGCAGCACCGAGACATGCCCGTCGTCGGGGTGCAGGTCGAGCGTCGCGTGCGGCAGCCCCGCGGCGAGCATCCGCGCGTGCTGCGGCGGGATCACGCGGTCCCTCTCCCCCTGCACGAGCAGAACGGATGCCGTGACCTCGGCGAGCGCGAACCCCCACGGTCGCGCGAACGCGAGGTCGTCGTCGATCAGCCCGTCGATCCCGTACGGCGCGGAAGCCGCGACGTCTGCCCCGAGCGACGCCCAGTCTCCATCGAGCGCCGCGTAGTCGGCATCCACGAACGACTCCGGGTCCCACTCGTCGATCTCGGCGAAGCGGCGGCGCGCGTCTTCGCCGTGCGTCGCCGCCCGCAGGGCCTGCGGGGCCTGCATTCCCGCGAACCATGCGTCACTGCCGTCGAACGGTGCCGGCGAGGCGAACGTTACCACGCGCCGGACGAGCCCCGGCATCGCCGCGGCGCACGCGATCGCGTGCGGCCCACCGCCCGAGGCACCCACCGAGACGACGGATGCCACGCCCAAGCGCTCCACGACCGGGCGCAGCCCCTCGGCCACGTCGGCGACGCTGCGGCCAGGGATCCGCGGCGACCCGGCGTACGCGGGCCGGGCGACCGAGACGACCGCGAGCCCGTGGGCGTCTGCGGCGGCCTTCACAGGCGGCAGGATCGCCCGCGTCTGCGGCGAGCCGTGATGCCACAGCAGGACCTCGCGGCCCGTGAGGTCGTCGGCGGAGGTGTGGACGTCGAGCCCGGCCATCGTCGTGCGCATGCGCCCACGCTGGCACGCTCCGTCCCGGAGCGCGAGCACGCCCGGCCGCCGCCGTATGCCCGCGAGACTGCATCTCCCTGACATCCCCACTGCAGCGTGCAATGGAGTTGTCAGTGGAATGCAGTCTCGGCGATTTGCGGCGCCGCGCCGCCCGGCGGCACGCTCTCGAGCGGTGGGCGGGACCAGTGGCCTACAGGATGATGCCGAACTCGTCCGCCAGCGCCGGCAGCTGCGTGTGCAGCGCCTCGGAAGCCTCGGCCGCGAGCGGGTTGGTCGAGACACCGTTCTCGTTCACGAGCTTCCCGCCGACGTAGACCTGCTTCAGGTTGCGGAGGCCGCACGCGAGAACGTAGCTGCGCACGGGGTTCCACAGCGGGCCGACGTCGGGGAGCCGCGGGTCGACCACCACGAAGTCGGCGAACTTCCCCACCTCGAGGCTGCCGACGCGGTCGTCGACGCCCATGATCTCGGCGCCGCCCAGGGTGTGCAGGCGCAGCACGCGCTCGGGCATCATCGACAGCGGGTCGTGGGTGCGGGCGCGCTGCATGAACATGCCCATGCGCATGTTCTGCCACGGGTCGGCGACGTCGGTGCAGGCCTGGTCATCGAGGCCCATGCCGACCTTCATGCCGAGGTCCAGCATCTCGGGCACGTGCGCGATCCCCGACGCCAGACGCCCGTTCGACGCGGGCTGCCACGACATCGCGGCGCCGCCCTCGGCGGCATCCCGGATGATCTCGGGCGTCGTCTGGATGAAATGCCCGAACATCATGCCGGGGCGGAGCGCCCCGGCGTTCTTGTACAGCTGGAACTTCGTCTGCTGGTGCTCGATCGCCTCATACGTCTCGAGGAAGTGCGCCTGATTGGTGACGCCGAAGCGGTCCATGACCGCGACCTCGATCTCGGCGGCATCCGGCCGCGTCGACCACTGCACCTGCCCCATGATCGAGGCGCCGAGTGCGATGTCCGGATCCATCGCGAGGATGTGATCGAGGGATGCCTCGAACCGGGCGAAGATCTCGTCGTCGGTGCCGACGGTCGCATCGAGCGCGATGGAGTCGACGAAGCGGAGCCCCGCGTCGAGGCATCCGTCCGCCTGCCGGGTGTGCCAGGCGTGATCGCGCAGAACGCCCCCGCCGTCGGAGCGCTTGCCGTCGACCATCGGCTCCCACGGCAGCAGCGGGTCGGTGAAGTTGTAGGCGGTGGTCACGCCGTTGGCGAGGAAGTCGAGCGAGCCGTGCAGCGTGGCCCAGTAGATCTGGTCGGGCGAGGCGTTGTTGAGGACGCTGAACATCGACGTGCACCAGCCGTACAGCGTTTGGTCGACGCCAAGACCGCGGGAACCGCTGGTGAACAGGTGGCTGTGGGAGGAGACGAAGCCCGGGGCGACGAACTTGCCGTCGACGTCGAGGATCTCGTCGGCCGTGACCCCCGGATCGGGGTCGCCGGCGCCGATCGCGGCGATGCGGCCGTCGCGGACGAGCATG
This sequence comes from Microbacterium sp. SCPM-O-B-15248 (M128), assembly GCF_058214835.1. Taxonomy (NCBI): domain Bacteria; kingdom Bacillati; phylum Actinomycetota; class Actinomycetes; order Micrococcales; family Microbacteriaceae; genus Microbacterium; species Microbacterium sp. SCPM-O-B-15248 (M128). The sequence continues at coordinate 49,007 of NZ_JBYQLI010000001.1, forward strand.
TATCCGCGCTCGATGTAGCCGGGGTCGTCGGTGCCCGCGGGGACCGTGATGAGACGTGCGTTCGTGACCAGAAGCGACATGTTGATGACGGTAACAATCGCGTGTTTCCGCGGTGTTCCGAGCGTGCGGCGGGTGGTTTGCGGGGGCGGGAGAGGGACCGACGCGGGCGCGGGAGGATTTTCGGCCGGCGGAGGATCGTTCCGCGCGCGAACGTCCTCCCGCCGCCAAATCTCCTCCCGTCGCGGCCGCCCCGGGCGGTCAGGCGAACGCCGCCCGCACCGCGGGCGCGATCCCCGCGAGCACCGCGTCGCGCGCCGGGGTCGACGGGAACACCAGGAACAGGTGCGGGACGCCCTCCCGCCGCGCGAACTCGACGGGGGTTCCGGATGCCGCCAACCGCGCGGCGTACTCCTCCGCTTCATCGGACAGCGGGTCGACGCCCGCCGCGACGATCACCGCCGGCGCGGAGCCGGTGAGATCCGCGGCCCGCAGCGGCGCCGCTTCGACGGGCACCGCCGCGGTCCCGACCTGCGCATCGGACCGACGCTCCCGTGCGACCCCACCCGCTGCGGCGGCATCCCGCACGTACAGCCCCCAGTACCACTGCATACCCTTCGCGGTCAGCGGCAGGTTCTCGGTGTGGGCGCGGTAGCTCGAGCGGTCGGGGTCGGGCGCGTCGAGCACGGGGCACAGCAGCACCTGGACTCGGATGCCGGGAGCCCGGCCCTCGCGCGAGCGCAGCGCCAGCGCGGCGGCGAGGTTGCCGCCCGCGCTGTGTCCGGCGACGCCCAGAGCCGCGGGATCCTCGACCAGACCGCCCGCGCCGTCGGCGGCGAAGCGCAGCGCGCGATCGAGGTCGTCGAGCCCGGCGGGGAAGGGATGCTCCGGCGCGAGCCGGTAGCCGACGCTCAGCACCTGCGCGCCGGTGGCGGCGGCGAGTGCGCGGCACAGGGCGTCGTTGTTGTCGAGGTCGCCCGCGACCCACCCTCCGCCGTGGGCGAAGACGAGGGTTCCGCGATGTCCCGCGCGCGGCCGGTACATCCGCAGCGCCAGGTCGCCGGTCGCGGTGTCGAGCGACTCGATGACCTCGTCGTCGGGCAGCCGCACCCACGACGGGTTCGCGCGGAGCTCGGCAATCCGCGCGGCGTCGTCGCCCTCGGCATCCGTCGCGCCCGAGGGGATCGTGCCCGCCTGCGCGGCGAGCCGGGCGAGGTGCGCGCGCACGTCGGGGTCGGTGATGGCGGGGTGGACGCCGTCGCTCACGGGGCTCCTCTCGGGGTGGAGTGGTCGAGTGTCCAAGACACGCGGATGCCGCCGCCCGGGACCGCGACCGAGCGTAGGGGCACCGGGGCGACGACGTGGCGCCGCACGAGAGAGCGTTACGCCCCCGAAACACCGGCGTCGCGGCGGCGTTCGCGCCCGGGCGTACGGTGACGCCGAACGGGCGCACCCGACGCTCGGGGAGGAGTGCCATGTCTCAGCGCGTCATCGTGACCGGAGGATCCGGCGGCATCGGCGCCGCGATCGTGGAGCGCTTCGCGGCCGACGGCGCCCGCGTCGCGGTGCTCGACCGTCGCGCGCCCGCGGGTGGATCGGCATCCTTCTTCCCGGTCGATCTGCTCGACCCGCTCGACACGCGCCGCGCGGTCGGCGAGGCGATCGAGGCCCTCGGCGGCGTCGACGTCCTCGTGAACTGCGCGGGGATCTTCCAGAACGTGTCGCTGCTGGACATCACCGTCGACGACTGGGACCGCGTGCTCGACATCAATGCGCGGGCGACCCTCGTCACGATGCAGGCGGTCGCGCCGGTCATGCTCGAGGCGCGCAGCGGCTCCATCGTCAACATCGCGAGCATGGCGGCCAAACACGGCGGCGGCGGCGAAGGGCACTACGCCGCGTCGAAGGCCGCGGTCGTGGCGCTCACGCGCGCGGGCGCGCAGGAGTGGGGATGCCACGGCGTCACCGTCAACGCCGTGTGCCCGGGGTACGTGCTCACCGAGATGGGCGCCGATACCCGCTCCGCGGAAGACGTCGCCGCGTGGAGCGCAAAATCGCCGCTGGGTCGGCTCGGCATCCCGGAAGACGTCGCGGGGGTGACGCACTTCCTCGCCTCGGACGCCGGCGGCTACCTCACGGGCCAGGCGATCAACGTCACCGGCGGCATGATCATGCACTGACGCGGGGTACCGGGGCGCCGGGTCGCCGGGGTACCGGGTCGCCGGCCGCGCCGCCGACGTACCGAACTCCTGAGAAATGTCGCTCGAGGCCCGGCATCCACCTGTTCTGGAGTCCCTTCCCACGGTTTCTCCGGAGTTCGGACCGGGTCGCGCGCGCCACGGGGCGAGCGCCGCGGGAATGCGACACCGCTGTGGGCGTTGAAAGCGGCGTAGACCACCTCGAACGGATGCCATGACCTCGACGCCCCTCGCCCCGACCGATGCCCGCGACCGGGACGCCTCGGTGCTCGACAACGCCGCGTGGCACTCGCTGGCGGGTCCGCACGCGGACTTCGCCATCGGCGGCGACCTCGTGCGCCGGTACCCGGAAGAGGTGGCACCGTTCGTCGCCGTCCGGACGTGGGACGACCCCGGCGTGTGGGACGCGTTGCGCGAGCTGGTCGGCCCCGGCGCCGAGGTGGGCCTGTCGGGCTACGAGGGCGAGTTGCCCGCGGGCTGGGAGCTCCTCGGCGGGGGCGAGGGCGTGCAGCTGGTGGAAACCGACGCCCTGCGCACGCGACCGGATGACGAGGCGATCGAACTCGACGCCGACGATGCAGCCGAGATGATGGCGATCGTCGAGCGGAATCAGCCCGGACCCTTCCGGCCCCGCACGTACGAACTCGGCCGGTACATCGGCATCCGTCGCGAGGGCCGGCTCGTCGCGATGGCGGGCGAGCGGCTGCACCCCACCGGCTGGACCGAGATCAGCGCCGTCGCCGTCGACGCCGACCACCGCCGGCAGGGCCTGGCCTCGCGCCTCGTCCTCGACGTCGCGTTCCACATCCAGCAGCGCGGCGACCGGGCGATGATGCACGCGGCGGCGAGCAACGTCGGCGCGATCGCCGCCTACGAGCGTCTGGGATTCACGCTGCGCCGGATCAACCGCTTCGCCGCGGCCCGCACTCCGGCCTGACCCGCGGCTCCGGTCGCGACGCGCGCGGCCGCCCGCCCGGCTTCGACCCGCGACCCGCGCGCCGCCCGCCCGGCTTCGACCCGCACAACTCCTGCAGAACCAACCGTGCCCGCGGCATCCCCGGATCTCGGGGCCCCGATGCCGGAGTTATGCAACCCGGATGCCACAGCCCGCCCGCCGGCCCGACCCCCGATCGGTCACCTCCACCCCCGCCACAACTCCTGCAGAACCAACCGTGCCCGCGGCATCCCCGGGATCTCGGGGCCCCGATGCCGGAGTTATGCAGCCGGGATGCCACACCCCGCGCCGCGACACCGCCTCCACCTCGGGCACAACTCCTGCAGAACCCGCCGCCGCCACGGCATCCCCGCTCCCTCGCCCCGGCATGCCGGAGTTGTGCAACCCGAATGCCACACCCCGCCCGCCGGCGCGCCGCCAGCCCGCCCGCCGGCCCGACCCCCGATCGGTCACCGCCACCCCCGCCACAACTCCTGCAGAACCCGCCGCGTCCGCGGCATCCCCCCGCCCCGCGGACACAACGCAGGAGTTGCGCACCCCGGACGCCGGCACTCCGCCCCGCGCCCCGCGCGCGCGTGCAGTCTTCCTTCGTTGTGTTCTGCGCGGCGCCGCCGCATCACCGCAGCCGCCGCGCGACCTCCGCCTGGGCCTCGGCGAAGGACTCTTCGGCGCCCTCCCGGCCGCCCGACAGGTTCACCCCCACGACGCCCGGGATCGCGAGCATCTCCTCGGCGAGCGCGACCGCCAGCGCGATGCCCTCGGCCCGCGGATCCCGCGCCTCGCGCACGCGCGACAGGAACCCGTCCGGCAGCACGAGCGTCGTGAATGACTCGAGCAGATCCGCCGAGGCGTGGTCGACGACGACCGGCACGCACGGCACGAACGCCGCCGAAACCCCGACCTCGTCGATGAACCTCCGCACCGGTTCTGCTCCCCCGGCGTGGTTCACGAAGCAGACGTCGGCGCCGGCGCGCAGCTTCTCGCGCAACCGCGCCGCGCGGCGGTCCACCGGGGGCGCGACCGGCGACGCCGCGACCGAAACGACGTGTCCCGCGGCCCGGGCAAGCGCGGTCGCCTCGGTCGAGTCGAGGTCGAACACGGGTGCGGCATCGGGCCGGTGCCCCGTGCGGGTGTGGTCGCCGGTCACGCAGTGCACCCCGGCCACCCCCTCGACGGCCAGGGCCGCCAGCTCCCCCTCGATCGCCACGCGGTTGCGGTCTCGCATGTTCAGCCCCGTCCACACCCGCAGCCCCGCGCGCCGCAGCAGGTACGCCCGGTAGGCCGGAGGAAACTGCACACGCGCCGATCCCGCGTCGCCGGCGAGGACGGCATCCACCTCTCCCGCGAGCACCGCGGCGCAGGAATCGATGGATGCCACGCTCAACGCCCGCGCGGGAAGATCGGCCACGACCCACGGGCGCGTGCCGAGAGAGGCCAGGGTCTCTGCGGCGGCGGCGGTGCGAGGGCCGGGGGGCGGTGCCGAGACCCGGTCGACGCCGGCCCACGTCACCGTCGACCGCGGCAAAAACGTGCACGCGCGAGAAGCGTCGATCTCGCACGATCCGCCGAAGCCGACGCCGCCGCACGGACCGTATTCCATGCGCTTGGGGCACGCATCGAGAAGGGGCAGGACCTGCACGGGGCGCCTCCGTTCCGGGGCGCCGTGGCCCCACGCCCGGGAGTGTACGGAGCGCGTGTTTCAGCGAATGTTCATGGCGGCAACATCGCCGAAACGCGCGGTCCCTACGCTCGGCGGTGCACGCTGCACACCCGGAGGTGGCCATGATCACGGCAGGCACCACGTTCGGCTCCGATCTCGACGAGACCGACGCCCTCGTCGCCGACCCGCTCGCGCTGATGGTGCGGTGGCTCCCGCCGCACGACAGCGAACTGCGCCCGCTCGCGGCCCTGTCGACGATCGGCCGCGACGGTCTGCCGTCGCTGCGTCACGTGCTCGTGAGCGATCGGGATGCCACGGGCCTGTACTTCCACACCGATTCCGCCAGCGCGAAGGTCGCCGAGATCGCGGCCAACCCGGTCGCGGCGATGTCGGTCGCGTGGCCCGAGGTGGGACGGCAGCTCGTCGTGCGCGGCATCGTCGAACGCGTGAGCGCGCCCGAGGCCGCCGCTGTGTACGCCCAGCGTTCGCGCTACCTGCAGCTGCTGGCGTGGATGAACACGCTCGACAACGCCCAGCTCCCCACCGACGAGCGCCGACGCGTCTGGGCCGACTTCGACTCCGCGCACCCCGTCCTCGACCCGCCGGAACGCTGGGTCGGCTTTCGGCTGCGTCCCCTCACGCTGACGTTCTGGCGGGGCGACCCGGCGGGGCAGAGCACGCGCCAGCACTACCGGCTCGCCGACGGCGCGTGGTCGGGCGAGATCCTGGCGGGCTGAGCGTGGACATCACCACCGTCACCTCCTACCGCGCCGCCCGGACGCGCGACGATCTCGCGCTGGCTCCGGGCGAGGTCGTGATGGCCGGGGGCACGTGGCTCATGAGCGAGCCGCAGCCCGCGACCACCGGCTTCGTCGACCTCACGACCCTCGGCTGGCCCGACGTCGAGGTCACCGACGCCGGGCTCCGCATCGGCGCGACGTGCACGATCGCGCGCCTGCTCGCGTGGGTCGACCGTGAGGCTCCCGCCGAATGGACGTCGCTCGCGCTCGCGCGCCCCGCTGCTGACGCGCTGCTGGCGTCGTTCAAGATCTGGAACACCGCCACGGTCGGCGGCAACGTCTGCCGCGCGTTCGCGGCCGGGGCGATGATCGCGTTCCTCTCGACCCTGGATGCCACGGCCCTGGTGTGGACCCCCGACGGCGGCGAACGCCGGATCGCCGTCGCCGACCTCGTGATCGACAACGCCGCAACCTCGCTGGAGCCCGGCGAGGTGCTGCGTGCCCTCGATGTCCCGCTCGCGGCGCTGACCTCCCGAGTGGCGCTGCAGAAGATCGCCCTCGCCGAACTCGGCCGCTCGGGCGCCGTCGTCACCGCTCGCGTCGACCCCGACGGCGCGGCGGTGTTCGTCGTCACGGCCGCGGTGCGTCGGCCGCGCGTGCTGCGGTTCGCGCGGGTGCCCGGAGCGGGAGAGTTGCGGGATGCCGTGGCATCCGCGACCGATTTCTACACCGATCCGCTCGGCAGCGCCGATTGGCGCCGCGGGGTGAGCGTGGTGCTCGCCGAGCGGTTGCGCGCGGGGTTCGTGCAGACCATGCACGAGGGCGCCGCGTGAACGCCGGGTTCCGCAGTGCCGTCCCACGCTCGGGAGTTCTGCGCCGGGAAGCGCTCGCCGCGCACCCCGACGTCGCCCCGCGGACCGCTTTCTCCGGAGCGCGGCACCGGCCCCGCCCGACACACGTCCGCCAGGAGGGCACCGCGTGAGGTTCGAGGTCAACGGATCCGCCGTCGATGCCGACCCCCGTCCGGGCCAGTGCGCCCGGACGCTGCTGCGTGAGACCGGCCACGTCGAGGTGAAAAAGGGGTGCGACGCGGGTGACTGCGGCGCGTGCTCCGTGCTCATCGACGGTGAGCCGACGCACTCGTGCATCGTCCCCGCGATGCGACTCGAGGGTCGCGCGATCACCACGGCCGCCGGGCTCGCACCGGGCGACGAACTGCACCCGGTGCAGGAGGCGCTGGCATCCGGATTCGGGTTCCAGTGCGGGTTCTGCACCCCGGGCATGAGCGTCACGGCATCCACGCTCTGCGAGAGCGATCTCGACGACCTCGACCGCCGTATGAAGGGGAACCTGTGCCGCTGCACGGGATACCGGCCGATCCGTGAGGCGATCCGGGAGTCCGTGCTCGGCCCGGTGCGCGAGACGGGACCCGCCACCGCGCCGAACGGCCACCCCGCGCTCGCACTAGCACGGGACGGCAGCATCGCAGACGCCGGCCGCGTCGGCACCTCCGTCGTACCCGAGGCCGCCCGCCGCATCGTCCAGGGCACGGAGCCGTTCACCTTCGACGAGCCCGTGCCCGGCGGCCCGCCGCTCGTGCTGCGCGTCGTCACCTCACCCCACGCCCACGCCCGGATCACCTCGATCGACACCACCGCCGCGCTGGCGCTGCCCGGCGTCGTCGCGGTCTTCACCCACCTCGACGTTCCCGAGACCCTCTACTCCACCGGCCGTCACGAACACCGCACCGACGACCCCGACGACACGCGGATGCTGGACGACGTCGTCCGCCACGTCGGCCAGCGGGTCGCGGCGGTCGTCGCGGAGACGGCGGAGGCCGCGGATGCCGGCTGCCGCGCAGTCCGCGTGGAGTACGCCGTGCTCCCCGCCGTCTTCGATCCCGAGGACGCGCGCCGCCCCGGCGCTCCGCTGCTGCACCCCGACCGCACGCCCGAGGAGCGCGTGATGGAGGCGGGACGCAACGTCGTCGCCGGCTTCCACACCGGCCACGGCGGCGACATCGACGAAGCCCTCGCCGCGAGCCACGCCACGGTGACCGGCGAGTGGCGTTCGTCGCGCGTCACCCACGCGGCGCTCGAGACGCACGGATCCGTCGGGTGGCTCGACGACGAGGGCCGCCTGGTGATCCGCTCGTCGACGCAAGTGCCGTTCCTCGCCCGCAACGAACTCGCGCACGTCTTCGGCCTCGAGCGCGACCGCATCCGCGTGTTCGCGAACCGGGTCGGCGGCGGCTTCGGCGGCAAGCAGGAGCTCTTCACCGAAGACCTCACGGCGCTGGCCGTACTGAAGCTCGGCCGCCCGGTGGCGTACGAGTTCTCGCGCACCGACCAGTTCGTGCGCGCGTCGCTGCGGCATCCGATGCGCGTCCGCGTGTCTCTGGGGGCGGATGCCGCGGGCACCCTGACCGCGATGAAGATCGACGTGCTCAGCGACACCGGCGCGTACGGCAACCACGCGATCGGGGTGCTGTTCCACTCGTGCGCCGAGTCGACGACGCTGTACCGCGTGCCGACGAAGTGGATCGACGCCGAAGCGGTCTACACGAACAACCCGCCCTCGGGCGCGTTCCGCGGGTACGGGCTGGGGCAGGTCGTGTTCGCGGTCGAGTCGGCGATGGACGCTCTCGCTGAGAAGCTGGGGATGGACCCGTTCGACCTCCGCCGGATCAACGCGGTGACGGAGGGCGACCCGCTCCACCCCGACGAGGACAAGTACGAGGAAGACCTGATCTGGGGCAGTTACGGCCTCGACCAGTGCCTGGACCTCGCGCAGGACGCCCTCCGCCGCGGCAACGGCGTCGAGGCCCCCGCGGGCTGGGCGGTCGGCGAGGGCATGGCCGCCGCGATGATCGCGACGATGGCCCCGCGCGGGCACATCGCCCACACGACCGCGACCCTGCGCCCCGACGGCACGTACCTGCTGCGCGTCGGCACCGCGGAGTTCGGCAACGGCACCTCGACCGTGCACCGGCAGATCGCGGCGACGGTGCTCGACGCCTCTCCGGAGCGCCTGGAACTCTGGGCCGCCGACACCGACGCCGTCCGCCACGACACCGGAGCCTTCGCCTCCGCCGGTACCACCGTCGCCGGGAAGGCGCTGCACGGCGCCTGCACCGTGCTGCGCCGGCGCATGATCGACATCGCCGTGGAGCTCGCCGGAGGGGATGCCGACTCCGCCGAGATCGTGGCATCCGGAATCCTGGCCGGAGACGAGCTGGTGCCGTGGGACCGGATCGTCGCGGCCGCCCCCGAGACGATGCTCGACGAGCACGGACTCACGGCGGACGGCGCGGAGTTCGGCGACTTCCGCTCGCTCGCGTTCAACGTGCACGCCGCGCGAGTGGCCGTCGACCCCGAGACGGGCACGGTGAAGGTGCTGCAGTCGATCCAGACCGCCGACGCCGGGGTAGTGATCAACCCGGCGCAGTGCCGCGGGCAGATCGAGGGCGGTGCCGCGCAGGCTCTCGGCGGCGCGCTGTACGAAGAGGTGATGCTCGAGGACGGGGTGGTGCAGAACGCCGTGTTCCGCACGTACCGCGTGCCGCAGTTCGCCGACGTGCCCGACACCGAGGTGTACTTCGCCGAGACCGACGATGCGCTGGGTCCGTTCGGTGCGAAGTCGATGAGCGAGTCGCCGTACAACCCGGTGGGCGCGGCGATCGGCAACGCGGTGTCGCGCGCGCTCGGCCGTCGCGGCTACGAGCTGCCGTTCTCGCGCGACCGCGTGTGGAGGCTGGCCGGCGGGGAGTGAGGCGGGGGCGGCGGACTCAGTTTGGGGCGCCTTCCGTGCATCGGGGCGGGAAATGCGCGCCCCACTGCACGGATCGAGCCCCGAAGGTTCACCCCTCCAGCGGCACCGCCGTCCCGGACACCCGGATGCCACCGACCGACGGCGCGTCCACCTCGAGGATGCTCGGGCGAGCGATGTGCCTCCCCTGGTGCACCGTGACGTGGAACGGGGCCGGCATCCCGAGGCGGTCGTATACGCCGTGCGCTATGGCTCGCTGACAGCCGGGTTCAGATGAACGGTAACTCCGGCATGTATCGACCGCTCGCTCTTTCGGCGTTTGGTTTCCCGGCTCGCTAGTACGCATCCCCTTCGCCTGGAATCTGATAGGGACTTGATCAGGTATTTATAGAACGCGGAGGAGCCCTAAGGCCGAATTCCACCGCCGGGACACCTCGCACGAACCTATTGCGCCCCGACGATAGTGCGCTAACATCACACTACGCGAAGGCGCGGCCCGAGGTCACTGGTGACCGATCATCCCGATGGTCACGCGGGTCATCGCACAAAGGAGTGTCGAATGAAGAACAACAGCAGAATCCGATCCGCTCGAAAAGGACTCGTATTCGGCGTGCTCGCCGCGACCGCCGTCCTCGTGGCGGGGTGTCAGACCGGTGCGGGCAACGGCGGGGATGCCGAAGCGAAAGCGACCGGCGAAGGCCTGGTCATCGGCTGGAGTCAGCGCGGAATCAGCGGCAGCGACTGGTGGAAGACGCTGGTTGAAGGAGGCCAGGCAGAAGCGGATGCAATCGGCGCCCGCATCGAACTGCTCGACGCGAACGGAGACACCGTCCGTCAGAACGCCGACGTCCAGACCCTGATAACGAAGGGCGTCGACGTCGTCATCATGAACCCGAACGACCCGATCGGCGTTGCGCCTTCGGTGCAGGCTCTCGCCGACGCGGGAATCCCCCTCGTCACCGTCAACTCGAACCTCGACGCGTCGCTCATCCCCAACATGTTCTGCTACGTGGCAGAAGACCAGGAGCACACCGGGTCGCTCGCCGGAGAGGTCGCCGCGAACAAGGCGATCGAGAAGTTCGGCGAATCCGGCGAAATGAAGGTCGTGGGCATCGGCGGATTCCCTGGCGACGTGCTCACCGACCTGCGCTTCAACGGTTTCATGCAGGGTTGGGAGTCCGTTATGGCAGAACATCCCAGCGTCGAGACCGTCAAGCTCGAGACGAAGTACGGCGAGTGGAAGCCCGACAAGGCACTCGCCCCCATCCGGGATGTGGCGACCGCCAATCCCGACCTGAAGATCGTTTACAGCATGAGTGACGTCATGAACGGTGGCGTCGTCTCGGGTCTTCAGCAGGCGGGCCTCTGGGGGGACGGAGTCATCCTGTCCAGCTACGACGGCGGCATGGTCTCCGTCAAGGAAATGATGGACAACCCCGCCGGCCCGCTGCAGGCGACGGCCTCCAACCAGCCCTGGGACCAGGGCGTCGCGGCCGTGAAGATGGCGCTCGCTGCTTACAACGACGAGCAGTCGGCATGCCCTGACCAGACCCTCTTCATCGATACCACCGTCGTCACCCCTGAGAACGCCGCCGACTACTACGTGGCCGAAGACACGTACGTCAGGGCGCAGGACTAGCACTGGGCGCCCGGCCGCGTCGTCAGCGCGGTCGGGCATCCCTGCCCCGCGGAGGGGCGAGTCGTCGCGATCCGAAGGAACACATCATGAATGCACCGACCGAGGCCCTCAAGGAGGGCGCCGCGCACGGACAGTCCCCCGTGGAGCTTGAACTCTCGGGGATCACCAGGAGCTATCCGGGCGTCCAGGCGCTGAAGGGCGTCAGTTTCGCCGTCGCGCGTGGCAGCATCCACGCTCTTGCGGGGCAGAACGGCGCGGGAAAGTCGACCCTGGTGAAGATCCTCTCGGGCGCCGAGGAGCCCAACGCCGGGACCATACGCCTCGGCGGACAGCTTCAGAGGTTCCGGGAACCCATGGATGCCCAGCGCGCCGGCATCCACACCATTTATCAGGAGCTCTCGCTCGTGCCCTCCCTCTCCGTCGCAGAGAACATCTACCTGGGTCGGCTGCCCCGCAAGCGTGGCGCGGTCGACTGGGCGCGCATGAAGATGGGTGCGCGAGCGGCGCTCGACCGCGTGGGATTCGATCTCGACGTGACCCTCCCCGTTGCGAGTTACTCGACCGCTCAGCAGCAGGCCGTCGAGCTCGCTAAGGCCCTCGACAAGGATGCACGCGTGCTCCTTCTCGACGAGCCGACCTCGACGCTGCCCCTTCCCGACGTCGAGCGGCTCTTCACGGTGCTTCGCTCCCTCTCCGAGCAGAACGTCACCCTGCTCTACATCTCCCACCGCATGGACGAGCTCTACTCGCTGTGCGATGCCGTCACTGTCTTGCGTGACGGCGTCAACGCCGCCGACCTGCGAACGGCCGACTCGGCACCTACCGACGTCGTTAGCGCGATGGTGGGCAAGAACCTCGAGGGGTCGATGGCGGATGCGGCGCTGCGCGGCGAACGCGCTCCCCGGATGGGATCCGGCGCCCGCGAACGAGCCATCCTGTCCGCGTCCGGCCTGTCCGAGGGAGAGCGTGTGAAGGACGTCACATTCGAGCTCCGCGAGGGAGAGGTGCTAGGCATCGTCGGACTGATCGGCAGCGGACAGTCCGAGCTCGCGGGACTGCTCGCCGGTGCACGCGAGCGAGAGAGCGGCCGGCTCACGATCGACGGCAAGCGTGCCGACTTCGCCGCCCCGCGTGATGCGATCCGTCGCGGGGTGGGGCTGCTGCCTCAGGACCGCAAGAGCGCGGGATTCATCCCCGACATGGGCGTCGCCGGTAACGTCACGCTCGCAAGCCTGCCCCAATTCAGCCGGTTCTCGTTCATCAACGGCAAGCGTGAGAACGCAACCGCAACCGCGATGGTCGAGCGGCTAGGGATGAAGGTCTCCAGCGTGCACCAACCCTTGGCCACGCTCAGCGGCGGCACGCAGCAAAAGGCGATCCTCGCCCGGTGGCTCGTACGCAACTGTCGCATCCTCGTCTGCGACGAGCCCACACGCGGCGTTGATGTCGGCGCGAAAGAAGACATGTACGAGCTCCTTCGCGATTTCGCCGCAGGCGGCGGCACAGTCGTCATCTCCACGTCCGAGATCAGCGAAGCAATGATGTGCGACCGCGTACTCGTCATGGCGCGCGGTCGAGTAGTCGCCGAGCTGGAGCACGAGGACATCGACCCCCAAGGGCGCGCGATCCTCTCGCACTTCGCCTGAACACCCCCAAACCTCCCAAAGGAAGATCAATGTCGCGCAACACACTTGACGGAACACAGCGTCGATCGGCGCCGAATGCCGGGGCCGGAGGCCCGGCGGCAGGCCTGCGCTCCTTCGGCAAGAAGGCGCTGCCGAAGAGTTACCTCCTGCTCGTGCTCCTGGCGATCATCGCCATCGGCTACGCCGTCTCACCGGGCTTCCTCTCCATCCGCAACGCGGAGAACGTCATTGCGGCCGCGTCAATCGTCGCAGTACTCGCTGTCGGACAGTTCTTCGTGATTCTCACCGGCGGCATCGATCTCTCGGTTGGCTCCATCCTCGCGATGTCGACCGTCGTTGTCGCCTTGACGCTGCAGACCGGCATGTCTGCGGGGCTTTCCGTCGTGGTCACCCTGTTCTGCTGCGGACTTGCTGGCCTCGTCAACGGCATCCTGGTGGTGTTCCTGCGCATTCCGCCGTTCATCGCAACGCTCGCGATGATGAGCGCGGTCAAGGGACTTAGCTACATCATTCAATCGACGAGCCTCATCCAGATCCTTGACGAGGGATTCATCGAGGCGTTCTCGCGAGGTTCCTTCCTCGGCGTGCGCAATCCCGTCTGGATCTTCATCGCCGTGACGATCGCCGGCGCGGTCCTCGCCAAGTTCACAACCTTCGGCCGGTCGCTGTACGCGATCGGTGGTAACCCGGAGGCCGCCCGTCTGTCCGGACTGCCGGTGGCGCGCAACCTCTTGATCACGTACACGATGTCGGGCGTGCTCGCCGGGCTCGCCGGCCTCATCGCCGCCGCACAGCTGAGGCAAGGCAGTTCGTTGATTGGAGTCGGCTACGAGCTTGATGCGATTGCCGCCGTCGTCGTGGGCGGTGCATCGCTGATGGGTGGCAAGGGCGACCCGATCAGCGCCGTGATCGGTGTGTTCGTTCTCACGACGATCATCAACATCATGAACCTGGTCGGAATCTCTTCCGAACCGCAGCTTGTGATCAAAGGGGCAGTGATCATCATCGCCGTCTTCCTCTCCAGCGCCGGAGGGGTCCAACGGATCTCGGGGTTCTTCGCCAAGCGATTCGGGCGCGCGCAGGCAAGCGCCACCTGAGCGCCTGCCGCCCCCACGACTCATTTTTCGCAGCTAGCCCGGAAGGGAGGTACCCCCATGTCTCCGACAACTCGCGAAAGCCGCGGACCTCGCATGATCGACGTCGCCCGCCTCGCCGGCGTCTCGCACCAGAGCGTCTCCCGAGTAGTAAACGGCTCGGGGGGAGTGAGCCCCGACATCCGCGACCGCGTCGAACGAGCGGTGGCGCAGCTACGGTATCGCCGGCATCCGGCCGCTCGCGCCCTCGCAACCAACCGCACCTTCAGCATCGGGGTGGTGAGCTTCGGCCTGGCGCAGTACGGCCCGTCGGAGGCGCTGGCGGGGATCGCCCGCGAGGCACAGGAAGCCGGATATTCGACGAGCCTGACGAGCCTGCTCGACGTGGATGTCGACAGTATGGCGGCCGCCGTCGGGCATCTGGTCGACGACAGCGTCGATGGCATCATCGTGCTCGCACCGGTGGATGCCGCGTTGACCGCTATGGCGGGTGTCGAGGTCCACGTGCCGCTCGTCCTCTTCTATCCCGGCGCGCACGCCCATGAGCAGCGGGTCGTGACTGACGAAGTGCAGGGGGCGGAACTGGCGACGACGCACCTCCTGGACCTCGGTCATCCGACGGTGCATCACATCAGCGGGCCGGCGGGGTGGCTCGGCACCTCGGCGCGCGTGGCGGGATGGCGTCGCGCTCTCGAGGCCCGCGGCATCCACCCGCCGGCGATCGTCGAGGGCGACTGGACCGCTGCGGGCGGTGCCGCGTGCGCGGCGCAGCTGGCGACGCGCACCGAGGTGAGCGCGGTCTTCGCCGCCAACGACCAGATGGCGCTCGGGGCCATCAAGACGCTCAACGACGCAGGTCGGAAGGTGCCCGACGACGTCTCGGTCGTGGGCTTCGACGACATCCCGGGGTCGGAGTACTTCCGGCCCCCGCTGACCACCGTGCGCTTCGACTTCGCGGAGGCCGGTCGTCGCGCCGCGCACCACATCTTCGAGCTCATTGCGGGCGGAAGACCCGGCCCGGCGGGCCCGGTGCTTCCGGAGCTCATCGTGCGCGGCAGTGCACGCCACCATCCCCTCACGGTCATCGAACAGACCGACGAACAAAGGAGAAATCCATGACTGTCCGACCTCTCGGCCGAACCGGCCTGGGTGTGTCCGAAATCTGCGTGGGCACGAGCGCCCTCGGGGGTTTCCCCGAGCAGTACGGGTACGACGTGGACGACGAGACCGCCGTGGCGACGATCCGGCGCGTGCTCGATGGTCCGTTCACCTTCATCGACACCTCCAACGAATACGGCGGCGGAAACAGCGAGCTGAGGATCGGGCGGGCGCTGGCCGAGCGCGGAGGCATCCCCGCCGGCGTGGTCGTCGCCACGAAGGTCGACCCGATCCGTGGGAGCTCGGACTTCTCGGGCGACCGTGTGAGGCGGTCGGTCGAGGAGAGTCTCGAGAGGCTCGGACAGGACACGCTCCCGCTCGTCTACCTGCACGACCCGGAGAAGATCTCCTTCGAGGAGGGAGTCGCCCCCGGCGGCCCGCTCGAGGCGCTCATCGAGCTGCGTGACCAGGGCGCGATCGGGCACCTCGGGGTCGCAGGCGGCCCGATCGACCTCGAACTCCAGTACCTCGCGACCGACGCCTTCGAGGTCGTCATCACCCACAACCGCTTCTCCCTCGTCGACCAGTCAGCGGAACCGCTCCTCGAGGACGCCGCGCGGCGCGGCGTCGCGGTCGTCAACGCCGCGCCCTTCGGCGGCGGGATGCTCTCGCGGGGGCCGCGCGAGGTTCCGCGCTACTGCTACCAGCCGGTCTCCGACGCGACGCTCGCGCGCGTCCTCGAGATGGAGCGTCTGTGCGACGCGCACGGTGTGCCGCTCGCGGCGGCAGCGCTGCAGTTCTCCGTGCATGACCCGCGCGTCACATCGACGATCGTCGGGATGTCTCGCCCCGAGCGGGTGGAGGAGACAGTGGCGCTGCTCGAGGTGTCGATTCCCGACGCCCTGTGGGATGCCCTACGGCCCCTTGTCGCCGCCGGTCGTGACGGCGTCGACGGAGAAAGCGCACTGGTCGGCCGCTGAGGCGGTGACGCAGGCCACGAGAGAAAGATGGACAATGACGACCAAACGTAACCCCGAACCCGTCGACGTCGTGATCGTGGGCGCCGGCGCCGGCGGTGCCACCGCCGCGAAGGTGCTCAGTGAGGCGGGCCTGAAAGTCGTGGGGCTGGAGCGTGGTCCGTGGCTCAAGCCCGAGCACGCGTCGGGTGACGAGCTGAAGTACCTCAACCGCAACTTCATCTGGCAGGACCCGAAGCTCAAACCCCGCACCTATCGCCCGAACGATCAGGAAGAAGCGGTCATCACCAACTTCTCGGCGACGCCGCAGGTGGTCGGAGGCGGAACCACCCATTGGGGCGGCATGGTGCCGCGAATGGCTGAGAGCGACTTCAAGCTCCGGTCTTTGCACGGCGACGTGCCAGGTGCGAGCCTCGTGGACTGGCCGATCACGTACGACGAGCTCGAGCCGTACTACACGCGTGTGGAGTGGGAGTTCGGTACCTCGGGTCTCGCCGGGGCGAACAAGTGGGAGGCATGGCGGAGTCGGGGATACCCGACGAAGCCGTCACCACTGAGCCAGATCGGCCGCACCTTTGCGACCGCGATGGCGAAGATGGGGCACAGCACGTTCCCGATGCCGCAGGGCATGGTGACCGAGCCGTATCGCGGCCGCGAGCCCTTCAGCGAGAACGGATTCTGGCAGCAGTATCCCGACCCGGGCACAGGGAAGTCCTCGACCCTCATCTCCTTCATTCCCGACGCCATCGCCACGGGACGCTACGACCTGCGCTCAGACTGCTACGTGAGTGAGATCCTCGTGGGGCGCGACGGCCGTGCCACCGGTGTGCGCTACCAGGACGAGGACGGCGACGAGTTCGTGCAGCACGCCGAGGCGGTCATCGTGTGTGGCGGTGGCATCGAGACTCCGAGGCTGTTGCTGATGTCGACCTCGGCGCTCTTCCCGGACGGACTCGGGAACGGCAGCGGGATGGTGGGCAAGAACGCCACGTTCCACCAGTACTCGTTCTCGGTGGGCCTGTTCGACAAGGAGATCCACGACCCGCTCTACGGCTGGGCTGGACACTACATGAGCCTGTGCTCGTTCGACTTCTACGAGACTGATGAGAGCCGCGGCCACATCCTCGGTTCGCTCATCTTCCCCTCGATGATCGGGCACCCGGTCAACTGGAGCTTCCCGGGGCGGCCCAGCTGGGGCCCCGCCGCGAAGGATGCCGACCGCGACTTCTTCAACCACAGCATGAAGATCGGCATGCTTCTGCACGACATGCCTGTCGAGAGCAACCGGGTCGACCTCGACCCGAACGTGAAGGATGCCTGGGGTCTGCCGGTCGCCCGCATCACCCACACACCGCACGCGAACGACTTCGCGCACGAGCGCTGGCAGGTCGCGAAGAACGGAGAGATCCTCGAGGCCGCCGGCGCCTCCAAGGTGATCCCCGTCAACATGGAGCGGATCACGGGGAACACCTCGCACGAACTCGGCACGGCGCGCATGGGCGACGACCCGGCGGCATCCGTCGTCGATCGCTGGTGCCGCTCCCACGAGGTGCCAAACCTCTATGTGTTCGACGCGAGCTTCTTCCCCACGGCGACGGGCATCAACCCCGCGCTGACGATCATGGCGAACGCATGGCGGTGCGCGGACCGGATCCTGCAGGTGGATCGCCACGACTGGAAGAAGCGCTGAGGCGCGGAATCGACAGAAGGAGAGAAGACATGGGACAGGCGGACTGGGTGACGGTGCCCATCGCGACGGATGACGTCGAGGGACCGATTTTCTTCACCCCGCACGAGTGGGACACGATCGAGGCCGCCACGGCGCGGATCATCCCCACCGATCACCATCCCGGTGCTCGCGAGGCCAAGGTGGTGCGATTCATCGATCGGATGCTGGCGGGCACGCAGTTCGTGTTCGCGGCCGCGGACGGCGTGGGCTTTCTCCGGATGGAGGGGCTCGAGGAGCAGGCCTGGCGAGAGCGGATCGACACCCGGCGGGCGTTCTACCGTGAGGGCATCGAGCGGCTCGACGCCCTGGCGCGGGCCAAGGCGAACCGCGACTTCGTCGGGCTCTCCGAGGACGAGCAGGACGCCGTTCTCGAAGAACTCGCCGGAGCCCCCCGCCCTGCTCGGTACTCCGTCTCGAGCGATGCGAATGAGGGGAAGGGCGGGGCACCGGCGGGCAACCAGCCGGTGAACGAGGATCTCCTCGAGTTCTTCCCGCTCCTCGTGCTCAACACCAGGCAGGGGTTCTATGCCGACCCCGTATACGGGGGCAATGCGCATCGCATCGGTTGGGCTGTCGTCGGCTTCGACGGTCCGCCGACGCTGAAGAGCACGATGGACGGGTCGTACACGACGCGGAAGTACATGGTCGAGGGAGCGGAGTGGCCCTACGATCGTCACCCCGAGGTGCTGCGCTACCGGCGCTGAAGCCCGAACCTCCGTCCGGGCTGCCCGTCGGGGGAGCCGGTGCGCTGCATAATGAGGTCATGTCCGCGACTGCAGCCCCGGTTCCCCCGAGGCGGCAGAACACCCGAGAACGACTTGCTTCGCGAGGTCGCGGCGCGCGCATGATCGATGTCGCCCGGCTCGCCGGCGTCTCGCAGCAGACGGTATCCCGTGTCGTCAACGGCGCGACCAATGTCGCCCCCGAGATCCGTGAGCGCGTCGAGACCGCGATCGCCCAGCTGCGATACCGACGCAACCCGGCGGCCTCCGCGCTGGCGAGCAGTCGCACGATGACGCTCGGCGTTGTGAGCTATGAGCTGTCGGTGCTCGGACCATCCGTGGCGCTGTACGGTATCTCGGAGGAGGCTCGCAAGCACGGATACTCGACGCGGCTCGTGACGCTCGGCTCGCTCGACCGGGCGACGATCCAGGGCGCGCTCGACACCATCGGACCGGATGCCGTGGACGGCATCATCGTGCTCGCCCCTCTCTACGATGCTCTCTCCGTGGTTCACGCGCTCGACACCGAGACGCCGATCATCACGTTCGAGCAGGGTGCCCCGGAGAGCGCGACCAGCATCTCGATCGACGAGGTTCGCGGGGCGCGCCTCGCCGTGGGTCATCTGCTCGATCTCGGCCACGAGTCGGTCTTCCACGTGATGGGGCCGGCGGGGTGGATGGCATCCGATGCGCGGTCACGCGGGTGGACGGAAGAGCTCTCGGCCCGCGGGAAGGTTGCCCCGCCTTCATTCCGCGCTGAGAGCTGGTCAGCAGAAGAGGGGTACCGTGCGGGACTGCTCCTCGCCGACCGCGACGACGTGACTGCCGTCTTCGCCGCAAACGACCCTTTCGCGCTCGGGCTCATCAAGGCGTTCGAGCACCGGGGTCTTCGCGTGCCCGAAGACGTCAGCGTCGTCGGGTTCGATGACGTCAAGGAGTCGGCCTACTTCCGACCCGCGCTTACGACGGTCACTCTCGATTTCGAAGCGATCGGACACATCGCCGTGACCCGTCTGCTTGAGATGATGCGCGATGAGGCGCATGGCGACATCCCGCTGATTCAGCCGACGCTCGTCGTGCGCGACACGACCGCGCCACCTCGCTTCCGCCGCTGACGGTCCTCGCGCGCTCGGAGAGCAAGCCGTTCGTGGCGCTCAAATAGCGCTATCTCATGAACCAACGCTGTCGCCCGGTCATGTCTTGAGAAAAACACCTCTGAACAGGTGCTTAATGCGGAGTATTGCACTTCGCCAAGTGCTGCAATACGCTGAGTGAGCGCTAACTTAGCGATGGCAGTGGAGCCGTCACTCTCACGGAAGTGGGCCGGCCGTCTCCGCCGCCCGTACGTACACACCCGGACTACGCCGCCCGCAGACCGGCGCTCCGGTACACAAGGGAGAAACACATGATTGACCCGTTCGCCGTTGTGGCAGTGTCGCCCCGGACCTTCACCGTGAAGAATCCCGGCGATGGTGTCGAGAACGTCAAGCGAATCAACGAGTTCATCGACACGGCCGTCATGGTCGGGGCATGGGAGGGAGCGCCCGTCAAGCTCGTCGTCCTGCCCGAGATGGCCATCCAGGGCATGATCGCCAACACGCCGGGCAACCGGGAGAGGGAAGCTCACTTCGCGGTGACCATCCCCGGTCCCGAGACCGACGAACTCGCCAAGAAGGCCCGGCAGCTCAACTCGTTCATCGCCGCCGAGCTCTACATGGTGAAGGACGACGACTTCCCCGACCGCCACTTCAACGTGGCGTTCATCATCGATCCCAACGGCGAGATCGTCTACAAGCGGTACAAGGCGACGAGTGACGCCTACGAGGGCGGCATGCTCGGCAACATGAACCCGCACGACGTGTGGGATGAGTTCATTGAGAAGAAGGGCAACGGGAACGTCATGGACGCGATCTTCCCGGTCGCCCGCACCGAGATCGGAAACATCGGCATCGCAATCTGTCACGAGGGCGTCTACCCCGAGGTCGTTCGCGGTCTCGCGATGAACGGCGCCGAGATCATCATCCGGCCGACGCTGATCGAGCCCGCCGTACAGAACGGGATGTGGGAGCTGCAAAACCGTGCCCACGCAATGTTCAACTCCGCGTACGTCGTCGCGCCGAACCTGGGACCCGAGTACCGAGAGGACGGGGGAGTACAGGACCTGTTCGGTGGACAGTCGATGATCGTCGGCCCGCGCGGGCAGATCCTCACTCAGCAGCGGGGATGGACGACGGGTGATTCCTTCGTGTGCACGACGATCGACATCGAGGCGCTGCGTCGCGCGCGGGTCGCAAATGGCCTCTACAACCAGTTCAAGGATCTCCGGACTGAGCAATACCGGGCGATCTACGACACCCCGATCTACCCGAAGAACCAGTACCTCGACGCTCCGCCCGAGGAGAACTGGCTGGCGCGTGAGGACGCGACTCGTGCGCAGAACATCAAGACGCTGATCGAGCGCGGAGTGCTGACACCGCCGACCGGCTACGCCGGCTGATCCACCGAGTGTGGGCGGCGGATGATCTCCGCCGCCCACACGCACGCACGCACGCACGCACGCAGAAGAGGAGTACCGGATGCGAGGGGTCGGAATCCTGGGAATGGGTCGGTGGGGTCAGACGTGGATGCGCGTCCTTGCGCAAGAGCCTGGCGTCGAGGTCGTCGCCGTTGCTGCTCGAAGCAGACAAGCAGACGTCAGCTCGCGCAATCCCCTTCTACGCGTCTACGGCGACTATCGCAGCCTCCTCCGCGATCACGGCCTCGATGCCGTCATCGTGACGCTCCCTCCGGGGGAGCACCTTGAGGCGGTACGGCTCGCGGTGGAGCGCGACCTGCCCGTCTTGTGTGAGAAACCTCTCGTCGGGACGCCTTCAGAACTGCAGGACATGATCGCGATCGGTGACCGGGCCGCCGCCACGGTTCGGGTCGACCAGAACTATCGCATGCGCGCATGGGCCCGCACCGTCTTGGACCACCTGCCCACCATTGGCCGACTGCGCCGCGTCAGCATTGAATTCGCACAGCCGGAGCTGACCGACGGTGAGCGCGCGGTGCTCGCACACCCGCTCCTCGCAGACATGTCGATCCACCATCTGGATCTCTTGCGTTTCCTCACAGGGCAGGAGGCTTGTGCGCTCAAGGCCCAGGTCGGCCGCCCCCACGATGCACATGTGTGGGGAATGACTGACGTCGATGCCCAGCTGGTGCTCGCCGAGGGTGCCGAGGTCTCGTACCGCGCCACTTGGGCGGCCCGTCAGCGCCCGACGACGTGGGACGGTGACTGGGTGTTCGAGGGCGACGAGGGAGAGATCTCTGTACGGGATCTGAGCCTACGCATCCAGGCGAACAGGCATCCGCTGCGGATCGTCCCGCCGTCACCCGTGATGGACGACGAGGATCTCCTGGCTGCCTGGCGGGCCTTCGTGTGCGCAATGGAGGGAGAGGAATGTCGGCGCCTGCCCACGATTGCCGACAACGCCCGCAGCCTGCGCCTCGTCTTCGACATCGCGGAGGCCGCGGGCGTGCCAGATCCCGGCGCTCGACTCGCAGCGCCCGGTAGCGCCGGGCCCGCGTCGGCGCCCCGCTAGGCTCCGCCTCCATCGGCGAGATCGGCAGAGGTGCACGCCGAGCGAGGTCTCGGCCGACCTTAGGCTCCCGAGAGATAAGTTCGGTGAAGCTCCTGATCAATCTCCCTGTGGTCCTCGTCGGGGCAGGACTCCCCTAGCCGCCTGACCTGGCCGGGGCGCCAAGTCATACGCAGAGCATCTGTTCGAGTTCCCGGCTATCGGCGCACTCACAGCGCCGACGAAAGTGACGCGCTAGCGCCGCCGGCAGAGCGAAACGGCGTCAGCTGCACCCAGGAGAAGATCACCGCGATCATTGGGCTCAACCACGGGTATCCGTGTTTTCTACAGGAATGGGGATATCACCTGTGGAATCTCAGTACAGAACAGGTCATCGAGATTGACGGCGTCATCGGCGCTCAGGGTACCGTCATCGACTATCTCGACCGGAACCTCTTCCTTGCCTGTTTCGACAGGCTCATACCCAAGGAGAAGGAGCACCTCGCAGCGATGGCAAGCCTCGGACCCAGGCCTATCGATCCGGCGACATTGCAGCGCAGCTAGACGTGAAGGTAAAGAGCGTTGCGTTGCAACGTTCCGGCCTCCTCACGAAAGGAATGATCTTCAACCCCGCGCACGGCGACACAGCCTTCACTGTCCCGCTGTTCGCCGATTTCATGACGCGGAGCCATCAGTAGGTACGCGACCGGCTCAGCCCTCCAGCGGCACGGCCGTCCCGGACACCTGGATGCCACCGACCGACGGCGCGTCCACCTTGAGGATGCTCGGGCGACCGATGTGCCTCCCCTGATGCACTGTGACGTGGAACGGGGCCGGCATCCCGAGGCGGTCGCGCAGGTACGCGCCGAGCGCGGCGGCGGCCGAGCCCGTGGCCGGGTCTTCGGTGATGTCGCCGACCGGGAACAGGTTGCGCGCCTCGATCACCGCACCGTCGGCGACTTCGCCGGCTGCGTGCACCACCGTGACGGTGCCCGTCCAGCCGCGCTCGTCCATCAGCACCCGCAGCGCGTCCGCCTCGTACCCGAATGCGTCGAACCGCTCGAGCGTGCGGACGGCGACCACCGGATGCCAATTCCCCGCGAAGGCCTCGGCGAGTGGCATCCGCGGGTCGAGGTCGTCGGCGTTCAATCCGAGCAGCCCGAGCAGCGGTACGGGGTCGTGGAAGTCGCGGAGCACGGGTTCGACGCTCGTGAAGCCCGCCGCGATCCGG
This sequence comes from Microbacterium sp. SCPM-O-B-15248 (M128), assembly GCF_058214835.1. Classification (NCBI taxonomy): domain Bacteria; kingdom Bacillati; phylum Actinomycetota; class Actinomycetes; order Micrococcales; family Microbacteriaceae; genus Microbacterium; species Microbacterium sp. SCPM-O-B-15248 (M128). Next base: position 72,024 of record NZ_JBYQLI010000001.1, read on the forward strand.
CCATCGTCGTCCCGCGTCGAGACGTGCACGTCGCCCGCGGTCGTCTGGAACACGAACTCCCCCGGCCCCTCGGCCTCGGCCAGAGCGACCGCCGTGGCGATCGTCGCGTGACCGCAGAACGGCACCTCGGCCTCGGGCGAGAAGTAGCGCACCCGCAGCCGGTCCCCGTCGCGGGCCGTGACGAACGCCGTCTCGGGATACCCCAGGTCAGCCGCGATCCGCAGCATGCCTGCGTCGTCGAGGGCCGCGGCATCCAGGACCACTCCGGCCGGGTTGCCGCCGCCCGGTTCCGCGGCGAAGGCGAGCAGGTGCAGGGTGCCAGGGGCATCGGTCATGCGTCGATTCTCCTGGCCGCGAGCCGGGACGTCGCGGGCCAGTTGGCTTTCGGTGGCCACCGGCTAGGACGCCTTCGCCTTCTCGATCTGGTACACCCGCTGCTTGCTGATCCCGAGCACTCGTCCGACGTCGGGAGCGGTGTAGTGGGTACGGAGGGCCGTGACGACGGCGCGACGACGTTCGGCTGCACGTGCCTGCGCGCGGCGCGCTTCCGCTTCGTCATGCTCGGCGGCGACCCACTCGGCGAGCAGCTGCTCCGCCCCGCTGACTTCGAGACGGACGGCGACCTCGGCGGGGTCGACGTCGAGCCACATCGCGGCGACACCCTGCGCTTCACGGTCGACTTCCTCGAGCGAGCGCGCTTGTCCACCTGTGCCGAGCCGGGGGATGTCGAACACCCACCACCGTCCTTCGCGCTCGACAGTCACGTCGAAGGTCTGGATACTCATCGGTTTCCTCTCACTTCCAGGTCGGGGGAAGCGTGACCCCGGCTCTTTCGATCTGTCGCAACACCCCCACCGACACCTCTCGGTGCCCGACTGGAATCGATGCTCTTTGAGATCCGTCGGGAGGCCCTAGAGTTCGTGACTCCCCTGCCCGCCGCGAAACCGGATCCATCCGAGCCGCTTGAGGTGCTTCAGCACCGTCCGCGTCTTCTGGGCTCTCCCTTCGAGAATCTACCCCGGGATTGCCTCGCGTCAAGAGGGGTCTAGCCCGTCGGGCCGACGATTTCACCCGCAGTTCGCCGGGCGTCAGCCGCCGGACCACACGGATCACTGCTGCGACCCTTCAGTGCCGCCGCATCCCCGCAGCGATCCGCGAGTCGAGCACGGTCAGCTCCGCGAGGAGGTCGCTCGCCGCCCACACCTTGTCGCGCTTGCGGCCCGTGATCTCCTGGACGACTCCGGCCTCTTCGAGCCGTGCAAGGGCGGTATAGGTCGCCTGCCCTCTCACTCCCGCGACAGCCTCCACGTCGTCGACCCCCATCACCGGGTTGTCGAAGAACGCGGGGATCAAGGCAGCCGCAGCTGAGCCGCGACGCGCCTCCACCCGTTCCGCCCACTCATCGGGAAACGCCGAAATGCGCCGGATCGACTCGCGCCCGGCTTCCGCCGCCACCGTCGACGCGCGCAGGATCAGTTCGAGCAGGGGCGACGTCCCGCCGTCGCGATAGTCGGTGAGCGCGTCGAAGTAGTCCTCCCGCCGCGCGAGTAGCCCGCTCGCCACCGGAACGACGGTGTTTCGAGTCACATCCCGCCGCCGCAGGATCGCGCCGATGAGTGCACGCCCGATACGACCGTTGCCATCGCCGAACGGGTGGATCGACTCGAACTGCGCGTGCGCGAGTGCCGCCTGCGCGAGAGTCGGGATGTCGTCTCGGTTGGCGAATCGCACGAGATCGTCGAGGAGCTCCCCGACCATCTCCGCGGGCGGAGGAACGTACAGTGCACCGGTCGGGCTGTAGTCGCTTCCGCCGATCCAGTTCTGGCTGTCCCGCAACCGTCCGGCGTAGGGACCTTCGATGAGATCGTCCCGCATGAGGTCACGGTGGGCTCGAAGGATGTCCTCGACAGCGATCTGCCCCGCGCGCCCTGCCGCCTCGACCATTGTCCCGAGGGTCGTCGTGGCGGCGACCATGCTCATCGCGGACGTGTTCGACTTGTTGCCCGCGAGAGCCCGCGCGAAATCCTCAACGGACGCCGAGACTCGCTCGATCTTCGAGGATGCGACTGACTCCGTGCGAATGAGGAAGCGCGCCAGCGCGACCGACTGACCCGTTGCCTCCGCGTCCATCGCGCCCAGCGCGAGAAGCGCGGCTTCGTTCGCGCCGATCAGGTCGGTGGGGATGCGAACGTCCACGTCAGCAATGAAGGGGGGAATGCGCGTCTCGACCGCGCGCAGCATCCGATCCTGCTTACTGCCTCCGCGGCGTTCTTGCTTCCAGGGCACGACTCGCGAACCGTGGGGCGGCCACGCCGCTACAACCTCACCGAGTTCCGGTTCGTTGGGTGGGCTTTCCGGGGTCATAACCTAGACCAATCGCGTCGTTAGTCCATGTTAGAAGCTCTAACCTAGATTAACGGCAACGTTACTCTTGGTTCCGCTTCGATTCGGATGCCAATTCCCCTCCGATTCACCGCCCATCCCGGGTGTCCCGGTCGCGACGGGCGTGCGACAGAGCGCGGGCCGACGGGAAGCCCGACCGTCGCGCGATTTCGGTGGACGAGAGCCCCGTGGCGGCGAGGGCGTCGGCGAGTTCGAGGCGGCGTGCGCGCAGCGCCGAGCGCGGCGTGCTGCCGTGCCGCGCGAAGACGCGCGCCAGGTACTGCCGCGAGACGTCGAGTGTGCGGGCGAGCTCCTCGACCGTGAAGTCGGGATCGGCGGCCCGCTCGGTGAGGACGCGCGTCGCGGCGGCGAAGGTGGCCTGCGCCGAACGGAACCCCGAGGCATCGGCATCAGCTCCGGGACGTCCGGCGATGAGCGCGGCGCACAGGCTCTCGATCGCGTGTCCGAGCGCCGACTCCGCGGCGACGCCCAGGCGGTGATCGCCGTTCAGAATCGCGTTGACGGTGGATGCCAAGGCCCGCCAGGCCGGGCTGTCATCGGCGCCGGGGAGTGGGGCGGGGTGGCCGAGGAGGCTGTGGACGGAGAGGATCTCGATGCGGGCCGTGGGGTGGCTCGTGGTCGCGCTGGACAATGCGGCGTGGGGATAGAGGAGGGCGTCGCCCGCTTCGAGTTCGGCGTTCGTGTCGGTCATGCGGAGGGTCGTCGAACCCTCGGCTTGGAGGACGAGAATCGAGCCTGGGCCCGACTCGTCGAGCGGCTGGATCGTCGCACCCGTGTGCCACACACGCCGGATGGTGAGGGCCGCGACCTCCGCTTCGTCGGCGATCAGGATGGTCGGCACGCGCGGATCGGGGGCCGCGGCGAGGGAGCGCTCGGCGAACCAGTCGATGACAGCGGACCCTTCGACCCGCAGGCTGCGCGCCATGGTGCTCCGATCTGGACGAGACGTACTCCCAGCGTCGGCGCTGACCACCCGCCCTGTCGGCGGGACGGCTGCGGATTCACCCGGTGAATCGCTTGTGCGCTCGGTCGGCCCGGGACGGCACAGTTTTGTCGTCACCCTCGCGGCCGCGGACAACCCGCGCTTGGCCGGGACACGGGGCCGTCGGGATGCTGCGGATACCCGAACCCGAAAGGCATTCCCTTATGTCTCACGATCCCGAAACTTCAGCAACTTCGTCGCCCCGCGCGTCCGCCCCGTCCCGCCGCACGATCCTCACCGGCGCCGCGTGGTCGGTGCCGGTGATCGCCGCGGCGTCCATCGCGCCGATTGCATCCGCCTCGGGCGTGACGGCGCTCGCGTTCGACAAGGCGACGTATAACGGCACCGCGTGCGGAACGATCACCGGTGCGTACGTGACCGTCACGGTGGGCGGTGTTCCGACCGCCGGCCAGAGCGTCACCGTGACGCTGAGCGATGGGTACACGTTCAGCGGCGGTGCGACGACGACCACCCAGGTCACAGGGACGGACGGGCGCGCGAACCTGCCAGCGATCAACGTGCCGGCGGTAGGAGGCAGCGCGACGCTCTCGGCCTCGGTACTCCCGACTACCACCGCGACGGCGAGTGTGACCTCGGCATCCAGTTCATCGACGTGGATAGCGAGGGACAGCCGGACGAGCTCGGGAACCTTCTCCAACGTTCCCACCTCCGCCACCCCACTCGCCGGATGGGGCTACTTCCTCGACGGGACGACTCTCTGGTACAACAACGCCATCCTCGACACCAACGTCACCAAGGTCAGCAGCGGCAGCCTCTGGAACTCCACCGGCGGCCTCGACTGGGTCCAGTACCTCAAGGGATCTACCTGGACCCACAAGGACAATCGCGGTTCATCCGGCACCTTCTCCAACGTTCCCACCTCCGCCACCCCACTCGCCGGATGGGGCTACTTCCTCGACGGGACGACTCTCTGGTACAACAACGCCATCCTCGACACCAACGTCACCAAGGTCAGCAGCGGCAGCCTCTGGAACTCCACCGGCGGCCTCGACTGGGTCCAGTACCTCAAGGGATCTACCTGGACCCACAAGGACAATCGCGGTTCATCCGGCACCTTCTCCAACGTTCCCACCTCCGCCACCCCACTCGCCGGATGGGGCTACTTCCTCGACGGGACGACTCTCTGGTACAACAACGCCATCCTCGACACCAACGTCACCAAGGTCAGCAGCGGCAGCCTCTGGAACTCCACCGGCGGCCTCGACTGGGTCCAGTACCTCAAGGGATCTACCTGGACCCACAAGGACAATCGCGGTTCATCCGGCACCTTCTCCAACGTTCCCACCTCCGCCACCCCACTCGCCGGATGGGGCTACTTCCTCGACGGGACGACTCTCTGGTACAACAACGCCATCCTCGACACCAACGTCACCAAGGTCAGCAGCGGCAGCCTCTGGGACTCCGTCGGCGGCAACAACTGGGCCCAGTACCTTCGGGCCACGGCCTGCTAACCCCGCTCCGCCCCCAGCCCCAGCACCGCCTCGGCGAGTGCCCGGATCCCCGCCGCGACGTCGGCGGCGGAGACGGCCTCGTCGGGGTGGTGACTGATTCCATCGGGGTTGCGGAGGAACAGCATCCCCACCCCGGTGATGGCCCCGATCGCCATCGCGTCGTGACCGGCGCGACTGAACAAGGTCGGGGCCTCACCGCCGATCCCGGCCCGCACGACGTCCTGCAACAGCGGCTCGCAGAACACCGCCGGTGCGGAATGCACCTCGCGTGACCGCCAGCGCAGGCCGCGGCGGCCCATGATGGCATCCAATTCCGCGGAGATCTCGGACCACGTGTGGTCGCGGGTCTCGTCGAACTCGCCGCGCAGGTCGAGCGAGAACACCGCCTCGCCGGGCACGACGTTCACCGCCCCCGGGAACGCTTCGAGCTGCCCGACCGTGCCGACGATGTGGTGCTCGGCGCGGCAGATGCGCTCCACCGCGAGCGCCGCCTCGCTCGCGCCGAGCAGCGCGTCGCGGCGCATGTCGTAGGGTGTGCCGCCGGCGTGCCGAGCCTCGCCCTCGACGACGAGCTGGAACCGCCGCGCTGACGCGATCGACGACACCGCCGCGAGCGGCAGCCCCGCGCGGTCGAGCTCGGGACCCTGCTCGATGTGCGCCTCCAGGTACCCGACCAGCTCCGCAGATCTGCGCGCGGCCTCGCCGACGCGGCCCGGGTCGAGGCCGAACTCGCGGAACGCCTGCCGCAGCGTCGAGCCGTCGGCATCCGTCAGATCCCACCAGGACGGATCCCACTGCCCGGCCACGGCCGACGACCCGAGGAGCGCCTTGCCGAAGCGCGTGCCCTCCTCGTCCGAGAACGCGATCACCTCGAGCGCGAACGGGAACGGACTGGATGCCACCCCCTCGTCGTCCACGCGACGGACCAGCCGCACCACCTCGAGCGCCATCAGCACACCCACGATGCCGTCGAAGCGCCCGGCATCCGGGACCGTGTCGAGGTGCGAACCCATCAACAGGGCCGGGGCGTCGCGGGCGCCGGCGGGGGCCAGGCGACCGACCTGGTTGCCTGCCGCGTCTTGGCGCGTGGTCATGCCGAGCTCGCGCATCCACTCCGCGGCGAGACGGTTGACGCGGGCGTGCTCGGGCGAGAGGTAGACGCGCTCGATCCCGCCGGTCATCGAGCTGACGCGCGCGAGCTCCTCGCAGCGGCCCATCACGCGGCGCGCGGCCGACGCGATGCGCTCGGGCGCGACCTGCAGGCGCGTCCTCATCCGGCGGCCCCGGCCGTGACGGCGGCCCCGTATACGCCCTGCGCGGCCTCGACGCCACCGCCCGCGGCGACCGCCGCGCCGTGACGGCGGAGCACCGTCTCGAGCGCGGCGAGCGTCGTGAGCACGGCATCCTTCCGGGCGTTGTAGCCCATCGTGCCGATGCGCCAGACGCGCCCGTGCAGCGGGCCGAACGACGTGCCGATCTCGATCCCGAAGTCGTTCAGCAGCTCGGCGCGCACGGCGTCGCCGACGACGCCCTCGGGGATCTCGACCGCGACGACGTTCGTCATCTTGTGGGCGACGTCGCCGAAGACGGTGAGCCCCAGGCCCTCGACGCCGGCGAGCATGGCGTCGCCGTGCAGCTGGTGCCGCGCGATCACTTCGTCGCGGCCTTCGAGCAGCAGCACGCGCGCGCACTCCCGCGCGCCGTAGAGCATCGTGGTCGCCTCGGTGTGGTGGTTGAGGCGCCGCGGACCCCAGTAATCCAGGATCATCGCGAGGTCGAAGTAGTTCGAGCGGATGAAGTCGGATGCCTCGGCATCCCCCTCCTCCCGGATCCCCGCCTCGACCCGGGCGCGCGACCGCACGACCTCGACCGCGCGCTCGGACAGGCTGATCGGCGCCGAGCCGGAGGGTCCACCGAGGCACTTCTGCAGGCCCGCGGTCGCGGCATCCAGGCCCCAGGCATCCATCTCGAACGGGTTCCCGCCCAGAGACGCCGTCGCGTCGGTGTAGAACAGGGCGCCGTGGGCGCGGCAGATCTCGCCGATCTCGTCGAGCGGCTGGAGCATCGTGGTCGACGTGTCGCCCTGCACGCACGCGACGACGTGCGGCTTCACCCGCTCGATCGCCTCGCGGATCGTCGAGACCGGGAACACCCCTCCCCACGGCACCTCGATCGTGTGGACCTCGGCGAGCGCGCGCTCGGCGATCTCCTTGAGCAGGTGGCCGAAGCGGCCGAAGACCGGGACGAGCACGCGGTCGCCGGGGCGGATGAGAGACACCATCGCCGCCTCGATGCCGGCGCGGCTCGTGCCGTCGATGAGCAGGGTCGCGTCGTTCTCAGTGCCCCAGACCTGCCGGTACAGCTCTTGCGTCTCGTTCATCGTCGCGGTCATGAACGGGTCGTACTGCCCGACGAGCGGGGCGCCCATCGCGCGCAGGACGCTCGGGTACGCCGAGATGGGGCCGGGGCCCATCAGCAGACGCGCGGGCGGGTCGATCGGGCCGGGGAGGTGGGTCATCTTGGCTCCGTGGTGCGGGGGTGTGACTTCGGGTGGGCGGGGTCGGTGCGTCGCGGTGCGGACGCGCGGGCGTGCGAAACTCCTGAGAAACCGGCCGCGGATGCCGGTGGCACCGGTGCAGCGGCGAGATCGCGCCGGAATCTCAGGAGTTTCGCACGGGGCGACCCGCCGTCGTCGAGCGCGGACGCGCGGCGGGGGTCGCGGAGCGAGCGGCGGGCGGGAGCGGGCGAAACTCCTGATAAACCGGCGGCGGATGGCACGCGGGGGCGGCCGATCGCCATCTCGGCGCAGAAAATCAGGAGTTTCGCTCGGCCGGGCGACGGGGCAACGCGGCTCATCGGCCGGCCTCCGCACCGACCAGCGCCGAAAGGCGCCGGGCCAGGCGGACCAGCGCGATGTCGGTGCCGGCGCGCGACACCAGGCACACGCCGACCGGTGCGCCGGCGACGGTCAAGAGCGGCACCGAGACCGCGGGGAGCCCCGCCACCGCCGCGGGGGCGGTCATGCGCAGGGTCGCCGCGCGGACGGCATCCACGTCGGCGGTGCGCAGGGGCGCGGGGCCGGGGACGGTCGGGAAGATCAGCACGGCACCGTCGACGAGTTCGGCCAGGGCCGCGGCGAGCGGCTCCAGCTCAGCGCGCGCCGAGGTCTCCTGCGCGGCGGTGATCTGCGACGCGATGCGGAACCGCTCCGCCACCGCCGGACCCACCGCCCCGGGGTGCGCGCGCATCCACTCGCCGTTGTTGCGCCAGGCTTCGGCGCCCTGCACGGTGCGGAACGCCGTGAAGGTGGCATCCAGGTCTCCCGTGTGCACGGCACGGAACGGGGGCGGATCCTCGGATGCCGCGAGCGCGGCGAGCATCCGCGAGAACTCGGTGCGGGTGGCGGGCTCGACGCAGTCGAGAATCTCCTCGGGCACGAGGAAGCGCCACGGCAGGTCATCGCCCGACGCGCCGTAGACGTTCTCGGTCGAGGCCGAGCCGTCGTAGCTCAGGCACCAGTCGGCGACGCGCTGGAGGGTCTCGCCGTCGCGGGTGAGCCAGCCGATCGTGTCGAACGACTGCGCGAGCGGCAGCATGCCCTGTCGCGGCACGAGGTCATACGTCGTGCGGAGGCCCCAGAGGCCCTGGTAGGACGCGGGCACGCGGATGGACCCCGCCGTGTCGGTCGCGAGACCGATGTCGGCGTGGCCCAGGGCGACGGCGGACGCCGGTCCGCTCGACGAGCCGCCGGGCAGCGCACCCACGACGGCGCCGTTCGGCGGAGTTCCGTAGTGCACGTTGTCGCCCGCGATCGAATACGCGAACTCGTCGGTGCGGGCGATCCCCCGCAGCGACGCTCCCGCGCGGAGCAGATCGGCGACGGCCGGGGCGGTGGCCTTCTCGGGGCGGGCCTCCTCGAGGAACGTGGGGTTGCCCGCGCCGATGCGGAACCCCGCGATCGCGAACAGATCCTTCACCGCGACGGTGAGCCCCTCGAGTGGCCCCTCCCACGCGCCCTGCTGGAACGGGTCGCCGACGCTGCGCCAGATCGTGCGGTCCAGCGCCGGGGTGCGCGGGGTCACGTGGGCCGCGGTGATGAGCCACTGCCCGCCGATCCGCTGCCACACCTGCGTCTGCAGCCCCCGCCCGCCGCCGCGGAACGCCGAGACCGAGACAAGGAGCGCGACGTCGTCGCCGAGCGGCCGGTAGTGCACCTCGGCGATCTCGCGCGGAGGGACGCCGCCGCGCAGCGCGCGGAACCCGCTGATCGCGTCGTGCCCGACGAGGAGCCCGCCCGTGTCGCCGCGCAGGGTCTGAGGCCCGGGCGCGAAGAACGCGTCGAGCACATCGAGGTCGTTCGCGACGATCGCGCGTTCGTACGCGTCGAAGGCCTCGCGCAGGTCGGCCGGGATCGATGCGCCGACGGCGGCATCGACCGGGACCGCGCCCGAACCCGTGGCATCCGTCATCGCTCGTCCCTCTCGGACGCGGTGTCGGTCGACGGACCGAGACGCGCGATCGTCGTGGCGACCCACCCCCGTCCGCGGGATACCGACGGGGCGGGAGCGGGCGACGGAGCCTCGGTGCGAGCCAAGGCGCGGGCGAGAGCGGGGGTCACGGGGCGTCTCCCTCGGTGTCAGGGGCGATGGATGCCAGGGGCGCGGGCTCCACGGCGGCAACCGCCGCGAAGTCCGCCTCGCGGATGCGGGCGTGCACCCCCGACACGATGTCGACCACCTGCGAGATGTCGAAGTCGGTCGCGGCGCTGAGGTACGCGTAGGCGAGGTGCTCGTCCATGCCCCAGCGGCCCCCGATCAGCGACAACGACGCGCGGACGCACGCGCGCATCGCGGCATCCAGGTCGGGGTCCATGCCGGTCGGCACGAGGTAGTCGGGGGTCCGCACGAGTGGTCCGGTGATGTCTCCGAACGCCGCGCGGGCGGCATCCGCGGGGATCACCTCGAAACGCAGCGTCGCGCGCAGCGAGGCCTCGAGCGCGGTGAGCGCGACCTCGCCGTCGCCCTGCGCGAAGTGCGGATCGCCGACGTACGCGAGCGCCCCCTCGACCTGCACCGGGAGGAACAGCGTCGTCCCCTCGACGAGCAGGTTGATGTCGATGTTGCCACCGTGGGTGCCGGGCGGAACCGAGTGCGGTCGCTCATGCCCGGCGACGGCGACGCCCATCGTGCCGAGGAACGGTGCGAGCGGGAACGCCACCACCGGCGCGGCGCCCTCCGCGAGGGGCAACGTGCCGTGCAGCACCCCGTCCCGTTCAGCGACGGCGGCGAAGACGCTGACGTTGTGCTCTCCGCGGGGCAGTTCGCCCACGAGCGCGCCCTTGCCGTGGCGGTTCGAGATCACGCCGTACGGCACGCGCGGGGCGAGCTGCTCGACCGTGATCTTCAGCAGATCGCCGGGGTGCGCGCCGCGCACGTGCACGGGGCCGACGACGACGTGCGGGCCGTCGGTCATCACGTCACGGGCGACGGATGCCGCGATCTCGATCGCGTCATCGAGCACATGCTCCGCGGGCACACCGTGCGACGCGAAGTACGCCGCCGGGTCTTTGCCCTGGTCGTCGAGGATGCCCTCATGGCTCACGGTGTCGAACGTCACGGTCTCACCCGACGCGATCTCGAGCACCGCGGCGTCGTCCGCGCACGGAAGCCGCCCCCACAGCACCGTCTCAGGCGTCGCGCGGACGTAGTGGTCGCCGGGGATCGGACCGACGCCGGGCTGCAGGATCGGAGCCTCCGCGCCCCCGGGAACCCGCGCGCCGGGCGCCACCACGGCGCTCATGCCTCGACCACCGTGTTCACGAGCTCGCGCCCCGCGCGGAGCGTCACCGGTTCACCGCGGCGGAACACCGACTCGCCGCGCAGCCACGTCTCGCGTACGACGCCGGTGAGCGTCTGCCCGTGCCACGGCGAGACCGGGTTGCGGTATTCGAGGGCCGTGGCATCCACGACGAATTCCTCGTCGGGAGCGAACGCAACGAGGTGCGCCGGGGCGCCGGGAGCGATGACGCCGAGGCCCACGAGACCCGCGAGGCGGGCGGGCCCTGTGGTCAGTAGGGGCAGCAGATCTTCGAGACGGATGCCGCGCCCCCGCCCCGCGGTATGCACCGACGACAGGCCGGTCTGGAGCCCCGCGATTCCGCCCCAGGCCAGGCCGAAGTCGGGGTTGGACTTGAGCTCCACCGTCGCGGGCGAGTGGTCGCTGACGATGGCGTCGATGGTGCCGTCGACCACCCCCGCCCACAGCAGGTCTCGGTTCGCGGCGCCGCGGATCGGTGGGCAGCACTTGAACGCCGCGGCCCCGTCGGGCACCTCGGCGGCGTCCAGGGTGAGGTAGTGCGGGCACGTCTCGACGGTCAGACGCACGCCCTCGGCCTTCGCGGCACGGACGTCGTCGAGCGCCTCACCGTCGGACACGTGCACGATGTGCGCGCGGGCGCCGGTGCGGCGGGCCGCCTCGACGACCCGGCGGATGGCCGCGCGCTCGCTCTGCGGTGGACGCGTCGCCTCGAAGTCGGCGTAGCGCGGTCCGAGCGGACCGTCGCCGTGCAGATGCGCCGGGTCTTCGGCGTGCACGATGAGCAACCCGTCGAACACGGCGAGCTCGGCGAGACACGCCTCGAGCTGGTTCGCGTCGAGGTGGCCGAACTCGTCGATGCCGCTCGGCGAGAGGAAGCACTTGACCCCGACGACCCCGGCATCCGCCAGCGCGCGGAGCGACCCGAGGTTGTCGGGGACGGCACCTCCCCAGTAGGCCACGTCGACCGCGAGCTTTCCCGCCGCGGCGGCGCGCTTGGCATCCAGGGCTTCGGGGGTCGTCGTGACCGGCGAGCTGTTGAGCGGCATGTCGACCACGGTCGTGACTCCCCCGGCCGCGGCGGCAGCGGTGCCGGTGGCGAAGCCCTCCCACTCGGTGCGGCCGGGCTCGTCGAGGTGCACGTGCGAGTCGACGAGGCCCGGCAGCAGCACAGCGTCGTCGGGCAGCACGCGGTCGGCCATCGGATCGAAGACGGTGACGGCGGTGATCTGGCCCTCGTCGATCACGACCGTGGCGGGAGTGAAACGTCCGTCGACGAACGTGCGGCGGGCCGCGATCCTCGTACTCATGCCGATCACGCTAAGTGCCCCGCGTTTCGCCGATGTAACCGTCATCAACATTCATGCGAACACCTGGGCCGTGGATAGGGTCGCGTCGGCGGGGTTTGGGGCGCGATCTTCCGTTTGGGGCGCAGAATAACGCGCCCCAAACGGAGAAACGCGCCCCAATCCCGACAGCCCGGCCCAGCCACGGCCCCGAACCCAGAGCCGGCACACCACAATGTTCCTCACAGCAACATCGCCGACACATCGCGCCACAGCCCCGTAACGCGCGCGGCATAGCGTGGCGGGCATGCACCTCACCGCCTTCAACACCGCGGATGCCGCCGAGGCCGACGCCGTCGTGCGGGTGTGGGCCGACATCCCGGGGTGGGTGGACGCCGTCGTCGCCGGCCGCCCCTACGCGGATGTCGACGCCCTCGCCGCCTACGCCGGAGACCTCGCCTCCGCCTGGTCGCCGGACGACCTCGCACAGGCCCTGCACGCCCACCCGCGCATCGGCGCCACGGTGTCGGGCGAGAACGCCGAGGCCGCGGCATCCCGACGCGAACAGGCCGCGATGACCACCGCCGCCGACGACGACGTCGCCGCGATCGCGGCCGGCAACGCCGCATACGAAGAGCGTTTCGGCCGCGTGTTCCTCATCCGCGCGGCCGGGCGCACGCCGGGCGAGATCCGCGCCGAACTCGAGCGGCGGCTCGGCAACGGCCCCGACGCCGAGACGGTCGAGGCGACGCGGCAGCTCGCCGAGATCGCGCTGCTGCGCCTGCGGACCACCCTCGCCGACGACGCCCCCGACGAACCGGAGCCCGCCGAATGACGCACCTCACCACCCACGTCCTGGATGCCGCGACCGGAACGCCCGCGGCCGGCATCACGCTGACGCTGGCTCACCTCGACGGCGCGACGATCGACTCGGCGTCCACCGACGCCGACGGGCGCCTCGCGCTCGGCCCCGATCGCCTCGACGACGGCGACTACGCGCTGACGTTCGACACCGGCGCCTACTTCCGCGCCCGCGGCGTCGCGTCGTTCCACCCCGTCGCGACGGTGGCGTTCACCGTCACGGGCGAGGGGCACCTGCACGTGCCGCTGCTGCTGAGCCCGTTCGCCTACACGACCTACCGCGGAAGCTGAGGAGCCATGAAGGTCATCGTCATCGGCGCCGGCGTCGGCGGCACCTCCGCCGCCCTCGCGCTGCAGAAGCTCGGCCACGAGGTCGTCGTCTACGACCGGATGCGCGAGAACCGCCCGGTCGGTGCCGCGCTGTCGCTGTGGTCCAACGGCGTGAAGGTCCTCAACTGGCTCGGCCTCGGCCCCCAGGTCGCCGCCCTCGGCGGTCGCATGGACGACATGGCCTACTACGACGGACACACCGGCGACGAGATGTGCCGGTTCAGCCTGGCATCCGTCACCTCCCAGACCGGGCAGCGGCCCTACCCCGTCGCGCGCGCCGACCTGCAGGCGCTCATGATGGATGCCGTGGGCGCAGGCCACATCCACCTCGGCCGACAGCTGGTCGGGGTCTCCGACGACGGCACCACCGTGACGGCGACGTTCGCCGACGGCACGACCGACACCGCCGACCTGCTCATCGGGGCCGACGGGGCGCGCTCGCTCGTACGGGACTACGTCACCGAGCCCAGCGGCATCCGCCCCGAACGGCGCTACTCGGGCTACGTGAACTACAACGGCCTGGTCGACGCCGACCCGCGCATCGGACCGCCCGAACAGTGGACGACGTATGTCGGCGACGGAAAACGCTGCGCCGTCATGCCGGTCGCGGGCGACCGCTTCTACTTCTTCGTCGACGTGCCGGGCCCATCGGGCGTGCTGGAGGACCGCATGGCCGCGCTCGAGACGGCGTTCGGTTCGTGGGGCGCCCCGGGCGTTCGGGCCCTTCTGGATGCCATCGACCCCGACGCCTCGCTCAACCGCGTCGAGATCTGGGACATCGACCCGTTCGACACGTGGGTGCGGGGGCGCGTGGCGATCCTCGGTGATGCCGCGCACAACACCGCCCCCGACATCGGGCAGGGCGCGTGCTCGGCGCTGGAGGACAGCTTCGCCCTCGGCATCGTGTTCGCCACGACCACCCTCGGCGTCGAGGACTCGCTGAAGCGGTACGAGCGGATCCGCACCGAGCGGGCCGGCGACCTGGTGCTGCGCGCCCGCAAGCGCGCGCACGAGACGCACGCGTTCGACGTCGAGGCCACGCAGGCCTGGTACGACGGCCTGCGCCGCGAGGACGGCACGGGAGTGATCCGCGGGATCGTCGGCAACATCGAGGGCAGCCCGGTCGAGCTCGGCGCCAGCGTGCTGCGCTGATCGGGGCCGCGGCGCGGGCCCGCGGGCGCAGGCGCGAGGCCGGACTCCAGAAGAACCCGTCAGTCCCGCGCGGTTCCGGCGCCCGAGAGCGGGAAGCGCAGCTCGATCTCGTACGCACCGTCGGCCGTCGGTCCCGCGCGGAAGGTGCCGCCGAGCATGTGCGCGCGCTCGGAAAGGCCCAGATGACCGAGCCGAGCGGTCTCGACCGGTGCGGCCACGGGCGCTTCCGGCATCGCATTGCGCACGCGCAGCTGCGCCGTGGTTCCGTCGACGACGCCGGCCGTCACCTCGACGCGGGCGCCGGGAGCATGTTTGCGCGCGTTCGTCAGACCCTCCTGGATCGTCCGATAGATCGCGCGCTGCGCCACCCGCGGCAGGCCCGACGGTAGGGCGATGTCCGCGGTGACGTCGAGATCGGTCGCGTCGAGCAACGCGTCGAGGTGGTCGAGGGTGGGCTGCGGGGTCAGCGGTGCCGCCTCGGGCCCGTCCGCGCGCAACACCATCAGCATCTGCCGCAGTTCCGTGAGAGTGGTCGCCGCCAGGATGCGAATGGTGTCGGCCGTCTCCACGACCTCGGGATCGGCGGCACGCACCATCAGCGCCCCGGCCTGCACAGTGATGAGACTCACCTGATGCGATACGACGTCGTGCATCTCACGGGCCAGGTGAGCGCGCTCCTCGGCGACCGCCTCGCGGGCGGCGAGCCGGTTCTCCTCTTCGCGCACGCGCCGAAGCTCGGACAGGCTCGCGGCCAGCCTGCTCTGGCTGCGGCGCAGACGGCCGATCGCCACAGCGCCGCCCGAGGTCATCGTCGCGTACACCACAGCGAGAAGTAGATCGTTCAGCGATTCGAAGAACTGCCACGATGCGACGAGGCCGAGGAACGTCGCCACCGACGCCACCACCACGACCGTCGTCGACGTCATCAGCGCAGCGACGGTGTACAGGGCGATCACCGAGGCGATCGGTCCGCCCGTCACGAAGAGGGAGGGGAGTGCCAGGGCGACGCTCACCAGCGGAAAACGTCGCCGGAAGAGGAGCCCCGCTGCGGCGACGAGCGTGAGGACGAGCTCGGGCGCGCCCGCGGTGTAGAGATTCAGGATGCCGTCCACCGCCGCCGCCGCGACCAGGGCGAGGTCGATGAGGAGGGCACGACGGTTCATCGGGCACCACCCGCGTCGCGCAGGAGGCCCGCCCGCTCGGCGACGAGGGCGGCCGAGACACGACCATCGACACCGAGCTTGCCGAGGATCGAGCTGATGTGCGCCTTCACCGTGGCGGGGCTCAGGAACATCGCGGAACCGATCTGGATGTTGGACAGCCCCCGCCCGAGGTGCACGAGGATCTCCTTCTCGCGCTCGGTGAGCTCGGCCACGAGCCGCTCATCGGCTCCGGGCTCCGGCCGCAGATACCCCGCGACCACCGCCCGACTCACCGTCGGCGAGAAGACAACGCCGCCCCCGTGCAGGGTGCGGACGAGTTGCGGGAGCTGACGGGGGTCGGTGTCCTTGACGAGGAAGCCCGCCGCTCCCGCTTCGAGGGCCGCGGCGATGTGATCGTCGGAGTCGAAGGTCGTCAGGATCGCGACCGTCATGGCCCACCCGCGCGCGCGGATCTCGCGGAGCACCTCCAGGCCGTCGCGTCCCGGCATCCGGATATCGAGCAGCACCACATCGGGACGTGCGTCCTCGAGCACGTCCATCGCCTCCACGCCGTCAGCGGTCGCGACCACCTCGATGTCGGGAGCGGCATCGAGGATGTAGGAGAAGCCCGAACGGACGAGTGCCTCGTCATCGACGACGACGACACGGATGGGGGCGGAGGCAGTGGAGGCCATGCGCCCAGGTTAGGGAGTCGGCGGCACCCGGGGAGCGTGACGCGACCTCGTCTACCCGAACGGACCGGAGCGTAGCCGGTCGGCCGGTGCCGAACTCCCGGCGACGAGCGACAGTGGAAAAGTCCCGCCCCCGGTTCAGAGGAGATCGCATGCACGTTGTCGCTCCCGAGCGCGTTCCCACGGCCCGACAGGCCCGGCGCAGACTCATCGTCGGCGGGATCGCCCTTGCGCTCGCGGTGACGCTCTCCATCGTCGCTCTGCCCCTCGGCATCCGGGGCCACGGTGTGGCGCGCCTCGACGAGGCGACGGCAGCCTCGGAGAGCTCCGCCGGGCCGACCGACGAGAGGCCCGGCGCCGTCGAACTCCGAACGGCCCCCGTCGCCTCCCTGACGCGCGATGCCTCGGCAACGGTCGAACTCGTCGACGGGGCGGCCTCGCGCGCGCGGCTGAGCCTGCTCCGTGACGGCGAGTGGGTGGACGGGGGCGACAGACTCGCGCTGAGTCGCGACGAAACCGCCGCCGGGGTCACCCTTCGCGTCCGAGCTCTGACTCCACGGGACGATCGCGAGTGGGATGGCATCGCGACCGTGCGCCTGACCGTTTCGCAGGGCTTCCTCCCCGATGTCGACGAGGTCGACATCGATCTCTTCGCGAGCTGAGCGCTCCGCCCTCGCCCGCCCACCGACACCGCAGGAGCACACGTTGTCCGTCCCCCTTCTCGTCATCGGCGCCGCCCTGCTCATCTGGGCACTGTGGAGCCGGCTGTTCCGCAAGGCCACGGTCAACGGCCCCATCGTCATGACGGCGCTCGGCCTTCTCGCCGGGGCGCTGCTACCGGGCCAGGGTGAGCTGTTCCTGGACTCGAAGGCGACCCTCTTCTTCGCGGAGATCGTGCTCGCCTACCTGCTCTTCGTGGACGCCCTCGAGGTGCGCGGGTCGCTGCGCTCCCACTTCACCGGCGTGCCCGCGCGCCTTCTCGGCATCGGCCTGCCGCTGTCGCTCATCCTGGTGCTCGCCGTCGGACTCGTGCTGCCGCTGGGGCTGTCGATCGCGGTCATCCTGGCCATCGCCTGCATCTCGGTCCCGGCCGACTTCTCACCAGAGACGTCGCTCGTACGCGATAGCCGTGTCCCGGCGCGCGTGCGCCGGTGGTTGAGCATCGAGAGCGGCTACAACGACGGTCTGGTCTCGCCCTTCCTCCTCGGCGCCGTCGCCTTCGCGGCGGCGGGGACGACCTCCGACGCCGGCCGCGCCTTCGCCGTTGCCGCACCGGCCGGTCTCATCGCCATCCTGGTGGGCGCCGTCGCCGGAGCCGTGATCGGTGGAGCGATCCGCTTCGCGGACCGTCGCGGCTGGACGGAGCCGCAGAGCATGCGCATCGCCTTCATCGCCGCGCCGCTGATCGTGTTCGGGTTGGCGCTCGCCCTCCAAGGCAACGGCTTCGTCGCCGTCTTCGTCGCGGGCGTGGCCGTGCGCCTCACCCGCGGCACGGATCCTCTCGCCGCCGCAGAGATCACCCTGCTCGAAGACCTGTCCTGGCTGCTGAACCTGCTGCTGTGGCTCGCCTTCGGCTTCGCCGCGATCGTCCTGCTGAGCGAGACGTACGAATGGTGGCCGGCCATCGTCCTCGCGCTCGTCGCCCTGACGCTCGGCCGGTTCCTCCCCGTCCTCCTCTCGCTGATCGGCAGTGACGCGACGCCGAAGGAGAGACTGTTCGTCGCCGCGATGGGGCCACGCGGCGCGGCATCCATCGTCTTCGGCCTGATCGCCGCCAATGCCCTCCCCGGCGAGGAGGGATTCCTCGTGCTCGCCGCCACGTGCATGGTCGTTCTGGGCAGCGTGGTGCTCCACGGCATCGCCGGGCCGCTGATGGTCCGGTGGCTGTGGCCGGCGCAGGTGGGCGCTCGTTGACCCGGTCGGCAGCGGCGGCACCACCCGATCGGATGCGACCCACGGCCGGATGGCCGATGGCCCCGGAAGCCGCGGCGGGAAGCATGGAGAGGGATGCCGGACCCACGGCATCCACGTCAGACGGAGGACCGATGTCTCAGGTCTCGACCCCGACGGTATCGACGCCCGCGGCGCGGCAGGACCCTCGCACGCCGCGCTCGCGCGCCGCCGTCACCCTCTTGCGCCGGCGCCTCGGCACCGTGTCGATTGCGACGGCCATGGTGGTGGCCAGCGTCGTGACGATGGCCACGGGCGGCGGCAAGCTGGATGCCGGGCCGTTCGACGTCCGCGAGATGCTCTTGGCCCTTCTGCGCGTGGATCAGCCGCTCACCCTGGCTGCGGTGCTCGCGGTCACCCTCGTCGTGTGCGGATTGGCCGAGGGCGTGCTCGGAACCCGTCGCCTTCTGGCGGCGTTCTTCGGCGGCGGCCTGGTCGTTGCCACGATCGGACAGGCGCTCGGCGTCTTCGAGGAGCACGTCATCCCGGCGATCCCCCTCAACGCTCCGCCGGTGGCGGGGGCACCGCCTCTCGCGGCGCTCGTGACGGTCGCCATGGCCGCCAGCTGCTTCGCGTCACCGCTGTGGCGCCGACGCATCCGCCTCGGCAGCATCGTCTTCGCCGTCACGCTCTTCCTCTACGCCGCATCCGCCAGCGACATGTACGCGCTCATCGCCCTCCCGGTGGGCGCGGGCGCGGGATTGCTGATGGGTGGGTCGAGCGCCCCCGGGGTGCTGCGCAGCTCGCTCCGCGAGAAGCGCATCCTCCTGGCCGCCCTGACCGTCATCATCGCCGTGGGCCCGGTGATCGCGACCCTCTGGGGGTCGGGCGCGGGCCTGTTGTCGATCTACGGCTGGCTGTCGTACGACCCCCTCGCGACGGTGAACGATGTCGTCTGCGCCATCGGCTCGAGCGCCGCGCCGTGTCCGGTCCCGCTGAGCGACTACACCGAGCTCCAGCCGTGGGCGGGGTGGATCGCGGCGCTGCCGCAGGTCGTCCTGCTGGTCGCGGCCTGGGGGATCCTGCGCGGGCGGCGCGGCGCACTGCACCTCGCCGTGGCGATCAACCTGATGACGTTCGTCGCGATGGTCGCCCTCGTCGCGCTGAGCGAGATCGACACGCTCGAGCAGCTCGCCGGCGCACGCGAAGCATTCGCCGTCACCGACGTGTGGCAGACCGTGCTCGGCATGGTCGTGGGGGCGCTTCTGCCCCTCGCCGCCGCCGTCCTCCTCCTCCGCTTCCGCTCGGCCGCCCAGATCCCCTCCGGCGCCATCGTCCGCCGCCGCTTCGCCTCGACGATCCTTCTGTCCGCGATCCTCTCCCTCACGATCGCCGTGGTCGGCACCCTCGCCTTCGCGGGCGGGTTCCGCCCGTGGCCGAGCGTGCCGGCCCTGATGGCGACGCTCCCGCTCCGGCTGCTCCCCCCGTCGCTCCTCCCCGCGGAGGCGCTGGCGTTCGTGCCGGCCAGCGGGGCGGCGCAGGTCGTGTGGTACCTGCCGCCGCTGCTCTTCTGGGTCGCGGTCGCCGTGGCATCCGTGCGGTTCATCGCGAACTCTCGGGCCGAGGCCGGGTCGCCTGATCGCGAGCGCGCGCAGACGCTGCTCGCGGCGGGATCCGGGGACACCCTCGGACACATGACGCTCTGGGAGGGCAACTCGTACTGGTTCTCCCCCGACGTCGAGGCCGCGGTCGCCTACCGCGTCCGCGGAGGGTTCGCGGTGACCCTCGGCGGCCCCTTCGGCCCCGACCGCACCTCCCCTACGGTCGGGCGCGCCTTCGCCGATTTCTGCGAGGAACACGGCTGGACGCCGGTCTTCTACAGCGTCGATGAAGCCGACCGCGCGCGTCTGGACTCGCTGGGGTGGCAGCGGCTTCAGGTCGCCGAGGAGGCGCTGATCGACCCGGTCACGTGGATGCCGACCGGAAAGAAGCGCCAGGACGTGCGGACCGCCACCCACCGCGCCGACCGCGAGGGAGTCACCTCGCAGTGGACCCGCTGGAGTGCCCTGACGTTCCTCGAGCGGGGCCAGATCCGCGACATCTCCGAGGCCTGGGTGGCCGACAAGAGCATCCCCGAGATGGGATTCACGCTCGGCTCGACCGAGCAGATCGACGACCCCGCGGTGCGGCTGCTGCTGGCCCGCGACGCGCATGAGCGCATCGTCGCCTTCACGAGTTGGATCCCCGTCCACCGTGACGGCCAGGTGGTGGGCTATGCCCTCGATGTCATGCGTCGCCGGGACGGGGCGATGAACGGCGTGATGGAGTTCCTCATCGGCCGGGCCGTCGAGCAGCTCCGCGCCGACGGCATGACGTTCCTGAGCCTGTCGGGCTCGCCGCTGGCCCGTCATACGTCGGGCGACGAGCACGACCGCAGCTCCCTGGACCGCGGGCTGGATGCCCTCGGCGCGCTGCTCGAGCCCGCGTACGGCTTTCGGTCGCTGGCGAACTTCAAGAAGAAGTTCCAGCCCGTCTTCTCTCCGCTCTGGATGGTCTACCCGGACCCCGCGCAGCTCCCCTCGATCGCGATCGCACTGGTCCGCTGCTACATCCCCGGGCTGACGCTGAGGAAGGCCGCCCAGCTGACCGGAGCGCTCCGCCGCTCCCGCGAGTCGGCGGCTCCCTGAGCCGTGACTCGTCCCGCCCACCGTCCGCTTTACCGCGCCCCACGACCGAACGGAACACGACGATGACGAGCCCCTCTCCCGCCGCGCTCACCCGGTCGACGCCCGAGGGGCCGCCGGCTCCGAAGCGGTTTCGCATCCGGGGTATCGACTTGGCCCGCGGGGTGGCGATGCTCGGCATGCTGGCCGCGCACGTGGGCCCCTCGGCCGACGACGGCACCGTCGTCGGCTCGGTCATGGCCCTGGCGCAGGGGCGGTCGTCGATCCTGTTCGCCACGCTCGCCGGGGTGTCCCTCGCCCTGATGTCCGGGGGCCGCGACATCGGCGCGAGCTCGCGCGTGGCGGCGCAGAAGATCGCCGTCCGCGCCGTCCTGATCCTCGCTCTCGGCACGGCCCTCGTGGCCCTGGGCACCCCGGTCAAGGTGATCCTGGCCTACTACGGGGTGTTCTTCCTGCTCTCTCTGCCCTTCCTCCGCCTTGCGCCTCGGACACTGTTCATCCTTGCCGGCGCCACCGCGGTGGCGGGCCCCATCGCGTCGATGCTCTTGCGGTCCTCGGCCGTCGTCACGGGGGCGCTGGCACAGATCGATCGCGTCGATCCGATCGCCCTCCTCTCGGGAGAAGGGGTGACACGACTTCTGCTGACGGGGGCGTACCCGGCCATCACCTGGATGCCGTTCCTCTTCGTCGGTCTGGGGCTCGGCCGCATCGGCGTCGAACGGCTGCGCAAGGTGCGCCTTCTCGTGTGGGGCGTCGGGCTGATGATCGTCGGGTACGGCGGCGCGTTCGCCGCGCGCCTCCTGGTTCCGGGCGCGGCCCCCACTTGGGAGGCATCGAAGAAGGACTTCGGCAGCATGCTCGACAAGGCCGAGGGCGCCGGGATGAAGCCGTTCGGCGAGGGGAAGCCGACCGGCGAGGTCGAGTGGGCGAGTCTGCTGAGCGCCGACCAGCACACGGGCGCACCGTTGGAGATCATCGGGGGCGTCGGTGCCGCGCTCGTCGTCATCGCCGCCTCGATCTGGCTGTCCTCGCGTCTGCCGCGACTGACGTGGCCCATCGCGGCGGTGGGAACCATGTCGTTGACCGTGTACACCGGGCACGTCCTCGCCATCAACGCGCTCGGGCTCAGCGCGATGCCCGGCGAACCGCTCTGGGTGCTCCTCGCCTTCGCCGCGGTCGCCGCGATCTTCGCCGTGCTGTGGCTGCGCTGGTTCCGCCGCGGTCCGATCGAGTCCGGCATGCACGCGGCCGTCGCCTGGATCAGCGAGCGACCTGGTCGCCGGTGAGCCCCCGGGTCGCCGACGACTCGACGCGGCACGGAAGCGATGCCCGCGCGGTGGGGCACCGGCGCGCAGCCGGCCGCGTCAGACGTGGAAGACCGAGTGCACGTCGCCGCCGAGCACCTCGCGGCCGCCCAGCGCGTCGATCTCGAGCAGCACCGCGGTGCCGGTGACCTCGCCGCCGAGGCGGGCGACGAGCGCGCGGCCGGCCTCGAGCGTCCCGCCGGTGGCGAGCACGTCGTCGAGCAGCAGCACGCGGGTGCCGTCGGCGATGTCGTCGTGCATCTCGATCTCGGCCGTGCCGTACTCGAGCGCGTACGAGACGGATGCCGCGGGCCGCGGGAGCTTGCCGGCCTTGCGGATGGGCACCAGGCCCACGCCCGCCGCGACGGCTGCGGCGCCGGCGAGCAGGAATCCGCGGGCCTCGATGCCGGCGACGACGTCGAAGCGGCCCGCGAAGGGCTCGAGCAGCGCGTCGATCGTGGCGCGCAGGGCCGCGGCATCCGCCAGCAGCGGCGTGATGTCGCGGAACGTCACTCCGACCTCGGGGTAGTCGGGGATGCTGCCGATCAGCGATTCGGCACGGGCGATGGCGGAGGCGTCGGGCACCGCCCCAGCCTAGACGCGGACCTTGTCCCACTTCTGGCGGAGCATGTCCCGATGGTGGCCGGATGCGGGGCGCCGAAGTGGCCATCACTGGGACATGGTTCTGTTGACCGCGGGAACGCCGCCCGGAGTTCGCCACACTGCAAGCGCTTGCACTAGCGTGGTCGCATGACTTTCACGCAGGAGGACCCGCGCCCCGAACTCGCGTCCGCCCCCGGCTCCGAGTGGTGGCGCACCGCCGTCATCTACCAGATCTACCCCCGCTCCTTCGCGGACGCCTCGGGCGACGGCCTGGGCGACCTGCCCGGCGTCACCGCGCACCTCGACGATCTGCAGCAGCTGGGGGTGGATGCCATCTGGCTCAGCCCCTTCCAGCGGTCGCCGCAGAAGGACGCGGGGTACGACGTCGCCGACTACCGCGACGTCGACCCGATCTTCGGCACCCTGGCCGACTTCGACGCGATGCTCGCGGGCGCGCACGAACGCGGCATCCGGGTCATCGTCGACCTCGTGCCGAACCACTCCAGCGATCAGCACGTCTGGTTCCAGGAGGCCCTCGCCGCGGCCCCGGGCAGCCCCGAGCGGGCGCGGTACATCTTCCGCGACGGCACGGGCGAGAAGGGCGAACTGCCCCCGAACAACTGGGAGAGCGTCTTCGGCGGCGGCATGTGGAAGCGCGTCGCCGAGGCCGACGGCGCCCCCGGCCAGTGGTACCTGCACATCTTCGACGAGTCGCAGCCCGACTTCGACTGGACCAACCCCGAGGTGCGCGCGGAGTTCCGCGACGTCCTGCGCTTCTGGCTCGACCGCGGGGTCGACGGCTTCCGCGTCGACGTCGCGCACGGCCTCATCAAGGCCGAGGGCCTCCCCGATTACACCCCGGACCCCGACGCCGGCTCCATGGGCGGCGACGCCGAAGAGGTGCCCTACTGGGGCCAACCCGGCGTGCACGAGGTGTGGCGCGAGTGGCACGACGTGCTCTCCGAGTACGACGGCGACCGCGCGCTGTGCGCCGAGGCGTGGCTCCCCACCGTCGCGCAGACGGCACTGTGGGTCCGCCCCGACGAGATGCACCAGGCGTTCAACTTCCACTACCTCGAAACCACGTGGGATGCCGAAGCCCTCCGCACCGTGATCGACGAGTCGCTCGACGAGTACGGTGCCGTCGGCGCACCGAGCACGTGGGTGCTGTCGAACCACGACGTCGTGCGTCATGCCTCGCGTCTCGCGCTGACGGCCGAGAACCCGCAGGGCGCGGGTATCGGACCGAAGTCCCCGGGCCAGCCCGACCCCGTGAAGGGTCTGCGCCGCGCCCGCGCCGCGACCTCGCTGATGCTGGCGCTCCCCGGTTCGTCGTACCTGTACCAAGGCGAGGAACTGGGCCTGCCCGAGGTCATCGACCTGCCCGACGACGCGCGTCAGGACCCGACGTGGTTCCGCACGAACGGCGAGCGCTACGGCCGCGACGGCTGCCGCGTGCCGATCCCGTGGACCGCCGACGCCCCCGCGTACGGCTTCAACGACACCGGCGCCGCCTGGCTGCCGCAGCCGGCCGAGTGGGCCGAGCTCGCCCGCGACGTGCAGGTGGACGACCCGGCCTCGACGCTGTCGCTCTACCGCTCGCTCCTGGCGGAGCGTCGCGCGCGCGGCCTCGGCGCGGGCGCGCTGGAGTGGCTCGACGGGTTCGGCAACGACGTGGTGGCGTTCCGCAACGGTCCCGTCACCGTGATCGCCAACCTCGGCGACACCGCTGTCGCGCTGCCGGAGGGCGAGATCCTGATCGCGAGCGGCCCGCTCGACGGCACGGGGCTCCCCACCGACACGACGGTCTGGATCGCCGCGGCCTGAGCCGTGGCATCCGGTTCCCGCGAGACCGTGGTCGGCATCGACGACGTCGCCCGACGGGCGGGCGTGTCGACGGCCACGGTCTCGCGGGCTCTGAGCGGGCGCGGGCAGGTGTCGTCGGGCACGCGCGCGCGGGTGCTCTCGGCCGCCGAGGAGTTGGGTTACGTCGTCTCGGCGGCCGCGTCGAGCCTCGCGAGCGGGCGGTCCCGTGCGATCGGCGTGGTCGTGCCGCTGCTGGACCGGTGGTTCTTCAGCACCGTGCTCGCCGGGATCTCCGACGGCCTCGTGCGCGAGGGCTACGACATCACGCTCTACAGCGTGAGCACCGACCCCGCCGAACGTCGCCGCGTCTTCGACGACCACCTGCGGCGCCGACGCATCGACGGCGTCATCACGATCGCCCTCGAACTGGACGCCGAGGAGTCGACGCTGCTGCGAGGACTCGGCATCCCGATCGTCGCGATCGCCGGACCGACACCGTTGCTGACGACCCTCACCGTCGACGACCTCGCCGTCGGCCGCGTCGCCACCCGGCATCTGCTCGACCTCGGGCACCGGCGCATCGCGCACATCGGGGCGGATGCCACCACCGACGCCGTCTCGTCCGTGCCGGCGCTGCGTCGTCGGGGCTTCGCCGACGAGATGGATGCCGCGGGCGCGGTGCCGCTGTTCGCCGCCGCGGATTTCACGATCGAGGGAGGATCGGGCGCGGCCCGGTGCCTGTTCGGCGGGGACGGGCGCCCGACCGCGATCTTTGCCGCCTCGGACGAGATGGCGATCGGTGCCGTGCTCGCCGCCCGCGAGGCGGGGCTGCGGGTACCGGAGGACGTCTCGATCATCGGCGTCGACGGCAACGACCTGGGCCGGTGGTTCGGCCTGACCACGATCGACCAGTTCGCCCGCGGCCAGGGCGAGCGGGCCGCCGAGGCCGTGCTCGCCGAGCTCGACGGCGCCGCGCCCGCCGCGCGCCGCGGCACCCTGCCGTTCGCACTGCTCGAGCGCGGGTCGACGGCGCCGCCCGCGGCCTGAGCGGGCGCCGCGCGCCCGGGAGCTGCAGCCTCCGGGGGTGCACAACTCCGGCGAATCAGCCCAGACACCGCGCGCAGCGCACCACACCGGCGAAACTGCCGGAGTTGTGCAGGCCCGGTCAGCGGATGCGGCCGGCCAGGTCGTCGCGCGTGAGAGTGTCGGCCTCGGCCAGCACGGCGCGAGCGGCGTCGCGGGCGTCCTCGACGTTCCACAGCAGCACGCCCACGACGCGATCGTCGTCGAGGTAGTAGACGACACCGCGGTCGGTGTCGATCCAGTCCTCCACCGTCTCGAGCGACGAGTCGAGCGTTCCGACCGCTTCGTACCGGATGCCGAACACCGCCGAGTAGTAGTACGGCGTGTGCGTGTACGGCTCCCCGGCGCCCGCGAGGTTGCGGCCTGCGGCCCGGCCCATCTCGTTGGCGTTGTCGACGTGCTCGACGCGGCGACGTCCGAGGATCCGATCGGGGTAGCTCGCGATGTCGCCGGTGGCCCAGACATCCTCCGCCGTGGAGCGCAGCTGCGCGTCGACCACGATGCCGTCCTCGACCGTGAGCCCGGCGGCCTCGGCGAGGTCGGTGGCGATCTCGATGCCCAGGCCGCTGACGACCGCGTCGGCGCGGATCTCGTCACCGTTCTCGAGTGCGAGACGGATGCCGGCGGCACCCGCTGCGCCGCCCGTGACCTTCGCGCCCGCGACGATCTCGACCCCGGCATCGCGGAACAGCCTTTCGAACCGCTCCGCGAGGGCGGGCGGGAACACCGCGTCGCCGAGGACGGCCCCGGTGTGGATCAGGACGGTGTTGACGTCGTTCTGCACGAGGGCCGCGGCGAGCTCGGAGCCGATGTATCCGCCACCGACCACGGCGATGCGGTCGACGTCGTGCGCGAGGGCGCGGAGGCGCCGGTAGTCGGCGGCCGTACGGAACGACAGCGCCCGCTCGCCGTTCGTGCCGTCCTCGATCGGGAGCGGCACCGGGTGCCCGCCGGTCGCGACGAGCAGCTTGCCGTACTCGAACGTCTCGCCGGCGGCATCCACCTCGTGAGCCTCGGGACGGATCGCGGTCGCCCGCGTCCGCAGCCGGAGGTCGGCGCCGGTGTCATCGACGGTGTTCAGCGGCACCTTGTCCCACGTGAACTCGTCGTCGGTCCACAGTTTCTTGCTCAGCGCGGGCCGCGTGTACGGCTCCTCGATGTCGTCGCTCAGGATGCCGATCGACCCGGCCGCATCGATCTCGCGGATGCCGCGGGCAGCCGTGTCGGCGACCATTCCGCCGCCGACGATGAGGTAGTCGAAGTGTGTCGTGGCCATGCATCCAGCCTCGCCGCCGCCGTCGTCCGCCCGGGACGGCTGGACAGGGGACGTGGCATCCGGTACCGGAGACCCGGCGCGACGGTTTCGGTGTCCCAGACATGCGGATGCCACGATCGAACGTCCGCGTGTCTTGGACACTGAACCGCGGGGGGGGTGCCGCGGCACGGAAGCGCACGGGACACCGCGACGACGCGGCGCATAGGCTCGGGGCATGAGCGTCGACCTCGAGAGCCTGTACACCGACCTGCACGCGCACCCCGAGCTGTCGTTCCAGGAGACGCGGACCGCGGGCGTCATCGCGCGGCACCTCGCCGACCTGGGACTCGAGGTCGAGGAGGGCGTCGGCACGACCGGGGTCGTCACGAAGATCGACAACGGCCCCGGTCCCGTGGTGTGGCTGCGGGCCGACATGGACGGCCTCCCCGTCGAAGAGAAGACGGGGCTGCCCTACGCCAGCACCGCGCGCGGCACCGACCCTGCCGGCACCACCGTCCCCGTCATGCACGCGTGCGGCCACGACATGCACGTCACGGCCTTGATCGGCGCGCTCGAGCGACTCGTCGCCACCACCGCGGAGTGGTCGGGCACGGTCGTCGCGGTGTTCCAGCCCGCCGAGGAGTACGGCGCAGGATCCCAGGCGATGATCGCCGACGGCGTGCTCGACCGATACCCGCGCCCCGACATCGTGCTGGGGCAGCACGTGACCCCGCTCCCGGCCGGCACGATCGGCGTGCGCCCCGGCACGCAGATGGCAGCCTCCGACGGACTCACCGTCGTGCTCCATGGCCGTGGCGGGCACGGCTCGCGCCCGCACTCCACGATCGACCCGGTCGTCATGGCCGCCGCCACCGTCATGCGCCTGCAGACCGTCGTCTCGCGCGAGGTCGACCCGCGCGACGTCGCCGTCGTGACCGTCGGCTCGATCCACGCGGGGCTGAAGAACAACATCATCCCCGCCGAGGCGAAGCTCGAGCTCAGCCTCCGCTACCCCGACGACGTCGCGCGTGAGCGCGTGATGAGCAAGGTCGAGCGGATCGTCCGCGCCGAAGCCGAGGCCTCCGGAGCCGAGCAGACGCCGACGATCACGACCGACCACTCCCTGCCGCCGACGATCAACGACCCGGATGCCACGGCCCGTCTGACCGCGACCTTCCGTCGGACGTTCGGCGAGGCGAGCGTCGTCGACCCCGGCATGTTCACCGGCAGCGAGGACGTGTCGTGGTTCGCCCGCGAGTCCGGCGCGCCGCTCGTGTTCTGGTTCTGGGGCGGAGTGGATCCGCAGGTCTTCGCCGACGCCCTGGCCGGCGGCACGATCGAGCGCGACATCCCCACCAACCACTCGCCGTTCTTCGCCCCCCTGATGCAGCCCACGATCGATCGCGGAGTCGAGAACCTCGTCGTCGCGGCGCGGGAGTTCCTGGACTGATCGGGGCCTCCGTGTGAGGGTGGAGGGGACCCCCGGGGAGGCCACCATGACCGTCACGCAGCAAGAGTCGCCGAGCGACGTGCTGCTTCCGGGCGCCGCGATCATCGTCAGCATCCGCACCCTCCTCATCTGGGCCATCGTGGCGGCGGCGATGCTCGCGACGTTCCTCCACGGCTCGATGAGCAGCTGCTCGGGTGGAGCGACCGGCAGCGGTGGGTTCCTCGACGCCGACGGGCAGCCGACCGACATCGCACCGATGTGCGGCTCGGTCACGATGAGCGCGAGCCCGCTCGTCTACGTCGCGATCGCCCTGATCGTGGTGCTGTCGTTGACGCGGATGCTGAGACGCGCCGACACGATCGACGACGCGCTGCGGGTCGTGAACAACGCCCGCATGGCGATCGTGGTGCTGACGCTCGTGACGTTCGCCGTCGGGTTCTGGGCGATCTCCACCGTCCGCGTCGACGACTGGAGCAGCTACTCGCTGCTGCACCCGTTCCCCTTCGCGACCTACGACATCTCGACGCGCCCGATGGGCGCGACCGGCTGATCCGCCCGGTTCAACCCCCCACCGGAGCCGCTCGCCGCGCGCTACCGTCTCGGACGTGACGTTCAACGACAACGCCCGCGTGGGCGGCAATTCGGCTCGACGCCGTGGCGGCACGGTGGCCGCGGTCGGCGGGGGCGCGGTGGGTCTCGGTGCGGTCGTCGTGCTGCTGATCTCGCTCTTCACCGGCACCGACCTGACCGGACTCTTGGGCGACGGCGGTGGAAACCCGGCCGCTCCCGCCGGCGGCGGCGAGCGCATCGCGAGCTGCGAGACGGGTCAGGATGCCAACCGCAACGACGATTGCCGCCTCGCGGCCGCATCGCTCAACATCGACCAGTTCTGGCAGAAGACCCTCGAGGGGTACCGCGAGCCGCAGCTCATCATCGTCGACGGGTCGACCTCGACCCGGTGCGGGACGGCGTCGAACGCGACCGGGCCGTTCTACTGCCCGCCGGAGGAGACGGTCTACGTCGACCCGACGTTCTTCGCCCTCCTGCGCGAACAGTTCGACACCACCGCGGGTCCGCTCGCGCAGCTGTACGTCCTCGCACACGAGTACGGCCATCACGTGCAGAAGCTCATCGGCGTCATGGAGCAGCACCCGAACAACGGCACGGGACCGGCGAGCAACGGTGTCCGCACCGAGCTGCAGGCCGACTGCTTCGCGGGCGCGTGGGTGGCGGACGCCGGCGACCAGGTCGACGAGAACGGCACGCCCTACCTCGAACCTCCCACGACGCAGGAGATCACGGACGCCCTGGCTGCCGCGGCATCCGTCGGCGACGACCACATCCAGGCCGAATCGGGCGGGGTCGTCAACCCCGAGAGCTGGACCCACGGCTCGAGCGAGCAGCGTCAGCGCTGGTTCGAGGCCGGGCGCGCGGGCGGCGTGAACGCGTGCGACACGTTCGCGGTGCCGGCGGGGAGCCTGTAAGGTCCGCCGGCGCTCTCGCCCCCTGAGCCTCGTCCCACTTCTGGCGGTGCATGTCCCACATAAGAAGACCGAAACGGCACTATGTGGGACGAGGTTCGCCCGTCACGGCAGCGGGCCAGCGCTGAGCAGAGGTGTGAGTGCGACGTCAGCCGGCAGCCCCGCGCAACGCCTCCCACGCGTCGTGCGCGGCATCGGCGAACGCCTCCACGTCGGGAACGGCGACAGGGTCGACGCAGAAGCCCACGCCGAGCCACCGGTCGTTCGAGATCGCCGCTACCCGCAGCGCGTGGTGAGGCGCGGGCTCCGACGACGTGTAGACGTGTGTCACGCGTCGCCCCGCGACACCGACCGCGACCCGCGGCCCCGGCACGTTCGACACCGACAGCGCGAAGGCCCGGGGGCCGTCGGCGAAGCCGCGCAGAGCGGACCCGACCGAGCCCGCGGCCGCGAGCGCGTGGAACAGGTCGTCGAGCGAGCGCGCGTCGTGGCCGTGCTTGCGCTCCCGGGTCTGGGCGCTGAGCAGATCGAGGCGGCGCACATCGTCGACCTCGTGCAGGCAGAGGTCGACGTCGATGAACGAGTCGCGGTTGCCGACGGTCGCGGCGTCCTCCCCCGCCTCGTGCAGACTCACCGGCACCTGAGCGTTGAGGTGCGGCACGTGCCCGCGCCGCTCGAGCACACGGCGCACCGCTCCGCCGACGACGGCCAGCAGCACGTCGTTCACGGTCGCGTGATCCGGCCGCGACGCCCCCACCTCGCGGGCCTCGCGCAGCGGCACGTCCGCGAATGCCAGCGCCCGCAGGGCCGTGAGCGGGCGGTCGAACGGCGACGGAGAACCCGGGTGACCCAGCTCGCGGGCGAGGGTGAGCGGCATCCGTTCCCACTCCCGCCAGCGGGTCGGACGGGCCTCGGGATCGCGGATGCCGACGTCGTGCGCCGGGGCGTCGTGCGGCTCGAACACCACCGTGTCCAGGAAGCGGACCGCCGTGATGCCGTCGGCCATCGCGTGGTGCACGCGGATCGCCAGGGCCTCGCGGCCGTCGGCCAGAGGGCCGATGAGGTCGATCGTCCACAGCGGTCGGGCGCGGTCGAGCGGTTCCGACATCAGCCGGCCGACGACGGAACGCAGTTCGACGGGATCCGCGGCCGGGAACTTCCGCACGTGGGCGCGCGGGTCGAGGTCGTCCACGTCCTGCCACGATGGCCCGTCGGGGCCGTCGACGACCCGTTGCTGCGCCCGCGGGAAAGCGGCGAGACGGGCGAGCACGCCCGCGCGCACGGCATCCAGGTCGAGCGCCGTGCCGGGCTCGAGGATCAGCAGCTTCAGCGCGTGCCCGCGGACCGCGTCGGATTCGAGCGCGAGGATGCGCGCATCGTCCGGAGAAAGAGGCTCCCCCATGCCGATCAGCGTAGGCGTCCCGACGGGGCATCCACCGTCGGGCTCACGACGCCCTCGCGGTCGTCGACCAGGCGCCGGCGGCCGATCCAGCCGGTGAGACCCCGACCGTCGCGCCACACGAAGAGCAGCACCACGGTCGCGAGCGCGAGCAGGAACGCCGACAGCGACCACGGCGCGGGAAGGCTCTGAAGCACGGTGTAAGCCGCGGCCCCGGTGAGGAATCGCAGCGGCCGCGCCAGCCAGCGCGGCAGCACGCCGTCGGTGTACCGCACGCGGGTCGCGAGGTCGCCGATCGAGCGACCCGTGCCGAGGATCACGACCAGCCACACGAGCGCGGCCACGGTGTTCCCGGCGACCGAGGCGATGTCGCCGGTACGGCCGGGGTCGCCCACGACCAGCAGCAGCACCGCCTGCACCGCCACCGCCACACCCGAGCCGACGAGCCCGACCCCGACGACATCGCACAGGATGCCGAGCAGGCGACGCCCGCGCGTGACGGGGCGGGGGATCTCGGCATCCGGGGTCTTCTGCGCGCCACGGTGCTTCTTGGGCACCGCGAAGGCGAGGAGCGATCCGAGGAGGGCGCCGAAAGTGTTGACGATGAGGTCATCGACGTCGAAGACACGGTACGCGCACGGGAAGATGCCCCATACGCCGGTGAGTTGCGTCGTCTCGATGATCCCCGAGATGCCCAGGCCCACCAGGCCCGCGATCAGGATGCCGCGGCCCCCGAGCACCCGCAGGAAGAACCCCAGGGGCACGAACAGCAGCACGTTCAGCGCGACCTGCAGCACGACAGGATCGGTGAGGTAGCGGCCCGAGACCGCGACGGCCGCGCGGATCTCGTCGACGAACTCGAACGGCCGCAAGTTCCGGCCGGCGCACCGGTAGTCGTCGGAGTCGGGCACCGGGACGAGCGTGTAGGTCCAGATGGCCCAGAAGTACACCGCCGCACCCGCCCACAGCAGGGTGCGGCCGGTGGTCAGTCCGCCGCGACGGCGGTAGCTGACCGCGACGAAGGGGATGAAAGCGAGAAACGCGACGATTCCGCCGAGGGCGACCGCGAGCATGCCCGGCCCGAGGATGTTGTTCACTCCGCGATCCTAGGCATGCGCGACAGCCGATGCCGGGCGAGCGCCCGGACGGGCGGGCTCGTTAGCCTGGGACGATGACCCGCGCCGACGACCTCCGCGATCGCCTCGTCGCTCGGATCGACGCCACCGGATTCACCGCGCACGGTCTCCACGTGCGGTCGGGCGACGAGGTCGCCGAGTACCGGTGGACTCCCGACGTGCGCGAGGAGATCCACTCGGTCAGCAAGTCCGTCTGCACGCTCGCGGCGCGGTTCGCCGTCGCCGAGGGCCTGGTCGGGCTCGACGAGCCGGCCGAGGCGATCGCCCCCGACCTGGCCGCGGGCGCGCAGACCACCCTCCGCCGCCTGCTGTCGATGACGAGCGGCATCGACTTCCCGTGGTCGGCGACGATGATGACCGACTGGCCGGATGTCGCCGGGGAGTTCCTCTCCCGCCCGTCGCGGGGCCGTGTCTTCCAATATTCCAACGCGAGCACATACACGGCGATGGCTCTTCTCGCGCATCGCGTGGGCGACGTCGCCGCCTTCCTCGAGCCGCGCCTGTTCGCCCCTCTCGGGCTCGAGGGCCTCGAGTGGCGACGCTGCACGCACGGGCGCATCCTCGCCGGCGAGGGACTGTCGCTGCGGACGGAGGAGATGTCGAGGCTCGGCGCGCTCCTGCGCGACCGCGGCGTCTGGAACGGGCGTCGCGTGATCCCCGCGGAGGGGGCGGATGCCGTGCACACGGCATGGGTCGACACGGGCGGCGACACCGACGGGTACCGCCGATACGCGCAGGGCGCGTGGGACGGACCGGGGCCGGCATGGCGCCTGCACGGGGCGTACGGACAGCTGGTGGTCGTCACCGGCGA
Organism: Microbacterium sp. SCPM-O-B-15248 (M128); assembly: GCF_058214835.1. NCBI lineage: Bacteria > Bacillati > Actinomycetota > Actinomycetes > Micrococcales > Microbacteriaceae > Microbacterium > Microbacterium sp. SCPM-O-B-15248 (M128). Next base: position 105,060 of record NZ_JBYQLI010000001.1, read on the forward strand.
CACGGTCGTGACGATCTCGGCGGACGACCACCTCGGGGCGGACGCCGTGGCCGCCTACGCGGCCGAGATCGCGGCATCCTGACCCTGCTGTGGTCACGGTCTGGCGACGACGGAGTGAACCCCGTGCGCGTCGGATTGCGCCGGGCCTCCGCGGGGCGTAATGTCGCGCGCCGTGACTGACGAAAGTCGCGAGCCCGGCGAACAGACGCCGATGGCCAAGCGCATCCTGATCGGGGAGCCGCTCACGTCGGAGAAACTCGACGAGCAGCTCCTCCCCAAGAAGATGGCACTCCCCATCTTCGCCTCCGACGCACTCTCCTCCGTGGCCTACGCGCCACAGGAGCTGTTGATGATCCTGCTGATCGGCGGAACGGCTCTGCTGACGCTCAGCCCGTGGGTCGCGGTGGCTGTCGTGGTGCTGCTGGTCGTGGTCGTGCTGAGCTACCGGCAGCTGATCAAGGCGTACCCCTCCGGGGGCGGCGACTACGAGGTCGCCAGCAAGAACCTCGGCGAGGTGCCCGGTGTCGTGGTCGCGGCGGCCCTGCTGGTCGACTACGTCCTCACGGTCGCCGTGTCGGTGGCATCCGGTGTCGACAACATCATCTCCGCGCTGCCCGGGCTGAACCCGTTCCGCGTCGAGATCGCCGTCGGATTCGTCATCCTCATCGTGATCGTCAACCTCCGCGGTGTTCGCGAGGCGTCGTCGGTCTTCGCGATCCCCACGTACCTGTTCATCGGGTCGGTCGGCCTCATGATCGTCGTCGGCCTCGGCCGCGCGCTGCTCGGCGACGTGCCCGTCGCCTCGAGCGCCGAGTACGCCGTGCAGGCCGAATCCCTCACGCAGGCTGCGCTGATCCTGCTCGTGCTGCGGGCGTTCTCGAGCGGCTGCTCGGCCCTCACCGGCGTCGAGGCCGTCTCCAACGGCGTGCCCGCCTTCCGCAAACCGAAGATCCGCAACGCCCAGACGACCCTCACGCTCATGGGCGGCATCGCCATCGTGCTGTTCGTCGGGCTCACCGCCCTGGCGCTGCTCTCCGGCGTGCACTACGCCGAGAACCCCTGCCACCTCATCGGCTTCGACTGCACGTTGCCGCAGCCGAGCCTCATGGCACAGGTGGCCGCGGCCACCTTCGGCATGGGCAGCATCCCGTTCTTCATCATCCAGGCCGCCACCGCGTGCGTGCTGCTGCTCGCGGCCAACACCGCGTTCAACGGCTTCCCGCTGCTCGGCGCCGTGCTCGCCCGCGACGGCTACGCGCCCAAGGCCCTCAACACCCGCGGCGACCGCCTGGTGTACTCCAACGGCATGGTCATCCTCGGCATCGTCGCCATCGGCGTGCTGATCGTCTACCAGGCCAACCTCACGACGCTGATCCAGCTCTACATCATCGGCGTGTTCGTGTCGTTCTCGCTCGGACAGATCGGCATGGTCCGACACTGGCGTCGAACGCTGCGCGAACTGCGACTGCTGACACCCGAAGCGGCGAAACAGGAGTCCGCGCGCTACGAGCGTCGCTCGGCGGTGCTGGGACTGTGGATCAACTCCGTCGGCGCGACCCTCACCGTCGTGGTGCTGCTCATCGTGACCGTCACGAAGTTCACGCACGGTGCGTGGCTGGTGTTCATCGCCATCCCGATCCTCGCGGTCCTGATGCTCGGAGTGAACCGTTACTACCGCGACGTCGAGCACGAGATCCGCATGGACGACACGGTGCACTTCGGGTCGTCGGGAGACGTGGCGATCATCCTCGTCAACCGGCTGCAGAAGCCGGTCATGAAGGCGATCGACTACGCCCTGGCCGCCAAGCACGACAAAACCCTCGCGGTGCACGTCGCCATCAACGACGAGGATGCCACCCGGGTCCAGCGCGACTGGGCCGAGCACGACATGCCCATCCCGCTCGTCATCATCGAGTCGCCCTACCGCACGTACACCTCGCCCGTGATCAGCTTCATCAAGAGCTACCGCGAGAAGCACGGCTCGGCGGTGGTGACGGTGTACCTGCCGCAGTTCATCGTCGGCCACTGGTGGGAGTCGATGCTCCACAACCGTCGCTCCCGGCGCCTGGCGCAGCAACTCATGCTCGTCCACGGCGTCTCGATCACCCTCGTCCCGTGGTTGCTCGATTCGTCCGAGCTCATCTACGGCCGCCGCTCGCGGCCGCTCCCCGGCCAGCAGCGCGGCGGCCAGCCCGTCGCCCAGGTGTCGGCGCACGACTCCGCGCAGAATCCGGCCCGCCGGGGACGCAAAGTCGGCGACTCCGGCGCCTGACCGCGGGGCCCGCCCGCGGGGTCCGTCCCGTCGCGGGCGTCACGGTCGGGATGCTTCGACGAAGCCCTGGTTGGATAGGGGGCGAAAAGGAGCGACCACCCCGATGGATGCCACGGCCCGGGCCCGCGCAGTTGAGCTGCTGGGCCGATTCAACGACGACATGACGCGCGTCGTCGACGCCGTCTTCGGCACCCAGTGGGCGGAGATCGAGGAGATCCTCGCGCGGGTGGTCGTGGCATCCGAGCACGTCGTGACGACGCGCCGGATCGCCGACGTGAGCGGCCTCGGGCGGCGCGCCGTCTCACGGCTGGTCCTGCGGCTGCAGACGGAGGGTCTCGTCTCCACCAGACCCTCGGATGCCGACAAACGCGCGGTCGAGGTCGTCCTCACCGATCGCGGCGAGGAACAGACCGAGCGGCTGCGCGCCGAGGTGACGACATTCCTCCGCCGAAGCGACGGGATCGCCCGCGAGATCAGCCAGGGGCTGCAGGGCGCTTCCCCGTCGCCGACGTCGGGTCCGTCGGTCGACCCCCTCGAGCTCCTCCTCCGCATCTGCGCCTCGGGAGCCGCGCTCGTGGCCTACATGCCTCCGGCCGCGACCCGCGGCGGACTCGCGGCCCGCCAGCGTGCGGCTCTGGTGATGATCGCCGGGGCGGGTGGCATCCGGCCGAACGATCTCGCCGAGCCCCTCGAGGTCTCACCGCCCGGCGTGGTGTACATCGTCGACCAGCTGTGCGCGAAGGGGTTCGTCGAACGTCGGCGCGGGGCCGTGCCCGGCGATGGGCGCGCCGTGGTGCTCGCGGCCACCGCCGCGGGCCTGCGGGCGATCGGGGCGGTGATGGACGGCATCGAGCACGAGCGCGAGCGCCTGGTCGCCCTCTTCGCCGAGGTCGCAGAGTGGGCTCCGCCCACACTCCGACCGTGAGATGACCCCCCTTGCATTGTTCAGGCATGTCCTGGAAGGCTGTTGTTCAGTGATGTCCTAAAAGGACGGAAGGGGCCAGTCATGTCCAGAGAAGAGCACGCGCGCGAGGGCGCACAGGCCGTCATCCCCGACGACCAGATCACCGACGTCGCCGTCGTCATGCCGCGGGGGTCGACGAAGTCCGGCCTCGTGGGCTCGATCATCGGCGTCAGCGCCGGGGGCAACAACCAGATGGCGTGGGGTGTCGCGGGCGGAATGCTGGCCCAGCGCGCCCACAGCGCGTCGCACGGGAGCTACCCCTCGATCGTCCTGGCCCTGTCCGAGACGAAGCTCTACGTCCTCGGCCGGCAGTCCACCGGCGTCGTGGGCGGGTGGAAGAACCTCCGCCCCGTCGCCCATATCGACCGCGCCGACCTCGAGGTCGAGCGCCGCCACAGCGGAACCGTCCGCGTGATCGAGCTCACCGACACCACGACGGGGAACACCCTCGAGTTCGAGGCGCAGACCATCGGCGGTCTCGGCCTGAACGACCTCCTGGCAGAGCTCGGAAAGGACGCGGACTGATGGCCTACAACGACCGCCCCGGCGGCGTGACCCTCGTCGCCGTCCTCGCCTGGATCACCGCCGTCCTCCAGATCGGCCTCTCGATCCTCATCCTGACCGGGGCGATCTCCCCGGCCGGTGTGTCCATCCCCTCGACGTGGGTCGCGATCGTGGTGGGCGTGATCACCCTGCTGGTCAGCTTCGGTCTCTTCGGCGCCAACCGGATCGCCCGCGTGATCGTCACGGCATCCCTCGGACTCACCATCCTCAGCGCCATCCTGCAGGCCATCGCACACCGGGACGCCAACGTCCTGGTCGGCGCGATCATCACGATCCTGCTCGCCGTCGCCGGGATCTCGCTGCTCTACACCCAGCGCGCCAACCGGTTCTTCGCGTGAGCGGGACGTCGATGCGGGACGACTCCCGCCGTCACGACGTGACGGGCACGAACGGGTGGCAGCGGTTCTGGAACCGCGGCGGCTGGTGGCGCGCGGTCCTGATGGCCGTGATCTACATCGCGTCGTACAACCTCGCCGGACTGGCGCTGCGCCCCCTCGTGGGAGGGCTGGCGGATGCCGACGACATCTTCGCCACGCCGATCTCGGCCTTCATCGCCATCGGTCTGCAACCGCTGTTCGGGAGCGTCCTGCTCCTGATCATCGCCGCGACGCTCGGCTGGCTCCCCCGCCCCCTGTTCGGACGCCAGCCGGTGCCGCGCAAGTGGTGGTTCTGGCTCGGCCCGATCTTCGTGCTCGTGCCGATCGTGTTCCACTTCTTCGGTATCGAGTACGCCCGCTACGGGGTCGCCGTCGTCATCGCGGTGCTCGTCGCCGGACTGTTCGTGGGCTTCTCCGAGGAGTTCCTCACGCGCGGAATGGTCGTCGTGATGCTCCGTCGGCACGGGTACCGCGAGTGGGCGGTCATGGCACTGTCGTCGGCGATCTTCGCCTCGCTGCACTTCTCGAACCTGTTCACCGGGCAGGGCATCTCCACCGTCGGTCCGACCGTCGTCTACACGTTCGCGTTCGGCATCTGCATGTACGCGACGCTGCGCGTGGGCGGCTCGCTGGTGTGGCCGATCGTCCTGCACACCCTCACGGATCCGACGACGATCCTCGCGTCGGGCGGAATCGACGACGGCACCCACGCGTCGGTGAACTCGGCGAACGTCGTGGCGCTCGTCGGCACCGTCGCCTACGTCGTCTGGGCGGTCGTGCTGCTGATCGTGACGCGCGGCGACGCGCAGGGCCGCGCCGACGCCGACGAGGAGCCGCGCGTCCGCGTCGCCTCCTGAGCCCCGGGCCCCGGCATCCGCCCCTCCGCGCCGGACACGCGAGCCTTGAGATGCGTCCACGCGTGGGAGAGGGTGGATGCCATGCCGCTCCTCGCCCTGCTGACCCTCGCCGTCATGGTGGTCGCGCTCATCGACGCCATCACCCGGCGCGACGACCAGGTGAAGCACCTGCCGAAGTTCGCGTGGGTCTTCTTCATCGTGCTGCTGCCGCTGATCGGGTCGATCCTGTGGTTCACGATCGGCCGCGAGTGGGAGCGGCGGGGCGAGCCGATGAGCTTCGGCGACCCGCGGCGGTGGCAGAAGGATGCCGAGCCGGCTCCGGCCCCGCGCGCCTCCGACGCACGGACGACCGAGCAGCAGATCGCCGACCTCGAGCGCGAGATGCACCTCGCCGACCTCGAGGAGCAGGTGCGCCGCCGCCGCGCCGACGGCTACGCACCCGCGTAACCCGGCCTCAGCGTCCCGACCGCCGGAACCGGGCGACCGCGACGATCCACGCGACGGCGAGGATGCCCGCGCACCACGCCAGCGCGATCCACACGCTCGCGCCGACGGACTGCTGCGCGAGCAGCGCGCGAATGGCATCCACGAGCGAGGTCACGGGTTGGTTCTCAGCGAACCAGCGCACCGGCCCCGGCATGGTGTCGGTGGGTGCGAAGGCCGAGCTCACGAACGGCAGGAAGATCAGCGGGTAGCTGAAGGCGCTGGCGCCGTCGATGGTCTTCGCCGCGAGCCCCGCCACCACCGCGACCCAGGTGAGGGCGAGCGTGTACGCCATCAGGATGCCGACGACCGCCAGCCATGCCCCGACCGAGGCTCCCGACCGGAAGCCCACGAGCAACGCCACCCCGATGACGAGCGCGAGAGACACCCCGTTCGCCAGCAGCGACGTGAGGACATGTCCCCACAGGACGCTCGCCGGCGCAACCGGCATGGAGCGGAGCCGATCGACGATGCCTCCGCGTACGTCGAGGAACACGCGATACGCGGTGTACGCGATGCCGGATGCCACGGTGATCAGCAGGATGCCGGGGAGCAGGAAGTCCACGTACGCGGTGCCGCCAGTGTCGACGGCGCCGCCCAGGACGAAGACGAACAGCAGCATGATCGCGACCGGCATGATCGCCGTGGTCACGATCGTGTCGGGGCTGCGGAGGATGTGCCGCAGGGAGCGGCCGGTGAGCACCGCGGTGTCGGACAGAGCGTGCGTGGTCATGATTCCCCCTCGTCGAGCGAGCCGGCGGAGCCGACGATGGCGAGGAAGATCTCCTCGAGGGTGGGCTGCTTCTCGACGTACTCGACGGTCGTCGGGGGGAACAACGCCCGCAGGTCGGCCAGCGTCCCCTCCGCGATGATGCGTCCGCCGTGCAGGATCGCGATGCGGTCGGCGAGGTTCTCCGCTTCGTCGAGGTACTGCGTCGTGAGCAGCACGGTGGTGCCGGATGCGGCGAGGTTGCGCACGGCATCCCACACCTCCAGACGCGCCTGCGGGTCGAGTCCGGTCGTCGGCTCGTCGAGGAAGACCACCGCGGGCCGGCCGACGAGGCTCATGGCGATGTCGAGGCGACGGCGCATGCCGCCGGAATACGTGGATGCCGCTCGGCGTGCGGCATCCGTGAGCGAGAACCGCGCGAGCAGCTCGTCCGCCGCGCCGGTGGGGTCGGGCACATGCCGCAGACGCGCGATGAGCGTGAGGTTCTCGCGACCGGTCAGGACCTCGTCGACGGCGGCGAACTGTCCGGTGAGGCTGATCGAGGCGCGCACCCGCGCCGCCTGGGCCGCGACGTCTGCTCCGTCGACGACCGCCGTCCCGGCATCGGCGCGGAGCAGCGTCGACAGGATGCGGACGACCGTGGTCTTCCCCGCGCCGTTGGAGCCGAGGAGCGCGACGATGGTGCCGCGCTCGACGTCGAGATCGACGCCGTCGAGCACGGCGACGTCGCCGTAGGACTTCCGGAGGCCCCGCACGCGGATCGCGGGGCCGGTATCGATGATGGACATGCACTTTTCCTCTCGTGGGTACCGGCCGGAGGGCGCACGAGACCATCGCCCCCGGCCAGCCGGGTCCGGAGGCGTGTGCGGATGGGGGGGTCAGCCCTGGGAGCGGGTCGCCTCGTCGATCGCGCGAGCAAGGCGCGCGCGCTCGCGTCCGATCCAGCTGCCGTCGCCGTAGTTCGCCATGAACTCCTCGGCGAAGGCCGCCGGCTCGTCGCCGGTCAGATCCCGCAGCGGCGTGCCGGCCGCCGCGGCCTGCTCGAGGAGGTCGGCGAGGTCGGTCACCATGCGGATGAGGGCGTCAGGCTCGCTCGTCGGCCCGAGGTTGAGCACGTACCGCTCGAGGGCTCGACCCGCCTGCCGATACGGCGCGGGGAGGGCGTCGAGGCGGCGCCGATACTCGCGCCACTGCTTCTTGGCGCTCAGGTCGCCGATGATCTTCTCGTACCAGGCCATGTCAGTTCCCTTCTTCGCGGAGCTGCTCGAGCCGGTCGGCGAGCAGACTCCAGGTCGTCCAGAATTCGGCGAGCTGCGCCCGCCCGGTGTCGTTGAGCGTGAAGACCTTGCGCGGCGGCCCCTTCTCGGATGCCACCTTCTCGACATCGACGAGACCGCGCTGCTCGATGCGGACGAGGATCGCGTAGACCGTGCCCTCGGCGAGGTCGGCGAAGCCCCGGTCGCGGAGGTCGACGGTGATCTCGTACCCGTACGCCGGTCGCCGCGCCAGCACGGCGAGGACGACACCCTCGAGCACCCCCTTGAGCATCTCGGTGTCTTGTCTGCCCATCCGCTACTCCTCATCGTTGACTACCGCTAGAAAGTAACACTGAGTACCGGTACTCAGCAAGAGCGGATACCGGCCGCGTGAGCACGGCGTATGCGTCCGGCGGAAGGGCGTAGGGAAACCGTAAGGACGGCGGGATGCCGCCGCGGACAGGAGTTGCATCGACACACGTGCCGCCCCGCGGCGCCCGCGCCGCAGCAGTCGCGCGGAAGCTCCCGAACCTGGAGTCATCGTGCTCGATGTCGTCTACCTCGTCGCGATCCTGACGCTCTTCGCGCTCGTCGCCCTCATCGCGCAGGGGGTCGAGAAGCTGGGCCCGCAGCCCGGCGCTCCCTCCGCGCGCACCCCCGGCCGCGGCGCCCAGCCGCCCGCCCCCGCCCCGGCGCCCGAGCGAGGGGGCGACTCCGCATGAGCGTCCTCGCCGCCGTCCTCGCCATCGCCGCGGTCGTCTACCTGGTGGTCGCCCTCGTCCGCCCCGAGAAGTTCTGACATGGATGCCGGAACGATCTGGTCCATCGTGCTGACCAGCCTCACGCTCATCGTCGCCCTGGGTCTGGCCTACCGCCCCCTCGGCGACTACATCGCCCGCATCTACACCGGCGAGCGCGACCTCGCCGTCGAGCGCGGCACCTACCGCCTCATCGGAGTCGACGCCCGCAGCTCCCAGACCTGGCAGGCGTACCTGCGATCGGTGCTGCTGTTCTCGGCGATGGGTGTCGTGCTCGTGTACGCGATCATGCGCCTGCAGCCGCTCCTGCCCTTCGCCCTGGGCCTCGAGGCCCCCGGCGAGGCGCTGTCGTTCAACACCGCGGTGTCGTTCGTCACCAACACGAACTGGCAGTCGTACTCGGGCGAGACGACGCTCGGCTACACGGTGCAGTTCGCGGCGCTGACCGTCCAGAACTTCGTGAGCGCGGCCGTCGGCGTCGCGATCGCGGTCGCGCTGGTCCGCGGTTTCGCGTACCGCCGGAGCGGCGTCATCGGCAACTTCTGGGTCGATCTCGTGCGCGGCACGACCCGCCTGCTGCTGCCGCTCTCGGTGGCCGCGGCCGTCGTGCTGCTCGCGGGCGGCGTGATCCAGAACCTGAACGGGTTCTCGGATGCCACGACCCTCGCGGGCGCGGCTCAGTCGATCCCCGGCGGCCCGGTGGCATCCCAGGAGGCGATCAAGCTCCTCGGCACCAACGGCGGCGGGTTCTTCAACGTGAACTCGGCCCACCCGTTCGAGAACCCCGCGCCGTGGACCAACCTGTTCGAGATCTTCCTGATGCTCGTGATCCCGTTCTCACTCCCCCGGGCGTTCGGCCGCATCGTCGGCGACGACCGTCAGGGCTACACGATCCTGGGCGTCATGGCCGCGATCTTCGCGGCATCCACGGCCCTTCTCACGTGGGCCGAGCTCGCCGGTGCCGGGGCGGCTCCTCAGCTCGCGGGCGGCGCCATGGAGGGCAAAGAGGTGCGGTTCGGGATCTTCGGCTCGACGCTGTTCGGATCGACGAGCACCCTCACCTCCACCGGCGCGGTCAACTCGATGCACGACAGCTACACGGCGCTCGGCGGTGGGATGCCGATGATCAACATGATGCTCGGCGAGATCGCGCCGGGCGGCGTCGGCTCGGGCCTGTACGGGATGCTGATCCTCGCCGTGATCGCGGTGTTCGTCGGCGGCCTGCTCATCGGCCGCACGCCCGAGTACCTCGGCAAGAAGATCGGGCCGCGCGAGATCAAGCTCGCGAGCCTGTACATCCTCGTCACACCGACGCTCGTGCTGGCCGGAACCGCGCTGAGCTTCGCGCTCCCCGGCATCCGGAGCGACGTCGAGACCACCTCGATCCTCAACCCGGGCGTCCACGGCCTGAGCGAGGTGCTCTACGCCTTCACGTCGGCGGCGAACAACAACGGTTCGGCGTTCGCGGGGCTCACCGCGAACACCCCGTGGTTCAACACGGCCCTGGCTGTGGCGATGCTCCTCGGCCGGTTCCTGCCGATCGTGTTCGTGCTGGCCCTCGCGGGATCCCTCGCGGCCCAGGATGCCGTTCCCGCCACCCCCGGAACCCTGCCGACGCACCGCCCGCAGTTCGCGGGCCTCCTCGCGGGCGTGGCGGTCATCGTCACGGCCCTCACCTACTTCCCGGTCCTCACCCTGGGCCCCCTCGCCGAAGGACTTACGCGCTGATGTCCACGCTCACCCACGCCCCGGCTCCCGCCGCGGCCCCGACTCCGGCCGCTCCGCGCCGCGCGTTCAGCGCCGCGCAAATCATCGCCGCGCTCCCGGGAGCCGCGAAGAAGCTCAATCCCGCGTCGCAGTGGCGCAACCCCGTGATGTTCCTCGTGTGGGTGGGGGCGGCCCTCACGACCCTCATCGCGCTCACCGAGCCGTTCCTCGGCGGCGCCGACGCGTCGCTCCCGTTCGGGTTCACGGGGGGCATCGCGGTCTGGCTGTGGCTCACGGTGTTCTTCGCGAACGTCGCGGAGTCGGTCGCCGAGGGTCGCGGCAAGGCGCAGGCCGCGACGCTCCGCAAGACCCGCACGACCACGACGGCCCGTCGCGTCGTCGCCTACTCCCCCGGAGACCCGCTGGCATCCACCGCCTCCGTCGAGGACGTGCCCTCGGGCGAACTGCGGGTCGGCGACGTCGTGCTCGTCGAGGCGGGGCAGTTGATCCCCGGCGACGGCGACATCGTCGCGGGCATCGCCACGGTCGACGAGTCGGCGATCACCGGAGAGTCGGCCCCGGTCGTGCGCGAGTCCGGCGGCGACCGCAGCGCCGTCACCGGCGGCACGCGGGTGCTGAGCGACCGCATCGTCGTGCGGATCACCTCGAAGCCGGGCGAGACGTTCGTCGACCGCATGATCGCGCTCGTCGAGGGCGCGTCGCGGCAGCGCACGCCGAACGAGATCGCGCTGAACATCCTGCTGGCGAGCCTGTCGATCGTGTTCGTCGTGGTCGTGCTGGTGCTGAACCCGATCGCGTCGTACGCCGCCGCTCCGGTGTCGATCCCGGTGCTCGTGGCACTCCTCGTCTGCCTCATCCCCACGACGATCGGTGCTCTCCTCAGCGCGATCGGCATCGCGGGTATGGACCGCCTCGTGCAGCGGAACGTCCTGGCGATGTCGGGCCGCGCCGTCGAGGCAGCGGGCGACGTCACGACGCTGCTGCTCGACAAGACCGGAACCATCACGTACGGCAACCGCCGGGCGTCGGCGTTCGTCGCGCTGCCGGGCGTCGGCTCCCCCGAGCTCGCCGAGTACGCCTCGCTGTCGTCGCAGGCCGACCCCACCCCCGAGGGCGTCTCGGTCGTCGAGCTCGCCGCCGCGCAGGGGGTCGTCGCCGAGATGCCCCGGGGCGCCGAGCCCGTGCCCTTCACGGCGCAGACCCGCATGTCGGGGGTGGACCTGCACAGCGGCGAGATGGTGCGAAAAGGAGCGGCGTCGGCCGTTCTGACCTGGTTGGACGGCCTCGAGGCGGCTGTGCCCGACGTCACCCGTGCCGAACTCCTGAGAATTGCGGACGCGATCGCCGAGTCCGGCGGAACTCCGCTGGTGGTTGCGACCGTCTCCCCCGATTCTTCAGGAGTTTTGCACGGCCGCGGGCGCGTGCTCGGCGTCATCCACCTGAAGGACGTCGTCAAAGACGGTCTGCGCGAGCGGTTCGGCGAGCTGCGGGCCATGGGCATCCGCACCGTGATGATCACGGGCGACAACCCGCTCACGGCGAAGGCGATCGCCGCCGAGGCCGGCGTCGACGACTACCTCGCCGAGGCCACGCCCGAGGACAAGCTCGCGCTCATCCGCCGCGAGCAGGAGGGCGGCAACCTCGTCGCGATGACCGGCGACGGCACCAACGACGCTCCCGCGCTGGCGCAGGCCGATGTGGGCGTCGCGATGAACACCGGCACGTCGGCCGCGAAGGAGGCCGGCAACATGGTCGACCTCGACAGCGACCCGACCAAGCTCATCGACATCGTGCGCATCGGCAAGCAGCTGCTCATCACGCGCGGCGCCCTGACGACGTTCTCCCTCGCCAACGACATCGCGAAGTACTTCGCGATCATCCCGGCGATGTTCATGGGCGTCTTCCCCGGGCTCGGCGTGCTGAACGTGATGCAGCTGTCGTCGCCCGCTTCGGCGGTGCTCAGCGCCATCATCTTCAACGCGATCGTCATCATCGTGCTCATCCCGCTCGCCCTGCGCGGCGTGAAGTACCGCGCCGCGAGCGCCTCGCGCATCCTCAGCCGCAACCTGCTCGTGTACGGGCTCGGCGGCATCCTCGTCCCCTTCATCGGCATCAAGCTCATCGACCTCGTCGTGAGCCTGCTCCCGGGATTCTGAAAGGCCCTGCCATGCGCACCACCCTGCGTACCGCCGGCGTCGCCGTCCGCGCGATGCTCGTCTTCACCGCCGTCCTCGGCGTCGGCTACATGCTCCTGATCACCGGGATCGGCCAGCTCGCCCTCCCCGCCCAGGCGAACGGGTCGCTCGTCCGCTCGGCCGACGGCGCGGCCGTCGGCTCGACGTTGATCGGGCAGTCGTTCCAGGATGCCGACGGCCGGGCGCTCCCGCAGTACTTCCAGTCGCGGCCCTCGGCGGCGTCGTGGAACTCCGCCGCCTCGACCGGATCGAACCTCGGCCCCGAGAACACCGACCTCACCGCCGCGATCTCGGAGAACCGCTCCGCGTTCGAGGCGTTGAACGGTGCGGGCGTGATCCCGGCCGACGCGGTCACCTCCTCGGGCTCGGGCCTGGACCCCCATATCTCCGTCGACAACGCCGAGCGCCAGGTCGCGCGCGTCGCCGAGGCCCGCGGCATCCCGGTCGCCGACGTCGAGGCCCTCGTCGCCGAGAGCACTCGGGGCCGGGATCTCGGGTTCCTCGGGGAGCCCCGCGTCAACGTGCTCGAGCTCAATCGCGCGCTGGACGCCCGATGACGCGCGAGAATCGCTGACATGCGTTCGCTCCGTCCCGCCGTCGCGCCCCGTGCGCGGCGGCGGTGGCGCGCGTCGGCCCCCGGGAGCGCCGCGTGAAACGCGGTCACCTGCGCGTTCTGCTCGGGGCAGCGCCCGGCGTGGGCAAGACGTACGAAATGCTCGAAGAGGGGCGCCGCCTCGCGGCCGAGGGTCGCGACGTCGTCATCGCGATCGTCGAGACCCACGGCCGCGACGCGACCGCGGCGCAAGCCGAGGGTCTCGAAGCGGTGCCCCGGCGCGCGGTGGCCCACCGGGGCGTCGACCTCGACGAGATGGACCTGGATGCCGTGCTCTCGCGGCATCCGGATCTCGCGCTCGTCGACGAGCTCGCACACACCAACGCCCCCGGTTCGACGCACGAGAAACGGTGGCAGGACGTCGAGGCGCTCCTGGACGCCGGCATCGACGTCATCACCACCGTCAACGTGCAGCACATCGCCTCGCTCGGTGACGTTGTCGAGAAGATCACCGGTGTCGTGCAGCGCGAGACGGTCCCGGATGCCATCGTGCGCGCCGCCGACCAGATCGAGGTCGTCGACCTCGCGCCGCAGTCACTGCGCGACCGGTTGGCATCCGGCTTCGTCTACCCGGCCGAGCGCATCGACGCGGCCCTGTCGAACTACTTCCGGCTCGGCAACCTCACGGCGCTGCGCGAGCTCGCGCTGCTGTGGCTCGCCGACGAAGTCGACTCCGCGCTGCAGCGCTACCGCGTCGAGCAGGGCATCGAGGGGTCGTGGCAGGCGCGCGAGCGGGTGGTCGTGGCCCTCACCGGCGGCGCCGAGGGAGAGACGCTGCTGCGCCGCGGCGCGCGCATCGCCGCACGGTCCGCGGGCGGTGAACTGCTCGCGGTGCACGTGTCCACGCAGGACGGCCTGCGCGCCGAAGAACCCGGCGCCCTCGCCGCCCAGCGCGCGCTCGTCGAGTCGCTCGGCGGCACGTACCACCAGGTCGTGGGCGACGACGTCGCCGCCGCCCTGGTCGACTTCGCGCGCTCGGTCAACGCCTCGCAGCTCGTGATCGGCGTGAGCCGCCGCGGGCGGCTCGGAGCAGCCCTCACCGGGCCCGGCATCGGCGCGACCGTCATCCGTCTCTCCGGTGACATCGACGTGCACATCGTCAACCACGCCCGCGCCGGCGGCCGCTTCACCCTCCCGCGCCTCACCGGCCCGGCGCTGAGCGCCAAGCGCCGCGTGCTCGGTTTCGTCACGGCCCTGGCCGGCGGCCCCCTCCTGTCGTGGCTGCTCATCGCCACCGGCACCGAGGACTCCATCTCCACCGACGTGCTGGCGTACCAACTGCTCGTCGTCGTGGTCGCGCTCATCGGCGGGATCTGGCCGGCGGTCTCGGCAGCGGTGCTGTCGGGCCTCACCCTCGATTTCCTCTTCATCGAACCGCTCTACACGATCACGATCGCCGACCCCGACCACGCGCTCTCGCTCGTGCTGTACGTCATCATCGCGGTCCTCGTCAGCCTCGTCGTCGACCAGGCCGCACGCCGGGCCCGGGCCGCTCGCCGTGCCGCCGCCGAAGCCGAGCTGCTCGCCACGGTGTCGGGCAGCGTCCTGCGGGGTGAGAGCGCGGTGCCGGCGCTCGTCAGCCGTGCCCGTGAAGCGTTCGGCCTGTCGGGGGTGCGGCTCGTGGCATCCGACGGCTCGGTGCTCGCCACCGACGGCGAGCCCGTGCGCGACGGACGCCGCACCGATCTCGCCGTGGGCGACGGACGTGCGCGCCTCGAGCTGCACGGTCGAGACCTGGATGCCGCCGAACGGCGGCTGCTCGACGTCGTCGTCGCGCAGCTCGCCGCCGCGCTCGAGCGCACCGACCTGGCCGAGACCGCCGCCGAAGCGGGGGTGCTCGCCGCGACCGATCAGGTGCGCAGCGCCCTGCTGTCCGCGGTGAGCCACGATCTGCGGCGCCCCCTCGCCGCGGCGGTGGCGGCGCTGGGCGGCCTGCGCGCGGCCGGCGACCACCTCTCCGACGACGACCGCCGCGAACTGCTCGAGACCGCCGACGAGAGCCTCGCGACCCTGTCGGTCCTCGTCACGGACCTGCTGGACGTCAGCCGCGTGCAGGCGGGAGTGCTCGCCGTGTCGCTGACGGCGGTCGATGCGGCCGACGTGGTGATCGCGGCCCTCGACGAGCTGGGCCTCGGCCCCGACGACGTCGAACTCGCCCTCGACCCCGACCTTCCCGCTCTTCGCGCCGACCCCGTGCTGCTGCAGCGCGTGCTCGTGAACGTGCTGAGCAACGCCGTGCGGTACACCCCCGCCGGGCGGCGCGCCCGCGTGGCCACGAGCCGACTGGGCGGCGTCGCCGAGATCCGCGTCGTCGACCACGGCCCCGGCGTCGCCCCCGAGCGACAGAGCGACATGTTCGCCCCGTTCCAACGCCTCGGCGACACCGACAACACCGTCGGCCTGGGCCTCGGCCTCGCCCTCTCGCGCGGATTCACCGAGGGCATGGGCGGCACCCTCACCCCCGAGGAGACCCCGGGCGGCGGGCTGACGATGGTCGTGGCGCTGCCGGTCGCCGAGGCGCCTCCGGCCCCGCGCGGCGTCGGGGCCGCGGCATCCGGTGCCGACCGGAGCGGCCGCGGTGCCGCGTCCGACCGCGCTGACGCAGACCCGGCATCCCTTCCCCGGACGGAGACGTGATGAAGGTCCTCATCGCCGACGACGACCCGCAGCTCGTGCGGGCGCTGCGCATCACCCTTGCCGCCCACGGATACGACGTCGTGGCCGCCGCCGACGGCGCCGCGGCGATCACGCTCGCCGCACAGGCTCACCCCGACATCGTGCTGCTCGACCTCGGGATGCCGCACCTCGACGGCGTGCAGGTGATCCAGGCGCTGCGCGGCTGGACGACCGCACCGATCGTCGTGGTGTCCGGGCGCACGGGCTCGGCCGACAAAGTCGAGGCGCTGGACGCCGGGGCCGACGACTACGTCACCAAGCCCTTCCAGATCGACGAGTTGCTCGCGAGGCTGCGGGTGCACGCGCGGCGTTCGGTGCCGTCGAGCGGCGAGTCGGTCGTGCGGTTCGGCGACGTCGAGGTCGACCTCGCCGCCAAGGCCGTGACACGCGCCGGCGCCCGCGTGCACCTCACACCGACGGAGTGGCGGATGCTGGAGTTCCTCGCCCGCAACCCCGGCTCGCTCGTCACCCGCCAGACGCTGCTGAAGGAGATCTGGGCCAGCGAGCAGGTCGCCGACTCCGGGTACCTGCGGCTGTACATGTCGCAGCTGCGCAAGAAGCTCGAGGCCGAGCCGTCCGCGCCCGCGCACCTGCTGACCGAGCAGGGCATGGGGTATCGGCTGGTGCTGTAGCCCGCGGGCGGGAGGTCGGGCGGGCGGCGGGCGGCGCGGCAGCGGGACCCGCGGCCCGGGCCAGGTCGGTGGGTGTCCGACGCGCGGCCGGGACCGGGGTCGGGACCGGGCCGGGGCCGCGGCCGGGGCCGGGGTCGCGGCCGGGGTCGCGGCCGGGGCCGCCGGCCGGGGTCGCGGCCGGGGTCGCCGGCCGAGTCCAGGCCGGGGCCGAACTCCTGAGAAAACGCGCCCTCGCGGTTCTCCGCGCGGCCGTGAGGCGCCGAAGGCACAGAAACTCAGGAGTTTGGGCCGCCCCTCCGCGGCCCTCGACCCCTCAGCGCCCGCGGCCGCCGGGGCGCCCGAGGCGGTGCCACGACCCGCGAGACTGCATCCGCCCGACAACAGGGCGTCATGCTGCAGTGGGTTTGTCAGTCTCACTCTTCACTCGCGACACCGCGCCTCACCGACGTGTCCGTGAGAAGTCGGGGAAGCGGGGTGTCGGAGGATCCCACGGCTCAGATCGACGTCCCCGCGATCTCGCGAAGCGTGTCGAGGTGACTCCTCCACGCCGCTCGCCCCTCCTTCGTCAGGGTGAGCGAGGTGCGGGGCAACTTGCCCGCGAAGGACTTCCCCACGGCGAGGTAGCCGGCGGCCTCGAGGGTCGAGACCTGCTTGCTCAGCGCCGAGTCGGTGACCTCGACGGCATCCCGGACCTCTTTGAAGCTCAGCGTGGTCGCCCGGTCGAGAGCCGCGACGATGGAGAACCGGACGGGGTTCTGCAGCAGCTCGTCGAGCCGGTGCCGGGGATGCGGAGTCGACGTGGTCACGACCGAGCCTCGCGTGCCGCGCAGCTCAGGGAGACGACGAGCACGAGGCCCGAGGCCAGCGCCGCGAGCAGCACGTTGCCGTGCGCCCAGATAACGACAGCCAGGGCGAGAGCGTACGAGACGAACCAGCTCGCGATGTAGCCCGTCCAGCGGCGGCCGCGGGCGAAGGCGGCGCGGCCCTGGATGCTGACGACGAAGAAGATGATGAGGGCGAACACCATGGCCAGCAGGCTCACATAGGCGAGGCCGAAAGCGTCTCCGGTCGCGACGGCCATCGCGAAGGTGCCCATCGAGGTCGCCACCCCGAGCGCGAGGATGAAGCTGATGTACGGCCACCGCGTTGCGTTGTGCGCGGCGTGGCTGAGGCGGTCGGCGCGGTCGAGCAGCAGTCGGGCTTCGGACGGGGCCATCGCGGGCGTGTGGTCCATGGCGGATCCTTTCGTTGAGCATATTCTGGCAACTACTTTCACTTTCGGCAAGTACTTTCTTCTATTCCGACGGCGCGGCACCCACCCGCCTCACGCGACGTAGCCTGGAGGGGTGACCCTCCCCTTCGACGTGGCCGCCGTGCGGGCCGAGTTTCCGATCCTCGGCACCGAGGTCGACGGCCGGCCCCTCGTCTACCTCGACTCGGCCGCCACGAGCCAGAAGCCGCGTGCGGTGCTCGACGCCGAGCGCGATTTCCTCGAGCACGCGAACGCCGCCGTGCACCGCGGCGCGCACTTCCTCGCGGCCGAGGCGACGGAGCTGTTCGAAGACGCCCGCGCCACCGTCGCGGGCTTCGTCGGCGGCGAGCCGGAGCAGCTCGTCTGGACGAGCGGTGCCACCGCCGGCCTCAACCTCGTCGCGGGCTCGCTCGGGTACGCGGGCCGCCTCCGCGCGGGCGACGAGATCGTCGTGACCGAGGCCGAGCACCACGCGAACCTCATCCCGTGGCAGGAGCTCGCCGCCCGGACCGGCGCTCGCCTGCGCCACATCCCCGTCCACGACGACGGCACCCTCGACATGACCGCCGCGGCCGACCTCGTCGGCGAGCGAACGAAGGTCGTCGCCTTCCCGCACGTCTCGAACGTGCTCGGCATCGTGAACCCGGTCGCCGAGCTCGTCGCCCTGGCCCGCAGCGTCGGCGCGCTCACGGTGCTCGACGCCTGCCAGTCGGCGCCGCACCTGTCGCTCGACCTTCCGGCCCTCGGGGTCGATCTGGCCGTGTTCTCGGGGCACAAGATCTTCGGGCCGTACGCGATCGGCGGGCTCTGGGGCCGCGACGAAGTGCTGTCCGACCTCCCGCCGTTCACCACCGGCGGCTCGATGATCACGACCGTCACGCTCGACCGGGCCGAGTACCTCCCGCCGCCCCAGCGCTTCGAGCCCGGCACGCAGCCGGTGTCGCAGGCCGTGGCTCTCGCCGCGGCCGTGCGTTGGCTCGGCGGCCTCGACCTCGACGCCGCCCACGCGCACGAGGCCGCACTCGAGCGGCGCCTGCGCGAAGGGCTGCGGTCGATCGACGGCATCCGTCTGCTCGGAGACACGGATGCCGCCGGCCGCGTCGCCCTCCAGGCGTTCGAGGTCGAGGGGGTGCACGCGCACGATGCGGGTCAGTTCCTCGATGCCCGCGGGGTCGCCGTCCGGGTCGGGCACCACTGCGCGCAACCCCTGCACCGGCGTTTCGGCATGACGGCATCCGTCCGTGCGAGCGCGGCCATCCACACGACCGAAGCCGAGGTCGACACGTTCCTCGACGCCGTGTCTGGCATCCGCGGCTTC
Organism: Microbacterium sp. SCPM-O-B-15248 (M128); assembly: GCF_058214835.1. Classification (NCBI taxonomy): domain Bacteria; kingdom Bacillati; phylum Actinomycetota; class Actinomycetes; order Micrococcales; family Microbacteriaceae; genus Microbacterium; species Microbacterium sp. SCPM-O-B-15248 (M128). The sequence continues at coordinate 123,735 of NZ_JBYQLI010000001.1, forward strand.
TTCGGGGTGAGCGCATGAGCGGGCTCGAGTCGCTGTATCAGGAGTTGATCCTCGACCACTCCAAGAACCGCCGCGGCTTCGGCCTCGTCGACCCCGGCGCGCACAGCGCCACCGTGCACCAGCGCAACCCGGTCTGCGGCGACGAGATCACGCTGCGGGTCGACGTCGACGGCGACCGCGTGGCATCCGTCAGCTGGGAGGGTGCGGGCTGCTCGATCTCCCAGGCTTCGGCATCCATGCTCGTCGCCCTTCTCCGCGAAGACGGCGGCGACGACGGGATGCCGAAGGCCGACGCCGAGGCGTTGATCGGGAAGTTCCGCGAGGCATTGCGCTCTCGCGGAAAGATCCCCCTCGACGAGGAGACGTTCGCCGACGCCGCCGCGCTCTCGGGCGTCTCGAAGTACACCGCGCGAGTGAAGTGCGCGATGCTGGCGTGGGTCGCGCTCGAAGAGGGGCTGCGCCAGGCCTGAGGGCGTTGCGCCGCCCCGTCACCGCGCCGCGCCGGGGCGCCGCGCAGGCACCGGCCCACCCAGCCCGGCGTGGCACAACCTCAGCGATCCGCACAACCTCAGTGGCATCCACCCCACCGCCACCGACTTTGCGCACATCCCTGAGCGAACGCGCACTGACCCACGCCCTCGCGCATGGCCCTGTCTCAGCGCCGACAGCGGCGCTATCCTGCCCCCAGACCCCCAGACCTTCGGAAGGACGGATGCCATGGCGGCAGGCGGAGCGGAATTCAGCGACGAAGAACGCGCGGCAATGAAGCAGCGCGCCGAAGAGCTCAAGGCCATGAAGGGCCTCAAGGGCGCGGCGAAGCTCGCGAAGGAGAACGACGCTTGCCTCGAGGCGATCGAGAAGCTCGAGGGCGACGACCGGGCCATCGCGGAGCGCGTGCACGTCATCGTGCTCGAGGAGGCACCGCACCTGAACCCGAAGACCTTCTACGGATTCCCCGCGTACGCGAACGACGGCAAGGTCGTGGTGTTCTTCCAGCCGGCGTCGAAGTTCCAGACCCGCTACGGGACGGTGAGCTTCGACGAGTCCGCGCAACTCGACGACGGCCCGATGTGGCCGGTGTCCTACGCGGTGCTCGAGGTCACGCCCGAGGTCGAAGACGCGATCCGCGTCCTCGTGCGGCGGGCCGCCCCCACCACCTGACCAGCGGAGGGATGCCACGGCCGTGGGCCCTGGCATCCGGAGTCTCCCCGCCATACGACGCGCCCCCTCGCGAGAGAACGTTTCTCAACTGCGGCGCCGACCGCGACACGCATTGACGCGGCCGTGCGCCCGGGGTTTGGGTGAAGACATCCGTCACGACGTCGTGATCGCGAGATCGCCGCCGCGTCGGAGGGTCTACGGATCCTGCCTGCACGACACGATCGGTCGGGCGACCGGCTGGAGAGGACGAAGATGTCAGGGAACAGAGCAGTCGCGTACAAGGAGCCCGGGGTCGTCGAGGTCATCGACACCGACTATCCGGAGTTCGAGCTGAAGGACGGGCCCGGGGTCAACCCGGCCAACGTCGGCCGCAAGGTGCCGCACGGAGCGATCCTGCGCACGGTGTCGACGAACATCTGCGGATCCGACCAGCACATGGTGCGCGGTCGCACCACCGCCCCGGCCGGCCTCGTGCTGGGCCACGAGATCACCGGCGAGGTCGTCGAGGTCGGACCCGACGTCGAGTTCGTCAAGGTCGGCGACATCGTCTCGGTCCCGTTCAACATCGCGTGCGGCCGCTGCCGCAACTGCAAGGAGGGCAAGACCGGCATCTGCCTGAACGTCAATCCCGACCGCCCCGGCAGCGCCTACGGGTACGTCGACATGGGCGGCTGGGTCGGCGGTCAGGCCGAGTACGTGCTCGTGCCGTACGCGGACTGGAACCTGCTGGTGTTCCCCGACCGCGAGCAGGCGCTGGAGAAGATCCTCGACCTGACGATGCTCTCCGACATCTTCCCGACCGGCTTCCACGGCGCGTACACCGCGGGCGTCCGCCCGGGATCCACGGTGTACATCGCGGGCGCGGGTCCGGTGGGTATCGCCGCGGCGGTCGGCGCGCAGCTGCTGGGCGCGGCCGCGGTGCTGGTCGGCGACCTCAACCCCGAGCGCCTCGCGCAGGTGCGCTCCCTCGGATTCGAGAGCGTCGACGTGTCGAAGGGTGATCCGGGAGACCAGATCGAGCAGATCCTCGGGGTTCCCGAAGTGGATGCCGCGGTCGACGCGGTCGGCTTCGAGGCACGCGGCCACGGGGCCGACGCCGGACACGAAGCCCCTGCGACGGTGCTGAACTCACTGTTCCAGGTGACGGCGGCCGGTGGCGCCCTCGGCATCCCGGGTCTGTACGTCACGGGCGACCCGGGCGGTGTCGACGAGGCGGCCAAGGTCGGTTCGCTGTCGCTGCGATTGGGTCTCGGCTGGGCCAAGTCGCTGTCGTTCACGACGGGGCAGTGCCCGGTGATGAAGTACAACCGGCAGCTGATGATGGCGATCCTGCACGACAAGGTGCAGATCGCGAAGGCCGTCAATGCGACGCCGATCAGTCTCGACGAGGCTCCGCAGGGCTACGCCGACTTCGACAAGGGCGCGCCGCGCAAGTACGTGCTGAACCCGAACGGCTACATCCGCACCTGAGCGGGATCGGGGGCGGCGGGCCGGATCGTCCGGCCCGCCGCCTTCGGCGTTCAGCCGACGAGCACGCCCTCCAGGCGCTGGTAGCTGGTCTCCATGCCGTCGACCATGCCTGTGGCGAGAACCATGTCGCGGGTCGCGGCATCCGGGTACTCGATCAGCAGTGTCAGCAGGGTGGCCCCGTCCTCTTCGTAGAGGGACAGGTCGTTCGTCGTGGACGGGAAGTCGGTGCCGGTCATGTGCTCGGTCTGCACCACGCGTCGAGGCGCGTCGATGAGGAGGACCTCGCCGTCGAAGCCGAACGCCTCGCCCTCGGTGCCGGGCTCGGGCGCCCATGCCGTGCGGTAGGTCGCGCCCGCGGTGTCGCCGATCTCGCACTCGGTCATCCGCCACCCGTCCGGCCCGAGCAGCCACTGCCGCATGAGGTCGGGGTCGGTGTGCGCGCGCCACACGAGGTCGCGCGGCCCGTCGATGAGGCGCGTGATGCGCACGTGCTGGTCGCTGAGCACCTCGAGCTGCGTGCCCTTGCCCTGCGCGTAGGCGCGGAGGTCCTGCAGCACGATGTCGAGCTGGTTCATCGCGAGAGTGGATCCCTCGACGACGCCCATCGCCACGACCTGCTCGAGCGCCTCGGCCGAGGCGAAGCGCGACACGCTCGTGAGACGCGAGCCCTCGGGCGTCGCTTCGAACGTCAGCGCCATGTGCATCGCCGGCATCGTCTCGAGCGGTTTGCCGTCGTCATCGGCGAACGAATCGATGACCTCGTATCCGCGTGGCGGATCGATCGAGAGGAATTCCCAGGTGCCGTTCGCGCTCTCGCCGGTCGGCGACGTCATGCGGTATTTCGCGCGCCCGCCGGGGGCGAAGTCGAACTGGTCGAAGGTCGACGGCCACCCGGGAGGGCCCCACACCCGCTCGAGCTGCCGCGGGTCGGTGAACACCGCCCACAGCCGCTCGGGGCCGACCGGGAAGTCGGCGACGAGGGTCATGGTGAGCGACTCGGTGTCGGTGTCGACGGACGTGACGGGCATGAGGGACTCCTTCGTCTTTCAGTTCTCGGTCGTGGTCGGAGGGTGGATGCCGGATGCCGTGGCATCCGGGTCTTCAGCGAGGAGCGCGTCGAGGCGATCGATGCGTCCCCGCCAGAGGTCTTCGTAGGAGCGGAGGAGCTGCTGCACCCGCGCGATGGCGGCGGGGTCGGCGCGCACGAGCCGCTCTCGCCCCTCGGCGCGCTTGGTCACCAGCCGCGCCTCGACGAGCACCCCGATGTGCTTGGAGACCGCGGCGAACGACATCGCGTAGCCCGCGGCGAGCGCGGACACCGATTGCTCGGCGACGAGCGTCCGGCGCACGATGTCGCGCCGTGTCGCATCGGCGAGCGCGTGGAAGACGCGGTCGATGTCGGCGTCGGGGGGAGTGCGTTGTTCAACCATTTGGTTGGACGTTAGCAGGGGGCGGGCGTGGGGGCAAGACACCCTCACCCACCTTTTTGCACCCCGTTCGAAATCCATTCACCCGCATCCACATCCCTCTCGCGGGCGTAGGCTCGAAGCAGAGGACGGACCGTCCGAGAAGATCTCCCGGCACCGTGCCCGCCCGGGAAGAAGCCCATCCATGGCTCAGTACGACGTCTCGAACCGCTCGGCGATCGTCACCGGAGGCGGCAGCGGAATCGGCCGCTCGACCGCCCTGCTCCTGGCCCGGAACGGCGCCGCCGTGGTCGTGAACGACCTCGACGCCGACAACGCGAACGCCGTCGTCGACGAGATCCGCGCGGCCGGCGGTACGGCCGAGGCCTCGGTCGGCGACGCGACCGACAGCGCGTGGATCGCGTCGTCGGTCGAGCTCGCCAACACCCTCGCGCCCCTGCGTATCGGCGTCAACAACGCCGGGATCGGCGGCGCCGCCGCCCCCACCGCGGAGTACACGGAAGAGGCCTGGGACAAGGTCATCGCGATCAACCTCAACGCGGTGTTCCGCAACATGAAGGCGCAGATCCCCTCGATCCTCGCGAACGGCGGCGGCTCCGTCGTCAACATCGCGTCGATCCTCGGCAGCGTCGGCTTCGCCACGTCGCCCGCGTACGTCGCCGCGAAGCACGCCGTGGTCGGCATGACGAAGACGGCGGCGCTGGAGTACTCGGCGCACGGTGTGCGCGTGAACTCCGTCGGCCCCGGCTTCATCGACACGCCGCTCCTCAGCGCACTCGACGACGACACCAAGGCGTTCCTCGTGAGCAAGCACCCGATCGGCCGCCTCGGCAAGCCTGACGAGGTCGCCCATCTCATCGCGTTCCTCGCCAGCGACGCCGCGAGCTTCATCACCGGCAGCTACCACCTCGTCGACGGCGGCTACACCGCCGCCTGATCCCGGATGCCGCGGCGGCGGGGCCAGCGTCCCGGTCGCCGCGGCATGATCAGGGTGCGACCGACTCCTCGAGCGTCCCGTCCGGCAGCACCACCCACCCCTCGCGTCGCGCGATCTCGAGGTCGACGGCAGCTGGCCGCGCGAACCTTCCCAGCGCTCCCGCGCGGGTCGCGAGCGCTGCGATCAGCGCGTCGAACGCATCCCCCGACGACACCGCGACCGGCGCGAACGCACCCACGTCGAGCCACGGCGCCCGCTGCTGCAGCGTGTCGAGCAGGGTCGCCCGGCGGGCGGCATCCACTCGGTACTTCATCGTGTCGAAACCCCAGATCCGCAGCGCGCCGCCGGGGTAGACCTCGAACAGCCGACCCTCGGCCGCGCGACCCACGGGGAATCCCGACACCGCGAGACGGCGCATCAGGCCCGCGCCGCGCAGCGCGGTCACCCCGAGCCGGTCGGTCGAGACGCTGAGCGGCCACCGCCCGATGCGGTCGCGCACGACGACGTCAGTGCGGCGGTAGACGAGCCCGCGTCGCCAGTCGGCGCCGCCGTCGACCTCGCCGAGGTGCGGCTGCTCGCCGAGGTGATGCGCCCCGACGAAGTCGACGAACGCGTCGGGCCACCCCAGCGGACAGTCCAGTCCCAGCCAGCCGTCCGCGCCCACGGATGCCACGATGTCGACGTCGTCGACACCGACCTGCAGCCGCACGAGCCGGGCTCTGCCGGGCGCCCACTCGATCTCGGCGAGCGCCGTCCCTGGTACCCCGGCGGCGAGGTCGACGCCGATCGTTCTCATCCCGGCAGAGTACGCGGGGGCACCGACACCGCGGCGCCACCCTCCCCATCGAGGACGAGAACCTGTCAGGATCGACCCATGCCCACGGAAGACGACCTCCCCGACTCGCTCGAGCCGGGCGAGAGCGTCCCGCCGCGGCCCGAACCACCCGCTCCCCCGTCCCCGCGGGGCGACTTGCGCGCGGTCTCGATCATCGCCGTCGTCACGGGCGCGATCGTGGTGGCGTGGCACACCTTCCTGGTGTCGGTGAGCGCCGTCGCCGAGTTCGATCAGCTGCTGTGGATCCAGCTGGGCATCTGGGCCCTAGCCCTGGTGTCGTTCGTGACCGGCATCCTGAGTCTGAACGCGCGGATGGCGCGGGAGCTCGCCGCTGCCGGATTCATCGCGGGTGTCGCGGCCTTCCTGCTGTCGCTGTCGATCGGGCTGTTCAGCACCGCGGTCTTCTTGAACTGACGCGCACCCGAGCCCCGCATCTCCGGAGCCCGGCACAACTCCCCCGCCGCACCCCCGGGTCAGCGGCCGTTCGTCTCCCAGCCCCGGGCCATCTCCACGACCGCGGCCACCGCGGCCTCGGTGTCGGCGGAGGTCCCGCCCGCGCGGCCGGCGACGAGCCCCGCGACGAAGGCGCTGAGCGGGGCGGCGGGCCGGGCGACGCCGTTCGCGACATCGCGGGCGAGGTCGAGGATCAGCGCGACGGGGATGTCCCCCTCGGCCAGACCGAACCGCTCGGCGAGCGCGGCGCTCCAGTCCTCGAGCGCCTCGGGCGGCAGGGTGCGGGATTCGGTCACGGTTCCTCCTCGGGCTCACACGCGGCCGATCCCCCGGCCGCGGTCAGATCGTCCCACGTGTCGATGTCGCGCGACACCTCCGCAGGCGCATCGACGAGCGCGATCCGCAACCCTCCGAGGAGCGTCCGCATCGCGGCATCCCGCCCCCCGTTCTCGAGCCCGGATGCCACGCACCGCAGCGCCGCGGTGCGGTACCGGCCCGTGAGCCACTGCGGTCGGCCGTCGGAGCTCAGGCATACGCCGTCGGAGTCGGGGGCGATCGGGGGGAGCGCGGCGAGCGCTCCGGCCGGGGAGACGAGGTCGCACGCGAGCAGCAGCACCTCGTCGGCGCGGACAGTCGCGAGAGCGGCGACGACCGCCGCGACCGGTCCGCCGAAGGGCGGATCCTCGCGCACCCACTCGACGTCGAGCGCGGGGTCGAGCTCGGGCGCGGCGACGACGATCCGCTCCGCCCCGCCGGCCCGCGCGGCGGCGATCGCGGCCGCGAGCAGCGTCGTCCCGCCGACGCGAAACAGCGGCTTCGCGGCCCCGTCCACCCGGGAGCCGCGGCCCCCGGCGAGGAGGATCGCCTCGACGCTCACAGCAGCAGCACCTCGACGGTGTCGCCCGGCTCCAGGTCGAGCTCGCCCGGTGGGATCACGGCGTAGGCCGTGGCATCCCCCAGCCCCCGCGTCGATCCGCGCGTGCCCGGGACGGGCGGCACCGCGCGCCACCGGGCCGGGTCGGTGCGGTCGAGGCGCACGGGCACGTACTGCACACGGTCGGGGCGCACGCGCCATCCCTCGGCGAGCGCCACCCGCACGGTCGGGCGGCCGAGGTCGGCATCGCCCTCGAGCGCGTGCAGCGCCGGCCGCACGAACACCTCGAACGAGACCGCCGCGCTCACGGGGTTGCCGGGGAGACCGAACACGAGCGTCCCCGCCGGAGTCCGCCCGAAACCTTGCGGCCGCGCCGGCTGCATGCGCACCTGCGTGAACGTCAGCAGGTCGCCGAGGGTGTTCTTCACCACCTCGTACGCTCCCGCGCTCACCCCGCCCGAGAACACCACGACGTCGGCCCCGAGCCGCTCGGCCTCGGCGATCATCCGGCGCGGGCCGTCACCGTCGTCGCCGATGCTCTCGCGCAGCACCACGTCGGCCCCCGCCTCTTCGGCGAGGCCGGCGAGCAGCAGGCTGTTGGACTCGGGGATCTGCCCGTACCGCAGCAACTCGCCCGGCGCGATCAGCTCCGACCCCGTCGACACCACGGCCACGCGCGGCGCCCGCGCCACCCGCACCGACGGGACCCCGGATGCCGCGATCGCGGCAATCCGCGCGGCGGTGAGCCGCAGCCCCGCGGCGACGACCGTCTGCCCCGCCCGCGTGTCCGACCCGCGGCGGCGCACGTGCGCGCCGGGGCCGCGCGGGGCACGGAGCACCACGGTCGACGACAGCGACTCGGCCAGCCCGTGGCGGGTGTCTTCGAAGGGCACGATCGCCGTGGCATCCGTCGGCACGGGGGCGCCCGTCATGATCCGTACGGCCTCACCCGGGCCCAGGCGCGGATCCGCCCCGGTTCCCGCCGGGAGGTCGGCGACCACCCGCAGCTCGGCGGGCGCCGTGGCGACGTCGTCGAACCGCACCGCGAAGCCGTCCATCGCCGAGTTGTCGAAGCCCGGCACGTCGACCGCGGCGATCACCGGATGCCGCAGCACCCGGCCCCGCGCACGGTCGAGGGGGAGCTCCTCGGGGTCGAGGGGCTCCACGGCCGCCAGGATCGCGGCGAGGTGCGCGGAGACCTCGATCACGGCGCTCCGACCGCGCGGATGTCGAGAGGCATGCTTTCAGCGTAGGCGGCGGGTCGTGTCATCCGGCGTGTCCGCACACCCGGGGGTCGGCGCTGCCACCCGGCCCACGTACCGTGTCGTGCATGACCGACCTGACCTACGCCGAGATCGGGGCGACGGCGGGTCCGCTGCCCGCCGGGTACCACCACGTCCGCGCCGAGCGGGTGATCGGGCACGGCCGGGTCGCGTTCGAGCAGGCCGCCGATGCCCTGCTCAGCGGGGCGGTGCAGCGCCGCGCCGGCGCGACCGTGCGCCTGTCGGAGTCCCCGTTGAGCGACGGAACCCGGTTCGACATGCGGCTGGGGCCCTTCGGCATCCCGTGTCTGGTGGTGTGGGCGGAACGCGACGACGATCACGCGGGCTTCGCGTACGGCTCGCTGCCCGGGCACCCCGAGTGCGGCGAGGAGCGCTTCGCGCTCACCCTGGCCCCATCGGGCGAGGTGACCTTCACGATCACGGCGTTCTCACGGCCCGGACGCTGGTTCACGCGCCTGGCCGGACCGCTCAACCGCCTCGTGCAGAAGCGCATGACGGCGCGCTACCTCCGGACGCTCGACTCCCCGACGCGCTGAGCGTCCCGGGACGAATACCGCACAACTCCGGCAATCCGGATACCAGGCCCCCGCAGCCCCACCCCGAGCCGGCTCCGCAGGAGTTGTGCCCGCCGGCCGGACGTCCCGAACGGACGACCCGGCCCGCGCCACCGCGGGCCAGCCGCACCGCGCACAACTCCGGCAAAACCCGCACCCCGCCCACCCCGGCGCCACCGCGACACGAATCTGCAGGAGTTGTGCGACGTCCGGATGCCACGCCCCGAGGCCGAGACCGGGGAGGCGCCGCACCGCGGGCAAGCCGCACCGCGCACAACTCCGGCAAAACCCGCACCCCGCCCACCCAGGCCCCACCGCGACACGAATCTGCAGGAGTTGTGCGACGTCCGGATGCCACGCCCCGAGGCCGAGAACGGGGAGGCGCCGCACCCGGCCCCTCCCCGTCCGCTCACTCGCCGTCGGAGTCGTCCCCCCGACGCGTCCGCACCAGCAGGAACACCACGACACCGACCGCGATCACCGCGACGCCTCCGACGCCCAGGCCGATCACGAGCCCGGACGGGCCGGACGCGGGGGCCGTGGCATCCGTCGCCGGCGCCGACTGGTCGGCGGCGACCTTCGCGCACGGCGAAGTCTCCGCTCCCGGGGCGGCCGGCGCGCCCGCGGCGGGGGCGTAGGCGAACTCATACGTGCCCGAGACCGGGTGCCCGTCGGACGAGACCGCCCGCCAGGTCACCTGGTACTCGCCCGCGGGGCCGAGCTGGACCGGGGTGGTCAGCGTCGGACCGGCGAGCGCCGTGCAGTCCGTCTCGTAGTGGCGGGAGTCGGGGCCGACGACGATGACCTCGTTGCCGCCGTCCGCGCCGAGGAGGTTGGCGCTGAAAGTCAGCTCCACCTCGGATGCCGTGGACACGGTCTCGTCCGCCGACGGCGTCGACGAGACGAGGCTGTCGTGCGCGGACGCGGCCTGAGCCCCGCCGAACGCGCCCACGGCGGCGGCGACGATCAGGGCGGCGACCGCACCGCGTCCGCGGACCCGACGCGCAGCCCCCGTGGGCGCACCCACGGTCAGGCCTTCTTCGGACGGCGGGCGAAGGCGAGGGCGCCGAGCACGGCGCCGCCGATGCCGATCACGAGCGCCGCGATGCTGAGACCCAGGGCTGCGCCGGCCGAACCGTCGGTCGTCGTCGAGGCCTCGGCCGCGCCGTGGTCGTCCGAAGGCGCCGGCGTGGCGGTGCTGTGACCGGCTCCGTGACCGGATGCCGGCGGAGTGTCGGTGATGTACAGCACCGGTGCCGGTTCGAGGGTGTCGTCCGCGGCGACCTCATCGGGCGTCGCGGCCCAGTTCACGACCTCGCCGTCGGAGTACGTCTGCACGGCGGGGAGCACGACGTGACCGGTGTCGGGCACGGGCCCGAGCACGGCCGAGAACATCTGGAACTGGTCCTGACCGATGCCCACGCCGGGGTCGGCCTGCCAGACGATCTTCAGCGGACCGTCGCTGATGGTGTTGCCGTCCACCTCGACGGGCGCCGGCAGCGCCCCCTTCTCGACGGTCGCTGTCCACCCGGGCACGGGCTGCACGAGGACGGCCGTGAAGGGGGTGTCGGTGGGCAGGGTCACTTCGACCTTGACCGTGGAGGCGGTCGCGGACTCGGTGGGCACACGGAAGTTGACCGTGGCGTACGTGCCCGGAGTCGCGGTGTTGGGGTTGACGGTGACGTGGGCGGACGCCGCCAGGGGAATGCCGACGGCGAGCGCGAGGCCGGCGGTGGCGCCCACGAGGGCGCGCAGGGTCTTACGGGACATGGCTGCTGCTTTCTGAGAGTGCGCAGGCGTGAAGGCACGCCCGAGCGCGAAGGGTGAGGAGAGTCGGAGTCAGGCCGCGAGCGGCGGACCCCGGTGCCTCATCCCGGAAAGCACGGTCATCGAGGCCGTGAGCAGCGGCGGCTCGGGCCGCAGGCGCGGCACCGCGACCGGGCGCGGTTCCCGCACCGGGACGAGGGCCCGGAACGTGTCGACCATCAGCCCCGCGACAGTGCGCAGCGCGCGTTCCCCCGAGCCGAGCGCCACGACGGTGACCGCCGCGGCGAGGGCGTGCGCGGCCCACATCCACGGCGATTCGGTGCCCGTGAGCATGTGCGCGTGCCCGGATGCCGCGGCCTCGGCGAGCGCGACGGCGCCGCCGTGGTGCGAGGCGCCCACCGGCACACCCGTCCCGCTCAGATCGAGGGCCAGCAGGGAGTGGAACAGCAGTTGACTCGTCGCGATGGCGGCCGTGAGCCGAACCCACGACACGGTGCGCCCGACGAGGGCGATGCACAGGGGCGCGGCGAGGCTGACGGCGAGCACGACGTTCAGCACGGCGGGGAGGTCACCCGCGGCGACGGAGTGCGAGAGGGTCGCGACGAAGGTCGCGAGCACGGCGGCGGAGACACCGCGCGCGGCGCGGCGGGCGCGTCCCGCTCTCGCTGACATGCTCCTCCTCCGGCGTCCCGTTCGCAGCCATTCCACCACACGGCTCCGACACGGGCCGCGCCCGATGACCCGGGCGTACGCTCGACGCATGTCCCCCACCTCGCAGCGACGGTTCTGACGTGGGCCGCCTCACCGCCTCGCGCCGCGTCACCCGCATCACCCTCGATGGGGTGAACCGGATGCGACCGGATGCCATCGCCGTCGAGGAGCCGCTCGAGATCCGTGTCGCGGGGGCGCCGCTGTCGGTGACGATGCGCACCCCCGGCCACGACGTCGAGCTCGCCGCCGGGTTCCTGGTGTCCGAGGGCGTGATCCACCGCGGCGACCAGTTCGCGCGCGCCATCCACTGCGGCGGCCCCGGCACGGGCGGCGCCGACGGCAACACCTACAACGTCCTCGACCTGACCCTGGCGCCCGGAGTGGCGCTCCCCTCGCCCGATATCGCGCGCAACTTCTACACGACCAGTTCGTGCGGCGTGTGCGGAACGGCATCCATCGAGGCGGTGGAGAAGGTGTCGTCGTACGACGTGTCGGAAGACGGCATCCGGATCCCGGCCGAAGATCTCGCGGCGCTGCCGGACCGGCTCCGCGAGGGGCAGAAGGTGTTCGAGAAGACCGGGGGGCTGCACGCCGCCGCCCTGTTCGATGTCGCTTCCGGCGAGATGCTCGTGGTGCGCGAAGACGTCGGTCGGCACAACGCCGTCGACAAGGTGGTCGGTTGGGCGGTGCTGAACGATCGACTGCCGCTGCGCGGAACCGTGCTGCAGGTGTCGGGACGCGTGAGCTTCGAGCTCGTGCAGAAGGCGGTCATGGCCGGCATCCCGATCCTCTCCGCCGTCTCGGCCCCGTCGTCGCTCGCGGTCGAGCTCGCCGAGCGCGCCGGTCTGACCGTGGCCGGGTTCGTCCGCGGCGGCAGCATGAACCTCTACACGCGCGCCGACCGTGTCGCCGCGCCGTCCACAACCCCCTCCCTCGAGGAGGCGTCGGGCGTACGCTGACCCGAGGGCGCTCGGAGCATGGATGCCATCGACTCGGCGCCGAGATCATCGGAGGGTGAGCATGGGTGACGCGTTCGGGCTGATGAAAGACGCACCGCGCCAGGGGGGCCTCGGCCCCGCCGTCTCGGGCGACTGGTCGAGCACCGGCGAGTACACGCACCCCGCCGCCGGGTGGGGCGCGGCGCTCACCGTGGGCAAGGTGCTGCTCGAGCAGCGTCAGCCGATCGCCGGCACCAAGGCGATGTTCACGATGAACCACCCCAAGAGCGGCTTCGACTGCCCCGGGTGCGCGTGGCCCGACGACAAGGGCGTCGCCCTCGACATCTGCGAGAACGGCATCAAGCACGTCACGTGGGAGATGACCCACAAGCGTGTGGGCAAGGAGTTCTTCGCCGAGCACTCGGTCACGGAACTCGCCGAGTGGACCGACTTCGCCCTCGAGGATGCCGGACGCCTGGTGGGTCCGATGGCGTACGACGCCGCGACCGACCACTACGTGCCGATCTCGTGGAACGACGCGTTCCGCCTCATCGGGCAGCACCTCCAGGGCCTCGACAGCCCCGATCAGGCCGCGTTCTACACCTCCGGACGCTTGAGCAACGAAGCCTCGTTCCTGTACCAGCTGTTCGCGCGCGAGCTCGGCACGAACAACCTCCCCGACTGCTCGAACATGTGCCACGAGGGCTCGGGCCGGGGGCTCACGGCATCCCTCGCCACGCCCAAGGGAACCGCCGACCTCGAGGACTGGCAGAACTGCGACGCGCTGTTCGTGCTGGGCGTCAACGCCGCGTCGAACGCCCCACGCATGCTCACGAGCCTCGCCGAGGCGGTCGAGCGCGGCGCCCAGGTCGTGCACGTGAACCCGCTCCGCGAGGTCGCGGCCACCCGCACGATCGTGCCGCACGAAATCGTCGACATGGCGACGTTCACCGACCACCCCACGAGCACGATGAACCTCCAGGTGCGGCCCGGGGGCGACCTCGCGCTCGTGCGCGGCATGGCCAAGGTCGTGTTCGAGGCCGCCGAGACCGACCCCTCGGTGCTCGACCGCGCGTTCGTCGAGGGCTACACGCATGGGTTCGACGAGTACCGCGCCCTCGTCGAGGCCACCGCGTGGGACGACCTCGTCACCCAGTCGGGCTTGACCGAGACCGAGATCCGCGCCGCCGCCGGCGTCTACCTCGCCGCCGACCGCACCGTGATCAGCTGGTGCCTCGGCGTCAGCCAGCACGAGCACGGCGTCGACACCGTCCGCGAGATCGTCAACCTGCTGCTCCTCCGCGGCAACGTCGGGCGCCTGGGCACCGGCCCCTCGCCCGTGCGCGGCCACAGCAACGTCCAGGGCAACCGCACGTGCGGCATCAACCACAAGCCCACGGAGGCGTGGCTCGCGAAGCTCGACGAGGTGTGCGGCATCCGTTCGCCCCGCGATCCCGGACTCGACACCGTGCACACCGTCGCGGCCCTGCACCGCGGCGACCTGAAGGTGTTCGTCGGCATGGGCGGCAACTTCGTGCGCGCCGCTCCCGACACCGCGCTCACCGCCGAGGGCATGAGCCGCTGCGACCTCACCGTGCACGTCAGCACGAAGCTGAACCGCAGCCACCTCACCCACGGAAAAGAGGCGCTGATCCTCCCCTGCCTCGGACGCACCGAGCGCGACGAGCAGGAGGCGGGACCCCAGTCGATCTCGACCGAGGATGCCATGAGCTCCGTCATGCTCTCGCTCGGGTCGCGCAAGCCCGCATCACCGCACCTGCTCAGCGAGCCCGCGATCATCGCGCGCATCGCGCGGGCGGCGATGCCCGACTCGCAGACGCCGTGGGAGTGGTACGTCGGCGACTACGACCGCATCCGCGACACCATGGCGAAGGTGCTGCCCGGGTTCGAGGGCTTCAACGAGCTCGTCCGCCAGCACTGGGGCTTCCGCATCCCACAGCCCGCGCGCGAGCGCGACTTCCGGACGCCGTCGGGCAAGGCCGAGTTCTCGCTCGCCGAGCTCCCCGACGTCATCCCCGCCGACTCCGACGTGCTGGTGCTGCAGACCATGCGCTCGCACGACCAGTGGAACACCACGATCTACTCGGCCGACGATCGGTACCGCGGCGTCCGCAACATCCGGGAGCTCATCTTCATGAATCGGAAGGACATGAAGGAGCGCGGCATCGCCGAGGGCGACCTCGTCGACATCGTCGCGACCTCGCGCGACGGGTCGGTGCGCAGCGTCACGGCGTTCCGCGCGCTGCAGTACGACACCCCGCGCGGCAGCGCCGCCGGGTACTTCCCCGAGATGAACGTGCTCCTCGGCCCCGACGACTACAGCCGCCAGAGCGACCAGCCGCTGATGAAGAGCCTGCGCGTGCGAGTGGCGAAGACCGCCTAGCGGCCGCAGTACAACCTCGACGATTCGCACGACTTCAGCCCGATGTCCCGCGGCGTGGCTGAGGTCGTGCACATCACTGAGGTTGCGGCCCGGGGCCAGGCCGCGCGGCAGACCGGGATCACCCGCCCAACTAGACTGACTCCGTCCGGCCCCCGCGATTCTTGGAGCTCAGCCGCGTGACCCACTCACCCGAATCCGCCGCACCCGCCCACCGCACGGCCCTGGCCGACACGGTCGAGAACGCGATCGCCACGCCCGAGAAGGACCAGCCGTACGGCGCCCTCGGCCTCAAGGACGACGAGTACGCCCAGATCCGCGAGATCCTGGGCCGCCGCCCCACGAGCGGTGAGCTGGCGATGTACTCGGTCATGTGGAGCGAGCACTGCTCCTACAAGTCCAGCAAGATCTATCTGCGCCAGTTCGGCCAGAAGGTCAGCGACGAGATGAAGACCCGCCTCATGGTGGGCATGGGCCAGAACGCCGGCGTGGTCGACGTGGGCGACGGCTGGGCGGTCACCTTCAAGGTCGAGTCGCACAACCACCCCAGCTACATCGAGCCGTTCCAGGGCGCCGCGACCGGCGTCGGCGGCATCGTGCGCGACATCATCTCGATGGGCGCGCGGCCGGTCGCCGTCATGGACCAGCTGCGCTTCGGCGCCATCGACCACCCCGACACCCCGCGCGTCGTGCACGGCGTCACGAGCGGCATCTCGTTCTACGGGAACTGCCTCGGGCTGCCGAACATCGGTGGCGAGACGGTGTTCGACTCCGTCTACCAGGGCAACCCGCTCGTGAACGCCCTCGCGGTCGGCGTCCTCCGCCACGAAGACCTCAAGCTCGCCAACGCTTCCGGCGCGGGCAACAAGGTCGTGCTGTTCGGTGCCCGCACGGGCGGCGACGGCATCGGCGGCGCCAGCATCCTGGCATCCGACACCTTCGCCGACGGCGGACCCACCAAGCGTCCCGCGGTCCAGGTCGGCGACCCGTTCGCCGAGAAGGTGCTCATCGAGTGCTGCCTCGAGCTGTACCGCGACGACCTCGTCGAGGCCATTCAAGACCTGGGTGCGGCGGGCATCTCGTGCGCCACGAGCGAGCTGGCCGCGAACGGCAACAGCGGCATGAAGGTCGAGCTGTCGAAGGTGCTGCTGCGCGACCCGTCGCTCACGCCCGAAGAGATCCTCATGTCGGAGTCGCAGGAGCGCATGATGGCGATCGTCGCGCCCGAGAAGCTGGACGCGTTCCTCGCCGTCGTCGGCAAGTGGGACGTCGAGACGAGCGTCCTCGGCGAGGTCACCGGCGACGGCCGCCTCGTCATCGACTGGTACGGCGAGCGCATCGTCGATGTCGACCCCTCGACCGTCGCGGTCGACGGCCCCGTCTACGAGCGCCCGGTCGCCTACCCGACCTGGATCGACGCGCTCAACGCGGACTCGGCCGCGAAGCTCCCCCGTGCCGCCGACAACGACGCGCTGCGCGACCAGTTCACCACCCTCGTCGCGAGCCCGAACCTCGCCGACACGTCGTGGATCACCAACCAGTACGACTACTACGTGCTCGGCAACACGGCCCTGAGCTTCCCCGACGACGCCGGCATGATCCGCGTCGACGAAGAGAGCGGGCTCGGCTTCGCGATCGCCACCGACTGCAACGGCCGCTACTGCCAGCTCGACCCCTACAACGGAGCGAAGCTCGCCCTCGCCGAGGCGTACCGCAACGTCGCCGTCACCGGCGCCGTGCCCACCGCGGTCACCGACTGCCTGAACTTCGGCAGCCCCGAGAACCCCGAGGTCATGTGGCAGTTCAGCCAGGCCGTCGAGGGTCTCTCCGATGGATGCCTCGAGCTCGGCATCCCGGTCACCGGCGGCAACGTCTCGTTCTACAACCAGACCGGCGACCAGCCGATCCACCCGACCCCCGTCGTGGGTGTCATGGGCATCATCGACGACGTCGCCGCGCGCATCCCGAGCGGATGGCAGGATGCCGGCGAGAACCTCTACCTGCTGGGCGTCACCGCCGACGAGCTCGACGGTTCGCAGTGGGCCGGGACGATCCACGACCACCTCGGCGGCCGTCCGCCCAAGGTCGACCTGGCGCAGGAGCGCAAGCTCGCCGAGCTCCTGCAGGCCGCGGGGTCCCAGTCGCTCGTCTCGAGCGCGCACGACCTGTCGTCCGGCGGTCTCGCGCAGGCCCTCGCCGAGGGCGTCATGCGCTTCGGCGTCGGCGCCCGCGTCTGGATCACCGAGCTCATGGAGCGCGACGGCGTGGATGCCACCGCCGCCCTGTTCAGCGAGTCCACCGGCCGCGTGCTCGTGAGCGTGCCGCGCGAAGAGGACGTGAAGTTCCGGGGCCTCTGCCACGGTCGCGGCTACCCCGTGCTGCGCATCGGCGTCACCGACGTGGAGCCGGGCACCGAGGCCACGCTCGAGATCCAGGACGTCTTCACCGTCCCGGTGTCCGAGCTGCGCCGCCTGTCGACCGAGACGCTGCCGGCCGTGTTCGGCCCGACGGTCGCCGAGCCCGTCGCCTGACCCCGCGGGCCCGGCCCCACGGCGCCGGGCAGCCTCGGCGCACCGCCGTACGAGAACCTGATGACCCCCGCGGAGCACCGCGGCACGAAAGGAGTCGCGCGATGACCGACCACGACGACGACATGGCCGGGTTCGACGAGCGACGTCAGCGCCGCGTCAAGATCACCGCCTGGGTGGTGATCGCCGCGCTCGTGCTCACCGGCGGCGGCGCGACGGTGCTCTCGCTGATCTTCGGCTGACGCTCAGACCGGCGCCCGTCGACGGTGTCTCACTCCGAAACGATCTCACATCCCCGCCCCCGTCCCGCTCTCCCGGGCGCGCTCGCGGGCCGCCGACGTAGCATGGAGACGTGGAACCGCTCGTGGCGCTGATCGCCGAGTGGTGGTGGATCGGCCCCGCTGCGGCCGGTGCCGGCACCGTCGGCTGGATCGGTGTGCGCCGCTCGCAGCAGCGCGCCCTCCCGGCCGGGGCCTCGACCTCGGATCGCGCCGCACGGACGTGGGCGAACCGGCCGTTGAGCAAGACCGCGGCCCGACGCCTCGAGCTGGATGCCGCTCTCCTCGACCTGCAGACCGCACGTCACGCCGTGACCCGGGGCCGCGCCGAAGTGAAGGTCGCGGACGCGGAGGTCGTCCGCGCCCAGGCCGAGCGCGCGGCATCCCGGGTGTCGTCCGACGCCGTCGCAGCCGCGCGCTCCCGACTCACCGCCGCGCAGCGCGAGCTGCGGGCCGCCGCCGCGGAGGTGCGTGCCCGCCGGGCCGGGGTCAAGGCTGCCAAGGCGATGCTCCCCGCGATCCGCTCGGGCAGCGCCCCCTTGCCCGTGGCCCGGCTGTTCCACGAGCACGACACGATCCTCGTGCGGTGGATGGCGTACGAGACCGACCCGGCGCTCGCGATCGACTTCCCGGCGATGAGCGACTCGCGCTCGCCCCTCCTGGCCGACTTCCTGCGCGCACAGGAGCGGGCCCAGTGGCTGCGCCCCACCGCGGTCGACTCCCGTCTGGAGCCGGCCGATTTCCTCGCGTACCGCGACGCCGTCCGTCAGCTCGGTCACGCCTTCGAGCGCGCCGAGCGCGCCGCCCGCCGCGGTCGCGACGACCGCCCCGAGGCCGACCCCGCCGACGCGTGGGGACGGATGACGTCGGACTGGGCCGAGCAGGCGCAGCGGGCGCTGGCCTGGTCGATGGAGAACATGGGCCGGGCGGCGGCCCGATCGTGGAACGACCGTCACGCGAAGCGCGCGCGCAAGAACGACCCGGACGCGTAGCGTGGCGGCGTGAACGAAATCGCGGAGTTCGCCGGAAACTACTGGTGGCTCGTGTTCCCGCTGTTCGGCATGACGATGGGCGCCATCGGCACCGTGAACAAGCAGCGCGAGCTCTCGGCCCGCCGTCGCCACCGCGAGCAGCTCGAGCTCATGCGCGCGCAGAGCGGTGGGCTGCCGGCATCCGCTTCCACCCCGCCTGCCGCGGCCGCGCCGACTCCCGTCTCCGACGATCTCTCGCGCGTGCAGGCCCGCCACGACGACGTCACCCACCGCTGGCTGGACTACGAGCTGGACGTGTCCAAGCTCATCGCGTACCCCGCGATGAGCGACGGGCGGCAGCCGCTGACCGCCGCGTTCCTCCGGGCCAAGAAGGTCGCGGACACCCTGCGCCCGGCACCGGGAGAGACCTCCTCGCCGGAGCGGGCGAAGGAGTACCGCGACGCCGTGACCGACTACGAGGTCGCGTTCGAGGTCGCCGAGCGCGACGCACGACGCGTCAAGGCCGCCGCGTTCACTCCCGACGAGCGCAAACGCCTCGATACCGCGCAGCAGCTGCTCGGCGTCGCCGTCGATCAGGCGGCCACGCCGAATGAACGGCAGGTCGCGTACCGCCGCGTGCGGCAGGAGCTCGACGGCCTCATCTGGCTGAGCGACGAAGCCGTCGAGGAGCTCGAGAAGAAGGTCGCTCTCGAGCTTCCGCGTTCGGCATCCGGCACCCCGCCGGAGCCCGCCGTCTGACTCGCCGCCTCAGCGTGTGCGGCGGATCCGCACGGGTCCGCGCGCCGTCGTCACGTCGACGACCTCGCCCCGCTGGGTCACCTCGACCTCACCCTCCTCGGCGAGGACGCGCGCGGCATCCCGCGCCGACGGCATGAGGGCGCGCCACTCGTCTCCGCCCACGGCACGAGCCGCCTCGGACGGGCAGATCGTCGCCCCCTCGGCCCGCGCCGCCAAGAGGGAGCGGATGGATGCCACGAGCCGGGGATCCGCAGCAGACGACGAGGGCATGTGTCCAGTCTCCCTCCGTGCACAGGCGCCGGGGCGAGAATCCCCCCGTGACCCTCGAACGCCACTCCCCCGCCCTTCCGGGCCGCGCCGTCATCGAGCAGCGGTGGAACCGCGCCGTGTTCGTCCACTGGCGCGTCGACCCCGCCGACGTGGCCCCGCTCCTGCCACCGGGCACCCGGCCAGACGTGCACGACGGTTCGGCGTGGGTGGGGCTCGTGCCGTTCGTGCTGAGCGAGTTCCGGTTCCTGCCCCTCCCGCCCGTGCCACTGGTCGGCACCTTCACCGAGATCAACGTGCGCACGTACGCGGTCGATGACGCGGGGCGGCGCGGAGTCGTCTTCCGCACGCTCGAGGCCGAGCACCTCGCCCCGGTGCTCGCGGCCCGCGCGCTGTTCGGCCTCCCCTACCGTTGGGCCCGGGCCGGGGTGCGGACCGACGGCGCGCGCATCGAGTACCGGTCGCGCCGCCACGGCGGACGGCATCCGGGAACCCGCCTGCGTGCACGGTTGGGCACCGACCCCGTCGACACCCCGCTGTCACGGTTCCTCACGGCGCGCTGGGGGTTCCACGAGCGGCACCTCGGTCGAACGATCTGGGCGGCGAACACGCACGAGCCGTGGCCGCTCGTCACGGCCGAGCTCGAGGCGCTCGACGACGACCTCGTCGCGGATTCCGGCTTCCCGCAGTTGGTCGGGCGCACACCCGACTCGGTGCTCGCCATGCCGGCCGGGCACCCCGGCTTCCGCACGCGCTTCAGCGCCGCCCACGCGATCGGCTGAGCGCCGCCCACGCGAAAGGCCCCCTCCGCCGCGGGGCGGAAGGGGCCTTCGAAGGCGGGACGTCAGCTGCGCTGCGTCGAGAACGCCTCGGGGTTCTGCTTCAGCCACGCGTCGACGGCCTCGGCCTCACGGCCCTCGCCGTACTCGTTGACCACGAGGTCTTCGAGCGAGCCGTACTGCGCGTCGTCGAGCTGGATGCCGGCGATGAGCTCGGCGGCATCCGGGTACGTCTCCGCGAAGCCGGCCGTGCCGAGGAAGTGGAGCTTCTCGGGGTCGCCCATGAGGCCCTGGGGGTCTTCGAGGTCCTTCACGTCGTACGCGTCGTTGGCCCAGAACGGGCGCCACAGCGTCACGACGATGTCCTTCTGCGCCGCGATGGCGTTGTCGAGCTCGGTGAGCATCGCCGCGGTCGACGAGGTCACGAGCTCGAAGTCGCCGTCCAGGCCGTAGCCGGGCAGCATGCTCTCCTGCGTCTGCTTGGTCAGACCCGCACCCGGCTCGATGCCGTAGATGCGGCCGTCGAAGCGCGCGGCGTTGTCCTTCAGCTGGTCGATCGAGTCGATGTCGACGTAGCTGGGCACCGCGATCGTGAGCTTGGCGTTGTCGTAGTACGCGCCGAGGTCCTCGATCTTGTCGCCGTACTGGTCCATGTACGACTTGTGCGTGAGCTCCGGCCACGCCGAGGGGTAGATGTCGACGTCGCCCTGGGCGAGCCCGGTGTACAGCGGGCCGGCCTCGGTGAGGGTCTGCATCTGGACCGTGTAGCCGAGCTTCTCGAGCTGGTCCTCGAGCAGGTACGCGGTGCTGAGGCCGTCGGTCCAGGACGGGAGGAAGCCGAGCGTGATCGTGCCCTTGTCGCCCGATCCGCCGGTGCCGCCCTCGGCCTGGTTGCCGCTCGCGCAACCGGCGAGCGCGAGCGCGCTGACGGCGCCGAGCGCGAGGGTCGTGGTGAGGTGTCGCTTGTTCGTCATGTGAGTGTTTCCGTATCTCTCGTGCGTTTCGTATGGGTGGTGGGGATGCCGTGCGCTCAGACGCCGGTGGAGATCGGCGCGCGGCGCGGGGACGCCTTCTCGCGCTCCGCCTCGGTCGCGGCGGCCGCGGAGGCCTTCGCGGGGACCGTCGACGACCCGGCCCGGCGGCGGCCGAGCATGCCGCGCAGCGACGAGGTCTGCTCCGCGGGGCTGCCGAGCGCGGCGGTGAGCCGGTCGAGGTAGACGGCGAGGATGACCACGCTGAGTCCGGCCTCGACGCCCTTGGGCAGATTCAGGGTGGAGATCGACTGCACGACCTCCTTGCCCAGTCCGTCAGCGCCCACGATGCCGGCCACGACCGCCATCGACAGCGCCAGCATGATGACCTGGTTGATGCCGGCCATGATCGTGGGCATCGCGAGGGGCAACTGGATGCCGCGGAGGATCTGCGCGGGCGTGGCTCCGAAGGCGTGTCCGGCCTCGACCGTCTCGGAGTCGACCCCGCGGATGCCGAGCTCGGTCAGGCGCACGCCGGGAGGCAGCGCGAAGATGACCGTGGAGACGACGCCGGGCACGACGCCGATGCTGAAGAACGTGATCGCCGGGATCAGGTAGACGAACGCCGGCATCGTCTGCATGAGGTCCAGGACGGGCTTGAGGATCGCCCGGACCGTGGCGTTGCGCGCCGACCAGATGCCGAGCGGGACTGAGATCGCGACGGCGACGACGGTCGCCACGAGCACGAGCGCGAGGGTCTGCATCGCGGTGACCCACTGGCCCATCCCGAGGATGAGCGCGAAGCCGATCGCGGTCCCGAGGGCGAGCTTCCAGGACTTCACGGCCCAGGCCAGAAGCGCAGCCACGACGATCACGACGACGATCGGCGCGGCCAGCAGGGCGTCGCTCAGCCCGCCGACGAGGAAGCGGACGACGACGGCGATGAGGTCGAGGAGCCCGGAGAGGTTGTCGCGGACCCAGTCCACGCCCGCGGCGGCCCAGGCGCCGACGGGGATGCGGAAGCCCTCCATCAGCGCACCCCCTCGGTCTCGGATGCCACGACTTCGTCGGCGAGCACCGCGTCGATCTCGGCGGACGGCATGGGCTGCGGGAGCACGGTGATCTCCTCGGTGGCGGTGGGTCCGGGGCCGAGCGCGGCGAGGAGCGTGACGCGCGGGATGACGCCGGCGAGGCGTCCCTCGGTGTCGAGGACCGCGAGCGGGAGGGGCGACTCGACCGAGGGGACGAACAGGTTCATCAGGACGTCGTCCTCGCGGACGGTCTGCGGCATCGGCTTGAGCTTGCTGTGGAGCGAGTTCTCTCCCGCGATCACGAGCTTCATGGCATCCCGGTCGGTGATGATGCCGAGGGGCCGGCGGTCACGGTCGGTGACGTACACGGCCGACATGTAGGCGTCGCGCATCTGCCGCAGCGCGGTGCGCGGACCCGCCGTGGCATCCACTCGGGGGCGGGGACGCTCCATGACGTTCGCGGCCGTGAGCACGCGGGCGCGATCGACGTCCTGCACGAACTGCTCGACGTAGTCGTTCGCGGGGTCGGTGAGGATGTCTTCGGGGGTCCCGATCTGGACGATCCGCCCGTCGCGCATGACCGCGATGCGGTCACCGAGGAACATCGCCTCGTTGAGGTCGTGGGTGATGAAGACGATCGTCTTCTTCAGCGTGCGCTGGAGCTCCAGCAGCTGCTCCTGCATCTCGCGACGGATCAGCGGATCGAGCGCGCTGAAGGCTTCGTCCATGAGCAGGATGTCGGTGTCGGCCGCGAGAGCGCGGGCGATGCCGACGCGCTGCTGCATGCCGCCGGAGAGGGCCGAGGGGAGCTTTTCGCCCCATCCGTCCAGGCCCACGAGCGCGAGGATCTCGTTCGCCTTGGCCAGGCGCTCGGCCTTGCCGACGCCGCGGATCTCGAGCGGATAGGCGACGTTCGCGGCCACCGTGCGGTGCGGGAGCAGAGCGAAGTGCTGGAACACCATCGCGATGCGCTCGCGACGGAGGCTGCGCAACCGCGACGGGCTGACGCCGGTGAGGGGGTCGCCCTGCACCTCGACCGTTCCGGCCGTGACGTCGTGCAGCCCGTTGAGCATGCGGATGATGGTCGACTTACCGGAGCCGGAGAGCCCCATGATGACGAAGATCTCGCCGGGTTCGACGGAGAAACTCGCATCGATGACGGCGGCCGTTCCGGCGTCGCCGAGCTGGTCGCGCGGGGTTCCCGCGCGAAGCTTCTCGACCGCGGTCTGAGGGGCGCGGCCGAAGACCTTGAAGAGGTTCTTCGCCGCGATGGCATGCGGGTGGGTCACTGTGTGCACCTGGGCGGCCTCGGGTGGCCGCATCGGTCACGCCCGGGTGGCAGCCCGTCCGGCGCTCGTGCGGGGGTGAGCGCGTCGACGGCGGATGTCTGATCCGCGTCCAGGCCGCCGACCGTACGCTCGCGGCGCGACTCCCCCGAGCCGGCACCGACGACCGCGGACTGGTCGGGTGGGCGGCCCATTTCGGGCCTCCCCCAACGTTTCACGGTGATGGATCGCCTGGCAAATCGGCCCTCGGCTTGCGATCGCCGACGACGCGTGGCACGCGCGGGCGCGTACCAGAGTCCGCCGACGGGGCGTGGGCCGCACGTTCGCGAAGACGGCCCGGGCGTGTCGCGGAGCGTCCTGTCAGTCGCCCGCCGTGCCGGCGGCCGCGGAGCGGTGGTGGCGGATGACCTCGGCGACGACGAAGTTGAACCACTTCTCGGCGAACTCGGGATCGAGGTCGGCTTCGGCCGCCAGACGCTTCAATCGCGCGATCTGCTGCTCCTCGCGAGAAGGGTCGGATGCCGGCATCCCGTGCTGCGCCTTGAGCACGCCCACTTGCTTCGTGCAGCGGAAACGCTCGGCGAGCAAGAAGATGAGAGCGGCGTCGATGTTGTCAATGCTGCCACGCAGGCCCTGCAGGATCATCGTCGGATCGGCGTCGGTCATGGGTCCTCCCGGCTCCCGACCCTATCGCGCACCCACACCCGCGCGAGAGCACGCCCTACAGTGTGACCATGAGCCGATCCACGCGCCCCGATCCCTCCGCCGCCGGCGCCGACGCCGGCGAGGTCACCTCCCGGGATCGGCCCGTATGGTCGGCGATCGCGCGCCCGTATGCGGCGGGCTTCTTCCTCACCCTCGGCGGGCTGACGGCGATCCTGCTGGCGCTCGCACTGAGCAACCTCTCCACGGTCCTCATCTACATCGCGATCGCCCTCTTCCTCGCGCTCGCGCTCGACCCCCTGGTCCGGATGCTCGTGCGGCGGGGTTTGTCGCGCGCGTGGGCGATCGTCATCGTCTTCGGCGGTCTCGCGATCGTCCTCATCGGCGCCCTGTGGCTGCTGATCCCGCCCGTCGTCCGTCAGGTCGAGCAGTTCGTCAGAGACGTCCCGTCCTTCGTCTCCGACCTGCGCACGAGCGACTTCGTGCTCTGGATCGAGGCGAATCTCAGCGACAGCGTGGGCGAGATCATCAACGAGGTGCAGAAGTTCTTCACCAACCCGTCGAACCTCACCGCGATCGGCGGGGGCCTGCTGCAGGTGGGCGTCACGATCGCCACCGGCATCTCCGGGGCGATCATCGTGCTGGTGCTGAGCCTGTACTTCTTGGCATCGCTGCCGACGATGAAGAACTCGCTCGTGCGTCTGAGCCCGGCCCGCAACCGCGAGACGGTCGCGAAGATGACCGGGCAGATCACCGACTCGGTCGGTGGTTACCTCTCGGGCATGGTCGTCCTCGCGTTGATCAACGCGGTGTTCGCCTTCATCCTGCTCACGATCGTCGGGCAACCGTTCGCGGCCCTGCTCGCGGCCCTGGCGTTCGGGATCACGCTCATCCCGCTCGTCGGTTCCGTGCTGTTCTGGGGCACGGCCACCGTGTTCACCCTGATCGTCGACCCGACTGCCGGACTCATCTTCGCCGTGGTCTACCTGATCTATATGCAGCTCGAGGCATACGTGCTGACGCCGCGCGTCATGAGCCGGACTATCTCGGTCCCCGGATCGCTCGTGGTCATCGGCGCGCTCGTCGGCGGAACGCTCCTGGGCCTGCTCGGCGCGCTCGTCGCGATTCCCGTGACCGCATCGCTGCTGCTCATCCTCAAGCAGATCATCATCCCGCGACAGGATGCCAAGAAGTAGCGGTCGCGACCGCCTTCAGCGGGACGGCGCTCAGCGCATCGGGAGCAGGCGCGTCGGGGACGGGGATGCCGTGCGGTGACGCACGCGGCCCGGCACTCCCGTGCGGGGGTCGAGCGGGAGCGACACGATCTCGTTGGCCAGCTGCCCGGCCACCAACAACGTGTCGTTCACGACGACGTGATGCCGCGGCCAGTGCGTGCCGGCCTCGGCCAGAGCCGTGAGCTGCAGGCTCTCGCCCGCTCCGCGCACCGCCAGGACGCCGATCGTGTCGCTGCCGCGCACCCCGGCGTAGAGCGTGGACGCGTCACGGCTCATGCACAGTTCGGCCGCGGTGTCACCGTCGAGGGTGCCGAGGAGCGGCTGCCCCGAGACGACCCGCCAACGGGTCTCGGCATCCGGGGCCAGCACGAAGACCTCGCGGCTGAGCTCGGTCACGACGTAGAGGTGACCCGACGGATGCCACACCCCGTGGCGCGGGCCGCTCCCCTTCGGCAGCGCGACCTCGTGATCGAGACGCAGTCCCGTGGCGGTCGCGCGCCAGAAGCGGACGAGGTCGAGGCCCATGTCGGTGGTGGCCAGGAGCCCGCCGGGCAGGAAGATCGTCTCGTGCGTGCGGGACACCCGCGCGCCGGCGGCGGCCTCTTCGGACTCGGCATGGGTCTCAGGAACGTCGTCGTAGGCCGGGACGAGGTGACCGAACTCGTCGCCCGCGGCCTCTCGCAGCGCCCGCGCGGCGGCGGCGAGGTCGGGGACGACGGCACCCGAGACATGGGCACCGGTCTCGACCACCGATCCGTCGGGAGCGGGGTCGTACGGATCGGTCGCGGCGGCCGCGATCACCGGCGCTGCCGGGCGGCCCGCGGCATCCAGGGCGATGCGGACCACGCGCCCGTCGCTCCAGCAGCTCGCGACGAGGAAGGACGCGTCGGGCGCGACGGCGACGTGGCACACCGCAGCGCCGGCCTCCACGGGGGACCCGAACGGAACGAGCCGCGTCTCGCCCGTGCGGCGGTAGGCCTGCACCGTGCCGTCGGACTCGAGCGCTGCGTAGAGAACGTCGTGCTGCGGGTGCTCCGCCACCCACGACGGCGATCCCGGCGCCGCGACCGCGGTGCCGACCATGCCCAGCGGCCCCGAGGCCCACGACGAGTCGGCGTCGCCGGCCTGCAGGATGCCGATGCCCTCGGCGGAACCCGCGTCGGAGGTGTAGGCGCCGACCCAGAAGCGCACGTCAGTCGATGAGGTCGTGGCGGACGATGACCTGGTCGCGCGCGGGCCCGACACCGATGACCGAGATGCGCGTGCCGCTCATCTCTTCGAGGGCCAGGACGTACTCCTGAGCCGTCTTCGGAAGCTCGTCGAAGGTGCGCGCCGTGGAGATGTCTTCGCTCCACCCGGGCAGGTACTCGTAGATCGGCTTCGCGTGGTGGAAGTCGGTCTGGTTGACCGGCAGGTCGTCGAACCGCTCGCCGTCGACGTCGTACGCGACGCACACGGGGATCTGCTCGAGGCCTCCGAGGATGTCGAGCTTGGTCAGCACGAGGTCGGTGATGCCGTTGATGCGGGTCGCGTAGCGCGTGATGGGAGCGTCGTACCAGCCGACTCGGCGCGGGCGACCGGTTGTGGTGCCGAACTCGAAGCCGCGCGAACGCAGCCAGTCGCCGCTCTCGTCGAAGAGCTCGGTGGGGAACGGACCCGAGCCGACGCGCGTCGTGTAGGCCTTCACGATGCCGACGATGCGATCGAGGCGGTTGGGCCCGACGCCCGAACCCGTCGACGCGCCACCGGCCGTCGCCGAGGACGACGTGACGAAGGGGTAGGTGCCGTGGTCGACGTCGAGCATCGTGGCCTGGCCGCCCTCGAAGACGACGACATCGCCCTGGTCGAGGGCGTCGTTCAGCAGGAGGGAGATGTCGCTGACCATCGGCCGGACGCGCTCGGCGTACGAGAGCAGGTCTTCGACGACCTCGTCGACCGTGATCGATCGGCGGTTGAAGACCTTGACGAGGAGGTGGTTCTTCTGGTCGAGAGCGCCCTCGACCTTCTGCCGCAGGATGTTCTCGTCGAAGAGGTCTTGCACGCGGATTCCGACGCGGTTGATCTTGTCGGCGTAAGCAGGGCCGATGCCGCGGCCGGTGGTACCGATCATGCGCTTGCCGAGGAAGCGCTCGGTGACCTTGTCGAGCGTGCGGTGATACTGCGTGATGATGTGCGCGTTGGCGCTGATCTTCAGCCGGCTCGTGTCGAGGCCCCGGGCGTTGAGGGCCTCGAGCTCGTTGAAGAGCACCTCGAGATCGACCACGACGCCGTTGCCGATGACGGGGGTGACGCCCGGCGAGAGGATGCCGCTGGGCAGCAGGTGCAGCGCGTACTTCTCGTCGCCGATGACGACGGTGTGTCCGGCGTTGTTGCCGCCGTTGAACTTCACCACCCAGTCGGTGCGCTCACCGAGCAAGTCGGTGGCCTTGCCCTTGCCTTCGTCGCCCCACTGGACGCCGACGATCACGATTCCGGGCATGTGCGCTCCTCGCGTGTTATCCGGCGGTACACCCCATCCTATCGAGCGTGCTCGACACGCCCTTTCGGGGTTGTGCACAACCCCGCCCCGCGTCCGCGCGAGGTCACTACCCTGAGCGCATGCTCCGTTCCCGCACCTGGGCCACTGGCTGGACCGCGCTGCGTCTGGCCATGGCGACGCTCATCGCCGCCGCCGTCGTCGCCCAGTTCGTCTCCACGGTCGCCGGCGCCGCTGCCGCCGACCGCGACGTACCGACGACGATCGCCAACTTCTTCAGCTTCTTCACGATCCTCTCCAACACCGCGAGCGTCGCCGTGCTGGCATGGGCGGGCATCCGCTTCCTCGCGCGTCGGCGTCGCCTCGAACCCGATCCGCTCCCTCTCGCCGCGGCCCTGGCGTGGGTCTCGACGTACATGGTGATCACGGGCGTGGTCTACAACCTGCTGCTGCGCGGCCTCCCGCTGCAGCCCGAGACGGTCGGGTGGTCGAACGAGGTCATGCACGTGTGGGGGCCGCTCTTCCTCCTCCTCGACCTGTTCCTGGGGCCGTGCCGGCGACGCCTGCCGTGGAAAGCGGCGTTCGGCGCGGCGATCTTCCCGATCGCCTGGATCGTCTACACGCTGCTGCGCGCGAATCTCGTCACCAACCCCACCACCGGCCAGCCGTACTGGTATCCGTACCCGTTCCTGAACCCGTACGACAGCAGCTGGGGCAGCGTCATCGGCTACATCATCGGCATCGCGGTCACGATCGTCGTGGTCGCCGTAGGCGCCGTCGCGATCGGCCGGCGGCGCGGCATCCGGAGTTCCTGAGGCGGAGTCGACGCCGCGGGACTCCCGGCCCCGGAACGCGCGGCCACCGGAACGCCCCGCGGCCGCTACCGTGGTCGATGTGCATGCGCGCCTGTTCCCCGCGGCCCTGATCGCCTCGGCCCTCCTCGTTCTCGCCGGCTGTGCGGGGAGTGCTCCGGCCCCGGCATCGCCGGATTCGCCGAGCGCCTCCTCCCCGGCCTCCGCAGCCGCCGCCTCGGGCGCGTGCGCGTACCGCGCGCAGGGGCAGGCCGCCCGCGACGTCACGCCCCCGCCCGCCGGCGAGACGACGTCCGGCGCCGTCACCGTCACGCTCGAGACCTCGGCCGGAGCCGTGCCGATGACGCTCACCGGGGACCGCACCCCCTGCACGGTCGAGAGCTTCGTCTCGCTCGCGGAGCAGGGGTACTTCACCGGAACCGACTGCCACCGCCTCACCACCCGGGGCATCTTCGTGCTGCAGTGCGGAGATCCCGCGGGCACCGGCCGCGGCGGGCCCGGCTACTCCTTCGCGGACGAGGTGGACGGCAGCGAGGAATACCCGGCGGGCACGATCGCGATGGCCAACGCAGGTCCCGACACCAACGGATCCCAGTTCTTCCTGGTCTACGCCGACTCCCCGCTGCCGCCGGACTACACCGTGTTCGGCCGGCTGTCCCCCGAGGGCCTCAACGTCGTGAAGAAGATCGGCGCAGCCGGCGTCGCCGGCGGAGGCGCCGACGGGCCTCCCGCGACCGCGGTCACGATCACCGGCGTCACCGTCGGCTGATTACCCCCGAGCCTCGAGCGCACGTCGCCGCCGACCACGGGTTCGGGGCGCGGCATCCGTCCCGAATAGAATCGAGCGCATGTCCAAGGTCCTGCAGTCCCTTCCCGTCGGCGAGCGCGTCGGCATCGCCTTCTCGGGTGGTCTCGACACCTCGGTGGCCGTCGCGTGGATGCGCGACAAGGGCGCCGTGCCCTGCACCTACACCGGCGACCTCGGGCAGTACGACGAAGACGACATTGTCTCGATCCCGGGCCGCGCGACGCAGTACGGCGCCGAGATCTCGCGTCTGGTCGACTGCAAGACCGCCCTGGTTGAAGAAGGCTTCGTCGCCCTCGCCTGCGGCGCGTTCCACATCCGCTCGGGCGGCCGCACGTACTTCAACACCACGCCGCTGGGTCGCGCCGTCACGGGCACACTGCTCGTGCGCGCGATGAAAGAGGACGGCGTCGACATCTGGGGCGACGGCTCCACCTACAAGGGCAACGACATCGAGCGGTTCTACCGCTACGGCCTGCTCGCCAACCCGGCCCTGCGCATCTACAAGCCGTGGCTCGACGCGGACTTCGTCACCGAGCTCGGTGGCCGCAAAGAGATGAGCGAGTGGCTCGTCGCCCACGACTTCCCGTACCGCGACAGCGCCGAGAAGGCGTACTCGACGGATGCCAACATCTGGGGCGCCACGCACGAGGCCAAGACGCTCGAGCACCTCGACGTGTCGCTCGAGGTCGTGGAGCCCATCATGGGCGTGCGCTTCTGGGACCCCGCGGTCGAGATCGAGACCGAGGACGTCACCGTCGAGTTCGAGGCCGGGCGCCCGGTCGCGATCAACGGCACGCGTTTCGACGACCCCGTCGCGCTGGTCCGCGAGGCCAACACGATCGGCGGCCGCCACGGTCTCGGCATGAGCGACCAGATCGAGAACCGCATCATCGAGGCGAAGTCCCGCGGCATCTACGAGGCTCCGGGCATGGCGCTGCTGTTCATCACGTACGAGCGCCTCGTCAACAGCATCCTCAACGAGGACACCCTCGCGACCTACCACGAGCAGGGTCGCCGCCTGGGTCGTCTGATGTACGAGGGGCGCTGGCTCGAGCCGCAGTCGCTCATGCTGCGCGAGTCGATCCAGAAGTGGGTCGGGTCGACCATCACGGGCTCGGTCACCCTGCGCCTGCGCCGCGGCGAGGACTACACGATCCTCGACACCGTGGCATCCGGGATGTCGTACTCGCCCGAGAAGCTGTCGATGGAGCGCGTCGGCGACGCCGCGTTCGGTCCCGTCGACCGCATCGGCCAGCTCACCATGCGCAACCTCGACATCGCCGACTCGCGCGCGCGCCTCGAGCAGTACGCGGCGCTCGGACTCATCGGTGGCCCCACGGGCGAGCTCGTGGGCGACGTCGCCGCCGGTGGCGCGCGCGAGATCATCGAGCCCGCCACGCCGCTCGACGCAGCCGGCGAGCGCCTTGCCGGCGCGACGGATGCCGCCGGCGAGTCCGCCGCGTTCGAGTCCGGCACCGACTGAGCCCCCTCCTCACGGTCGCGTGAGGGGTCAAAATGTGTCGCTTCAGCGCACGGCAGGCGACACATTCTGACCCATCACGCGGATGAAAGTGCACACGGGAGTGCAAGATAGGGCGTACACTCGGGGACCGTGAGTACGCCTGCCCGTCGTCGTGACGCGGTCGAGAACCGCGCCGGCATCGTCGATGCCGCCACCGCCGCCATCGGCCATGATCCCCATGCCTCCATCGCGGCGATCGCGGCACGCGCAGGGCTGTCGCGCCGCGCCCTGTACGGCCACTTCGACGACCGCAACGCGATCGTCCGCGAGGTGATCGCCGCCGGCGCCGCGCGCTTCAACGCCATCGCGGACCGCATCGACGATCCCGACTCCCGCCTCGCCCTGGCCCGGCTCGCCTCCGAACTGTGGCGAGAGGCCGCCCACGTGCAGGCGGCGGCCGCCCTCGCCCTCGACGACGCGCATCTGCCCGAAACCTCTGCCGCACTGGCGCCGCTGCGCCGCCGCATCGACGCGATCGTGCGTCGCGGACAGGAGGCCGGTGAACTGCGCGCCGACCTGCCGGCTCCGACCCTGTCGAGACTGCTCGAAGAGACCGGCCGCATGGTCGTCGCCCGCGTCGACGCCGAGTCGGCGAGCGCCCGCGCGATCGCCGTGACGGCGGTCCTCGGCATCGCCGGCATGTCGTGGGTCGATGCCCGCGACCTGCTGACCCGCCACCCCGAACTGGAGGCGCAGTGAGAATCGTCCTGGACGCGGTCGCGAAGGGACGCGCGCAACGCGCACTCCCCGAGACGACCACCTCGTACGAGACAGGCCGCGCGACCCTCGTCGTCGCCGAGACCGAACAGCGCCCGACGGTGCTGGGCCTCGTGGCATCCGGTCGCATGAAGATCGACGCCGGATCCGTCACGATCGACGGACGCACCGACCCCGGTGCCATCCGCCGCCGGGTCGCGCTCGTGGACGCGCCCGTGGTCTCCGAGCCGGAGCCGAACGTCACGGTCACCGGCGTCGTGGCCGAGGAGCTCATGTTCGCCGGGCATGCGCCCACTCCCTTCGCCGCGCAGCGGTGGCTCGAGGGCATCGGCCTGGAGTCGCTGGCATCCCTGCCGATCGGCAATGTCGAGGCGGCGCAGCGGATCCGGATGCTGCTCGAGCTCGCCGCACTCCGCCAGGGCGTCGAGGGGCTCGTGCTCGTCGCCCCCGATCGCCACGGCGGCGAGCCCGGCGCGTGGTGGCGGATCGCCGAGGAGTTCGCCGAACGCGGCTACGCGGTGCTCGTCATCGCCGGGCAGGCCTCCCGGACGGCGCTGGACGCCCTCGGCTCCGGAACGATCGACAGCACCCGGCAGGAGGACGTCCGGTGAAGATCCCACAGATGATCACGGCGGAGCTGCGCCGCCTCACCGCGACGCGCATGTCGGTGCTCGCCCTCGTGGCGCTCCTGGCCGTGCCGATCCTCTACGGCGGCCTGTACCTGTGGGCCAATCAGGATCCCTACGGCAATCTGTCGCACGTGCCCGTCGCCCTCGTCGTCGACGACCGCGGCGCCGAGATCAACGGCGAGCAGCGCAACCTCGGCGACGAGGCGGCCGACCAGCTGCTCGACAGCGACACGTTCGAATGGCATCGGATCGACGCCGATCAGGCCACGACCGGGCTCGAGCGGGGGGACTTCGACTTCATCGTGACGATCCCGTCCGACTTCAGCGACGCCGTGGCATCCCTCTCCAGCGATACCCCGCGGCAGGCCGGCATCGAGCTGCGCACGAACGACGCCAACAACTACCTCGCCTCGACGATCGGCTCGCAAGCCGTCTCCCGCATCCAAGCCTCGGTGGCGCAGAAGGTCGTCGACGAAGCCGGGCTCACTCTGCTCGACGCGCTCCACACGATCCGGGTGAGCCTCGTGGATGCCACGACGGGCGCGACGCAGCTCGTCGACGGCCTCGGCACCGCGAAATCCGGTTCGGCGCAGCTGGCATCCGGCTCGGCGCAGCTCGCCGACGGCACCGCCCGGCTCTCGGACGGCGCGGCGCAACTACGCGACGGCACCGCGCAGCTACGCGACGGGTCGGCGCGCGTCGCCGACGGCGCCCAACAGGTGGCGGGCGGGGTCGACCGTATCGACACCGTCGCCCGACAGGTCGGCACGGCCGCTGGTGAGGCCGCGGCGCTGCTTCCGCAGGCCCGCAGCGACATCGCGGCCGCCCTCGCCGACGCCGGGGTCGACCCGCAGAAGATCGACGAGGTGCTCTCCCGGCTCGACCCCGTCGGCCAGCGCCTCGAGACGGCGAACGCCCGCGTGCAGGACACCGTGACGCAGATCGACCGCCTCGACTCCGGCGCCCGCCAAGTCGCCGACGGGAGCGCCACGCTCGCCTCGGGCGCGGCCGGCGCGGCCGACGGCGCCTCCGCTCTCGCCGACGGTGCCGCCACCGCGGCCTCGGGCGCCGCGCAACTGCGCGATGGGGCGAGCACCCTCGACGGCGGCCTCGGCCAGCTCTCGGAGGGGGCGGCGAAGCTGCGCGACGGTCTGGCGTCGGGCGTGCAGCAGATCCCCGACTCCGACGACCAGACCCGCCAGGCGCAGGCCGCCACGATCTCCGATCCGGTCAGCGTCGGGTCGACGTCGGTCACCAAGGCGCAGAACTACGGCGCCGGCCTCGCGCCCTTCTTCGCGGCACTGGCCGGCTGGATCGGCATCTACGCCCTGTTCCTCATCGTCAAGCCGGTCTCCAAGCGCGCCGTGACGGCGCTGCGCTCCCCCTTCCGCGTCACGCTCGCCGGGTGGCTCACCCCGGCCGCGCTCGGCTCGGTGCAGATGGTGGGCCTGTTCACGGTGCTCGCCGTCGCGCTGCAGTTCTCGTTCGCCAATCCGTTGGCCGCGCTCGGCATCCTGCTCTTCGCCTCAGCCACCTACGCGGCGATCGTGCTCGCCCTGAACGTGTGGCTCGGGTCGGTCGGACAGTTCCTCGGCCTGGTGCTGATGGTGCTGCAGCTGGTGACGGCGGGCGGGACCTTCCCCTGGCAGACGCTGCCCGCTCCGCTCGCGGCCCTGCACCACGTGCTGCCGATGGGCTACGTCGTGGATGCCATGCGGCAGGTGATGTACGGCGGAGACCTGGGCCGCGTGGGCACCGACCTGCTCG
The DNA here is from genome assembly GCF_058214835.1 of Microbacterium sp. SCPM-O-B-15248 (M128). NCBI lineage: Bacteria > Bacillati > Actinomycetota > Actinomycetes > Micrococcales > Microbacteriaceae > Microbacterium > Microbacterium sp. SCPM-O-B-15248 (M128). Next base: position 158,045 of record NZ_JBYQLI010000001.1, read on the forward strand.
TGCTCGGCGCCTGGCTGGTGGGTGGCGTGCTGCTCGCGGCGCTGGGTGTGACACGCATGACGCACCACCGGACGCTCCACGACCTGCAGCCGAGCCTCATCGGCTGAGGTCGCGACGAGCGTCGAGAGCGCGCGCGGAGCCCTCGGCGGAATAGGGTCGGGGGACGAGAACCGCGAGGGGATGCCATGGCCAGCCGCAACACCCGCCTGATGCGCTGCACACCGGACGACCTGTTCGCCGTGCTCTCCGACGGCTGGCTGTACCCGGTCTGGGTCGTGGGCGCGGCCCGCATGCGCGATGTCGACGCGGAGTGGCCGCGAGAGGGCGCCCGGATCCACCACTCGCTGGGGGTGTGGCCGGTGATGCTGCACGACACGACCGAGATGGTGGAGTGGGACCCGCCGCGCCGGGTGCGACTGCGCCCCAAGGCCGGACCGCTGGGACGCGGTGTCATCCGTTTCGACGTCCGCCCGCACGGCGACGGGATCGCCGTCACGATCGCCGAGGAGCCCGTGTCGGGGCTGCCGGCGCTGCTTCCCGGCATCCTCTGGCGGCCTCTGCTGCGGCTGCGCAATCACGAGTGCCTGACCCGTCTGGCCTTCCTCGCCGAGGGTCGTCGCGAGGAGCGAGAGGCGGGCGAACTCGAGGCCCGCACGCACACACCGGACCCGTCCGAGGGCTCCGCCTCACCGCAGGCCGAGAGTGACGCGGCCGAAGCCGAGATCTGAACCTCGGGAGAACGCGCCCGCGCGCGGCCTCGCCAGCCGTATAGTTGACAAAACACAACTTCTTTTCGGCACCGGCGACACCCGTCCTCCCGGTCCACCGCGCGCGCCCCTGCCGTGCGGCATCCCTTTTCGGCCCTCTCGCCCTTCCGAGGAAACGTGACCACTGCTGCCGTGTCGACCCCGACCACCCGAAGCACCCCGGTGATGACTCACCGCCAGATCCTGTTCGTCATCTTCGGGCTCATGGCGGGAATGTTCCTGTCCGCGCTCGATCAGACCATCGTGGGCACCGCGATCCGCACCATCGGCGACGACCTCAACGGTCTGAGCCAGCAGGCGTGGGTCACCACGGCCTACCTCATCGTGTCGACGATCTCGACGCCCATCTACGGCAAGCTCTCCGACATCTTCGGACGACGCCCGCTGTTCCTCATCGCCATCGTGATCTTCATCCTCGGCTCGATCGCGGCGAGCTTCTCGACCTCGATGGTCGAACTCGCCGCCTTCCGCGCGATCCAGGGCCTGGGCGCGGGCGGACTGATGTCAATGCCACTGGCGATCATGGGCGACATCCTCGCGCCGCGCGAGCGCGCGAAGTACCAGGGCTACTTCCTGGCCATCTTCGGCATCTCCTCGGTCATCGGACCGCTCGTGGGCGGCCTGTTCGCCGGCGCCCCCGAGATCCTCTTCATCGCCGGCTGGCGCTGGGTGTTCCTCATCAACGTGCCGATCGGCCTCGTCGCCCTGGCCATCGTGCTGCGGTTCCTGCACATCCCCCGCCACCCGCATGGATCGGTACGCATCGACTGGTTCGGTGCCGCGACGGTCGTCGTCGCCCTCGTGCCACTGCTGCTCGTGGCCGAACAGGGCCGCGAGTGGGGCTGGACCTCGCCCATCGCGATCGCCTGCTACGTCGTCGGCGGCCTCGGCATCCTGGCCTTCATCCTCATCGAGCGCACGATGAAGGACGACGCCCTCATCCCGCTGAAGCTCTTCCGCTCGTCGACGTTCTCGATGGCGACCGTGATCGGCATCTTCGTCGGATTCGCCATGTTCGGCGCGATGCTGACCCTGCCGCTGTACCTGCAGCTGGTGCTGGGCTCCAGCCCGACCGAGAGCGGGTTCCAGCTCCTGCCGATGATCCTCGGCCTCATGATCTCGTCGATCGTGAGCGGCCAGATCATCTCTCGCACCGGCCACTACCGGATCTTCCCGACCATCGGCACCGCCTGCATGGCTCTCGGCTTCTTCACCCTGACCCTCGTGCGCTACGACACCTCGTACTGGCAGATCGCCGGCTCCATGCTGCTCATCGGACTCGGCCTCGGCCAGCTGATGCAGACCCTCACCATCGCCTCGCAGAACTCGGTCGGCCCGCGTGACATCGGCGTGGCCACCTCGGCATCCACCTTCTTCCGTCAGATCGGTGGAACCCTGGGCACGGCTGTACTGCTGTCGCTGCTGTTCACGCTCGTGCCGGTGAACCTGCAGGCGAACTTCCGCGACCCCGCGTCGCTGACCGACGCCCTGGATGCCGCCCTCGACCCGACGGTCGCAGCGGCTCCCGCCAACCAGGGCATCATGCAGAAGGTCTACGACCCGTTCGTCGAGAAGCTCTCGGACGGCGCCCTCAGCGGTGCGCAGGACGGCATCGCGCAGGCGAAGACCGCCGCCGCCGACGCTGTCGCGCAGCAGGTCGCCGCGGGCACGATTCCGGCCGCCGCACAGGACCAGGCCACCGCGGCCGCGCAGACGCAGGCGATCGCTCAGGCCGGCGCGGCGATCCAGCAGCAGGTCCCGGTCGCCCGGGTCGCCGCCGACGGCACCGTGACGCTCGACTTCTCGGATGCCACCGCGCGCCGCGCCTTCGTCGACCAGGCCGTGCCGCAGATCATCGACGCGTCGGGCTCGTCGGACTCGTCGTTCGACAACAGCACGATGGACGACACGTCGTTCCTCAACGGTGCCGACCCGCGGCTGAGCAAGCCGCTGCTGGTGTCGTTCAACGAGTCGACGACCAGCGTCTACTGGGTCGGCATGGCCGTCGCGCTCCTCGCCTTCGTGCTCACGCTGTTCTTCCGCACGCCGCCGCTCCGCGCCAAGTCGGCGCTGCAGGAGTCGCACGACGCCGAGCGCCAGCCCGAGCCCATCGCGCTCGGCTGAGCCCGGGCGGCGCGGGCCGGGCAGCGGCGGGCCGGGGGGGGCCGGGGGGCGGCAGGTGACGCCCCGCGGCTGCCGCCGCCGCCGCGTCCCGATAAACGCTGCGGCGAGCGAGACACGCGGTGTCGCTGCGTGTCTCACTCGTAACGGCGTTTATCGCTGATGGTACGGCCGCTTCCCGCTCGCCGCACCGTTTATCGCTCAGAGCGGCCGCTTCACCCTCGCCACAGCGTTTATCGCTCGGGCGTGGACGCCTCTCGCCCCGGGCCGGGCCACGGCGCGGGGTCGAGGCCCCGGCCCCATCGCGCTCGGCTGAGCCCCGCCGACACCCGCGGCGGCATCCGCCGCCGCGTCCCGATAAACGCTGCGGCGAGCGAGACACGCGGTGTCGCTGCGTGTCTCACTCGTAACGGCGTTTATCGCTGGGGGTGCCCTCAGCTCTCGGGGCGGGAGGGTGCCGCGATCGAGCCGCCGTCCTCGGTGCGGTGCTGCAGGTCGTCGACGTACAGGCCGGCCTCGTCGATCGTCCGGTTGCGGTAGGCGGCACGGCCGACCATGTGCGCGGCGAGCGGCGCGGTGGCGAACTGGATCAGGACGATCGGGATGCCGAAGGCCAGCGCCTCCCACGTGCGCAGCGACAGCACGACCGCGGTCACGATGAGCACCACGCCGAGCACCTGCGGCTTCGTCGCCGCGTGCAGACGTGAGGGCACATCGCGCCAGCGCAGCAGACCGATCGTCGCGGTCAGGCACAGCACCGCGCCGATCAGCACGAGCACGAGGGCGACGACGTCGAGCACGGATTCCAGGGTCACCGGGGGTTCTCCTTCCGCGCCACGAAGCGGGCCACCGCGATCGACCCGAAGACGCCGACCGCGGCGATGATGAGCATCGTCGGGAGCGAGCGCGTGTGGTGGTTGATGACCATGTCGGCCCCGAGGATGCACAGCACCTCGGTCAGCAGCACGTCCGCGGCGACGGCGCGGTCCAGGATCGACGGACCGATGACGAGCCGGATGAGCGCCAACACCGCGGCGACGGCGAAAACGACGAGGATGACGATGACGAGAGCGGTCATAGCGGGGTCCGTCCGTCGCGGGGCGAAGCCGCCCCGTGGTGGGCGTCCTCGTCGGCCTGGGCGATCTGGCGACGCAGATCGGCGAGCTGCTCGCGCGAGCCCACGGCCCGCGTGATGCGTGCCTCCCAGCCGAGCACGACGCGGCGCTGGTGCTCGGCATCCTCGTCACTGCGGATGCCGATGGTGTGCAAGAAGAGGGTGCGCCCCTCGCGGTCGACGTCGATGATCAAGGAACCGGGGATGAGGGAGGCCGTCACCGCCGTGTGCGCCATGATGACGTCGTCGTCGACGCGCAGCGGAACCGCGATGATCGCGGCACCCGGCGGCCGTCGGAAGTCCAGCACCTGCCACGCCACGACGAGTGAGCCGCGCACGACGGCGGCGAAGAACGTCGCCACGAAGACGAGGCCGTACCAGAGGTTCAAGCGGCCCGACAGGTCGACGGGCGGAAGGCGGAACACGCGGGTCACGAACACGGCGGCCACGAGTCCGGTGATCAGCGCCAGCCACGTCAACTGTCCCCACAGCAGCATCCACAGCGCGACGAGGATGACGAAGAAGGGCAACTGCTGCGCGAAGAAGCCGAACTGCGACCGGCGTGAGGGGCTCATCGATCAGCCACCTGTTCCTGCAACTGCACGAGCGTGATGCCGTCGGTGATGCGCTCACCGGCGCGCAGGCACACGTCCAGCAGCGGGCCGGCGAACACCGTCAGCGAGAGCGTGACGACGACCATCCCCGCCGTCGCGAACGTCATGATGCGGGGGATCGTGCGGCGCTCGGTCGAGATGGATGCCGCGGGGGCGTTGCCCAGGTAGGCGATCCGCTCGAGGGTCTCGGTGGAGTCGTTCTCCTCGCGCCAGAACGAGAGGTTCCACGCCCGCATGAGCGCGTACAGCGTGAGGATCGAGGTCGCGATGCCGCCGACGATCAGCACCATCATCACCGGCGTCCCCACCTGGGCGGCGGCGTCGAACAGCGCGTACTTGCCGATGAAGCCCGAGAACGGGGGCAGTCCACCGAGGTTGATCGCCGGGATGAAGTACAGGACCGCCAGCAACGGGGCCGCACGCATGAGCCCCTTCACCTTGAGGATGGAGGTGCTCCCGGCTCGACGCTCGATGAGGCCCACGGCCAGGAACAGGGTCGTCTGCACGATGATGTGGTGGACGATGTAGTAGATCGTCGCGCCCACCGCCAGCGGGGTGTTGATCGCCAGCCCGAAGATCATGTACCCGATGTGGCTGACCAGCGTGAACGACAGGATGCGTTTGAGTTCGGCCTGCGCGACCGCGCCGAGGATGCCGACGATCATGGTCGCCAGCGCGACCATCATCAGCAGGAAGTTGAGGTCGTTGTCGACGAACAGCTGCGTCTCGGTGCGGATGATCGCGTAGACGCCCACCTTCGTCAGCAGGCCGGCGAACACCGCCGTGACCGGCGCCGGTGCCGTGGGGTACGAGTCGGGGAGCCAGAACGACAGCGGGAAGACGGCGGCTTTGATCGCGAACGCGAGCAGCAGCATGAGGTGCAGGATCGTCTGGATGTCCTGCGGCAGCTGCGCCATCCGCTCGCTGATCTGGACCATGTTCACGGTGCCGAGGGCGCCGTAGACCATCGCGATCGCCGCGAGGAAGAGGATCGACGACACCAGCGAGACGACGATGTAGACCACGCCGGTGCGGATGCGCGACTCGGTGCTGCCGAGAGTGATGAGCACGTACGAGGCCACGAGCAGGATCTCGAAACCGACGTAGAGGTTGAACAGGTCGCCCGCGATGAAGGCGTTGAAGATGCCCGCACCCAGGATCAGATACGCCGGATAGAAGATCGAGACCGGGGTGTCTTCGTCGTTGTCGGCCGCTCCCTGCCCGATCGAGAACAGCAGCACCGCCAGCAGCACGATGGCCGACACCATCACCAGCAGCGCCGCCAGGACGTCGACGTACAGCACGATGCCGAGCGGGATGTCCCACCCGGCGATCGCCACGGCGATGGGACCGGTGGTCGTGTCGACGGCGACGAGCAGGATCGCGGCGAGCACGAGCACGAGCGTGAGGGATGCCACCGACACGACGATCTGCGTCTTCTTGCGGCGACCGAAGACGAGGTTGATGGCCGCACCGATGAGGGGGATGCCGACGAGCAGGGGGACCAGGGCGCTCACGAGCGATCACCGTCCTCGGGGTCGCGGGCATCGTCCTCGGGGTCGTGGATGCCGCCCTCGGGGCCGCGGGTGTCGCCCTCGGGTCGGGTGCGGCGGACGGCGACGCGGTCGACCGGGGCATCGTCCACCAGGTGCGAGAGGTCGCCCTGGTGCAGCACGCGGATGGGCGAGACGTCGTCGCCGACGAAGTCGGTCGTCACGTCGTCGTCGTCCGAGCGGGATTCGTCGTCGATGGCATCCTCGGGCTCGGATGCCGTGCGCTCGCGGAGCGCGACATCCTCGGCGTCGTCGACCACGGTGTCGGCCTCGCCAAGCTGCCACGAACGGTAGATGAGGGCGAGCAGGAACGCCGAGATGCCGAAGGTGATGACGATGGCGGTGAGGGTCAGCGCCTGCGGCAGGGCGTCGGACATGTCGGCGGAGTCGGTCTGCCCACCGTCGTAGAACGGTGCCATGGCCGGGCGGCCCATGACGATCAGCAGCAGCAGATTGGCCGCGTTGCCGAGCAGCAGGAAGCCGATCAGCACGCGGGTGAGGCTGCGCTCGAGCATGGCGTAGACGCCGCACGCGAAGAGCACGGCCATGATGACGACGAGGACGAACGAGATGGTCACGGCAGCGTCACCGCCTCGGTGTCGACGGCATCCTTGGACTGTCGGTCGACCTCGGCGCCGAGACTGCGGAGGACGTCGAGCACGAGGCCGATGACCACGAGGTACACGCCGACGTCGAAGATCGTGCTGGTGACGAACTCCCAGTGACCGATGACGGGGATCTCGCCCTCGAACGTGAAGCTCTGCAGCGGTGCAAACCCGAAGAACAGCGGGACGATCGCGCAGAGGACGGCGATCGCCATGCCCGCGCCCAGGAGTCGCCCCGCGTCGGTGGGCGCGGCGGCGCCGAGCTCCCACCGCCCGCCGGCGATGTACCGCATCACGAGGGCCATGCCCGCGACGAGACCGCCGGCGAATCCGCCACCGGGGAGGTTGTGCCCCGCGAAGAGCAGATAGAGCGAGACGATGATGATCGCGTGGAAGAGCACCCGGATGATGATCTCCATCAGGATCGACCGGTTCTCGGGCTGCACCTTCGACCCCGAAATGAGCCATGCGCGCGGGGCGTCGGCCTCTCCCGCACGCTGCGCACGCACACCGCTGTCGGTCTCGATGAGCGGACGGCGGCGTCCGAGGCCCACGCGGCTGCGTGCGGTGCCGGACCGGCGGCGGGAGAGGTTGTCGCTGCGATCGGTGATGAAGACGAGGGATGCCACGCCCGTGGCCGCGAGGATGAGCACCGACAACTCGCCCATCGTGTCCCAGCCGCGGAGGTCGACGAGCGCGACGTTGACGACGTTGCGGCCGTGACCGATCTCGTACGCGAGGGCGGGCCATTCCAGCGAGATGGGGAGGTCCTGCCGCGCACCGGTGGCGACGATGGCGACGAGGGCCATCGTGAGTCCGACCCCGACGCCGAGCGCTGCGCGCGCCAGGGGCGCGACGGAGGCGTTGTGCTCACCCATGCGGGCGGGGAGCCGGCGCAGGACGAGGGCGAACACCACGAGGGTGACGGTCTCGATGAGCACCTGGGTGAGCGCGAGGTCGGGGGCGCCGCTCGTGCCGAAGAGCACCACCATGCCCAACCCCGTCACCGACACCAGCGCCACGCCCGTGAAGCGCTTGCGTGCGCGGACGGCGAGGATTCCGGCGGCGATCATGATCGGGGCCGCGATGAGCTGCGCGGGGGACTGCCACGCGTCGAGCTGCGCGCGCCACTCGTCGGACGCGATGAGTGCGGTGCCCTCGGCGACGACCAGCACGACGAAGATCGTCCCGACGTAGAACGGCAGCGATCCGCGCTGGAGGCGCGCCGTCGTCCACTCCGACGTGCGGTCGATCCCGCGCACGACGGCGTTGTAGACGTCGTTCGCGGTGAAGGGGAGGACGCGCCGCCGACGGTGCAGCTGCGTGCGCCGCACGACCCAGAAGATGGCCGCACCCAGTGCCAGGGTGCCGAGCGACAGGAACAGCGCAGGCTCGAGACCGTGCCACAGCGCGAGGTGGTACGGGTACTCGGGCGCCGGGACTCCCGCGGTCGCCTCGGGCAGTCCATCGGCGTACGGCGCGAGCCACCCGTCGAGCATGGGGGCGAGGAAGCCCAGCGCGAGGGTCGCCCCCGACAGAAGCACGGGGGAGGCGAGGAACCCGATCGGCGGGTCGGGCCACTCGGTGCGCTCGATGGAGGGCTTCGTCCAGAACGCGCCCCAGAGGAACCGGATGCCATAGGCCGCCGTCAACGCGGAACCCGCGACGACACCGAACAGGGCGACGAGGCCCCAGGGCGCTCCGGCGGTGGCCTCGTGCCACAGCGCCGTCAGCGCCGTCTCTTTCGCCACGAAGCCGAGAGTGGGGATGACGCCCGCCATCGACGCGATCGCGATGAACGAGGCGGTCGCCATGACCGGCGCCTGCCGGCCGAGGCCCGAGAGCTCGCCGATGTCGCGAGTGGAGAGCTGGCGGTCGATGACGCCGACGACGAGGAAGAGGCAGGACTTGAACAGGGCGTGGCTGAGCAGGAGTGCGACGCCGGCGAGAGCGGCATCCCGAGTCCCGTACCCGAGCATCACGGTCAGGAAGCCGAGCTGGCTCACGGTACCGAAGGCGAGGATGCGTTTCAGGTCGCGCTCGCGCAGCGCCTGGAAACCGCCGAGGAGCATCGTGAACACGCCCAACGTGATGAGCGTGGGCCGCCAGAGCGGGGTGTCGGCGAACCCCGGGGCGAGGCGCGCGACGAGGTAGATGCCCGCCTTCACCATCGCCGCCGCGTGCAGGTAGGCGCTGACCGGCGTCGGGGCGGCCATGGCGCCGGGCAGCCAGAAATGGAAGGGGAAGATCGCGGACTTGCTCAGCGCGCCGACGAGGAGGAGCAGCACGGCGACGTCGACGACGGGGCCCACGGGCGGGTCCGCGAGGATGGCCGACAAGCTCGTGGTGCCGGACTGGACGACGATCAGCACGACACCGATCAGCATCACCAGACCGCCGAGCGTGGTCACCAGCAGCGCCTGCAGGGCGGCGCGGCGGCTGGCAGCGCGGCCGTGGTAGTACCCGATGAGCAGGTACGACAGGACGCTCGTGACTTCCCACAGCATGATCAGCACGACGATGTCGTCGGTCAGGACGAGGCCGTACATCGCTCCGGCGAAAGCCAGGAGAACGGCGGAGAACTGCCCGACCCCCTGCGTCTTGCCGCGGAAGTACCAGCGGCAGTAGAGCATGACCAACGCGCCGACCCCGGTCACGACCAGCGTCAGGAGCCACCCGAGCGTGTCCATGCGCATCGAGAGGGAGATGCCGAGCCCCGGGATCCACGAGTATTCCTCGAAGGGAATGTCGCCGGAGAAGACGGCAGGGGCCTGCACGATCGCGTACGCGAAGGCGAGTGCCGGCAGAACCGCTGCGACGTAGAACGCACGAGCTCCGATGCGGGCCACCAGGAGAGGCAACAGCATCGGGACGAGCGCGAACGCGCCGAGGAATGCCAGCAGTGTGGGCCTCCTCGGGGTCGACGGGCAAATGCCCGGGCTCTCGGGGTGTGGACTCTTATTCTACCGGGAGCATCCGGGGCCCTGCGCCGAGGACCTCATGTGGTACGCGGCGGAGCGGTCGTCGTGCCCACCCGGAAGACGCACGTGAGGTCGAGACCGGCGGGCGTGGATCCCTCGATCATCGCCGATACGGCCTCGCCGGCGGCCCGGCCTTTGGCCTTGGCCGGCTGCACGAGCGTCGTGAGCACGTGGGGCGCGAGACCATCCACGACGACACCGTCGAAGCCGGTGACACTGACATCGAGCGGCACGCGCAGACCGGCTTCTTCGGCGGCCCGGATGACCCCGGCGGCCAGCAGGTCGGTCTGCGCGATCACGGCGGTGGGACGCCGGTCGGGATCGGCGAAGATCGCGCGCCCGGCGATCGCACCCTCGTCGATCGAGCTGCCGGCGGCGGCCAGCGCGGGGGCCTGTGGGAAGACCTCACGCGCACCGGCGAGGCGATCGGCGGTCACGTGGACGCTGACGACGGCGTCATCGGGGATCCACCCGCGGCGTCGTTCGATGTCGACGGGGAGAGTGACGAGCACGACGTCGCGGTGACCGAGATCGGCCACATACCAGGCCGCCTCGCGCTGGGCCTCGACGTTGTCGAGCAGGACGCGGGGAACGCCCGGCCCGGCATCGCCCTCGACGACGACGACGGGGATGCCGCGGGCCCGCACGATCTCGAGCGAGTCGCGCAGGCGCGGGCTGCAGCCGATCAGCACGGCGGCGTCGATCGGAGCGGTCTGCAGCGAGGGCTCGCGCACCATCTCGCCGTCATCGCGGAGGAGGAGCAGCGCCGCCCCGAGACGGGAGACGCCGTCGGCGAGGCCGTCCATCATGTGCGTGGTGACGGGATCGAGGAAGGCGGTTCCGAGGTGCTGGTCGAAGACGACGCCGACGATCCCCGATCTGCCGCGGCGCAACGAGGCCGCTCGGGGGTCGGGCCCGGTGTAGCCGAGCTTCGCGGCCGCGGCGAGCACGCGGGCCCGCGTGGCTTCGGAGGTCGGCGTGTTGCCGCTGAAGACCACCGATGCCGTCGACGCGGAGACGCCCGCCTCTCGGGCGACGTCGCTGATGGTGGCGCGGCGCGTGCTCACCGCCTGATCGTACCTCCCCTCCCCGCCGTCTCGAATCGATTCGATCTGCGGGACCATCCTCGATACTCTGGCGACATGGATTCCGTGCTCACCCGTGCGCGCCTCGTGCGCTGGTACATCGCGATCTGCGCGATCTTCCTCGCGAGCGGGCTGAGCATCTCGACGTGGGCGTCGCGAGTGCCCGCGATCCGCGAGTCCCTCGGCATCGAGAACTCCGGCGTCGGCCTGCTGCTGCTGGGCATGGGGGTGGCATCCATCATCGGCCTGTCGGTCGCGCCCGTCATCATGGCCCGGCTGGGTGCGCGTCGGGGCATGCTCGCGGCGCTCGCGTGCGTCGCCGTGGGTGTCGTCATCATCGGGCTCGGATCGGACACGCTCCAGTTGTTCGGCGTCGCCCTCGTCGGTCTCGCCCTGTTCGGGTTCGGCAACGGATCCGTCGACGTCATGATGAACGTCGAGGGCGCCGCCCTCGAGAAGGCCACGGGGCGCACCGTGATGCCGCTGCTGCACGCGTTCTTCAGCTTCGGCACCGTGATCGGGGCCGGGATCGGCTTCCTCGCCGTGCGCGGGAACGTCGACGTGATCGCGCACTGCGTCGCGATGGGCATCGTGATCGCGGTGGTGGCCGTCGTGGCGATCGCGAACGTGCCCGCCCGGGAGACGGCCATGGATGCCGCGCCCGCCGCGCAGCGCGCGCACTGGCGCGAGCGGCTCGGCGAGTCCCTGTCCGCATGGCGCGAGCCGCGGACCTACACGCTCGGCGTCATCATGCTCGGCATGGCCTTCGCCGAGGGCAGCGCCAACGACTGGCTCCCCTCGGCGGTCGTCTTCGGCCACGGCGCGCCCGAAGAAGCGGGCCCGGCCGTTCTGGCGGTGTTCTCGGTCGCGATGACCCTCGGACGTCTCGCGGGCGGGCCGGTCGTGGACCGTTTCGGGCGCGTGTGGGTGCTCCGCATCCTCGCGGTCACGGCCGCCGCGGGCCTCCTGCTCTTCATCGTCGCGCCCTTCGGGCCGCTGGTCTACATCGGCGCCGCCCTGTGGGGTCTCGGTGCCTCGCTCGGCTTCCCCATCGGCATGTCGGCCGCCGCCGACGACCCCGCCAAGGCAGCCTCGCGCGTCGCGGCCGCCGCCACGATCGGCTACGTCGCCTTCCTGTGCGGCCCGCCGATCCTCGGGTGGATCGGCGACCACATCGGCCTGCTGAACACGCTGCTGATCGTGGTCGGCCTGATCGTGGCATCCGGGCTCTTCTCGGGGGCCGCGAAGCCCCTCGTGGTCGCGGATGACGCGGAGGCTGAGCCCGCCCAGCAGGCCTGACGCTGTCTTCCGCGGTTCACGCCCGGTTCAGTGTGCGAAGCCGGTCGTGGGTCGTTTGCGCGGGATGGGGGGCGCTCAGGTCCTCGAGGAACGCGACCTCCTCGCGGATCGCGTCGAGGAGCAGCTCGGCCATGTCGTGACTGAGGCCGAGGCGCACCACGATGCGCTGGAGGGAGTGAGGAACGAATCGGTGGCAACTTGACCGGTTACCAGTTGGTTCCTCGCGCCCCCTCTTCTTTGGTGGGCTACTCGTCCTCGATTAGACAGAGCAGCCCCACCACATGCAGGAGAGCAATGAGTGAGTTGGCCTTGCTGTACTGACGACTGCTGATCGTGTGTACGGTTCCGTGTCGAGTGAACTGCGTCGGCACGTCTACTCCTGGAGAGGTTGTTCCGGATCAGCCGAGTCGGAGCCCAACCGCACAAGTTCCACCAGTCGACTGCCTAGCGCGAAGCCTCGCAGATCGAGCGTCCGGACCAGGTACTCGGACTCGGTCAACTGCTTGATGAGGCGATATGCAGTTGCCCGCGGCATCTTCAGGCTTTCGGCTATCTCTCGTGCGGTTATTCCCGGACCGGCCCGCGCCACTTGCTCGAGAACCGCAAACGCGGACGCGACGGCTGCAGGCTGGCGCCCGTTGAAGTTGTCACTCCAACGCACTTCGCCCGTCGCATCCACGGGCATGTCAGTTCGAACGGCTCTCGGCACCGAGCACGTCCGCCGCAATAGCGCTGTCGTACATGCCAAGGTCGTCCAATGCGTTTGGCCTGCGCGACCTGAGCACGGACCACCAGGCCCATCCAGCAGCACATGCGCCGACCACCGTCGCCAGCGAAAGCCAGCTGCCGCCAGACAAGTCCAGCTTCAGGTCCACCGCGAGAACGGTGGCCGTGAGCAAGGCCGACACTCCGGCAAGCAATGCCACGGGTGCGGTCAGCTCCCCTAGGCGTGCGAGAAACACGATCAGCACCGCGGTGGCAATGACGTAACTGAGCATCAACGCTGGTGCGGCGACCATCTCGAGGGCATCTGTCGAGATTCCGAAGGTGTTGAAGATGACCGCACCACAGACAACGGGGACAAATGAGGCAATCGCCGCAATGTGCGGGGTCTGCAGTCTCGGGTGAGTGCGTCCAAGACAGGACGGAAGAATGACTTCGCGGCCGAAGAGGAAAAAGAGCCTGGTCAATGCCGTCCAGAACGCCGTAACTGCGGCCAGCAAGCACATCGCCAGCGAGAGGTGAACGATGGCGTTGGTCCCACGATCCAATGTCAGCTGAGCGAGTTGCGCGAACCACGCCGCCAGATACACGCCGGCTGCCAGCAGCACCGCAAGTGTCATTGCGCGAGGCACAGATGCGAGTGGCCGTCGCGCCTCAGCCCCAAGTGCTGCGCTGCTCTCGAACCCCAACCATCCGCCCACCATGACTACGGTGCCAGCCGATACCTTCGCCCAATCGACGCCGTGCAGACTGAACAGATCGCCCACCGGGGCACCGTGATCCATCAGAGCAACCACGATCAGCAGGGCGAGCAGAACCAGACCTACTGACTCCGTCACGAGTGTCACTCGAGTGGTGACTCGCACACCCATCACGATGATGCCCAGACAGATGAGAGCCACGAAGACGATAATCGTCAATCCGTCCGCGGCGCTGTCGCGGGAAGGCGCCTCCGAGGAAACGATGGCGAGCATGTGACCGCTCGCCAGACTGAGACCAGCCATCGCGAAGGTGCCGTAGCCGGTACAGAGCAGGAGCGCAACGACGAGCGCCACATACCGGAACCCCGATCTGGCGACGAAGGTGAACAGCGACCCGGAGCCTGCGAGGCGAGAGCCGAACTCGCCGAAGCTCCGAGCTACCCCCCATGAGATCGCCGCGGCCAGGATGATGCTGATCCATGCGCCTTGCTCGGCCACGACCCCGGTGACGAGCGCTGTCGACAGGGCCCACATCACGGGTGCGACGGATGCCACAGATTGCGCAACGATGTCCACCTGGCTCACGGTTCTTCTCCGGAGTCCATGAAGTTCGTTGCGCGCCGAGACTCCGGGGACCTCCTGCGGCTGTCGGAATGCTTCCCCGATGGCGCTCACGTTCATCTCCTTGCATACAGCGACAGCACGGTGGTGGAGCCGGCGCGGCCTGCGCCGGCTCCACCAGCGTGCGCGCTTGGTGTCTCCTGGGTGTTACGGGATGACGACAGTCACGGCATCGGACACACTGCCGCGAACCTGGTTGCTACCGACGTACTTCGCGGTCAGGTCGTGACTGCCGCTGCTCAGCGCCCCGAGGTCGACCTCGAGCGCTCCGCCGGCACCATGCGTGAATGGAACTCGTGTCACTTCTAGGTCGCCTTCGAGGATGGTGACCCACCCGGTCGTCGGGACGACGTCATTGCCCTCGTCGTCTGTCGCCGACACCGTTACTCGAGCCGTCATACCGGTCACTGCGAGTGTCGTGATTGATTCAGGCGTGACCTCGCTCGTCGCCCCGGCCGCGGCATCCTTCTCGCCTATGTAACCATTGCGATCAGCCCGCAACGCGATGGGCGACAGAGCCGAGAAGTCGTGCGGATAGAGGGTGAAGCCCTGCCAGTGAATGGGCATCGGGGACTGGTCCTCGTCGCGGACGACGTGGTGGAACCCAACGTTCACCCAGGCGATGGGATCGGTGAGAGTCTCCCCGTTCGTGAAGTCCAGCAGCGTGGCACCTTCGCATCCAGTGCCGGAGTTTTGGAGCGGCTGGATCTCGCACTCGTTGCGGTTGGTAAATGTGACGGTCGGCTGGAGGACCGGGTTCGCCTCGTACTCCGCACTCTCGTTCATGACGATGGCGTACCCGCGCGGATGCTGGTCGTCGTTGAGGCTGCTGGGGTTGAAGACACGCCATGACCGAAGCGAGTCGTTCATCCGCGAGGTCTCCGTGTCAAGGACGGTGCGGGTGGTCTCGTACAGCGACGAATGTGTGCCGTATTCCCCCGTCCACGCCGTGTTGAGCTCTTCGACTGTTTGGTCGTCCTTGCCGTCGATGGCGAATGCGACCTTCCACACGCCGTTGTGGAAGTGCGACGGGGAGTAGTCCGTCTGACCTTCACCGATCGGCCAGCCGTACCGCTCCTCGTCGATGCCTTCGAGCTGATCTGCCCAGAGCGCCACGTTCACTTCACCTGTTGCGCCGAGGGCGACATCGATCTGGCCGGTGTCGTGGAGGGTGTATTTCGATGAGTACTCGTAATTGCCGACTGCGGTGTTCGCGGAGATGACGAGTGCGCTGCCCTGCCAGGTGGTGAGGGTGCGCTTCTCGGGGGCGAGCAACTCGGACGGCCCCTCGTCCGTGACCCACGCGGAGCGTCCACCCAAGCCGGTGGCGACGACCTCCTGGCAGACGGTGGGCTTGTCCTCGACGAGAACCTCATTGCCCCCGTAGTCGAAGTCTGAGGCGGTGAGGTTGTGGATGGTGCCGGTCGGGCATTCCGCCTCGGTCATCTCGTTCGCGGAGGCGGCGCCCCAGCCGCCGAAGCCCATGTCGTTGTACTCCGTGGTGCCGACGTCGTAAGGAACGGTCATGGTCACGGGGGCGACCGAGTCGAGCACCTGGATGGGCTGCTTGTCGTTGACGCCCTGGAAGAAGACCTTCTCGAGAGTGAGTCCGCCGACATCGTCGAACCGCCAGCATAGATCCCAGGTGCTTCCGGTGCGGAAGGTGGTCGTGACGCGCTGGTCGCCAGAGCAGAAGGCCCCGGCGTACTCGTCATCCGGCAACGAGACGGCCGCTACATCGTCAGCGCTCTTCGGCTCCGATGCCCAGGTACAGCCGACGAGCCCAACGGACAACACCGCTGCAGCCGCTGCTGCGACGAGTGTGGTTAGCTTCATGTTTCTTCCTTCTCTTGATGGTGGAGCTTGCGGTCGGTCAGGAAACTCGGTAGACCTGCGAGGCGGACAGATCCACCACCACGTCGCCGTAGTAGAGGGCGACGTCAGCGCCGAAATGCGGTTGAAAGACCACGCAACGGTGCCCTTCGCATTGGGGTGCGAGGTAACGGGTTCCGGCAGGCAGCTGCGCAGACGACACGTAGCTGACCTGACTCGGACTCGTCAGCTCCTCTCCTGTGCGTTCTGCGAAGGCGGCGCGGATGTCGGTGGCCTCGTCGGATCGGATGAGCAGATCCATTGCGAAGAGCGACTCCCGAGCGGACGGCGGCGCGGTCGCAGCTCCTCCCCTGGTCTCCGTGACTGTTCCATCGACCAGATCCACCACCTGCAGGATGGAGGTGTCGGTCGAGTAGTCGTATGAGAGGACTTCGATGTGGCGCTCACCGGCCGGCACTCCCTGTGTCTTCACGTCTGCCGCGATGAACTCGTAGCCCGGGGTGCCGTCGACTCGTGTGGCAGTCGTGCCCTGCGCCTTGTAGGCGAGGTAGCGGGCGTACCCGATCTCTTCGGGCGAGGCCTGGTCAGAGGTACGGCCCAACTGGTTCGGTCTCTCGGTCGGCATGCCGTCGGGGATGCCGGGGACGGGTTCGGTAAGCGCACGTTCAACTGCTTCAACCCGGTCGGCACCGGACGTGGCTTCCGCACGACCACCCCCTCCTCCTGCGGTGAACACGAGCACAGCGGCGAGGACGGCGACGACGGCGATGACGCCGATGACGCCGATACCCCACACCAGCGGATGGCGACGGAATGACTGCGGCTGAACCATGAAGGCACTCTGACGGAAGCAGAAGACGCGAATGTTGCCGCGATCGGGTCCCCGGTGAAGCTTGCGCAACCTCAAATGAGACAGTTGGGCAAGCCGGGCGACGCGGGACAGTGATATCCGTTCAGGGGTAGTCGCGGAGGAGCTTCTCCATGGCTTCCAGCTCCACGGCCTGCTCCGAGATGATGTGCGTGCAGAGCGACTTCACGAACGCATTCACGCCGTTCACGAGCGTCACTCGACACATCTCGATGGCCCCCTCATGGTGCGGGATCATCTGAGTGAGGAATCCGTAGGTGGCGAAGCCGGGGCTTGACCCCATGGTCCCGTGCTCGTGTGTCATTCCGCCCATGCCGTCACCCACCGCGGCGATAGCAGCTTCATCCGGGTGCCAGGCATCCAGCTCAGGATGCGCCTTATCCCAGGCCTCGACGAACTCGGTCATCAGGTCGATCTCGGTCCTCTGATCCTTGATGATCCATTCGCCAAGTTGCCGAATGAGAGGATCCAGGCCGTCCGTCATGAGCAGCATGTCGGCCATGTCGACCGCTGATTGGTGATGAGGGATCATCATCACGGCGAAGGCCAGGTCGTAATCATTCGGAAGCGCGTTCGCCCCCTCCTCGGGGATGGTGCCCGCATCAAAGCTTGTGAAGCCGAACGAGTCGAGGTCAGCGCGTGGATCGGATCCGCGCCCGGACAGGTCCTGCACTCGTGGCGTCTCAGAATCCATCGGACCAGAGGTGGAACTGAGCAGGGTCACGGTGAGCAGGGTGGCGAGGACGGTCACGGCGAGCAGGCTCAGCGTGAAGGCGGCGAGCCGACGAGGTGCACGGGTTCGAACCATGGTGGCCACTCTCTCCCGCCGAAGATTCTTGGATGTTGCCGGAGTCGAGCGCGAGATGAAGATTGACGAACGTTAAATGAGACATCGTGGCCGTGACCCACGCGCGACGGGACGGGCATCATCTCAGCCGAAGCTGCGCTGAAGGTCGGCGTGTCTGCCCCGGCGGGGAGCCGGTGGTTTCGCCACGCTGGCGGCATGCCACCGATCTCGCTTGCCCTGCCCGCCCGGGGCAGGCCCCATTGGCTCGCGCTGTCTCCGTTGGTCGGCATACCCAGACACCCCCGCCTCATTTGGCCGACTCGGTCTCTCCACGATGCTCGCCTCGAGATATCTGCACCACGCAGGTATGCGAAGCGTGCAAGGCCGGGCGCTGCTGGCTGGGTTGCCCGCGCACGCTGGTCGTCCCATCGGGTCGCTGGCTGCTGCAGCTTCCGGCGTCGTCCTCGGTGCGCATGCACATGTGCGGGGTTGGGGGATCCCGCTCGGCGGTGCTCAACGGGTCGCTGATGCCAGCGTGGCAGACCTTGTTGCGCATGGTGGACGATTTGAAACTGGTTACGCGGGTGGATGACATCAGCCACCTCAGCGAAGCTCGCGTGATCCTCGCTGACCTCACCGTCGGCGGTCTTCGGCGGATCGTTCCCAGTGCCGACCGTGAGCGATCTGGTGACCGCTGGTGACGTGACTTGGGACAATGGAGCCGTGCGCCTCGTCATTGCCCGTTGCTCCGTCGACTACTCCGGTCGACTGAACACGCATCTCCCCCTCGCTACCCGTCTCGTCATGATCAAGGCCGACGGCACCGTCGCGTTCCATCGCGACGTGCAGCACGCGCCGCTGAACTGGATGAGCCCGCCGTGCACGCTCACCGTCGAAGAGCCCGAAGAGGATGCCGCGAGCGTCGGCGTCGTCGAGCAGTGGCGCGTGACGCACAAGAAGTCCGGCGACGCGCTGGTCGTGAAGATCTACGAGGTGCTCCACGACAGCACCCACGAGCTCGGCGTCGACCCCGGCCTCATCAAAGACGGCGTCGAAGCCGACCTGCAGCGGCTCCTCGCCGAGCAGGTCTCCGTCGTCGGCGACGGCCTCACGCTCGTCCGCCGCGAGTACCCCACCGCGATCGGCCCCGTCGACCTGCTGCTGCGCGACGACAACGGCGGCACGATCGCGATCGAGGTCAAGCGTCGCGGCGACATCGACGGCGTCGAACAGCTCACGCGCTACCTGGAACTGCTCAACCGCGACCCGCTCCTGGCGCCGGTCACCGGCGTCTTCGCCGCCCAGGAGATCAAGCCCCAGGCCCGCGTGCTCGCGACCGATCGCGGCATCCGCTGCCTCACCCTCGACTACGAGGGGATGAAGGGCACCGAGTCGGGGGCTCCGCGGCTGTTCTGACGCCTCGCACCCGGAACGCGAGAGGCGGGCCGCGCCGGATACCCGGAGCAACCCGCCCTCGCGGTCGACGTCGGCTACTTCCGGGCGGGCGCGACGACCGACAGCATTCCGCGTGCGCGCGACCGGCGGGCCATCCACACGAGCGCCGCACCGATCACGATCGAGCCGAACGCGGCCACGCCCCACGGGGTGACCTGGACGCCGGTGGAGGCGAGCCCGCCATTCCCCGCGTCACCGCCCGGAAGCGCGACGGCCGGCGCAACGCTCGGCGTCGGCGAGGCGGTCGGGTCGCTCGTAGGCGTGGGGGTGGGGGTGGGCGTGGGCGTGCTCCCCGCGCCCCCGACGCCCAGCCCGGCGAGCGAGACGACGTTGCGCGTGCCGTGCTCCGGGTCGGGCACCTTCGCCGAGTCCGGGTACGTGTCACCGATCATCTCCCACACACCCCAGGAGTGCTCGCCTCGAGGGTTGTAGACGTCGCTGCCACCGAAACCACGCGGGTCGATCTTCGCGGTGACGAAGTCGTCCCCGGGCTTCGACTGGGCGATCATCTGACCGAACGGGTTCATGACGAACGCCCACCCGGCGGCGGGTGAGACCACCCACGTGCCGCCGGTCATCGCATACATGCGCGCGGCGGACTCGGCGACGCGTCCGTCCTCCCAGAAGGAGACCCCGGTGTTGTCGGTCGGGTTGTAGGGCCACGCCAGGACGTGGACGTTCTCGCCCTTCGCGTGCATCGGGTACGTCATCTGCGGGTGCAGGTGCTCCCAGCACTCCAGCATCCCGATCCGGCCGAGCGCGGTCTCGGTGACCTCCAGGTTGCCGTCCATCACGTCGTCGGAGAAGAAGTTGCGCTCGCTGCCGGACGGGCGGATCTTGCGCCGCGTCTCGAGCACTGCGCCGTCGGGTCCGATCAGCGCCTGGCCCATGTAGAGGTGGTCGCCCTCGCGCTCGGCGAAGCCCATCGACAGGTAGACGTCGTGTTCGTCGGCGATGTCGAGCAAGCGCTCCCAGTTCGCGTCGCCCACGGTCAGGGCGTTCGCGGCGTAGTCCGGGAAGTTCGCCGCGGCCCAGCTGGGATCGGAGTTGATCTGGCGGGGGAAACCGGGAAGCCAGAGCTCGCCGAACGTGACCAGCTCGGCGCCGGAGGCGGCGGCATCCGCGGTGAGTCGGTCGGCGAGGTCGAGGCTGGCGTCGAGATCGAACTCGACGGATGCCGCGCTGATCGCTGCAACGGTGTACGGCTCGGTGGTCACGGGGACGACCGCGTGGGCGACGCCGGCGCCCGCGAGTCCCAGCGTGACGCCGGTGACGGCACCGACGGTGAGTCCGCGGAGGAGTGTCGTTTTCATGCTGCTCATTTCTCGGGTGTGAGGAGGGTCGTGATCGCCATTGACCGTCGACTCACGAGTCAATGAACCAACGCCCCGGCTGTCATGGCAGTGCGTGCCGAGAATGTGGCACTTCGTGCATTTCGGGCGGGAACGGGGCCGCGGAAATCGGGGGGAAACACAGCACGCGATGCCAGGAAACACGGACCCGGCACTCTCGGCGCATGCAGACAGTCACGGACGCCGCGGAGTGGGAGGACCTGGTCTCCGCCAGCTTCGTCCCCCTGAGCGTCCGGTCGATCGATCGCGACTTCGTCGGTTCGGTCCACTCCGTCGCCTGCGGTCCGCGCACCGCTGTCCACCGTGTGCGCTCCGCTGCCACTCACCTCGTGCGCGCGTCCGTCGATGACTCCTCGCCCACGAGCGTCCTCCTCTACGTGCAACGACACGGACGCGGGCAGGTCGACCAGTTCGGTCGCTCGGCGCAGCACGGACCTGGTGACGCCGTCGCCTACCTGACCGATCGGCCCTACCAATTGCGGTTCCCCGACACCGGGGAGGGCATCGTCGTCCACGTGCCCCTCGAGCAGCTCACCGCATCCCGAGCGAACATCGAGGCCCTGACCGCGCGCACCCTCCCGGCCCGGACCGGCATCCGAGCCCTCAGCGCCTACCTCTCCGAGGTTCTCGATGGCCGATCGGATGCCTCTGATCTGAACGAGACCGTCGTCTACCTGGTGGATGCGATGCTCTCCGCCCTGCGTGACCATCACGTCGACACCCCCGACAGCGCCATCCGCGCGCGATTCGCGCGGTACGTGCACACGCGTGCGGCCGATCCAGCCCTGACCGCCGCGGTGGCTGCACGCGCATTGGCGGTGTCGCCGCGGAGGCTGTACGCGGCGTTCGAGGCCCATGACGAGTCACCCGCCGCCATCATCCGTCGCCGACGCATCGCGATCGCCCGGGCGGCTCTCGCCGCGACCGACGATCCGGTGTCGGACATCGCACTGCGCTCGGGCTTCTCGGACGTCAGCACGTTCCACCGCGCGTTCAAGGCCCATGCCGGGATCAGCCCGCGGACCTTCCGCCACGTGGCGATCGCGCGACGCGCCCACGATCTGAGCGCCACCTCGCCGGCGGCGAGCGCCTGACCGGGACCCGCGTCACGGTGCTGCGGGCGGACACGCCGACCGCACCGCCGGGTAGCGTGGAGGCCATGCCCGTGCGCTCCCCCTGGTCGTGCGTCCTCTGGGACGTCGACGGAACCCTCGTCGACGCGTCCGAGGGCATCCTCCGCCGTCTGACCATCACCCTCGAACACTTCGGGCGGAAGCCGCCGACGCGCGGCGAGCTCTCGCACTGGATCGGGCCGCCGATGTTCGAGTCCTTCCAGGTGAACGTCGGTATGACGCCTGCCGAGGCGACCGAAGCCGTCACCTTCTACCGCGGACTGAACAAGAGCGAGGGCTACACCGGCAGCGCACAGCTCTACCCGGGCGTCGCCCAGCTCGTCCACGATCTGCACGCGGCCGGGATTCCGCAGTCGACCGCGAGTTCGAAGCCCGAGGTGCAGGTCGTTGCCCTCATGGACCACTTCGGTCTCGCCTCCTCGCTCGAGGCCACCGTCGGCGCGTCGCCCGACGAGCGCACGCTCAGCGCGAAGTCCGACATCGTGCGCGAAGCACTGCGGCGCCTGGAGGTGCGCGGCTACGACACCTCGCGCCCCGTCCTCATCGGCGATCGGCACCATGATGTCGCAGGCGGCGCGGATGCCGGTGTGCCGGTGATCTTCGTACGCTGGGGCTTCAGCTGGCCGCACGAAGCGGACGGCGCGCAGGCCGCAGTGGATGACACGGACGAGCTGCGCGCGCTGCTCCTGGTGCCGGAGCCCGCGGCCGAGGAGCAGTTCGTCGCCGGTTCCACCGACGGTGTCTGACATCGGCTGGACGCTTCCGGCGTCGCTCGCGCTGCTGGCTGCGCTCGTGATCGTCGCGGTCGTCGCACTGATCGTCCGCGCACGCCGACGGTCTCCGAGAGCCGCCGCAGCCGCAGCCGCCGAGCGGACCGCCGCCGAGTCGGCGCTCTTGCGCCTGGACGACGCGGCGACCGACTTGGACATCGCCTTCGAAGCGGCCGACGTCCTCGGCGACGACGATGCACCCACCGATCTGCGGCGAGCGCGGGCGGCGGCCCTGCGGGGGCGCGACCGTGGATTCGCCGAGGTCGCCGCCCTCGCGTCGTCGACGCGGCTCCCGTCCGATCGGCGCACTGACGCCGTGCGACTGCGCGACGACCTGGAACGTCGGATCGCCGCCGTCGACGTATCCCACGCCCGGCTGACGGCGTGGGCGGGAACGCACGGCAGCACCACCTCGCGCATCGTCGCGGCTCGAGCCCGACGCGAGGAGATCGCGCGCACGAGCGGCGATCCCGCACGGCTCGTCGCCGACGTGCGCGAGCGGTTCGACGACGTGGAGTGGGCGGATGCCGACCGCGCCGACAGCGAGGCACGGGCGGCGCTGGAGCGCGCCGACGCCGCGCTGGACGCCGCCGACGCCGCCGTCGACGACCCTGCCGTCGCCGAGCCGCGGGTCCTCGAGGCGACCGCGGCCCTGCGCCGGGCCGGGCGGATGCTGCGCGCGATCGAGGACGCGCACCGCATCACGCTGCAGGCCGCCGACAACGCGGCCGTCGAGATCGCCGCCGCCCAGGCCGAGATTGCGGCGGCGAGGGAGATCGTGCAGGCCCGCCCGGCCGCGTGCGCGCCCGATGCCGCCGAGCGTCTGGCCGTCGTCGCGGCGGAGATCGACGCGGCTGCCGGGGCACTCCCCCGCCGCCCGCGCGCGGCGATCGAGACGGTGGCTCGTGCCCGCGAGGTGCGCGACGATGCGCTCGGCGCGGCGCCGAGCGCGCGTCATCGGCTCGAGGCCGCCCGCGCCGCCCTTCCCGGCACCCTCGCGTGCGCCCGCGCGGCCGTCGCCGCGGCCGAGGCCTTCGCGGATGCGCCGACGATCGAGGTCCGACTCCGTCTCGACGCCGCTCGACGCGACCTGGCCGCTGCCCGCGCCGCCACCGATGCCGGCCAGGCCCTCTCCGCGGCTCGCGCGGCGTGGAGAGCCGCGGAGCACGGGTGAACGCGCCGCCCCGGCGCCACGGTGCCCTATCGTGAGCGTCATGGGGGAGAGATTGACCTTCCGTCGCGTCGCCGTGGTCGCCCGCCGTCTCCCGGCCACCGCCGCGCTCGTCGTCATCCTGCTCGCGGTGGGTGTGGCATCCGCCGGCTTGTGGTCGCCGTTCGCGGCCTCACCGCTGCACGACACCGTCGCCTACGGGCTTCCGTCGCTGGAGGACGGACGGTGGTGGACTCCGCTCACCGGAACGTTCTTCGTGTCCGTGCCGTGGCTCTATCCCGTGCTCATCGTGGGACTGGCCGGAATGGGGTATCTGGAGTTCCGTCGCGGTTCACGCGTGGCCGCGGCCTACTTCGTCGGCGGACAGCTCGGTGCGGTGCTCCTGGCATCCGCGGTGCTCTGGGCGGCCGCCTTCCTCCCCTGGCCGTGGGCTCAGGAGCAGGCCACCGCACTCGACGTCGGCCCCTCCCCCGGAATCGTGGTGTGCCTCGCGGCGGCGATCTCTCTGCTCCCGTCGCCGTGGCGTCTGCGTGCGTGGACCGTGCTGGTGGCCGTCGTCTCGGTGGTCTTCCTGTACTGGGGATCGCTCAACGACCTCGAGCACGTGCTGGCCGTGGCCCTCGTTCTCGGCGTCGACCGGTCGTTGCGCCCCCAGGGGGTGTCGGTCCGGGAGCAGCGTCTGATCGCGTTCGTCGTCGTGTGCGCGCTCGGAGCGATCGACATCCTGACGTACCTCAGCCCGACCACCGGTCCGTTCGGCACGTCCGCACCGGTGTCGGGTTCGTGGGTCGACGTCGCCGTGAACACCGTCGTCGTCCTCGTCGTCGCCACCGGTCTGCGCCGGGGACGCCGATGGGCGTGGGTGCTCCTGGTGATCTACGGAGCGCTCAACGCCCTTCTGCTGGTCCTCCTCGGGGTGATCGTGCTGGCGGTCGGTCTCGGCGGCATCGAGGGCACGATCGATCTCGACCTCTCGATCACGTTCGGGTCGTCCGTCACGTGGGTCGTGGCATCCGTCTACCTGATCCTCGTCCGCGGGGCGTTCCGCGCGCGACCGCGCGCAGCGCTCGGCGACACGCCCGCCCCCGACGTCGAGGCCGTGAAGACCGAGCTCCGCGCCACCGGCGGCGGCACCCTGTCCTGGATGACGACGTGGGAGGGGATGTCGTACGCGCGCTTCGGCCGCGGGATCGTCGCGTTCCAGCGACGTTCGGGTGTCGCCCTCGCGCTCGGCGATCCGCTCGGCCCCGTGGACACACGAGGCGACACCGTCCGGTCCTTCGTCGAGCGGGCCGAGAACGCCGGCCTCGCGCCGTGTTTCTTCAGCGCCGGCGACGCCACGCGGCAGGCGCTGCCGCCGGGCTGGCGCAGCATCGTCGTCGCCGACGACACGATCGTGGACCTTCCCGGTCTGCAGTTCACGGGCAAGGCGTGGGGAGCCGTGCGCACGTCGCTCAACCGGGCGGAGCGCGAGGGGATGACCTTCCGGCTGTCCCGCCTCGCGGATGAGACCTGGGGCGTGCGGCAGCAGCTGCGCGCGATCTCGGAGAGCTGGGTGGGTGACAAGGGGCTGCCGGAGATGGGCTTCACCCTGGGCACGCTGCAGGAGGCCGGCGACCCCGAGGTGCGCGTCGCCCTCGCGATCTCACCGGCGGGCGACGTCGACGGGTTCCTGTCCTGGCTGCCGATCTACGGCGAGGGCGGCGTGCGCGGGTGGACGCTCGACCTCATGCGGCGACGGGACGGCGGCTTCGGGCCCGTCATGGAGTACCTGATCGGCTCGTCGGCGAAGGCGTTCTCCGAGGAGGGTGCCGAGGTGATGTCGCTGTCGGGCGCGCCGCTGGCGCACGAGTATCCCGAGGATGCCGGGGCGATCGCCGATCTGCAGAAGCGGCTGTCCGAGATCCTCGAGCCGGTCTACGGCTTCTCGTCGCTGCACCGGTTCAAGCAGAAATTCCACCCGCGGTACGAGACGATGTACCTGCTCTTCCGGGACGAGGCCGATCTCACGCGCATCGGCGCCGCCCTGACCCGGGCGTTCCTGCCGCATGCGACGTTGCGGCAGTTCGCCGCGGCCGGCCTGGACCTGGTCCGGCCGGAGCGCTGACCGCGCCGCGCGCGGACGGCGCAGCGGCGGAGTCCCTCAGAGCGGTCGGATGTTCTCTGCCTGCAGGCCCTTGGGACCCTGCGCGACGTCGAACTCGACCCGCTGGTTCTCCTCGAGCGAGCGGTATCCGCCCGACTGGATGGCGCTGTAGTGGGCGAAGACGTCCTGACCGCCCTCATCCGGAGCGATGAAGCCGAAGCCCTTCTCCGAGTTGAACCACTTGACCGTGCCCTGCGTGCTCATCGACGTGCCGTTCTGCGCTGTGCCGGCACCGAGCGCGCCGGTCACTGCCCACGCTAACGGCTGCCACCCGAGCCGCGCACGGGACCGTGACACAAACGTTGCACGCCGTCACGGGCGCACTGCCCTTGGGCCCATACGACGCCCGGGCTGAGCAGAAGCTCGAAGCCCGGGCGTCGACGGATCCCCCCGGATATGTCACGCAAGGCGTGACGGCGATCACTTTACCTCCGCGAAAGCACTTCGCGCGACACGAAACCTATGAATTCCTGACTTATGACGGCGATGTGTGATAACCGAGCGGCATAGACTCCGCGTGTGGACGCGCGGCGACAGCCTTCCGCCCTCGTCGACGAGGCGTATGCGGCCCTCGGCGAGGCGATCGTCGACGGGCGCCTTCGGCCCGGAGACCGGCTCCGCGACATCGAGTTGGCGGCCCACATGGGCATCTCCCGCACGCCCGTGCGCGAGGCGCTGCAGCGCCTGCAGGCGATCCGGCTAGTCGAGGTCTCGCCCCACCGCTTCACCCGCGTGAGCACCCCGACGGCGCAAGAGATGTCGGACATGCGCGACTACGCGGTGCACATGATCGCGATGACGATGCACCTCGCCCTGCCGCGCTGCTCGGATGACGACATCGCCGAGGGAGTGCGTCTGTTCGGCGCCGTCGCGGACGCCGCCCGCTCGCAGTCGTCGCCCGCCTACGTCGACGCCGGCTTCGCCCTGCTCGCCCACTTCACGCACGCGTCCGGCAACATCGTGTTGCGCGAGACGTTGCGTCAGACGGAGTTCGTCGTGCGGCGGAACCTCCAGGGGTGGATGTGCGCCGGCGAGGGTGACTGCGACGAGCTGTTCGACGGACTCGCCGAGGCGATCCGCGACCGCGACACGGCGCGCTCCGCTCACCTCTGGCTCACGCTGCACGGCCTCTACTGACGCCGTCGCGCCGAGCGCAAGGCATCCCGTCGCCGGCGACCGGCCCGATAACGTGACGCCATGACCCTCATCGAGCTCCGCGACCTCCGTGACGACGACCGGGATGCCGCGTACGCCGCGGTGCGCGCGAGCGCATCGTCGTGGCCGCGCGGCGCCTTCGCCGACCGCGGCGCCTTCGATGAGTGGGTGGACGGAGACCTCGTCACGGCGCGCGCGATCGTCGACGGCGACGAGGTGGTGGGCCTCGCCGCGACGCTCGACGTCGACGGAGATCGCGAGGCGCTTCTGGCGGTGTCGCCCCGCACGACGCGGGAGTCCGCGACCGAGGCGCTGCGCCTGCTCACCGCGCTCGAGCCGGAGCGCCCGTTGTACGCCTGCGTCGCGGCCGACGACGACCCCTTCCACGCCGCTCTCGCGCACCTCGGCTTCGTCGAGCACAAGCGCGACGGCGCCGACATCGTCTACGTGCTGCCGCCGACGCTGGAGTGACCCGCGCGGCTCACCGTCGCGCGAGCACGGCGACGACCGGACGGTGGTCGCTGCCGGCGTCGTCGAAGTCGGTGCGCACCGCGAATCCGCGCACGCTCCACGCCGAGCCGACGAGAACGTGGAGGATGACGTCCGCACCGACGCACTGCCGGGCGACCCAGTCGATCCCGGCGCTCCACTCGTCGACGATGAGCGGGAGCGGCGGGAGGGGATGGGCCGCGACGAGTGTCGGCCCGGTCCCGTCGGCCGGTCGCCAGACGCCGCTGGGGACGCCCAGCGTGGAGCCCGCGGTCGTGTCGAGCACGTAGGGCCCGAGGGCGTCGGAGATGAGGATCGAGGTGGGAACCGGACGGATGACATTCGGCCGAACGGCCCTCCTGCATACCCTAGGGGGGTATGGTATGCAGCATGAACGGGTACGACGGGCACAAGGACGATCTGCAGAAGCGACTGCGCCGGATCGAGGGCCAGGTGCGCGGGATCGCGCGGATGGTCGATGAGGACAAGTACTGCATCGACATCCTCACGCAGGTCTCGGCCGCCACGAAGGCGCTCGAGACGGTCGCGCTGTCGCTCCTGTCGGATCACCTCAGCCACTGCGTCGCCGAGGCCAGCGCGGAGGGCGGCCAGGTCGCCGCCGACAAGATCCGCGAGGCCAACGACGCCATCGCCCGCCTCGTCCGCTCCTGATCCCCGAGGAGAACACCATGACCGATCGCATCGACCTGGGCCTCCGCGACATCCGCGGCGGCGAGACCCCGGCATCCACTCCCCTCCCCGACGACGCCGTCGTGCAGCACGTCGGCGTCACCGGGATGACGTGCGCGCACTGCGTCCGCAGCGTCACCGAGGAGATCTCCGAGATCGCCGGCGTGCGGGGGGTGTCGGTCGACCTCCACGTCGGCGACGTCTCGCGCGTGACGATCGCCAGCACCACCCCTCTCGACACCGCGCTCGTGCGCGACGCCGTGGAGGAGGCCGGCTACTCCCTCGCGGACGTGCCCGCATGAGCGCCACGGACGTCGAGCTCGACATCACCGGGATGACGTGCGCCTCGTGCGCCACCCGGATCGAACGCAAGCTGAACAAACTGCCCGGCGTCGAGGCCTCGGTGAACTACGCCACCGAGAAGGCGCGCGTGCGCGGGTCCGACCTCGACCCGGCCGACCTCATCGCGACGGTCGAGGCCGCCGGCTACCGGGCCGAGGTGCCCGCTCCGCCCGCGCCCGCCGAGCCGACCGACGACACGGTCGACCCCGAGACCGTCGCCCTCCGCACCCGGCTGCTCATCAGTGCGGCGCTGGCCGTGCCGGTGGCGGTGCTGTCGATGGTCCCGATGCTGCAGTTCGAGAACTGGCAGTGGCTCGCACTCACCCTCACGGCGCCGGTCGCGGTGTGGGGCGCGTGGCCGTTCCACCGCGCGGCCGCGGTGAATGCGCGCCACGGCGCCGTGACGATGGACACGCTCATCAGCCTCGGCGTCATCGCGTCGTTCGGATGGTCGCTGTATGCCCTGTTCCTCGGCGGGGCCGGGATGCCGGGCATGACGATGAGCTTCACGCTCTTCGGCGCCCCCGAGGCCGGCGCCCACGAGATCTACCTCGAGGTCGCCGCACTCGTGACCGTGTTCCTCCTCGCCGGACGCTACGCCGAGGCGCGGGCACGCGCGGCGTCGTCGAGCGCGCTGCGGGCCCTGCTGAACCTCGGCGCGACCTCGGCGACCCGTCTCGTCGACGGCCGCGAGCGTGAGGTACCGGTCGCGAGCCTCGCGGTCGGCGACGTCGTCGTCGTGCGGCCCGGCGAGAAGATCCCCTCCGACGGCCTGGTCGTCGAGGGAACGTCGGCGGTGGATGCCGGCATGCTCACCGGCGAGTCCACGCCGGTCGAGGTGAAACCCGGCGCCCGCGTCGTCGGCGCCACGATCAACGTCGGCGGGCGCCTCGTCGTCGAGATCACCCGCGTCGGAGCGGACACCGAACTCGCCCGCATGGGCCGGCTCGTCGAAGAGGCGCAGACCGGGAAGGCCGAGGTCCAGCGCCTCGCGGACCGGGCCTCCGCGGTCTTCGTCCCGGTCGTCATCCTGCTCGCCGTCGCGGCCTTCGTCGGGTGGCTCGTCGCCGGCGGGTCGCTGGAGCTCGCCTTCACCGCCGCCGTCGCGACGCTCATCATCGCGTGCCCGTGCGCCCTCGGCCTGGCCACCCCGACGGCCCTTCTCGTCGGGACGGGTCGCGGCTCGCAGCTCGGCATCCTGATCCGCGGTCCGCAGGTGCTCGAGCAGACGCGCCGCGTCGACACGATCGTGCTCGACAAGACGGGCACCGTCACGACGGGGCGCATGGCCGTGACCGACGTCCTTCCCGCCGAGGGCGTGAGCCGCGACGAGCTGCTCGCCGCCGCCGGGGCCGTCGAGGCCGCGTCCGAGCACCCGGTGGGGCGCGCGATCGCCGCGGCCGCGGGGAGTGTCCCGCCCGTGGAGTCGTTCGCCGCGCACGCCGGGTTGGGCGTCCAGGGAATCGTGGACGGTTCGGCCGTGGTCGCCGGTCGGCTGTCGTGGCTGCGAGATCAGTGGAGCGTGGGGCCGTCGGCATCCGGTCCGGATCTCGACGCTCTCGCAGAGCGCGCCACGATCGTCGCCGTCGCCCGCGACGGGCAGTACCTCGGCGCGATCGCGGTCGCCGACACGGTGAAGCCGACGAGCGCCGAGGCCATCGTGCGCTTCCGCCGTCTGGGGCTGCGACCGGTGCTGCTGACCGGAGACAACGCCGCGACCGCCGCGCGCGTGGGCGCCGAGGTCGGGATCGACGACGTCCGCGCCGAGGTCACCCCGGCCGAGAAGCTCGAGGTCGTGCGAGCGCTGCAGGCCGAGGGGCGGGTCGTGGCGATGGTCGGCGACGGCGTGAACGATGCCGCAGCCCTCACCGCCGCCGATCTGGGAATCGCGATGGGCGGAGGGACGGATGCCGCGATCGCGGCGAGCGACGTGACGGTCGTCTCGGGCGACCTGCTCGTCGTCGCCGACGCCGTCCGGCTCGCGCGCCGGACGCTCGGCACCATCAAGGGCAACCTGTTCTGGGCGTTCGCGTACAACGTCGCGGCGATCCCGGTGGCGATGGCGGGCCTGCTGAACCCCGTCGTCGCGGCCGCGGCGATGGCGCTGTCGTCGGTGTTCGTCGTCACCAACAGCCTGCGCCTGCGGCGGTTCCGCGCGGAGACCGCGGGCTGAGACCGCCGACACCGGCGGGCCGCGCGAGCCGGGTCGGCGGCTCCCGGATCAGGGCGTGCGGAGGTCGGCCTCGATGGCGCGGGCCGCGGTCAGCAGTGCGGGGATCAGCCTCTCGGCGACCTCGGGTTCGCTGTAGCGCCCGCTCGTCATCGACAGGTTGATCGCGGCCACGACCTCGCCGCCGCGCGAGCGCACGGGAGCGGCGAGCGACTGCAGACCGGGCTCCAGTTCACCGTCGACCCGCGCCCAACCCTGCGCGCGGACCCGATCGAGTTCGTGACGCAGGGCGTCGGGGTCGGTGAGGGTGCGCGGTGTCAGGGCCGTCAGCGGGACACGCTCGAGCACCTCGTCGCGGACGGGGGCGGATGCCGCGGCGAGCAGCACGCGGCCCATGCTCGTGGCCGCGGCCGGAAAGCGCGTGCCGACCGTGATGCCCACCGACATGATGCGGCGGACGGGGACGCGAGCGACGTAGACGACCTCGGCACCGTCCAGCACCGCCGCCGAAGCGCTCTCGCCGACCGAGCGCGACAGCGCCTCGAGGTGCGGCTGCGCGACTTCGGGCAGCGACAGGGCCGAGAGGTAGCTGTAGCCGAGCTCGAGCACGCGGGGCGTGAGCGCGAAGGATCGGCCGTCGTTGCGAACGTACCCGAGGGTCTGCAGAGTCCGGAGGAATCGGCCGGCGGCCGCGCGCGTGACCCCGGCGCGCCGCGCGACGTCGCTCAGCGTCAACTCGGGGTTCTCGGCGTCGAACGCGCGGATCACCGCGAGGCCCCGGACGAACGCCTGCACGACCTCGCCCGCGCCGTCGCCGTCGTCGGCGGGCGCGGCGTCGGTGGGGTCGGCGTCGGTAGGGTCGGCGTCGGTCACCGGCTCACCCTATCCGCCGCGCGTCGGGCTCCACGGCCCCGGGCCGCGCCGCCCCGGTCACCGCTCGAGAACGACGGCGAGACCCTGCCCCACACCGATGCAGATCGCGACGACCGCGACACCGGAGCCACGGCGCGCGAGCTCGTGCGCCGCGCGCCCGATGATGCGGCCGCCGGACGCCCCGAGCGGGTGGCCGATCGCGAGCGCCCCGCCGTGGACGTTGAGCTTCTCGGGGTCGAGGTCGGGCCACCCGGCCAGGCACGCGAGCGACTGCGAGGCGAAGGCCTCGTTGAGCTCGACGAAATCGACGTCGGCCCAGGTCTTCCCCGCGCGGGCGAGCGCCTTGTTCGCGGCCTCGATGGGGGCGATGGGGAACACGTCGGGGTCGACGCCGTGGGCCGCACGGCCCGCGATCCGCGCGAGCGGCTCGCCGTCCAGCGCCCCCTCGGCGCCGATGAGCACCGCCGAGGCGCCATCGTTGATGGGCGACGAGTTGCCCGCCGTCACGCTCCCCTGACCGTCCGCGGCGAACAGGGCCTTCAGCCCCGAGAGCTTCTCGACCGAGGTGTCGTCGCGGATGCTCTCGTCCCGGGCGAGCGCGACGCCCGGCACCGGCACGATCTCGCCGTCGAAGACGCCCGCCGCCCACGCGGAGGCGGCCCGCTGATGCGACCGCGCGGCGAAGGCATCCTGCTCTTCCCGCGTGATCCCCCACTCGCGCGCGATCTTCTCGGCGGACTCGCCGTTCGAGATGGTCCAGTGCTCCGGCAGCGCCCTGTTGGTCATGCGCCACCCGATCGCGGTGTTCCACATCGTCGCGTTACCCACCGCGGGGAAGGGCTTCGGCGACTTCTCGACGACGTAGGGCGCGCGGCTCATGGACTCCACGCCGCCGGCGAGGACGATCTCGGCATCCCCCGCCTCGATCGCGCGCGAGGCCTGAATGACGGCCTCGAGCGATGAGGCGCACAGGCGATTGACGGTGGTGCCGGTGACGGTCGTCGGGAAGCCGGCCAGCAACGCCCCGAAGCGCGCGACGTTGCGGTTGTCCTCACCGGCCTGGTTGGCGTTGCCGAAGATCACGTCGTCGATCCCGGCGGCATCCAGTCCGGTGCGCTCCACGGTCGCGGCCATGACGAGAGCGGCCAGGTCGTCGGGGCGCACCGCCGACAGCGCTCCCCCGGCGCGGCCGAAAGGCGTGCGGACGGCGTCGTAGACGTAGCTGGCGGTCATCTCAGTCTCCTCGGGCGATCACGGGGAGACCGAGCAGGTCCTCGATCTCGGCGTGCGTGTTGTCGCCGAACAACTCCCGCACGCGGAAGCCGTCGGGGGTGACGTCGAAGACGCCGTGGTCGGTGTAGACGCGCGAGACGCAGCCGACACCCGTGAGCGGGTACGTGCACGCGGCGACGAGCTTTGGGGCGCCCTGCTTGGTGAGCAGGTCGGTCATGACGTAGACGTCCTTGGCCCCGATCGCGAGGTCCATCGCGCCGCCGACCGCGGGGATCGCGCCCGGCTCGCCCGTCGACCAGTTCGCGAGGTCGCCGCCGGCCGAGACCTGGAAGGCACCGAGCACGCACACGTCGAGGTGTCCCCCGCGCATCATCGCGAACGAGTCCGCGTGGTGGAAGTACGCCGCACCGGCGAGCGCCGTGACTGGCTGCTTGCCGGCGTTGATGAGGTCGGGGTCGACCCGTCCGGCCACGGGCGCGGGGCCCATGCCCAGCATCCCGTTCTCGGTGTGCAGCACGATCTCGAGGCCCTCGGGCAGGTAGTCGGCCACGAGCGTCGGGGCACCGATGCCGAGATTGACCACGGCACCCTCGGGGATGTCGGATGCCACGCGCGCGGCGAGCGCGGTACGCGAGACGCGGGTGGTCACGATGCCTCTCCGTTCCGGGCGAGCGGTCGCCCTTCGATGTCGACGCCGCCGACGAAGGCGCCGTCGCGCAGCCAGGGGCGCTCCCCCACCGCGACGACCCGGTCGACGTAGAGCCCGGGAGTGATCACGGACTCGGGGTCGAGGTCACCGAGGGGGACGATCTCATCGACCTGCACCACGGTGGTCGTCGCCGCCGCGGCCATGATCGGCCCGAAGTTGCGGGCGGTCTCGCGGTAGACGAGATTGCCCCACCGGTCGGCGCGGCGAGCGCTGATCAGGGCGACGTCGGCGTGGATCGGGTACTCGAGCACGTAGTCGCGATCGCCGATACGACGGGTCTCCTTGCCGTCGGCGAGTTGCGTGCCGAACCCCGTGGGGGTGAAGAAGCCGCCGATCCCGGCGCCGGCCGCCCGGATCCGCTCCGCGAGGTTGCCCTGCGGAACCAGCTCCAGCTCGATCCTCCCCTCGCGGTAGAGGGAGTCGAACACCCACGAGTCGCTCTGCCGCGGGAACGAGCAGATCATCTTGCGCACCTGGCCGGCCTTCAGCAGAGCCGCGAGCCCGGTGTCGCCGTTGCCGGCGTTGTTGTTGACCACCGTGAGGTCGCGCGCGCCGTGGGCGATGAGCGCGTCGATGAGCTCGACCGGCTGGCCCGCGCGCCCGAAGCCGCCGATCATCACGGTTGCGCCGTCGGCGATGCCGGCCACGGCCGCCGCGACGTCGGGCACGGTCTTGTCGATCATGGTTCCTCTGTTCGTTCAGCGAACACCTGTTCGTAAATGTACGATACTCCGCGATCGGGTGCCGCGCCAGTGGCATCCCCTGTGCGCCGAGAACAGGCGAAGCGACGAGAACAGGCCGACGTACGCCGAATCAGCCTGTTGCGGACACTTCCCCTGTTCTCGGCGCACCCTTGTCGCACGGCACGGACCGTGTTCGGATGGAGCGATGGGGTGGATCGTTCTCGTCGTCGCCGGTGCCGCGCTGTGGTGGTGGTCGCTGGCGCTCGCGCTCCGCGCCTACCGGGGAGAACGGATGCCACTGTGGGCCACGCCGACGAAGGCTCCGGGCCGCGCGGTCGTGCTGCGCGCCGCGGGAACGGGCCTCGCCGTCTTCGGGACGGCGATGGCCTCGCCCGCTCTGACCGCCTCGGCGCCGGCGGCGTCCGTCGTCGCGATGGCCACACTGATCGTGCTGCTCCTCGCCCCGTACGTCGTCGGGGTCGCGATCCACAATCGCCGGGTCCGCCTGCCCGAGTGATGCGATCCGGGGCGCCGTCGTCTATTCGGATGAGATTCACGTGACATTCGTCGAAGTGGCCGGCGCCGCCGAGAAGCAGAATCCCGCGGAAAGACGGGGATATCCGCCTCGCGCGCACCGGAAACCCCGGACACCCGCCCGCACCGATGCGCTTACCGTCTGGGCATTGGGATCGTCCGCGGAAGCGTCGATGGTCTCGACGCATTCGGTGTCCGTTCGGGTCGGGCGCCGACGCTGGGCGGGGGCCGCATTGGGGGCGGCCCCCGCCCCCCTCTTCTCCGCGGCCGGACACACGGATGCGGGCGCGCGGTCCGAAGACCCCGCGCCCGCATCGATCGAGTCGTGACGGCTCAGCAGAGGCCGGTCGACGTGCTGCTGTAGCAGATCGACGTGCTCCAGGAGCTGGCGAAGACCTCGCTGCGCTCGGTCTCACCGCGCTCGAGCGTCTGCAAGGAGAGCAGGTATCCCATTCGTGTCACCTCCCCCCGGACCTCGTGCCCGCACTCGGGCAACGTCGACCGGGGGGAGGTCGAGAAACGGCACCGACAGGCGCCGTTGGTCACGGAGGCTCGCGAGAGTCCACAGCACACCGGCGGAGCCGGTGGCCAGGTCGCACGAGAGGCGCAGAAGGGCGCGGCCGGGGTAGCCCACGCCCTCGGGCCGGGGAAGAGCGTGCAGGGCCAGTGCTCGCGTGTGGCGCCGCAGCGCGGCCGCGCGGTCGGCGGTGGCCGGACCCGACCCCGCGAGGAAGAGCATCAGCCCACTGCGGCCCTGGAACAGCCCCGATTCGAGCACGAACTCGGGATGGGCGGCGAGGTCGAGGGCCGG
Source organism: Microbacterium sp. SCPM-O-B-15248 (M128) (assembly GCF_058214835.1). Classification (NCBI taxonomy): domain Bacteria; kingdom Bacillati; phylum Actinomycetota; class Actinomycetes; order Micrococcales; family Microbacteriaceae; genus Microbacterium; species Microbacterium sp. SCPM-O-B-15248 (M128). The sequence continues at coordinate 193,433 of NZ_JBYQLI010000001.1, forward strand.
GAGCGCCGCGGCGAGCTCGGTGGCGGGGTCCCGCTCGATCAGCGCGGCGAGCGCGTGCGCCACTCCCGCCGACCCCGAGCCCAGGTACGGCAGCAGCCGCCATCCTTCGTTCATCTGGAGCGAGCCGTCGGCGGTCGGCACGCACCGGGCGAGGTCGGAACCGATCGCCGCCTCGGCCAGCTCGAGGAGCCCACGGTCGCCCCCGCGGTCGAACAGTGACAGCGCCAGCAGCGCGGCTCCGCTCGGGCCGCGCAGCAGCCCACCCGCTCCGGTCGCCACGGGAGCCGACGAGCGTTCGCGCCACCCGTCCGCGCGCTCGGCCACTTCGTCGAAGATGCGCCGTGCCTCTGCGACGAGTTCCGGATGCCGATCCGCCAGACGCAGCAGGCCGAGAGCGGTCCCCGCCGGACCGCCGTACAGACCGGGCGCCTCCCACCGCAGCGGGGAATCGAGGCAGCGTTCGAGCGCCACGTCGGCCGTACCGGGGTGTCCGAGCATCTCCCACGAGGCCGCGGCTCCCGCCAGACCATCCATGAGCCCCGACCGTGCGGGCGCCGTCCGCATCGCGTCCGTGCACCAGTCCACGAGCCGCTCCGGCGCGTTCCCTGTCGCCGCGTGCAGGGCGAGGAGCGGCCCGAGCGCGCCGTGGGCGAGGGCGTAGGGCGGCTCGTCGAACTGCGCGGGATCGCCCGGCCACAGCCGATCGCCCCGGTCGGGGGTGGCATCCGCGACGAGCTGGCGCGAGACGTCCTGGACGAGGGGCGAGAGAGCGTCGTCGGACGGTTCGCCGACGGACGCGGGCGCGTCGCCGTCGAGGCGGAACCGTTCCGTGACCCATGCCCTCACCTCCGCCTCTTTTCCCGGGTGCAGGTCGAGCAGCGGGGTCATCGGCGCGAAGAGGAACAGCTGGATGCGGCGCACCGCGAACAGGTCCGCGGCCGCTCCGCCGCGAGCGTCCGCCGAGACGAAGTCGGGCGCGACGAAGCCGGGCGCGCCGATCGCGACGGGCGCGTTCTCGACCACCGGCCGGGACATCTCGAAGTCGATGAGGGTGATCTCGCCGTCGTCGTCGACGAGGAAGTTGCCGGGGTGCACGTCGCCGTGAGCGAAGCCCGCCGCGTGCACGCCCTCGATGATCTCCTGCACGCGATCGCCCACGTCTCGCGCCCATTCCCGGTACGCGTCCACGTCGGCCTCGTCGACGGCGGCCGACACGAGTGGATGCCGAGCGACCACGGCCTGATGCAGGGGAACCCCGCGCGCGCGTTCCAGCACGAGGTACCGGTGCCCCAGGGCGGCGAAGTCGCGGACCAGCGCGACCGTCCCGCGGCCCGGAAGCTGTCGGAGGATGCGGGCCTCGCGCTCCGCGCGCTGCACGGCGGTGAGGCCGTCCGGGGTCACGCCCGCGTGCGGCCGTGCCTCCTTCACCACGACCTCTCGCCCGGCATCCGTGGCGGTGTAGACCCCGCCCGCGTTGGAGTGGTGCAACACGCCCGTGACGTGCGGGAACCCCTCCGGTGGGCGCAGTTCGCGCAGCTCGTCGACCAGCTCCCGCAGGAAGGGCGGGATGCCGACCCACGCGGGCGGCTCGAACCCGGGGCGTCGCAGGTCGGCGACCAAGTGCCCCTCGGGATGCCGGATCGCCGGTGTCTGCACACCGTCGATCTCGACGAACATCCGGTGGAACCCGCCGTAGCGGACGAAGACCGGGCCCTCGTGCCAGCGGAGGTCGGAGAGGATATGGGGGCCGTCCAGGTCGACCGTGAGGCGACCGAGGTCGATCAGGGTGCGATGGAGCTGCGCGATCGTGACCGGGTAGATCGTGACGAACTTGCCCGACCCCTCACGTCCGGCATCCTTGGCATTCGACGCGGCGAGCACGCCCGCACTCGAGAGGTGCTTGAACGCGAGGCCCTCTCGAGCGCAGTACGCGGAGACGATCTGCAGCAGGAGCTCGGCGGCATCCGGAACGATGCTCAGGTGCACCTTCCAGCCCTGCTCGGGGAGCGTGCTGCCGCGCGGCTCGAAGTAGCTCCAGATGCCGTCGTCAACGTGACCCCACGACGGATCGACGTCCGCGACGAACGGGCGGTCGGTCTCCGGCGCAGCACGCCGACGGGGGTGGTCGTAGAAGACCCTGTCCGCGCGGGCGAACACCGGATAGATCGCGTCCATGCCCCCACCCCTGCCTCGATTGCGCCGAAAGGACGCGGCGCGAGGCCATGGTGTGTTCGAGGAAGGAGTGCGTGCGGGATGGAGCCGATGCGGACGTCACCAGCGGAGGTGGGCTATTCGGCCGATCACGCGGCCAATCGCTCGCTCCGGCCGAGAGGGTCGGGGCGGAAAAAGAGTGCCCTCAGATTCGTCCGTTCGGATGAGACACGAGCTCGGAACGCACGCGGACTCCCCAGAGGGCGAGCTGGGTGCGATCGGTGGCTCCGACCTTGCGCATCGACGATTGGATGTGGCGGCGGACGGTGTTCACCGACACGACCAGCTCGGCCGCGAGCTGCTCGTTCGAGGTGATCCCATCGCTGAGCAGGTGCACGATACGACTCTCGGACGGGCTGAGGGATGCCACCTTCACCCGGTCGTCCTGGCTGAGGCGACGCTGCGCGATGTCGGTGAGGACGGAGCGGGTCACGCGCGACGACATCAACGCGTCGCCGCGATGTGCGGCCCGGATCGCTTCGACGAGCTGTGAGCTGTCGTGGGTCTTCAGGAGGTAGCCCGAGGCGCCGTTGCTGAGGGCGCGCATGACGAGGTGATCCTCGCCATGGCTGGTCAGGGCGATGACGCGCGTCGCTCCGCCGGACTCGTCGACGACCGCGCGAATGGCGTCGATGCCGTTCATCTCCGGCATCTCCAGGTCCATCAGCACGACGTCCGCCTGTTCGGTGATCGCGCCCTCCACGGCATCCCGACCGTTCGCCGCCTCACCGACGACGGCGATCCCCTCCGCGTGCTCCAGCCGCAGCCGCACGCCGCGCCGGAACGGGCGGTTGTCATCGGCGATGAGCACCCGAATGGGCACACTGTCAGTCACGTACGTCCTCCGTCGTCCGCGGGAGCGGGATCTCCACCCCCACGCGCCATCCCCCTTCGTCGTCGGCGGCAGCGTGGAGCGACCCGTCGACGAGGGTGAGCTTCTGGCGCAGGTTATCCAAACCCCAGCCCAGTCCGAGACCACCTTCGTCGGCGCGAGGTCGGCGCGGGGCGCCGTTGACGACGGTCGCGTTCAGCCGCCCCGGGTCGATGTCGACCCGGATGCGCACAGGGGCGCCGGCGGCATGTTTGGCGGCGTTCGACAGGGCTTCCTGGACGGCGCGGTACGCCGTCGTCGAGACGACGACGGGAGGAGTCTCGGGGTCGCCGTGGGTCTGCGCGGCGACATCCATGCCGCGCTCCCGCCAGAACACGACGAGATCGTCGAGATTGCGCAGGTCGGGGGTCGGGGTGTGCGCGGTGGCCTCCACGGCGCGGAGGTCACCGAGCGCGCCGTACAGGCTCGCCGCGGCGTAGCGCCCCTCGGCCCGAACCTCGTCGATGAGCCGCAGCGCCTGCTGCGGATGCGCGGGCGCGAGGTCGGCCGACGCGTCGCACAGCGAGACCAACCCGGCCAAGTGCTGCCCGGCGACGTCGTGGAGTTCTTGAGCGATCCTGCCCCGCTCGGCAGTGCGCGACGCCTCGATCGCCTCGGCCTGCTGCATCTGCAGGTCGAGGGCGTGCTGGCGTGCCCGCTCGGTCCGCCGTTCGAGCACGGCCCACAGGATCCCCAGCGTCACGCCGGCGAAAGAGAGGGATGCCAGCGACGTGCCCTCCGTGAGGAGGAAGCCCGCGATCGCTCCGGGTGGGGCACCCACGCTCGCCGCCCATCCGACGAGGGCTGCGAGCGCGCCGACGACGCCGGCCGCCGCCCACGCGGCGGCCACGGGGATCGACCGGGCACTGCCCAGTGCGAACATCGCGATCGCGATGACGAGCTGCATGGGCGTCGCCCAGGTGGGGACGCCCAAGACCACCGCCACCAGGAGATAGCAGGCGAGCGCGCCGAGCACCGCCAGCTCGGGACGCGAGGCCAATTGCGAGACACAGATCGCCTGCGCGAGGCAGATGACCGCGACGAGCGTGATGACGACGTGCGGCGACAGGGTGTGGGCCCACTCCCCCGTGCCGCCCATGATCGCGAGTACCGGGTCGCTGCACACTTGCACCACGGTGGCGAGGAACACCACGGCGAGGAAAACGGGCGAGCGCATCGTGGCCACGACACCGTTCACTCCGCGCGGCGGCAGCAGGACGTCGGGGGCCGCGGGCTCTTCGGAGAGGGACACCGGATCCGCTGTCTGGGCGGTCATGGGAAGAGCGGCTCGTGAGGGCCGAAGGCCCGGCGCGACGGGGTTTCCATAAGGAGCATTCTCCTGTGCGGGGGTCCGAACAGGGCAGCACAGCCGCGGACTGCGGTGAAACGGCCTTCGCCGGGCGTGCGGCGCGACAGCCCTCCCGCTCCCGCACACAACAATGAAGGCCCCGGGATGAACCCGGGGCCTTCGTCGTTCTGTGCGCGAGGGGGGACTTGAACCCCCACGCCCTTGCGGGCACTGGCACCTGAAGCCAGCGCGTCTACCTATTCCGCCACTCGCGCGCGTCTCGGCATCCGTGGATGCACTCAACTTCCCGAGAATATCACGCCCGCCAGCGCGCGACGAAACGCGCGTCCCACCCCGCATCCATGTGGTGTCCAGGCGTGCTGACTACGATGTGCCTACTGGTCTGCCTGCCTGAAGGAGTCTCGTGGGACTACTCGACAGTTTCGAGAAGGGTCTCGAACGCGCCGTCAACGGTGCGTTCGCGAAGACCTTCCGCAGTGGCATCCAGCCGGTGGAGATCGCTTCTGCTCTGCGCAGCGAACTCGACAAGAAGGCTGTGGTCGTCACGCGCGACCGCATCCTCGCGCCCAATTCGTTCTCGGTGCGTCTGTCGCCCGCCGACGACGAGAAGATGAGCGCTCTGGGCTCGACGCTCGTGTCCGAGCTCGACACGCTGGTCAAGAAGCACGCGCGTACGCAGGGCTATTCGTTCGCGGGGCCGGTCACCATCTCGATCGAGCGCGATGCCTCACTGTCGACGGGCACCCTCCGCGTGGACTCGCAGACCAGCGAAGGCCAAGTGTCGTGGCGGGGCGTCGTCGACATCAACGGCACGCGGCATCCGCTGACGAAGGCGCGCACGGTCATCGGCCGCGGCAGCGACGCCGACATCACGATCCCCGACGCCGGCACGAGCCGCAAGCACGTCGAGATCCTGTGGGACGGCGAGCGCGCGATGGTCCGCGACCTCGGTTCCACCAACGGCACGAACCTCAACGGTCGCAAGGTGTCCGAAGCCGCTCTGCCGCCGGACTCCACCATCTCGATCGGTCGCACCAATATCGTGTTCCGTGTGGTCGCGCAGGCACAGACCGCACGGCGAGCGGCGCCGTCCGATGCGACGCAGCTTTTCGACGTTCGGGAGCGGGGACCCCTGTCATGAGTCCGTTGACCCTTCTGCTGCTCCAGGGCGGATTCCTCATCCTGCTGTGGTTCTTCGTCTTCGGTGTCGTGTATTCGCTGCGCGCCGACCTGTTCGGTGTGAAGGTACGCAAGCTCCCCGAGCCCGCGGCATCCGCCCCCGCCGCCCCCGCGCCCACGGCGTCGCCGAACGCGGTCACGACGCAGGTCAAGCGCCCCGCCGCTCCCGCACCGGCACCCGTCGGCGGACTGGCGACGACATCGTCGGTCTCGCGCATCGTGATCACCAGCGGCCCGAAGGCGGGGCTCGAACTGCCCCTCGGCACCGAGCCGCTGACGATCGGGCGCTCGAGCGAGTCCGGTCTCGTCGTCCGCGACGACTACACCTCCAGCCACCACGCGCGTCTCGTGCTGTGGGGCGAGCAGTGGATGCTGCAAGACCTCGACTCCACCAACGGCACCTCGCACGACGGTGTCCGTGTGGCATCCCCCGTGCAGGTGAAGGTCGGCGCGCCGATCAAGGTGGGCGCGACGACCTTCGAGTTGAGGAAGTAACCCTCCTCCATGGTCTTCCAGGGCTCGAGCGCGGCCATCTCCCACACGGGCAAGGTTCGCTCCAACAACCAGGATTCCGGCTACGCCGGGTCCAACCTCTTCGTGGTCGCCGACGGTATGGGCGGGCACGCCGGAGGTGACGTCGCCTCGAGCCTGGCGATCGCCCGACTGACCGAACTCGATCAGCCCTTCACGAGCACGACCGCGGCCGAGCACGCCTTGCGCGACGCTCTCGCCGACACCGCGACGGATCTCATCGACACCGTCGCCCGCCGCCCTGAGCTCGCCGGCATGGGGACGACGGTCAGCGCCGTCATCATGGTCGACGACTACGCCGTGATCGGGCACATCGGAGACTCGCGCGTCTACCTGTACCGCGACGACACGCTCACGCAGATCACCACCGACCACACGTTCGTGCAGCGTCTGGTGGATTCGGGACGCATCACCCCGGAAGAGGCCCGGTACCACCCGCGCCGTTCGGTGCTCATGCGCGTCCTGGGTGACATGGACCCCGACCCCGAGGTCGACACGTTCATCATGCCGACGCAGGACGGCGACCGGTGGCTGCTGTGCTCCGACGGCCTCTCGGGCGTCGTCGACGACGTGCACACCACGCGCGCTCTCGCCCTCGGGATGCCGCCGGCCCGCACCGCCGACGCGTTGCTGAAGCAGGCCCTCGACGGAGGCGCCCCCGACAACGTCACCGTCGTGATCGTCGACGTGGGCGGTCAGCACCCCGTGTTCATCGGAACTCCGACGATCGTCGGGTCGGCGTCCAACCCCAGCGGTGTCGTCGTCCCCGCCGCGCGCCCGACGCGGTCCTCGTGGCTGCACACGGCGCGCCAGGCCGCGAACGAGCCGACGCACTTCGAACCCGCCGCGGAGTTCCTCGAGGAGCTCATCGAAGAGGATCGGCGCCGCGCACGCCGACGTCGCCTGGGGTGGCTCGCGGCTCTCATCCTCGTGCTCGTCGCCATCGGCGCGGGCCTGTTCGCCGGCTACACGTGGACCCAGACGCGCTACTACGTCGGCGCCGACGACAACTCGGTCGTCATCTACCGCGGTGTGCAGCAGTCCATCGGACCGCTCTCGCTCTCGTCGGTCTACGAAGACACCAACATCGTGCTCGCCGATCTCTCGGAGTTCGACCGGCAGGCGGTCGAGAGCACCATCTCGGCCCGTTCCCTCTCGGACGCCGAGCTCATCGTGGATCGCCTGCGACCCGCACCGGAGGCCACCGGATGACAGACCAGAAACTGACCCGGCCGGACGCGGTGTCCACCGACACCGCCGTCATGCGCGCACTGAAGAAGATCCGCGTGCCCGCGACGCAGCGCAACCGCGAGCTGGGACTCCTGCTGTTCGCGATCGCGGTCTACGGTTCGGCGATCGTCCTGGTGCAGCTCGGCGTGGACGGTGTCGTCGAGTCCGGCTACCTGATCCTCTCGGCCATTCCCGCAGTGCTGGCCCTCGTCCTCCACGTGGTGCTGCGCTTGCGCGCCCGCGACGCCGACCCCTTCGTCCTCCCCATCGCCACCATCCTCACCGGCCTGGGGATCGCGATGATCTACCGGATCGACCTCGCGGTGGGCCTGGAGGGATGGGATGCCACCTCCATCCGGCAGATCGCCTGGGCGGCGATCGCCCTGATCGCGGCCCTGCTCGTGGTGATCTTCGTCCGCAACTACCGCGTGCTCTTCCGCTACACCTACCTGTCAGGCCTCGTCGGCATCCTGCTGCTCCTCCTGCCGTTCGTCCCGGGCCTGGGCACCGAGCAGAACGCCGACGTGTGGGTGTCGCTCGGTTTCGTGTCGTTCCAGCCCGGCGAGCTCGCGAAGATCGCTCTCGCGATCTTCTTCGCCGGCTACCTCGTGCGCACGCGCGAAAGCCTCACCTCCACGGGAACCCGGTTCCTGTTCATGACGTGGCCGCGTGCCCGCGAGCTCGGACCGCTCCTGATCATCTGGGCCGTCTCGCTCGGCATCATCGTGCTGCAGCGCGACCTCGGCACGGGTCTGCTCATCTTCGGCATGTTCGTCGCGATGCTCTACGTCGCCACCGGCAAGACCAGCTGGGTGCTGATCGGCGTCGTGCTCGCCGCGACCGGGGCGTTCCTGGCATCCCGTGTCCTGCCCTACGTCTACGGCCGGTTCGCCAACTGGCTGGATGCCTTCAACCCCGAGGTCATCGACCGCGACGGCGGCAGCTACCAGCTCACGCAGGGCATCTTCGGCCTCGCGCACGGCGGCCTGTTCGGCACGGGGCTCGGTCAGGGCCGTCCGTACATCACCCCGCTGTCGCAGAGCGACTACATCCTGCCCAGTCTCGGCGAAGAGCTCGGCCTCGTGGGGGTGTTCGCGATCCTCTCGCTCTACATGGTGTTCGCCAGCCGCGGCATCCGCATCGGCCTCGCCGGTCAGGACGACTTCGGCAAGCTCCTCGCGACGGGCTTCTCGTTCACGATCGCGCTGCAGGTGTTCATCATGGTCGGCGGTGTCACCCGCGTGATCCCGCTGACGGGTCTCACGACGCCCTTCCTGGCCGCCGGCGGTTCGTCCCTGGTCGCGAACTGGATCATCGTCGCCTTCCTCCTGCGCATCTCGGATGCCGTGCGCAGCCGTCCCCGGGTGGTGATCGGCTGATGTCCGCGCCCACGCCGACCCGCACCGTCACCCCGGAGGAGGCACCGTGACCAAAGAACTCCGACGCCTCAGCGTCGTCATGCTGGCGATGTTCCTCGCGCTGTTCGTCTCCACCAGCGTCATCCAGGTCGGCCAGGCCGAGAACCTCGCCAACACCGCCGGCAACCGCCGCGCGCTGTACGACTCGTACCAGGTCCAGCGCGGATCGATCATCGCCGGCGGAACCGTGATCGCCTCGTCCGTCCCGTCCGACGACGTCTACAGCTGGCAGCGTCAGTACACGGATGCCGCGATGTGGGCGCCCGTCACCGGATACATGAACCCCGTGCTCGACGCGCGCACGCGGATCGAGCTCGACAAGAACTCCGTGCTCAGCGGCGCCAACAGCAGTCAGTTCTTCTCGCGCCTGGAGCAAGCGGCCACGGGCCAGGTTCCGCGCGGATCGAACGTCGAGCTGTCGCTGGACGCCGGCGTACAGCGCGCCGCGTGGGACGCCCTCGGCGACCAGCAGGGCTCGGTCGTGGCGATCGAACCCTCGACGGGACGCATCCTCGCGATGGTGTCCAAGCCCAGCTTCGACACGAACACCCTGGCCTCCCACGACCCGGATGCCGTCAACGCGGCGTACGACCAGCTCGCTGCCGATCCGTCGCAGCCGCTGGTGAATCGCGCGATCGAGGGCGACCTGAACCCCCCGGGGTCGACATTCAAGCTGGTCGTGGCCTCGGCCGCTCTGGCATCCGGTCGGTACACCCCGGACTCGGCGTTCCCCAACCTCGCGTCGTACACGCTGCCGCAGTCCTCGAGCGTCGTCAGCAACGCGGGGGGCGGCACGTGCGGCGGCGGCGACACCGTCACGATCGCCACGGCACTGCGACTGAGCTGCAACATCCCCTTCGCGGAGTTGGCGGTCGAACTCGGCGACGACGCGATCCGCGCCGAGGCCCAGAAGTACGGCTTCAACACGTCGTTCTCGATGCCGCTGACCTCGACTCCGTCGTCCTACCCCGCGAACCTCGACGCCCCCCAGACCGCGCTCAGCGGCTTCGGACAGGGCCAGGTCCGCGCGACACCGCTGCAGATGGCGATGGTGTCCGCCGGGATCGCGAACCAGGGCGTCGTGATGAACCCGCGGATGGTGGACCGGATCATCGGCTCCACCCTGTCCGTCGACGACGAGGGCACGAGCAGCGAGTTCGGCCGCGCCTTGGACTCGAACCTCGCGGCTCAGATGGTCACGATGATGACGGCGAACGTCCAGGACGGCGCGGCGTCGAATGCAAGAATAGACGGGGTCCAGGTGGCGGGTAAGACCGGCACCGCAGAGAACGATTCTCGTCCCTACACTCTCTGGTTCACCGGTTTCGCCCCGGCGGACGACCCGAAGGTCGCTGTCGCCGTGGTGGTCGAGAACGGCGGAGGCCAGGGGCAGAGCGGGAGCGGCAACGAGATCGCCGCCCCGATAGCGAAGAAGGTCATGGAGGCGGTGCTGGGCAAATGAGACCGACGCAGGGAGTGACCTTCGGAGGACGGTACGAGCTGGAGTCGCGGATCGCGATCGGCGGCATGGGTGAGGTCTGGGAAGCGACCGACCATGTCATCGGACGTACCGTCGCGATCAAGATCCTCAAAGACGAGTACATGGGCGACCCCGGGTTCCTCGAACGCTTCCGCGCCGAGGCCCGTCACGCCGCGCTCGTCAACCATGAGGGCATCGCGAGCGTGTTCGACTACGGCGAAGAGGATGGCAGCGCCTTCCTCGTGATGGAACTGGTACCCGGTGAGGCACTGTCGACCATCCTCGAGCGCGAGGGTTCGTTGTCGACCGACAAGACCCTCGACATCGTGGCGCAGACGGCCGCGGCCCTCCAGGCCGCACACGCCGCGGGCCTCGTACACCGCGACATCAAGCCCGGCAACCTGCTCATCACGCCCGACGGCCGCGTGAAGATCACCGACTTCGGTATCGCGCGCATCGCCGACCAGGTTCCGCTGACGGCCACCGGTCAGGTCATGGGCACGGTGCAGTACCTCTCGCCCGAGCAGGCGTCGGGGCACCCCGCGTCGCCCGCGACCGACATCTACTCGCTCGGCATCGTGGCGTACGAGTCCCTCGCCGGGAAGCGCCCCTTCACGGGCGAGTCGCAAGTGGCCATCGCCATGGCGCAGATCAACGAGCAGCCCGCGCCGCTGCCGCCGACGGTCGCCGTCCCGGTGCAGAACCTCGTCATGGCGATGATCGCGAAGAAGCCCGACGAGCGTCCGGCCTCGGCCGCGGCTGTCTCGCGCGCCGCCACGGCTTTGCGCCGCGGCGACCTCACGGCCGCCGCCGCCGCGGTACCCGCCATCGCTGCGGGCGTCGCCGTCGCCGACGAGGCCACGCAGCTCCTGACGGCGGGGCAGACCTCTGCCGCGACCCGTCTGCTGCCGGCACCGTCCTCGTCGCTCCTCTCCGAGGAGCACACCGAGGACGACCCGCGCCCGCAGAAGAAGAAGCGCAGTCCCTGGACGTGGCCGCTCGTCGCCCTCATCGCCCTTCTGGCGCTCGTGCTCGGCGGCACGCTCTTCGCGGTTCTGAGCAACCAGAACGACCCGAACACGGCCCCCTCCAGCCCGACACCGAGTTCGGCCACGCCGTCACGGAGCGCGACGCCCTCGTCGTCGCCCTCGCAGACCTCGCAGCTCGTCGATGTCAACTCCCTCGGTCTGACGGGCAAGTCCTGCGAGGCCGCCAGCGAGATCCTCAGCGCGAACGACCTCGGCGCGCAGTGCGAGACCGGCAACGCCGCGACCAGACCCGATCAGGTGGGTCTCGTCGACACGGTGAACCCCACCGGTCGCGTCCCCGCCGGGACGATCATCACGCTGCGCGTGTTCGGCGAAGAGACTCCGCTTCCGACCCCCGGCACCCCGACGCTGCCCGGCGCATCCGTCACCGCCGGCAGCACGGTGCAGGTCTCGTGGCAGCAGTACACGTGTCCCGCGGGTACCGGAAACGTGGCGTCCTACAACCTCACCGCGACCAATGGCACGTTCTCCGAGAACGGTCAGTCTTCGGCGTCGTTCGCTCCGGATGCGCGCAACGCCGAGCTGCAGGTGAGCAACTCGGTCGGGCAGAGCCTTCGGGTGACCTACACCGTGAGCTGCTCGGGCACCGACCGCACGGCGGGACCCTCGGGCGAGGCCTCCGCGTCGATCACCGGCGGCAACACCCCGTCGCCCAGCCCGAGCGCCACGCGCTGACCCGCCCCTCTCATCCCCCCACCCCTCCAGGAGTTCCCACCGTGACCACTGAGACGCGCGTCCTTTCCGGGCGCTACCGTGTCGACGACCTCATCGGTCGCGGCGGTATGGCCAGCGTCTACCGTGGCTACGATCAGACGCTCGGGCGCACGGTGGCGATCAAGATCCTGAAGGCCGACCTCGCCGGCGACGCCGCGTTCCGGACGCGGTTCCGTCTCGAGGCCCAGGCCGCCTCCCGCATGGCCCACCCCACGATCGTGCGGGTCTTCGATGCGGGAGAAGACGTCGAGGTGGGTGCCGACGGGCACGAGCACCCGGTGCCGTACATCGTGATGGAGCTGGTCCACGGCAAGCTGCTGAAGGACGTCATCGCCGCCGGGCCCGTGCCCATCGACGAGTCCCTGCGCTACGTCGACGGCATCCTGGAGGCCCTGGAGTACTCGCATCGTGCCGGCGTCGTGCACCGCGACATCAAGCCGGGCAACGTCATGATCACCGATTCGGGACGCATCAAGGTGATGGACTTCGGCATCGCGCGCGCGGTGTCGGACTCCTCCTCCACCGTCGCCGAGACGACGGCGATCGTCGGGACGGCCGCGTACTTCTCCCCCGAGCAGGCGAAGGGCGAGTCGGTCGACGCACGAGCCGATCTGTACTCCACCGGAGTCGTGCTGTACGAGCTCCTCACCGGCCGCCCGCCGTTCCGTGGCGACACCCCCGTCGCCGTGGCCTACCAGCACGTCAGTGAGGCGCCGGTCCCGCCCAGCGACCTCAACGAGTCGGTGCCGCGTGCGCTCGACGCCGTCGTGCTCCGCGCCCTCGCGAAGGATCCGTTCCAGCGTCCCCAGGACGCGGCCGGTTTCCGCGAAGACCTGGATGCCACGGTCGAGGGCAAGGAGCCGACCAAGCGCCAGATGTCGGCGCTGTCGAACGAGCTGTACGGACCCAACCCGCGCCAGGCGGCCGAGACGGCGCGATCGTTGCGTCAGCTCAGCACCGACACGACGATGCGGCGCACCCAGCCCGGCCCTCCGGTTGCCTGGATCTGGGCGGGTGTGGCGGTCCTGGCCGTGCTGCTGGTCTCGGTGCTGCTGTGGGTGGTGCAGATCCAGCCGTCCAACGATGTGCCCTCCGCCGGACGCACGATCCCCGACGTCGTCGACATGTCGTACGACCGCGCCGTGGAGACGCTCGAGAAGGAAGACCTGTTCGCCAAACGCGTCGATGAGTCCAACGGCTCCATCGCCGCCGGTAACGTCATCCGGACGACGCCGAGTGCCGATACGTCGGTGGCGGCAGGCCAGCAGGTGACGGTGTACGTGTCCTCGGGGGCCGACACCGCCACCGTGCCCACCCTCGAGGGCATCACCGAGTCCGAGGCGCGTGCCGCCCTGGAATCGGCGGGACTCTCGCTCGGTCTCGTGCAGCGCAAACCGGATCCGGCGCTGGCCTCGGGCGTCGTGATGTCGGCGAGCGTGGCATCCGAGACCGAGGTGGCCAAGGGCACGACGGTGAACCTCGTGGTCGCCAGCGGCACCGTGGTGATCGTCAACTACAAGGACTATCCCGTCGACGTTGCCAAGCGCGAGCTCGAGTCGACGGAGAAGCAGCTGACCGTGCGCACCCAGGAGGACCCGGGATGCCGCGCCACGACGCCGTCGCTCGTCACCACGCAGTCGCTTGCTCCGGGCGAGGTGCCCGTGCACAGCGAGATCACGCTGACCTACTGCACCGGCTCCTGATTCCGGCGGGGGTGGAGGCGGCGCCCCGTCTCTGCCGCCCCGCGCAGCCCGGCATCCTCGAGCCACGTCCCCAGCAGCGTGTGACCACCGTCGGTGAGCACGCTCTCGGGGTGGAACTGCACGCCCGTCAAGGGCGCCGTGCGATGCGCGAGGCCCATGATGACACCGGATTCACTGCGGGCGGTCACGGCCAGATCGTCCGGAACGGTGTCGGGGTCGACGGCGAGCGAGTGATAGCGCGTGGCCTCGAACCCGTCGGCCAGACCCGCGAACACCCCGTTCCCGTCGTGGTGGATCCGGCTGGTGATCCCGTGCAGCAGTTCGGGTGCGCGCGACACGCGTGCACCGAACGCGACCGCGAGGGCCTGGTGCCCGAGACACACGCCGAGGAGAGGGATGCCACGCGCGTGCGCCTCGAGGATCACGTCGACCGAAGCGCCGGCATCCCGGGGGTGGCCGGGTCCGGGTGAGACCAGGATCGCGTCAGCGCTCCCCACCGCGGCCGCGGGATCGAGTCCGACGGCCGGTCGTAGAGCGATCTCGGCCCCCAGGTCGGTGAGATAGCCGGCGAGGATGTGGACGAAGCTGTCGCGGTTGTCGACGACGACCACCCGGAAGCTCACTCGACCGTGACCTCCTGTGGATAGACGATGTCACTCACCCACGGGAAGACGTAGAAGAAGAGCCCGTAGAGCACCGCCGCGGCCAGCACGAGCACGATCAGCAGGCGCACCCACCAGGGTCCGGGGAGAATGCGCCAGAGGGCTCCGTACATCAGGCTGCTCCCTCGGTGAGTGACGCGGGCGGTCCATCCGCGCGAGGAGTGAACGAGTCGAAGACGCCGTACGCGATGGCGCGCTCCGAGAAGCCGTATCGCGGGCTGCACGTGGTCATCGTGATCACCTTGTCAGTGGCAAGGACTTCCGGTGCCTGCGGAACCGGCAGCAGGACCTGCACTCCGTCGGGACGCACGTACTCGAGATTGCGGAAGCGGTACGTGTACCAGCCGTCGGGCGTCTCCACGACGACGGAGTCGCCGACGCGAAGGGAGGGGAGGTCGGCGAACGGAGCACCGTGACTGCCGCGGTGGCCCGCGATCGCGAAGTTCCCCGTCTGACCGGGCATGGCCGTGTCGGGATAGTGGCCGATTCCGATGGGATCGAGGGTGACCGCCGCGCTGACCCCGCCGGCGAGCTTGAACTGGTAATCGGGTCCGAGCCGCGGAATGCGCAGAACGCCGAAGACCTCGCCGTTCCCGGGCTGCGCAAGGGCAGGGGGCTCCTCGGGGCCGGGGGCATCGGCATCCGGAGTGGGAGCGGGCGTCGCCGGTGCGGACGCCCATTCCTGCGTTAGCGAGTCGGCCTCGCTCTTGAACTTCGCACCGATGATGGCGTCGCCGATCCACAGTTGCCACGCGACGAACAACAGCACGAGGACCCCGGCGGTGAGCAACAGGTCTCCGAGCACCCCCAGCACCGTGACACGACGCCGGCGCGGCGGACGCCGGCGAGAGCCGCGTCGTGTGAGGGGCTGGTCAGCGGTGGACACGAGCCGAGTCTAGTTCCGCGGGTGGAGCACGACCGGCCCGTTAGACTGACCGGCATGGCACGTACTGGCAACGGCGAAGACCCGATCGCTGAGCGCAACGAGAGCGGATCCACGCCCAACCCGGTGTGGTTCCTGCCGATCATGATCGGCCTCATGCTCATCGGCTTGGTATGGGTCCTCGTCTTCTACCTGAGCAACTCGCAGTTCCCCATCCCCGGCATCGGGGCGTGGAACCTCGTCATCGGTTTCGGAATCGCCTTCGTCGGCTTCCTGATGACCACGCGCTGGCGCTGAGATCACCCGACTTACACTCGTGTAATTCATCCCCACCTGTGGATGAACCTGTGGATAACTCTCAGTAGTAGACCAGGGCCGGGATCGCCAGAAGCGCGAACAGGGCGACGGCGAGCACGACGAGCAAGCCGATCTGCACCGACCGCTGGCGAGCGAGACGCGTGCGGGCGTAGATCAGCCCGATCAGCGCTCCCACGACCAGTCCGCCGAGGTGCGCCTGCCACGAGACGCCCACGTTGTTGAGCGCGGCGATGAAGTTGCCGGTAGCGAGCGACGTGACGAGGGCGACGACGAACGGCCAGGCGAAGTTGATCCCGATGAGGATCGCGATGACCCGTATGTCGGCTCCGATGTGGCGGCCGATCACGAGCAGCGCACCGAAGAGCGCGAAGATCGCTCCCGAGGCGCCGACCACGAACGTGGACGGTGCGAGCAGCGCCACGGCGACGGAGCCGCCCAGCGCTCCCAGAACATAAAGCGCGACGAACCGCCAGCGTCCGAGCAGCGGCTCGAGGTTTCGGCCGATCAACCACAACACCAGCATGTTCAGGCCGACGTGGAAGAACCCCGAGTGCACGAGGGCGGCGGTGAGAAGCCGCCAGGGCTCGATGGGCCCGAACTGGGGGACCAGATAGAGCGCGGAGAACCCCAGCGCGTTCGTGAGGATGCCCCCGACGCCCGGGATCAGCCCGATGATGTAGGCCAGGCCCGTGATCGCGATGATGGCCAGCGTCGCCGTGGGGCGACCCGAGGCCACGACCGCGACCGGCCGCGATCGCGACCATCGCCGCTGGGCCTTCTTCTGGGCCGGGGTCTCGGAGGCCCGCTGCTGGGCCAGGCACTCCGGGCAGATGACGCCGACGGCAGCGGGTGTCCGACAGTCAGGGCAAACCGTGCGCAGACACCGCTGGCAGAGGACGAAGCTCTGCCGGTCGGGATGCCGGTAACAGAAGTTATCGCCGTTGCGACGGAACTCCTCGGTCGTAGACACCCGCCGCCGCCCGAGGGTCAGACGGCGACGATGTCGACCGACTCGAGCACGACCGGCTCGATGGGACGGTCGCCGGCGGCCGTGGGAACCTTGCTGAGAGCGTCGACGACCTTCTTGGAGGCGTCATCGGCGACCTCGCCGAAGATCGTGTGCTTGCCCTGCAGCCAGGGAGTCGGGTCGGTGGTGATGAAGAACTGCGAGCCGTTCGTGCCCTCGGGCTGACCGGTGATCGCGTTGCGACGCAGGCCCGCGTTCGCCATCGCGAGCTTGTAGGGCGCCGAGAAGTCGAGCTCGGGGTGGATCTCGTCGTTGAACGTGTAGCCGGGACCGCCGACGCCCTGGCCGAGCGGGTCGCCACCCTGGATCATGAAGCCGGGGATGATGCGGTGGAACACGACGTTCGAGTAGAGCGGACCCTCACCCTTGGCGCCGGTGGCGGGGTTGGTCCATTCCTGGGACCCGTCGGCGAGGCCGACGAAGTTGCGGACGGTCCGGGGAGCGTGGTCGCCGAACAGGTTGACGACGATGTCGCCGTGGTTGGTGTGCAGGGTCGCGACGGCGGTGTGGGAAGCCATGGGTACATTCTCTCAGAGTTATCTGCAAGGGTCGGCGGACGGAGAGCCCTGTTCTGGCAAGATGAAGGGCGTACATCCCATCGACAGGGAGGATGAAGCCGTGGGCCTCAGCCGCAAGAGCAAGAAGGAACTGCGCAAGCTCCAGAAACACGCCGCGAAGGTGTGGGAGTCCCAGCAGGTTCTGCTGGGCGAGAGCGGAAAGGTGGCCCGCGAAGCCGGTCGCCAGCTCGGTCGCTTCAGCCGTGAAGACCTCGTTCCCACCGTCCAGGACGGATACGAGAAGTACGCTGCGCCGTACGTCGACAAGAGCGTGACCTCCGCCAACCGCTTCCTCAGCGGCAAGGTGATCCCCGCAGCGGGTGCCGTCGTCGGTGGAGCGATGTCGGTCTGGGATGCCGCGGGCGACACCCGCGACCGCCTGGCCAAGGGGCGCGGGTTCGAACTCGACACGCACAAGTACGCCAAGCGCGCCGAGAAATACGGCAAGAAGGCCAGCAAGAAGCTCGCCGCCAAGCTCCCGAAGCAGAACGACGGCATCGGTGCCGGTGGCGTCATCGCCATCCTCCTCGGCGTCGCCGCTGCCGTGGGCGTCGCGTACGCCGCCTGGCAGACCCTGCGCGCCGACGACGAGCTGTGGGTGGCCGACGACCCGCTCCGCGCTCCCGACGCATGAGCGATCCCACCATCAGAGTCAGAGAGGCCGCG
This sequence comes from Microbacterium sp. SCPM-O-B-15248 (M128), assembly GCF_058214835.1. NCBI lineage: Bacteria > Bacillati > Actinomycetota > Actinomycetes > Micrococcales > Microbacteriaceae > Microbacterium > Microbacterium sp. SCPM-O-B-15248 (M128). The sequence continues at coordinate 211,241 of NZ_JBYQLI010000001.1, forward strand.
CGCGAGCGCGGCCTCTCTGTCGATGTGCGGGAGCGCCCCGCCGCGGCCTCGCTCGACGACGCGGCGGCCCTACTCGGCATCCGTCCCGACGACATCGTCAAGACGCTCGTCGTGAAGCGTTCCGACGACACGTTCCTCTTCGCCCTCGTGCCCGGTGACCGCGTCATCTCGTGGCCGAAGCTACGGGCGGTGGTCGGCGTCAACAAGCTGCGGCTCCCCGAGCCCGAGCTGGCCCTGGCCGCCACCGGGTACGAGCGCGGCACGATCGTCCCCATCGGCAGCTCGACCGACTGGCCCGTGTATGCCGACGAGAGCATCGTCGGACGCCGCATCGCGATGGGCGCCGGCGCACACGGCTACAGCCTCTTCGTCGACGCCGACGAACTCATCCGGGCCTACGACGCGACCGTGGCCGACATCACCTCGACCCGGGACTGAGCTTTCGTCAGGTTCGCTGCAGCCCCGCCATCTTGAAGGCGATGTCCACCAGCTGGACGCGACGCAGTTTGCGCACGGCCGTGAGCGAGAACCACTCCGCTCGATCGGTCGACCCGTCGACCTCGTTGCGGAGGCGTCCGCCGACGACATGGGCGCGGTAGACGATACGGAGGGCGTGCAACGGCCCGCTCCGGTCGTCGGAGAGGCGCGCCTCGGCCGGGATCACCCGCGAGTGGATGCCGAGAAGCTCGTCGACCATGACACGGAATCCGGTCTCTTCGCGCACCTCACGGCGCACCGCGCGCTCCGGGTCCTCGCCCGCCTCCAGGCCACCGCCGGGCAGGGTCCAGGCGGCGCGACGCCCCTCGACCCAGTGGGCGAGCAGGACACGGTCGTCGGCGTCGGTGACGACGGCGTAGGCGGCGACTCGCATGTCCATTGCGATCACCCTAGCCGCGCCGACTGCGACGCCGTGGGCCGAAAAGCGAAAGAATCGGCCGAGGCCGACTCTTCGGGGAGAAATTGTGGAGCCTAGGAGATTCGAACTCCTGACATCCTGCTTGCAAAGCAGGCGCTCTACCAGCTGAGCTAAGGCCCCGGGAAGGGAACGGGTGGGGCTACCAGGACTTGAACCTGGGACCTCTTCATTATCAGTGAAGCGCTCTAACCGCCTGAGCTATAGCCCCGTCTCGCTGACGTAACGTCGTCAACCTCGAAGACTTTACCTGAATCCCGAGGTTTTTCCGAATCGGCGTCAGTTGGAGGTGAAGCCCACGAGCAAGCCGCCCGTGACCTTGACCGCGAGGTTGTAGATGCCGGCGACGACGGCGCCCATCACGGTCACGACGATGAGGTTGAGGATCGCCACGATCGCGGCGAACGCCATCACCTGCGGCAGTCCGACGTACTGCGACAGCGTCGCGCTGCCGTCCGTGAAGCTCGCGAAGAACTCGTCTGCCTTGACGATGAGTCCGGTCGCGCTCACGACGAGGTAGATCAGGAAATACGACACGACCGTGACCACGGCGATTGCCACGGCAGCCAGGAACGACAGCTTCACGGCCGACCAGAAGTCGATGTACACCAGGCGCAGGCGCACCTGCTTCGCGGAGGTCTTGTGCGTCGACTTCTTGGCCAGCTTGTCGGCTACCGTGCTCATGCGTCAGTACTTTCCTCGGGGGTCTCGGAAGAGGAGGCGGTCTCGGCGGCGTCTTCTGCTGCCGGATCGGTTGTCGTCTCCGTCGTCTCGGCCAGGTTCCGCTCGCTGTTCCTCGCGATCGCGATGATGCGGTCATCGCCTCCGGCGCGAGCGAACACGACGCCCATGGTGTCGCGTCCCTTAGCGGGCACCTCGGCCACGGAGGAGCGTACCACCTTGCCGCTGGCTAGAACCACAAGGACCTCATCGCCCTCGGAGACCATCATTCCGCCCGCGAGAACACCGCGATCCTCGGTCAGACGGGCCACCTTGATGCCCAGTCCACCACGGTTCTGCATGCGGTATTCGGTGACGGACGTGCGCTTGGCGTACCCGCCCTCGGTCACGATGAAGACGAACTCGTCGTCCTTGGCAACGGATGCCGAGAGCAAGCTGTCGCCGGCACGGAAGTCCATGCCCTTCACACCCGACGTCGACCGGCCCATCGGGCGCAGCGCGCTGTCGGTGGCCGAGAAGCGCAGGGACATGCCGAGGCGGCTGATGAGGAGGATGTCGTCGCCCTCGTCCACCAGCAGAGCGCTCACGAGCTCGTCCGCGGCACCGGGCTCGGTGTCGTCACCGTCGTCCGAGGCCTGACCGCGCAGCTTGATCGCGATGACACCGCCCTGACGGTTGGTATCGTACTCGGTGAGGCGCGTCTTCTTCACCAGTCCCGCACGCGTGGCCAGGACGAGGTACGTCGCGACGGTGTAGTCGCGGATGTCGAGGATCTGGGCGATCTCTTCGTCCGGCTGCAGCGCGAGGAGGTTCGCGACGTGCTGGCCCTTGGCATCCCGACCCGCCTCGGGGACCTCATAGGCCTTCGAGCGGTAGACGCGACCCTTGTTCGTGAAGAACAACAGCCAGTGGTGCGTCGTCGTGACGAAGAAGTGCTCGACGACGTCGTCGGCGCGCAGCTGCGCACCCTTCACGCCCTTGCCGCCGCGGTGCTGCGAACGGTAGTTGTCGCTGCGCGTGCGCTTGATGTAGCCGTCGCGGGTGACCGTGATGACCATCTCTTCTTCGGCGATGAGGTCTTCGATCGACACGTCGCCGTCGAAGCCGTGCAGGATCTCGGTGCGCCGGTCGTCGCCGAAGCGGTCGACGATCGCCGTGAGCTCGTCGCGGATGATCGTGCGCTGGCGGCCGGGGGTGGCGAGGATGTCGTTGTAGTCGGCGATGCGGGCTTCGAGCTCCTGCGCCTCGTCGACGATCTTCTGCCGCTCGAGGGCCGCCAGGCGACGCAGCTGCATGTCGAGGATGGCCTGCGCCTGGATGTCGTCGATGTCGAGGAGCTTCTGCAGGCCCTCATTGGCATCCTGGGCCGTCGGCGAGCGACGGATGAGGGCGATGACCTCGTCGAGGGCGTCGAGCGCCTTGAGGTATCCGCGCAGGATGTGCATGCGCTCTTCGGCCTTGCGCAGACGGTAGCGCGTACGCCGGACGATGACCTCGACCTGGTGGTCGATCCACAGGCTGATGAAGCCGTCGAGCGAGAGCGTGCGCGGCACACCGTCGACGATGGCCAGCATGTTGGCGCCGAAGTTCTCCTGCAGCTGCGTGTGCTTGTACAGGTTGTTCAGGACGACCTTGGCGACCGCGTCGCGCTTGAGCACGATGACGAGGCGCTGGCCGGTGCGGCCCGAGGTCTCGTCACGGATGTCGGCGATGCCGGTGATCTTGCCCTCACGGGCGAGATCGCCGATCTTCACCGCGACGTTGTCGGGGTTGACCTGGTACGGCAGCTCGGTGATCACGAGGCACGTGCGGCCCTGGATCTCTTCGATGTTGACCACGGCCCGCATCGTGATGGATCCACGACCGGTCCGGTAGGCCTCCTTGATGCCCCGCGTGCCGAGGATCTGGGCGTGGGTCGGGAAGTCGGGCCCGGGGATGCGCTCCATGAGCGCCTCGAGCAGCTCTTCGCGGGTGGCATCCGGGTTCTCGAGGGCCCACAGGGCGCCGGCGGAGACCTCGCGCAGGTTGTGCGGCGGGATGTTGGTCGCCATACCGACCGCGATACCGACGGAGCCGTTGACGAGGAGGTTCGGGAAGCGCGACGGCAGGACCGTGGGCTCCTGCGTCTGGCCGTCGTAGTTGTCCTCGAAGTCGACGGTCTCTTCTTCGATGTCGCGCACCATCTCGAGCGCGAGGGGAGCCATCTTCGTCTCGGTGTACCGCGGAGCGGCGGCGCCCTGGTTGCCGGGCGAACCGAAGTTGCCCTGGCCGAGAGCCAACGGGTAGCGCAGCGACCACGGCTGCACGAGACGCACGAGGGCGTCGTAGATCGGGGCGTCACCGTGCGGGTGGTAGTGCCCCATGACCTCGCCGACGACGCGGGCGCACTTCGAGAACGACTTGTCGGGGCGGAAGCCGCCGTCGTACATGCCGTAGATCACTCGGCGGTGGACGGGCTTGAGTCCGTCGCGCACGTCGGGCAGCGCGCGCCCGACGATGACGCTCATCGCGTAGTCGAGGTAGCTCCGCTGCATCTCGAGCTGGAGGTCGACCTGGTCGATCTTGCCGTGGTTGTGTGCGGCGTCCTCGCGCGCGTCGGCGGGCTCGGGAGTGGTGTCGTCAGCCATGGATTCTCAGTTTCGTATCGAGTCGACCGGATCAGATGTCGAGGAAGCGGACGTCTTTGGCGTTGCGCTGGATGAAGCTGCGACGCGACTCGACGTCTTCGCCCATGAGGACCGAGAAGATCTCGTCGGCCGCGGCCGCGTCGTCGATCGTGACCTGCTTGAGCGTGCGGGTCTCGGGGTCCATCGTGGTCTCCCACAGTTCGTGGTCGTTCATCTCGCCGAGACCCTTGTAGCGCTGGATGCCGTTGTCTTTGGGGATGCGACGGCCCGAGGCCTGGCCATCGACCAGCATCGCGTCGCGCTCCCGGTCGCTGTAGGCGTACTCGTGCGGGTGGTTCGACCACTTCAAGCGGTACAGCGGCGGCTGCGCGAGGTAGACGTACCCGGCCTCGATGAGTCCGCGCATGTAGCGGAACAGCAGCGTCAGCAGCAGCGTCGTGATGTGCTGGCCGTCGACGTCGGCGTCGGCCATCAGCACGATCTTGTGATACCGCGCCTTGGCCATGTCGAAGTCCTCGCCGATGCCCGTGCCGAAGGCCTGGATCATCGCCTGGACTTCTTTGTTGCCGAGTGCGCGGTCGAGACGCGCACGCTCGACGTTGAGGATCTTGCCGCGCAGCGCCAGGATCGCCTGCGTGTGGGGGTCGCGGCCCTGGACCGCGGAACCGCCGGCGGAGTCACCCTCGACGAGGAAGATCTCGCTGATCGAGGGGTCCTTCGACGTGCAGTCCTTGAGCTTGTCGGGCATCGCGGCGGACTCGAACACGCTCTTGCGACGAGCGGTCTCGCGCGCCTTGCGGGCGGCCAGGCGGGCCGTCGCGGCGTCGATCGCCTTGCGGATGATGTTCTTCGCCTGGCCCGGGTTGCGGTCGAACCAGTCGCCCAGCTTGTCTCCGACGACCTTCTGCACGAACGCGCGGGCCTCGGTGTTGCCCAGCTTGGTCTTGGTCTGGCCCTCGAACTGCGGCTCCGACAGCTTGACCGAGATGACGGCCGTGAGCCCCTCGCGGATGTCCTCGCCCGTGAGGTTGTCGTCCTTCTCCTTCAGGAGATTGTTCGCGCGCGCATAGCGGTTGACGAGCGTGGTCAGCGCGGCGCGGAAGCCCTCTTCGTGCGTGCCGCCCTCGTGCGTGTTGATCGTGTTCGCGTATGTGAAGACGTTCTCGGTGTACGCCGTCGTCCACTGCATCGCGAGTTCGAGCGCGATCTTGCGGTCGGTGTCCTCGGACTCGACCTCGATGACCTCGTCGTTGACGACGTCGGCCTTGCGTACGCGGTTGAGGTGTTCGACGTAGTCGACGAGACCGCGCTCGTAGAGGAAGCTGTCGTGCCGCCCCTGCGTGACCTCTTCGCCGGGCTCGCCCTCGGTCACCACCGACTGGGGACGCTCGTCGCGCAGGCTGATGCGAAGTCCCTTGTTGAGGAACGCCATCTGCTGGAAGCGCGTGCGGAGCGTGTCGTAGTCGAAGTCGACGGTGTCGAAGATCGTGGCATCCGGCCAGAAGGTGATCGACGTGCCGGTCTCTTCGGTCTCTTCGGCCTGCTCGAGCGGAGCGAGAGGGACGCCACCGTCACGGAAGGACTGGCGCCACGCGTGGCCCTGACGCTTGACCTCGACCTCGAGGCGCGTCGAGAGGGCGTTGACGACGGACGAGCCGACACCGTGCAGACCACCCGAGACGGCGTACCCGCCGCCGCCGAACTTTCCACCGGCGTGCAGGACGGTCAGGACGACCTCGACGGTCGACTTGCCCTCGGTGCGGTGCATGTCGACCGGGATGCCACGACCGTTGTCGATCACGCGGACGGCGCCGTCCGAGAGGATCGTGACATCGATCGTGTCGCAGTAGCCGGCGAGCGCCTCGTCGACGGAGTTGTCGACGATCTCTTGCACGAGGTGGTGCAGACCCCGCTCACCGGTCGAGCCGATGTACATGCCGGGACGCTTGCGGACCGCTTCGAGACCCTCGAGCACCTGGATGGCGTCGGCCCCGTACTCGTTGGTCACCTTGGGGTTGGTCTTCTCGGGTTCCTCGGAAACGCTGTCGGGGTTTTCGGACGTCATGACTTCGCGAGCTCCAGATCGATTCGTCGGAACGTCCATCTTACCGCGCGGGGCTTCTTCTCGCGGTGTGTACGCCCATATGCGGGGAGAAATCGCGTCGCGCCGACACAGACCATGGCCTAGCCGTAGGTATCGCGCGGGCCGCGGCCTGGAACGGCTCTCGTCCCCCATTTCCAAGAGGGGACGTCCGGCCCGATGAAGCGGATCGACTCGACCCCCGCCTCGGGGAATCGTCGGATGATCTCCGACAGGATGTGCGCGCGCATCAACTGCAGCTGCTTCGCCCACGCGGTCGAGTCGGCCTGGACGGTGAGCGTCCCGCCGTCCATCGCCACCGGGCGCGTGTGCGCGGCCGTATCGGCGCCGGCCACGTCGTGCCACGTGCGAACCAGGTCTTCACGGGCGAGCTGCGGCTCCCACCCGGCCGAATGGGTCAAGGCCGACAGCACGTCGCCGAGACCGCGGGGATCCCGACCGGGGGTGAATGGTGCGTTCTCGCCGTCGTCGGCGCGGCGTCGGCGCTTCTTCTTGCGGTACGGCGAGGGCTCGAGACCTCGCAGGCGCAAATACGTGGCCATCGTCTCGGGGAGATCGGATTCGTCAGCCATCGGCATCCAGGATCCGTCCCGCGTCGACCCGGACGATGTGGGCGCGCAGCCCGTCGGGGACGTCTTCTTCGACGGCCGACGTCACGATGACCTGCTCGTAGCCGGCGACGAGTTCCGCCAAGCGGGTGCGCCGACCGGCGTCGAGCTCGGCGAAGACGTCGTCGAGGATGAGCACGGGGTCTCCGAGGCGCGACTCGGCGCGCAGCAGCTCGGCCGATGCGAGGCGGAGGGCGAGGGCGACCGACCAGGACTCACCGTGCGAGGCGTACCCCTTGACGGGAAGGCCGCGTACCTCGAGAACCAGATCGTCGCGGTGGGGGCCCACGAGCGTGAGCCCGCGCTCGAGTTCGGCCGACCGTCGAGCCGCCAGTGCGGCTCGGAACTGCTCGGCGAGCGATCCGGACGATGCTCCGACCGCCACCTCGTCGCCCTCTTCCGGGTCGGAACCGCCGACCGACAGCGCCCAGCGCAGACGCGGGTCGTGATCGGCTCCGGCGATCGCGGTGTACGCCTCGGCGACCGGGGCGGAGAGGTCGGATGCCAACGCTGACCGGGCCTCGATGACCTCGGTGCCGAGGGTGACGAGCTTGTCGTCCCACACGTCGAGGGTGCCGAGGGCATCGCCGCGGATCCCCCGCGCGCGGGCGGACTTCAACAGCGCGGTGCGCTGGCGCAGAACGCGGTCGTAATCGGCGAGCACACCGGCCAATCGCGGCGTCCGCTGCACGATGAGTTGATCCGCGAAGCGCCGGCGGGACGACGGGTCACCGCGCACGATCTGCAGGTCTTCCGGGGCGAACAGCACGACCTGGGCGTACCGGGGCAGCTCGGCGGTGCGGACGTTCACGCCGTTGACGCGCGCTTTGTTCGATCCCTGCCGGTTGAGCTGCAGCTCGAGCAGGACGCTGCGGTCACCGTGCGCCAGACGGGCGCGGACGATCGCGGCATCCGCTCCATCGCGCACCATCGGCGCGTCGCTCGAGACGCGGTGCGAGCCCAGCGTCGCAAGGTAGGCGACGGCCTCGACGAGGTTGGTCTTGCCCTGCCCGTTACGCCCGACGAAGAGATTGGCTCCCGGGGAGAGCGAGACGCCGGCCGCCGCGTAATTGCGGAAGTCCGTCAGTTCGAGCTGCTCCACGATCACCGGGTCAGACTACCCGCCGCCCCCGACATCGGACGGCCCGCCTCTGGCTCAGCGCAGCAGCAGGTTCGGCTGCAGGAGGTACTTGAACGAGCCCTCGCCACCCTTGTCGACCGAGGTCTGCGGGGTGATGAGCACGGGGCTCAGCTTGTTCGCGTTGTCGCTCGAGGTGAACGTGATCCGCGTGAATTCGCTACGAACGGCACCCAGGGACTCGAGGAGGTACTGGGGGTTCAGACCCAGCGTGACCTCGTCGCCGAGGAGCGTCGCGTCGACGGACTCGGTGGCGCGCGCCTGCTCGGTGCCCGAGGCATCCATGGACACCCCGTCGGGCCCGAAGGTGAACCGCAGGGGCGCGGAGCGGTCGAGCACGAGCGCGACACGGCGGACCGCTTCGGCGAGCTCGGCCGTGTTGACGACGCTGTGGTGTTCGGTCTGCTCGGGGAACAACCGGCGGACCGGCGGGAAGTTGCCCTTGATGAGCAGGGACGTCACGGTCTTGTTGCCCGCGGTGAAGGCGATGATCTCGCGATCGCCCGAGCCCGAGAACGCGATCGAGATGTCGCCGCCGTGCGCGAAGGTCTTGCCGACCTCTTGGAGCGTACGGGCGGGCACGAGGGCTGCGGTGGGCTCGTCGGATGCCGCAGCACCGCCGTCCCACGGGATCTCGCGCAGAGCGACGCGGTAGCGGTCGGTGGCGACGAGGCTCAGTCGCGTTCCCGTCACCTCGAGCTGCACGCCGGTGAGCACCGGGGTGACGTCGTCGCGCGAGGCGGCGAACGCGACCTGCGCGATCGCGGTGGCGAAGTCGTCGGCCGGCACGAGTCCGGACTCGCCCGTGACCTCGGGGATCGCGGGGTATTCCTGGACGGGCATCGACGCGAGCGTAAAGCGGGCGGAGCCGCAGGTCAGGAGAATCCCTCCGTCGTCGTCGACGGTGATCTGGATCGGTGCGTTGGGGAGTCGACTCGCGATGTCCGAGAGCAACCGGCCGTGGACGAGGATCGTGCCCGGCTCGTCGACGGTGGCCTCGATCGTCGTGCGCGCGGAGGCCTCGTAGTCGAACGCCGCGAGGGTGAGCCCCTGGTCGCCGGCCTCGATCAGCACACCGGCGAGGATCGGCTGCGGGTTGCGCTGCGGCAGGAGCTTGACCACGAACGAAACGGCTTCGCTGAAGACATCGCGATTGACGTGAAACTTCACGGGCGCTCCCTTGACGGCGGTATGGCTTACCCATGCTAGTCCCCGACTGCGTCCGCACATGTCGGGAGCCCGGCCGCACCACAAGGTCATCGAATCTCTGTTAACTCATGAATGGGATCTTCATCTTGTTAACAGCTGTGGAGAGTGTGGATAACTTGCGCGATGCGTGTTAACAGAAGGGGACTACACGCGTGTGACCTGTGGACGCACTGCGGAGAGCCTGGGCAGTTAACACGATCGAGAGGTCGTCGGTTCTGAGGCTCCTCCACAGGCGGACGCGTGTCGTTCACATCTCATCCGCAGAGAATCCGAGTTATCCACAGGTTTTCCACACTGTGTAGAACCGACTGAACTATGTGCCGCGAACGGCTTTAGGAGCCTCGCTCGCGGCGCAGAACGACGGAGGGGTTCGCCCGCGGATGCGGACGAACCCCTCGGTTCTGGTGGGCGCTCAGCGCATGCGCCCCAACTGGGTCGTGATCTCGGAGACCTGGTTGTAGATCGAGCGTCGCTCCTTCATGAGGTCGCTGATCTTCTTGTAGGCGTACATCACGGTCGTGTGATCGCGGTTGCCGAAAAGCTGGCCGATCTTGGGCAACGACAGACTCGTGCGCTCTCGACAGAGGTACATCGCGATCTGCCGGGCCGTGGCGACCGCCTGCGAACGGCTCGATCCATACAGGTCGTCGACCGACAGCTTGAAGTACTGCGCGGTGGCCGTGATGATGTCGGTCGGCGAGACGACGTTCGCGTCATCCTGGTCGATGATGTCGCGCAGGACGGTCTGGGCCAGCGACATATCGAGGGTCGAGCGATTCAGGCTGGCGAACGCGGACACGCGGATCAGCGCGCCTTCGAGCTCGCGGATGTTCGACGAGACCACGGTGGCGATGTACTCGAGCACGTCGTCCGGGATCAGCAGACGCTCGCTCTGTGCCTTCTTGCGCAGGATCGCGATGCGGGTCTCGAGGTCGGGTGCCTGCACGTCGGTGATCAGGCCCCACTCGAAGCGGCTGCGCATGCGGTCTTCGAAGCCGGTCAGCTGTTTCGGAGGCAGGTCGCTCGTGATCACGACTTGCTTGTCGTGATCGTGCAGCGTGTTGAAGGTGTGGAAGAAGGCTTCCTGGGTCTCGGCGCGCCCCTGCAGGAACTGGATGTCGTCAATGAGGAGGATGTCGACGTCGCGGTACCGGGCCTGGAAGGCAGAGCCGCGGTTGTTCGCGATCGAGTTGATGAAGTCGTTCGTGAACTCCTCGCTCGAGACGTACCGCACGCGGATGCCGGCGTACATGCTCGCGGCGTAATCGCCGATGGCGTGGAGGAGGTGGGTCTTGCCGAGTCCCGAGTCGCCGTAGATGAAGAGAGGGTTGTACGCCTTTGCGGGGGCTTCGGCCACGGCGACGGCGGCGGCATGCGCGAAGCGGTTGGACTGCCCGATGACGAAGTTGTCGAACGTGTACTTCGGGTTGAGCCGGGTGTCGTTGCGGGATGCCGGGACGATCGGGTCGGGGGTCTGCTCGGTGATCGACGAACTCGTCGTCGGCGCGGTGGGAGCCGAGTTCGGACGTTCTTCGGCCGAGGGAGCCGAGCGGTGCGACTCGATGAGATCGGGGTTCACGACCACCCGGAAATTGCTGACCTCGGGGTCGATGCCCTGCACGTGAGTGAGGGCCTCGAGGATGGGCGCGCGCATGCGCTTGTTCATCTGCGCGGCGGTCAGGTCGTTGGGAACGTCGAGATAGAGCGTCCCGCCCATCACACCCTGCGGCACGGCGAGATTGAGGAAGCCGTGAAGCTGCGGGGTGACGCGGTCGTCGGTGAGGAGATGGTCGAGCACGGCGGACCAGACGGGGACATCCGGTACTTGGTGCAGTGACATATCCCCTCCGGGATCTCGGCGCGCGGCTGTCGACGTGCGACGCGCCGAACCTGTGGATAACTTCCGGGGACACGCTAGTTCGCGGTCCGCACGGAGCCAAATCAACTGTAGAACGCGCTCGCGTGTCTTTGCCACGGGTGTGGACGGGGGTTGGGGATAATGAGCGGTCGGCTTCTCGGTTTGAGTTAACGTCGCGCGCGACGTAGCCTTAGTCGGTTGACTTATGCCTAAACGGCAGTCCCGACCACGTCCCCGGCAGAAGAGCATCGGGCGACATCACCTCCGGAGTGACCCATGAGCAAGCGCACCTTCCAGCCCAACAACCGCCGCCGCGCCAAGAAGCACGGTTTCCGTGCCCGCATGCGCACGCGCGCCGGCCGCTCGATCCTGGCGGCGCGTCGCGCCAAGGGTCGCACCGAGCTCTCGGCCTGACCCACCTAGTGCTCGCGAAGCCGAACCGACTCACCCGCGGATCGGACTATAAGACCACCGTCCGTCGGGGTTCTCGGTGTGCCGGAGCGCACACCGTGACGTACGTCGGCAGCGTGCCGGACGAGGGTCCGGCACGCTTCGGTTTCATCGTGAGCCGCCAGGTCGGCTCTGCCGTCACACGCAACACCGTGCGCCGCCGTCTCAAGGCGGTGTGCGCCGAGGCGCTCCCGCTGGTTCGCGGGGGCGCCTCGGTCGTCATTCGTGCGCTGCCCTCGGCGGCGACCGCTGACTACGCAACTCTTCGCGCCGACGTCGTCCGGTGCCTGGAACGTAAGGCCGCCGCGTGAGCACCTCGACGCTGCCCACCTCGTCGACGGGCGCCGGACACCTCGAGTGGAGCTCCGTCGCGGCATCCGTTCCGCTTCTCCCCCGGAACGCCGGTCTCGCGCTTCTGCACGCGTACCGGGCCACGATTTCGCACGTCTACGGCGACGTGTGCAAGTACTACCCGTCCTGTTCCGCCTATTCGGTGGGCGCCGTGCAGCAGCACGGACTCGTCAAAGGCGTCGCGTTGACCGCGGCCCGCCTCGCCCGCTGTCATCCCTGGGCCCAGGGTGGCATCGACGACGTCCGTCCGCACCACGCCTTCCGCCACGAACTCACTCCGCACGGTTTCGTCGTGCCCTCCCGAAAGGACTGATCCGTGCCGGATCTCATTGGAATCGTCCTCTGGCCATTGAAATGGGCCGTCGAGCTCGTGCTGGTCGGTTGGCACACGCTCTTCACCGCTATCGGGATGGCGCCGGCTGCGGGCATCACCTGGGTGCTGTCGATCGTGGGCCTCGTGCTCATCGTGCGCGCTGCTCTGATCCCGCTGTTCGTGAAGCAGATCAAGAGTCAGCGCAAGATGATGGAGATCGCTCCCGAGCTGCGCAAGGTACAGGAGAAGTACCGGGGCAAGAAGGATCAGCTGTCTCGTGAGGCCATGAGCCGCGAGACGATGGCGCTTTACAAGAAGCACGGCACGACGCCGGTTTCGAGCTGCCTGCCCCTCCTGGTGCAGATGCCGATCTTCTTCGCCCTCTTCAGCGTGCTGAACGACGTCGCCAAGCACGCCACCAGCAATCAGGGTGGTGTGGGGCTGCTGACGCCCGAGTTGACGCGCGAGTTCTACGACGCGCGCCTGTTCGACGTGGCATCCATGCACGTCAACCTCGTCACCGCGTGGGGCCAGTCCGACGGTCAGATCACCGTCGCGATCCTGCTGACGCTGGTCGTGCTGATGATCGCGTCGCAGTTCTTCACTCAGCTGCAGATCATCTCGAAGAACCTGTCGCCCGAGGCCAAGACCGGTCAGGCGTACCAGATGCAGAAGATCATGCTCTACATCCTGCCGCTCGCCTTCATCTTCTCGGGTGTCTTCTTCCCGCTCGGCGTCGTCATCTACTGGTTCGTCAGCAACCTGTGGACGATGGTTCAGCAGTTCATCGTCATCCGCGAGATGCCGACTCCCGGTTCCGACGCGGCGAAGGCCCGCGAGGAGCGCCTGGCGCGCAAGGCCAAGGCGATCGACTCCAGCGGTAAGGTCGTGCCGATCGAGAAGTACGAGGCCGAGCAGCAGCGGCTCTTCGAAGAGGCCGAGCGTGCCCGTGCGGCTCAGCCCAAGCGTCAGCAGCCCGTGGGCAAGCAGCGCGCGAAGAAGCAGCAATCCCCGAAGGGCGCCAACCCGACGCCGCGCACGCCGGCGAAGCCCGGCACCGAGACCCCCTCCTGAGCATCCGGAGCACATGATGACGATGTCCGAGCAGATCGCGACTGAACCGACCGCCGTTACTGAGGAGCAGCTCGAGCAGGAGGGCGACGTCGCCGCCGACTTCCTGGAAGGGCTTCTCGATATCGCCGACATCGATGGGGATCTCGCCCTGGATGTGCGCGCGGGCCGCGCGTACGTGTCCGTTGAGGCCGACGATGTGGCGGCGTTGTCGACGCTGTCGCACCCCGATACCGTGCAGGCGCTGCAAGAGCTGACGCGGCTGGCCGTGCAGAACTCCACGGGCCGTTTCTCGCGGCTCATCCTCGACATCGGTGGCTCACGGGACGCGCGTCAGCGCCAGCTCGAGACGCTCGTGGACCGCGCGATCCAGCGCCTCGATGAGGGCGCCTCGCAGGCCTCCCTGCCGGCCATGTCGAGCTACGAGCGCAAGCTGGTGCACGACATTGCGGCCGACCGCGGCTACTCCTCGGAGTCGTTCGGCGAGGGCGCAGACCGGCACACGGTCCTGCGCCGCGGCTGATCTGCACGACGTGGAGAACCACCTCGAAGCGGAACCGGATGCCGCGGTCGCGGTGTTCGGTGACCGCATCGACCTCGCGCGCCGGTTCACCGCGGCACTCGCGGAGCACGGAGAGCAGCGCGGACTGATCGGACCTCTCGAGGTTCCGCGGCTGTGGTCACGGCACATCCTGAACAGCGCGGTCGCCGCACCGTTCTTTTCGGGACGTGTGGCGGACGTCGGTTCGGGCGCGGGGCTTCCGGGAATCGTCTTGGCAATCGCTCGACCCGACGTCGAGTTCACGCTGATCGAGCCGATGGAGCGCCGGACCGTCTGGCTCACCGAGCAGGTGGGTGCGCTCGGGCTCGAGAACGTCACCGTGGAGCGTCTCCGAGCCGAGGAGTGGGCGAAAGGTCGGGTGTTCGATGTGGTCACGGCGCGCGCCGTGAGCGCGCTGCGGACGCTGATCCCGTGGACGGCCCCACTGGCGCGGGTGGGTGGTCGCCTGGCGTACCTGAAGGGCGCGAACGTCGCGGCCGAGGTCGACGCCGCCGAGAAGCAGATCCGTCGCTTCGGCGTGACCGACGTCGAGATCCACATCGTCGGTGAGGGCATCGTCGAGGAGCCGACGCGTGTGCTCACCGCGACGGTTTCCCGCTGATCAGTCCCCATTCAATGGGATTATCCTCGCCACGCCTGAACGCGGCGTACAGTGGCGGCTTGGGGCATGTTCCTCGCCCCGGTGACATCTCGAGGACGTCGATCATGAGCGGGAGCGGGTACGTCGGCGCCTGATCGAAGGTGTGGACGACGCGCCCCTGGCATCCGATCGCGCTCGTCTCGCCACCTCCATATGACGGTCCAGGTGAGGATGTCGTGGCCGTCTTCGTCGACGACGACCGTGATCATGTCGTCGCGGAGGCGGTCGTCGTGGTCGGCCCTGATCCCGCAACGCACGCGGGTCCTTCGGCCGATCGCATCCGCCTCGATCTCGGCGACGCCGATCTCTCCCGAATCACCGGGATCGAGGTGTTCGGTTCCGACGATCGGCATCGATGCGCAGGTCGATTCCGGCGTCGGTGAAGCCCGTACGCGCCCGTGAGCGATCTGGGGGTCGTCCAGTGTGGCAGGTAGTGAGGAATCCACGTGTCTCGCAGGACCCCCGCCGAGAAGTCGTCGTCGACATCAGCGGTCCGACGGGGATGCGGAAGAAGGGCGGTGGCGTCTGAGCGTGCCACGCATCGAGTATCGCGCGGGAGTCCGACATCAGTGTGCGGGCGGGTCGGCCCCTCGTCTCGGGGTGCGCGCGTTGTGGCTGGGTGGTTGTGTCACGAGGGCGGATGCGCACACGTGCGGGCATTCATCTCGATGCGGGAAATGTGGAGCGGGAGCGAGGCCAGGGGAACAGCGCACGGGAGTCACTTTGACAGTGGATGACGTGCGCCTCGGGTGCCTTCGCTCTTGCACGGTCCCGCATGCGCCCGCTGTGTGGTGTTCGGGTGTGCGCGAGCCGTGTAGCGCCGGGACCCACTCCCCTGCGGTTCGTCTGTTCATGCGATCCCGCGGCCGTGGGCGGCGTCGTGCGCGTTGTACTTCTCAACGTGGTCGCGATGTTTCACGTGAAACGGTAGAGATGGCGCGGCAGCTGCGGAGTGGAGTCCGACGACCGCGGTGCCACTGTACGCCGCGAAGGGTGCGCTGTTCGCTGCAGGGTGGCTGTCTGTGTGGGTGCGCGTCTGCGAGGGGCATGAGGAACGGCGGATTCGTCCCTGTGGAGCGGAGGTCGGCCAAGACCGAGGGGAAGCGAGGCGCGTGGACGCGCTGAGTGGCCGGGGGCTGCCGGCCATCGCGATGGCACCGAGACCGAGGGGTGCCCGGTGTTTCACGTGAAACCCTCCCCCCTTGCTGCGCCGTGAGACCCGGGGTCGCGGGTGAGTTGAACCCGGCCGCTGCCACTGCCCCAACGCTTAGGCGCGGCTGGTCCACATCACCGAACACGTTCGGGGCCACATGCGGTTGCCATGTGGGTATCCCACGCGGCCTCTGGTTCCGCAGCGTTCCCCCGCTGCTGCGCATCAGGGACGTGTCCAGGCGGAGGATCTGCGGACGCTCCGCGAGACGTCTGTTGCGCGGTGGTGGCCGTCCGACAAGGATCCAGGTCACACCGGCGATGAAGATGAGAGAGCTGCCCGTGGAGTGCCGCGCTGCGAGCGAGGTCGTCTGTGAGGGGGCGTGACCCACACACACGCGGGCTACCGAGTCCCAGGAGCTGCTCGGGGCCGAGGGAGGCGATGACGATCTCCGACCTGTCGCAACTGGCGATGGGGGTGGCTCCGGAGTCGACGGATGTCAAGCAACGGGCGGCAGACCGGATGCACAGCCGCCCGTCTTCCGGTCGCCGACCCGTGCCATGGTGAGGCGAAGCGTGTGAATGCGGGGTCGCCGTCCGATATCCGTCCGACCATCCTTGGCGGACCCGCTCGTCGTCCGGTCGAGTGACAACCGGAGCGTGGGGCGATGGGGATGCGAGAGCTGAGGACCGGCTTGTTTACCCTCCGTTGTTCGTGATCCGTCTACGGGCTATGAGTCCTCCCCCACGCGATGCGTTCCTCGTCGCGGCGACCGGACGCTGGGCGTGTGGATGCAGGTCTCAGAGGCACGCCGACCAGAGCGCAGCGGCGGGGGATGTCTCCGCGTGAGGTGAGACAACGTCGTGCGCAGATCAGTGGCCCCTTGCTTCGGTAGGCACACCGTGAGGACACCCGAGATCTCAGGGTGCACAGAGGATGCCCGGGGTGCTCGTCAGCCGTGCCAATCGATCTCGTTCCCATTGCGCGGAGTCGAGGGAACTCGAGGCCACATCGTCACGTTGGGCAGACGCCGTCGCATGAGCTGGTGTGACGTCGAAGGGCCCGCGAACGCTCCACTCGGGTAAGCACCGTGAACCGTTGCGAACGTGACATGAACCCGTGGCAACCGTCGCACAGCCGTGCAGACGCGTCGGTGAGTGGACGTGGGGTGCGACGGCGGCTCCGTCGTTTCGTCTGGATGTGCGCGCGGGGCGGGATGTTTCACGTGAAACACGGGCACTGACGCACACGCCCTCCCCCGCGCCGGGCGGGTCGCGGCCCGTCGTTACCGGCCCGAAGTCACCCTCTCCGGCACATCGAGCACGCCGTGCGGAACTGGGATACGGAGATGGCTGCGATGTTCCTCGGGGAACGACTGGCACCAGTATCACCGGACGGCCCATGTCCCACCCGCACCGAGACACGGTCATCCTTCGAGCGCGGGACTGTTCAGGCCCCTCGGTCGATGGACGACGGAGGTCGGGGTACGTCGAGATGGACGCCCTGATCCGCTCTCTCCCGGAGCCCGCCAGACAGTCGCGACCGAGGGTGTGCGCAGAGTTGATTGCGCACCTGACGGAGAGGGCGGCATCCCCGTGAGCGCCAATGGCGTGCGGCTGCCCCGCGGCGCCAGCCGCATCCTTCTTCCTGGCTCATGAGGTACGGCGGGTAGGGGTAGTCGCCTCTGCCCGGTTGAGTGTGATCGCCGCGGGTGCACGTCCGGGCTATACCGCAGCAGGCCTCAGAGTGTTTCACGTGAAACATGGCTGCGCCGTGCTGTAGTGCGCCATCGGTGCTCGGCTGCCTGACGGCGCCAGCCGAGTCTCTCCCCTGGCTTAAGAGGTGCGGCGGGTACTGGGATGGTCACGGATGTCCGGTCGAGCGGGCGAGGCGCGGTGCACCTCCGCTCTGACTCACAGCGGATCTCCGAGTGGCACACGTGAAACATGGCTGCGCCGTGGGGTGCGCCATTGGTGCGCAGTTGCCCGCGGTACCCGCGGGATCCTCCCTGCTGCCTCATGAGGTGCGGCGGGTAGTGGGATGGTCACCCCTGTCTGGTTGAGTGTGCGATCCGCAGGTGCGCGTCCGGGCTGCGTCTTCAGATCCCCAGGTGTTTCACGTGGAACATGGCGGCGCCGTGCTGTGGTGCGCCATTGGTGCGCAGCTGCCCGCGGCGCCCCCGGGATCCTTCTTGCTGGCTCATGAGGTGCGGCGGGTTAGTGGGATGGTCGCCGCTATCCGGTTGAGCGTGCGAGCCGCAGGTGCACGGGCTGCGTCTTTGGATCCTCAGGTGTTTCACGTGAAACATGACGCCGGGGTGATGGGATGCGCCACTGGTGCGGGTGCCTCGTGGTGCCAACCGGGTTCTTCGAGCTGGCTCATGAGGTGCGGCGGGTAGTGGGATGGTTCCCCCTGTCCGGTTGAGTGCGCGAGCCGCAGGTGCGCGTCAGGGCTGCGTCTTTAGATAGGTGTTTCACGTGAAACATGGTGGCGCCGTGGTGGGGTGTGCGATCGGTGCGCGGCTGCCTCACCGTGCCAGCCCAATCCCTCCTCCTGCCGCATGAGGCGCGGCGGGTACTGGGATCGTCACAGATCTCCACTTGAGATGCGACAGCCGCGGCTGCTCGTCCGCGCCGCGTTTACGCAGATCTCCAGGTGTTTCACGTGAAACAGGGCGGCGCCATGGCGGGGTGTGCCATGGATGCGGGTACCTCGTGGCGCCAACCAGCTTTCTCGCCCTGGCTCATGAGGTGCGGCGGGTACTGGGATTGAGGTCGTCCCCCATGTCCGGTTGAGCGTGGCAGCCGTATTCCACGCGAAACAGGGTAGCCCCGCGGCAGGGGCGGCCCTGGCCCGTAAGAGAGCCGCCACCCATCGCCAGGCTCAGGCGCGCAAGCTGGACGCTCCCAGCCCCGCGCGGTCTATAGCGGCGCTGGGTATGCGCTTGGGCGGAGCCCGTCCGGCATCTCTGACTGGCGGTAGTGAATGGACGACCACTAGTCGACCGGATGGCCGAAGCACCCCGGGTGGGGGAAACCGGGATCCTTCATGGCCACCCGCGCCCTCCCCCGCATGCTGCCACCCGCGAAACCTCGCATCGGTCGCACCGATGCGGCGCGAAAGGCTGTCGGCTGTTGCCCGCCCATCCGCTGCATGCACGGGGCATGCGCGGCCCATGGCGCAACCGGATCTTCGCGCGTGACGAGGACGTATGCCGTGGCACACACACGTCGAAGAGCCGCGGCGCTTCATGGAATGTGACCCCGTAGGCCGGCTTCGGGCATCTTGCCCGAGGGGGATGTTTCACGTGAAACGTTGAACGACGTGCCAGCCCGCTCGCGGAGCACCTGGATGGATCGGTACGGCGATGACTCAGTCGTGATCGCCGGGCTCACCGCAGGAACACTGCCGGTCATGGCATCCACCAAGCCAACAACAACGCGAACAGGTGCGGGGCACTCCCCCGCGGGTTGCGTCACCGGGACGGACATCAGAACGCGGATGCCGAGTGCCCAAGAACGCCGTTGAGAGTGTGTCCGTCGGCCAGCGCTCGCGGGCAGTGACCATCTCTCCAGCGAAGAATCGCACACGCTCGCGCATCCGCCTCGGATCACCCCGACGTAGCGACCGTCCCGCCGGTAGACTTGGGATGTTGTCCCCGGAGATGAAGGAGCGCGTTTCACGTGAAACAGTCCGGTGAGTCGTCAGGCTCCCCCTCCTTCGAAGACTCCCCGATTGCCCGTGAGATCGCCGATCTGTCGGCGCGACGCCGAGCGCTGGAGGCTACCGAGGTGACGTTGTCCGGTCGTACTCGTGTGTTCACGGTCTCCAACCAAAAGGGCGGGGTCGGAAAGACGACGACCGCCGTGAACATCTCCGCGGCGCTCGCATCACTCGGCGCGAAAGTCCTGGTCATCGACCTCGATCCACAGGGGAACGCATCGACCGCACTCGGTGTGCCCCACAACGCCGATACGGCCAGCATCTACGACGTCCTCATCGACGAGTTCCCGCTCGCTGACATCATTCAGACGAGCCCGGAGTCGCCCAACCTTCTGTGCGCGCCGAGCACGATCCATCTCGCGGGTGCGGAGATCGAGCTCGTGTCCCAAGTGGCTCGCGAGCACCGCCTACGCGGCGCGCTTCGTGACTACCTCGCGATTGAGGACAACCACCTCGATTTCGTGATCATCGACTGCCCGCCGTCGCTGGGACTCCTCACAATCAATGCGTTCACCGCGGCGGATGAGGTTCTCATCCCGATCCAGTGTGAGTACTACGCGCTCGAGGGCTTGAGTCAGCTGCTCGGCAGCGTGCAGATGATCCAGAAGCACCTCAACCCGTCGCTGCACGTGTCGACGATTCTGCTCACTATGTACGACGGGCGGACCCGCCTCGCGCAGCAAGTGGCGGACGAAGTGCGCGAGCACTTCTCTGACGAAGTCCTCCACACGGTCATCCCCCGATCTGTCCGCGTGTCCGAAGCACCGAGCTTCGGTCAGACGGTCATCGCGTACGATGGCCAGTCAGCGGGCGCGATCGCCTACCGCGAAGCAGCGGTCGAGATTGTCGGACGCGACACCACCCCGAAGGAAGACTGATGGCCAAGAGAACCGGACTGGGCCGCGGTATCGGTGCCCTCATCCCCACGGCGGAATCGTCGGAGTCACGTCCGGTGGACGTCTTCTTCCCCGGAGCTTCGGCATCCGAGACGGCGAAGAAGGACTCGACCCCGACCTCGACCGACGTCGCTGAGCCCGAGCTGGTCACCGTTCCCGGCGCACGGCTGGTGCACGTCGACCCGAAGTCGATCGTCCCGAACCCCCGTCAGCCGCGCACGCACTTCGACCCCGAGGACCTGGCGGAACTCGTCCACTCCGTCCGCGAGTTCGGCGTGCTGCAGCCGGTCGTCGTCCGCGACAAGGGTGACGGAACGTACGAGCTCATCATGGGTGAGCGTCGTACGCGTGCCTCGCGCGAGGCCGGTCTGACGTCCATTCCGGCGGTGGTGCGCGAGACCGAGGACGAGTACCTCCTCCGGGACGCTCTGCTCGAGAACCTGCACCGTTCACAGCTCAACCCGCTCGAAGAGGCGTCCGCCTACCAGCAGCTGCTCGAGGATTTCGGCATCACTCAAGAGGAACTCGCGACCCGCATCGGCCGGTCGCGGCCTCAGATCAGCAATACGATCCGTCTGTTGAAGCTCCCTGTGCCTGTCCAGCAGCGGGTCGCCGCGGGTGTCCTGAGCGCGGGTCATGCGCGAGCGATCCTCTCGCTCGAGGACCCGCGTGAGATGCAGAAGCTCGCCGACAAGATCGTCAACGAGGATCTCTCAGTGCGCGCGGCCGAGGCCGCGGCGAAGATGCCGGGGGTGGCACCCGTTCGGCAGAAGCCCAAGGCAGGTTCTCGTCGTTCTGGCCTCGACGACGTGGCCGAACGGTTGGGCGATCGATTCGACACGAAGGTCCGCGTCTCGTTGACGGCAAGAAAAGGCCAGATCAACATTGATTTCGCCACGATTCAGGATCTCAATCGCATCTTGGCTGTTCTCGGCGAAGAGGGATACGCGGGCTGATCACCGCCTTATTCCCGGCTGGGCATATGCTCAACCTGCGAGACGACGAACCTCATGTCGGACCGGCGACGTACGCTGGATTGGTGACCGCGAACGACCAGAGCCCTCGCCGCCGCGCCAGTCTCGAGCTGCTGCGCGCTGAAGCCTCGGATGAACTCGCCGTCCTGATCCACGAACGCCTCCGTGGTGGTGAAGACCCGTGGGAGTTCATGGAAGACCTTCCCAGCGTCGACGAGCTGGTGGTGCTCACGCTGAGGGCCGAGAACATCGCCGAGAACGGTGGGGCTCGCCCGAACTCGTCGCGGAACTACCGTGTGCTGCGGCAGATCGCGCTCGAGTATCCCCCGCTGACGCGCGCTGTGTGGCGCATTCTCGGCGACGACGAGCCGCACCGGCGGTGGGACACCTCCGTGCGCCTCGACGCCTCCTGACGGCCGCCTGACGGCCGAACCCGACGACGACCGGATGCCATGGCCGTCGTGCGGCTTGGCGCGGCTGGCGGCCACCCCAGGCTCACGGCATCCCGTCTCGAACCGAGCGCTCCGTGCGCGGCATCCTGTATCCCGGCATCCGTCCGCGCCGGACCGGGCGACGCCCCCACCAACGACGAAGCCCCCGACATCACGAGGATGCCGGGGGCTGTCGACGAGCGGAGGACTCAGCCGAGGAAGGCTGCGAGGTCCTGCTCGAGGGCGTACTTGGGCTTCGCGCCGATGATGGTCGTCTTGACCTCACCACCGTGGAAGACCTTCATCGCGGGGATGGAGGTGATCTGGTACTTCATCGCGAGATCGGGGTTCTCGTCGACGTTGAGCTTCAGGACGGTGATCTTGTCCGCGTTCTCGGACTGGATCTCGTCGAGGACGGGGGCGACCATACGACACGGTCCGCACCACTCGGCCCAGAAGTCCACGAGAACGGGACCCTCGGCCTGCAGGACGTCCTGCTCGAAGGTCGCGCTGGTCGTCGCCTTGGCGGTCATGTGCATATCTCCTTAGATGAAAGCGTTACCGGGGGAAACCCCGGTGGGCGCGGTTTTGTTCCTCAGACGACAGCGGCGTCGGGGAGGCCCTCGATCGGGCTCTCGGCGACGGCGGGCTCGCCCGCTTCACCACGCGCGGCGAGGAAGTGCTCCACGTCGAGCGCGGCCACGGTGCCGCTGCCGGCGGCCGTGATGGCCTGGCGGTAGGTCGGGTCGATCACGTCGCCGGCGGCGAACACGCCGTCGACCGACGTACGCGACGACCGACCGTCGACCCAGATGGTGCCCTGGTCGGTGAGCTGCAGCTTGTCGTGCACCAGGTGGGTGCGCGGGTCGTTGCCGATCGCGACGAACAGACCCTCGATCTCGAGGTCGCGCTCGGAACCGTCGACCGTCGACCGCAGACGCACACCGTTCACGGCCTCGTCGCCCAGGATCTCGGCGACTTCGCTGTTCCAGACGAACTCGATCTTCGGGTTCGCGAACGCGCGCTCCTGCATGATCTTCGAAGCGCGGAGCGCGTCCTTGCGGTGGATGATGTAGACCTTCGACGCGAACTTCGTGAGGAAGTTCGCCTCTTCCATCGCCGAGTCGCCGCCACCGACGACGGCGATGGTCCGCTCGCGGAAGAAGAAGCCGTCGCACGTGGCGCACCACGACACACCGCGACCCGACAGGCGCTCTTCGCCCTCGAGGCCGAGCTTGCGGTAGGCCGAACCGGTGGCGTAGATGATCGACGCCGCCTCGTGCACCTTGCCGCTGCCGAGGGTGACGGTCTTGACCGGGCCCTCGAGGTCGAGCGACACGACGTCGTCGTACAGGACCTCGGCGCCGAAACGCTCGGCCTGGGCCTGCATCTTGGCCATGAGGTCGGGTCCGAGGATGCCGTCGGGGAAGCCGGGGAAGTTCTCGACGTCGGTCGTCGTCATGAGGTCGCCGCCGGCTTCGACGGAGCTCGCGACGACGAGGGGCTCGAGGTTGGCTCGGGCAGCGTAGATCGCGGCCGTGTAGCCGGCCGGGCCCGATCCGATGATGATGACGTGACGCACGGTGGCGCGTTCCCTTCGTTGATTCCGTCGGATGAAACACATGCTAGCCCGGCGGTATTCCGCCGTCCGGGGGCTAGCGCTTGGGCAGGAAACGCCGCCCGAGAGCGAGCGCGGGCGCGAGTTCGGGGGTGCGCAGCAGAGCGAGGATGCCGAGATACACCGCGAGCACGACCGTGCCGATGATCGCGGCTCCGGCGGCCCCGGCGAGGGCGCTGTTCGTGGTCCAGCCCGCCGGTCCGCCCAGCAGCAGCGAGACGCCGAAGCCCGCGGCGGCGGCGGGGATCGCGGCCAGGGTGAACTTCAGCAGGGCGAGGAGCCACGAGGCCGTGCCGATGCCCGAGAGACGCCGGTGCAGCAGCACGGTGGCGACGACGACCTGCACGATGCTCGCGAACGACTGCGTCAGCGCCACCCCCGCGGCCAGTTCTCCCCGGTCGAGGATCGCTCCGGCGGTCAGGGCTCCCCCGGCGACGAGCACGCACTGCAGGAGCGTGAAGAAGAACGGCGTGCGGGTGTCGTTGTAGGCGTAGAACGTGCGCTGGACGACGAAGAGGACGGCGAGGGGCACGAGGCACACGAGGAAGCACAGCAGCACGGGAGCGGCGGCTGCGGCCTGCTCCGGGCCGTTGGTGAAGATGCGGCTCGCCGGGACCGCGGCGACGGCGAGGGCGGCCGTGGCGGCGACGATGAAGAACCCGAGGGTGCGGATGCTGCGGGAGATGTCGGCGCGGACTTCGTCGTGACGCCCGGCCGCGGCGTGCTCGCTGAGCTGCGTGAAGTACGGCGTCCCGATCGACAGCACGATGATGGAGTACGGGAGCATGAAGAGCAGCCACGCGTTCTGCGAGGCGAAGATGGCGGGATCCTCTCCCGACGCCCCCGAGAGCACGTTCGACTGCACGATGCCGGCCAGCTGACCGGCGACGACCATGAGGAACGTCCAGCCCGCGAGACGGCCGATGTGCCGCAGCCCCACACCCTTCCACTGGAAGTCGGGTCGCAGGGCGAGCCCGGCGCGTCGCCAGAAGAACAGCAGCACGAGCGTCTGCACGACGATTCCGATGGTGGCGGTCCCGGCGAGGACCGCGATCATCCCCGGGGTCCAGTCCTGCACGACGGTCTGAGGCCCGCCGAACACGAGGATGAACGCCCCGAAGCCCGCGATGGACACGATGTTGTTGACGATCGGCGCCCACGTGTACGGGCCGAAGACGCGCCGGGCGTTGAGGATCTCGCCGAGGAGGGCATACAGGCCGTAGAAGAAGATCTGCGGGAGGCACCAGTACGCGAACGCCGTCGACAGAGCGAGCTGGTCGGGGGTGAACTTGCTCGCGTACACCTGGACGAGCAGCGGCGCGGCGATCATGGCGAGCGCCGTCGCGCCGAGCAGCCCCACCGTGCCGAGGGTGAACAGCTTCGAGATGAAGGCCTGGCCCCCATCGGCGTGCGCGGCCGCCTTGACGATCTGCGGGACGACGACCGCGGTCAGCAGGCCCGTCGAGATGATCGCGTAGATGTTGTTCGGCAGCTGATTCGCGACGGCGAACGCGTCGCCGGCGCCGCTGATGGATCCGATCGCGGCGACCAGGACGATCGTGCGGACCAGTCCGCTCACGCGCGAGACGATCGTCCCCGCCCCGATGAGCACACTGGCCCGTCCGATACTGCTCACGGGCTCTTCTCCTGTGGGGTGTCCGAGGGGGTGGGGGCATCCGATGCGTCCTCGGATGCCGCGGCATCCTCGGTCTGGGTGCGCCGTCGACGCGCGATGGTGCGGAGGATGCCGACGCCGAGGAACACGACGACGAGTCCGATGATGACGATGAGCCCGATGCTCTCCCACTCGGCACGGACTTCGACCTGCACGTTCTGCCGGCTGCCGATGAGCTCGCCCGTCGGGCTGTACAGCTGCATCGCGACGTCGACCTCGCCGTTGGCGATGCGGGCTTCGACGGGCACCTCGATGCGGGTGTTCGCGGACGCCTGGGCCTCGATCGGTGTGGTCGCCTGCACGCGCAGGCGGGCGTCGTCGGGTTGTGAGCGCAACACCACCGAGATCGGCCAGGGCAGGTCGTTGCGCACCCAGGGGCGCAGGGGCGCGCTGGAGCTGACGAGACGGAAGTCCGACGAGAGGATGCCGACGGAGTCGAGCGTCGTCTGCGTCGCGGCGCGGTGGTCGGTGACGGCCTGGCGGGCGGCATCCCCGGTCCAGGCGACGCTCAACGTCTGCAGGACCTCCGCGCGCTCGCGCCCGGTGAGGAGCTCGGGCTGGTCGAGGATCGTCGCGAAACGGTCGATCACCTGCTCGTCCGAGAGGAGGTCGGCGACGTCGGCGGCGCGGGCGGCATCCGGTTCGGAATTCCCGAGCGCGACCTCCGTCGCGGGTGCCGCGCCGACCGCGGCGAACGTCGACGGCGTGTAACCGGGGGCGGATGCCAGGGCGCCCAGGGTCGCGCGCAGACTGCCGCGCGAACGGTCGGTGCCGCGGTCCAGCACGGCGAGCACGGGACGGTCGGCGGTGCCGGTGCGGGCGAACGCGAGGTGGCCGGCCGCGGCCGCCAGAGCAGATCCCCGCCGGGCGCTGTCATTCTCGGCAGCGGCGGCGGTGAGGGCGCGCGAGACCTCGGTGTCGTAGACGGGGGTGGACACCCCGCCCACGGTCGCGCTCGCGGTGCCGGGCGCAGCGCCGAGGTTGCTCGAGCCGACGAGGACCCGGGCGGGAGCCGCGTCGGTGCCGAGCGCGCCGAGGGCGGTCACGACGCCGGGGTCGACGGAGCCGGTGGCGGGCCAGAAGACGTTCGCCGCCGCGCTTCCGATGTCGAGCAGCGCCGCGAGGTCGGGAAACGAGGGCTGTCCGGGCGCCGGGGTCGCGCCCGGGCTCGGCGCGACGGCGGATCCGGGCTGGGTGAAGTCGGCCGCGGCCATGTAGGCCTGCAGCGACGTGGGGTGCAACGGCGTCGTCACGCCCGCCCGAATCTGCGACGACAGATCGGCGTCACCGAACTGCAGGGCGAAGCGGTCGTTCGGCAGCGAGAGCAGGCGCTGCAGCCAGGCGGTCGCGGTCGGCGGCGCGGACGACCCGAGCACACGGATCGAGGCCGGGAGGGCCGGATCGATCGCGAGGGTGGCGAGCGTGCCCGCCACCGCATCGAGCTGGGCCGACAACGCGCCGTCGACCGCGGTCAACTCGGCCAGTTCGCTCGCGGTGAGAAGGCCACGGATGCGCGGAGCGGCCGTGATCGGCACGACGACGGCGAGAGGAGTGGCCGCGCCGTCGGCGGGGATGACGACGACCGTGGGGGCCTGGAGCGACGTTCCTCCGTCGGTGCGCACGAGCACGGGGTACACCCCCGGCGCGCGGCCGACGAGCGCCGGGTCGGTGCCGGGAACGGTGAACGACACCGAGGTCTGTGTGCCGGAGGCGGTGGCATCCAGGGTGCCCGTGGCGATCTGCTGCAGTGCGACGCCGGACGCGTCCCCGCTCAGCCACCGCGTGAGCGCGGCGTCGTCGCCGAGCGCGGAGGTACCGATCGACAGCGCCGCCGAACTCGCCGTGGCACTCGTGCCCGCGGGGGCGGCGAGGGTCGCGAGCACGGCGAGCGTGTCGCCCGGGCGCAGGATGCCGTTGCCGCTCGGGGCGGCCGCCAGGGTCGGGGGCGCCGCGCTCGCGGACGGGCTGGGCGACGGCGTCGCGGCCGCCGTCGCAGCCACCGGGACCGCCAAACCGACCGCGAGCGCGGCCGCGGCGAGGGTCGCCAGCAATCGGCGCGTGAAGGGGCGCCGCAGCACGGGTGAGCCCGAGGGCAGGGAGGTCACGGTCATACGAGCGTCGGTGGGCGAGGCGGCCTCGCACCGCGACGAGTCTAGGCCCGCGCACCTCGGAGCCCCCCGATAGCCTCGCGCAGACGATTGAATGGACCGGTGCTCCCCGAACCCGACCCGATCCTGTGCCGTGCTCTCGCCGACGACCTGCGCTCCGCGGGCTTCTCGGGGGCGGCTCTGCGCGACGCGTGGGGCGAGCAGGCGGATGACGCCGTGTCCCGCGGTCTGCGTCAGCCGGCCCTGCGCGCCCTGGGCGATCGGCGCGACGCGCTCGCGACGCTCGGCCGGCTGTGGTGCCTCGGGTTCGCCGTCGACGTCGAGGCCGCGGCCGCGGCACTGCCGAACCTCGGTGTGGCGGGGGCCGTGACCCTCGGGCTCGTCGAGGTCGACGGCGATCGCGTGGTCCCCGCGGTCCTCGTGCGCCCGCAGCCGTTCGGCGACGCGGACGGCAGCGTGGAGTGGCGGATCGCGAGCGACCTCGACGAGGCGGCCCTGGGCGGACCGCTCCCCGAGGACCACGTGCTCGGCGTCGGCGGGGCCTCGCAGACCCTCGCACGCCTGCAGCTCACGTGGCGTGGCGGAACGGCTCTCGACCTCGGCACGGGGTGCGGCATCCAGGCCCTGCGGCTGCGGCGCCTCGTTCCGCACGTGGTCGCGACCGACATCTCCGAACGGGCTCTGCGCTTCACGCGTCTGAACGCCCTGCTCAACGACGTGGACGGTATCGAGACGCGCCTCGGCTCGCTCTTCGACCCCGTCGAGGGTGAGACATTCGAGCGGGTGGCATCCAATCCCCCGTTCGTGATCACTCCGCGCGTCGCGGGGGTCCCGGCGTACGAGTACCGCGACGGCGGGCTCGAGGGGGACGCGCTCGTGGCCTCGGTCGTCGCGGGGGTCGCCGCGCACCTGTCGCCGGGCGGGGTCGCGCAGTCGCTCGGCAACTGGGAGTACCGCGACGGGCACTCGGGTCTGGATCGGATCCGGGAGTGGGTCGATCCCTCGCTGGACGCCTGGGTCATCGAGCGCGAGGTGCTCGACCCGCTCGCGTACGCCGAGCTGTGGGTGCGCGACGGCGGCACGGTGCCCGGAACCCCCGCGTACGCCCGGCTCATCGACGCGTGGCTCGACGACTTCGCGCAGCGGGGCGTGAACGGCATCGGGTTCGGATACGTGCTGCTGCGGCGTCCGCTCGCGGGAGCCCCGACCCTCGCGCGCTACGAGCGCGTCGCCGGCGGAGGCGAGTCCGCGTTCGGGCCGCACCTCGCGGCATGCCTCGAGAACCACGACCGCGCCGCCCTGCTCGACGACGAGGGGCTGGCATCCGCGATCCTCCGTGTCGCGCCCGACGTCACCGAGGCGCGTCACCACCGCCCGGGCGAAGAGTCGCCGTCGGTGATCGAGCTGCGCCAGGGCGGCGGCTTCGGTCGCACGCTCGAGGTCGACTCGGCGCTCGCCGCGCTCGTGGGCGCGTGCGACGGCGACCTCGCCGTCGGTCCGCTCGTCGAGGCGATCGCGCAGCTGCTGGAAGTGGATGCCGACGAGCTCCGCGTCGACATCCTGCCCCGGGTGCGCGAGCTCATCGTCACCGGATTCCTGACGTTCACGGACGCGTGAGTTCGGGCGCGCGTCGCGCGTTGATCGCCGAGACCGCATCTCACTGACATCTGCGATGCAGTTTGCAGGGGAGTTGTCAGCCGGATGCAGTCTCGCGGCCCCCGTTAGGCTCGAAGGCATGCTGAACATGGCCGAGGGTGTCGCGCGCCTCGGTGAGCTCGCCGAGCACCCCGTCGTCTCGACGCTCGCTCGCGTGTTCGCCGACGCCGGTCGCGACCTCGCGATCGTCGGCGGTCCGGTGCGCGACGCGCTGCTCGGCCGCACGACCCACGACTTCGATTTCACGACCGACGCGCGCCCCGACGAGATCCTGGCGCTCGTGAAGCCCGTGTCGTCGGTGCAGTGGGACGTCGGGCGGGCCTTCGGCACGATCGGCGCCAAGGTGCGCGGCGAACAGGTCGAGATCACGACGTACCGCGCCGACAGCTACGACGGCGTCACGCGCAAGCCCACGGTCGAGTTCGGCGACACCCTCGAGGCCGACCTCAGCCGCCGCGACTTCACCGTCAATGCGATGGCGCTGCGCGTCCCCGCCCGCACGCTCGTCGACCCGACCGGCGGTGTCGAAGACCTCCTCGCGCAGCGTTTGCGCACCCCCATCGACCCGGCCGTCAGCTTCGGCGACGACCCGCTGCGCATGCTGCGGGCGGCCCGGTTCGCGTCCCAGCTCGAGTTCACGGTCGACCCCGACACCCTGGATGCCATCGCCGAGCTGCGCGGAACGCTCGAGATCGTGAGCCCCGAACGCGTGCAGTCCGAGCTCGTGCGGCTGCTCCAGACCGATGACCCGGTGCGCGGCATCCGGGTCCTCGTCGAAACGGGGCTGATCGACGAGTTCCTGCCCGAGATCCCGGCGCTGCGCCTCGAGGTCGACGAGCACCACCACCACAAGGACGTGTACGAGCACTCCCTGACCGTGCTGCGCCAGGCGATCGCGCTCGAGAAGGAGCGGCATCCGGATGCCGGCCCCGACGTGCCGCTGCGCCTCGCCGCGCTGCTGCACGACATCGGCAAGCCCGCGACCCGGCGTCTCGAACCGGGCGGCGGCGTCACGTTCCACCACCACGACATCAAGGGCGCGCGCATGACGCGCAAGCGCCTGCAGGCCCTGCGGTTCGACGCCCACACGACGACCGTGGTGTCGCGCCTGGTCGAACTCCACTTGCGGTTCTTCGGCTACGCCGAGGGAGCCTGGACGGATGCCGCCGTCCGCCGCTACGTCCGCGACGCCGGCGACGAGCTGGAACGCCTGCACATCCTCACGCGGGCCGACGTGACCACGCGCAACAAGCGCAAGGCCCAGCGCTTGGCATCCGCCTACGACGACATCGAGACCCGGATCGCCGCCCTGCGCGAGCAGGAGGAGATCGACGCGATCCGCCCCGAGATCGACGGCAATCGCATCCAGCAGATCCTGGGGCTGAAGCCCGGTCGCGAGGTCGGCGAGGCGTACCGCTTCCTCCTCGAGCTGCGCCTCGACGAGGGCGTCCTTGGCGAGGACGAGGCCGAGAAGCGGCTGCGCGAGTGGTGGGCTGCGCGGGGCTGAGTTTGGTCCGCACGTTTCGGGCCGTGACGGGTTTGATCGTGCAGCGGGGCGGTCACTGTGCGTCCCGGTGCATGGATCGCGCCCCATGCCCAACCGCAAGCGCAGCGGGGCGTGATCCGGCGCCCCCAATCCGCCGGATCACGCCCCGAAATCTTGATGTTCAGTCGTCCTCGTCGTGAGCCTCGGCCAGGGCCGCGACCACGAGGTGCGTGAGATCGATGCTCACGATCCTGGGCTGGTCGCTCACGGCGCCGCCGCCTCCGCGCCGGGACTGGGCGTCGCGACGGGTGCCGTCGGGGACGGTTCCGGCGAGGGGACCGCATCGGTGGGAATGGGCTGAACCCGCAGGAACGGGAACGTCGTCGGCTTCGCCTTCGCGACGTCGTCGACGTCGTCCCAGCTGATGGCGTCGGCCGGGATCTCACGCAGCGGATAGATGTTCCACGCGTCGCTGGCTCCGGGTGCGGTGTACGGCACCGGGACAGGCCCTCCCCCGCCGTAGAAGTACGAGTCGTACGGCTGTTGTCCCATCTCGCGGCCGACGGTGGTGAGCGGAGTGCCGTCCTGGTCGAAGAGCTGCACCGCCGGGAGGGCATTCCCCTCGGCGTCGAACGCGAAGATGTTGCGCACGCGCTGGCCGTCGACCGAGAGCCCGGGGACGTACGAGGCGTCGGGGATGTAGGAGTCGCGGGTCAGTGCCTGCGTGAGGGCAGTCGAGATCGCGAGGGCGAGAACGGGGAGCGCGAGCACCGCGCCGACGCTCATGACGGTGCGGAGTACGCGTACCCACGGTCGCGGGAGCCAGCGGCCGCGACCCCATTGGACGCTCAGCAGCACCGCACCGAGCAGGATGACCCACGTGAGGGGGTTGCCGGTGACGAAGAAGACGGCGCCCAGAAGACCGCCCGAGGGTGCGCTGGGGACCAGCACGAGCATGACGAAGTAGGCCATGAGGTACCAGACGAATCCGCGCACGAGCCACCACACCGGCCGGAGCGACCGCAGCAGATCGAGCGTCCATGCGCCCGCGGGGTTCGCCGTCAGGCTCGCACCGAGTTCGCGCCATCCCTCGCGGACCTGCTGAGCCAGCGACTTCCGCGTCGCCGCAACCGCATCGCTGCGTTCCGGGAGTCCCGCGGCCGCGCGCAGTTCGGCG
The DNA here is from genome assembly GCF_058214835.1 of Microbacterium sp. SCPM-O-B-15248 (M128). Taxonomy (NCBI): domain Bacteria; kingdom Bacillati; phylum Actinomycetota; class Actinomycetes; order Micrococcales; family Microbacteriaceae; genus Microbacterium; species Microbacterium sp. SCPM-O-B-15248 (M128). The sequence goes on from NZ_JBYQLI010000001.1 coordinate 242,657, forward strand.
GCGTAGGTCGTGGCATCCGGGAGTTCGAAGTCGTCGCCGGCCTCGGTGGCCTGGTCGGAGAGATCGGCTTCGAGGCCGTCGAGCAGGTCGTCGATCTCGTCGGCGGGAAGGTCGTCGAGCTGCGCGCGCACGGAGGCGGCGAACGCACGGATGTCTTCGCGAGCGGGCGTGGTGATCATCGGGCGTCTCCGATCGTGCGCAGGGTCTTCGGGCGGGCGGTGTCGTCGAGCAGGTCGGTCATCGCCGACGAGAAGTGAGCCCAGGTGGTGCGCTGCGCGTCGAGCAGCTCCCGGCCCTGGGTGTTGATCGCGTAGTACTTGCGGTGCGGTCCGCCGTCCGACGGAACGACGTAGCTCGACAGCGCGCCGGCCGAGTAGAGCCGACGCAGCGTGCCGTACACCGAGGCATCCCCCACCCCACCGAGGCCCGCATCGCGCAGGCGTCGCACGATGTCGTAGCCGTACCCGTCGTCGTGCTGCACGACCGCGAGCACGGCGGCATCCAGCACCCCCTTGAGCAGCTGCGTCGTATCCACGCGCGCCCCCTTTCGCTTGTCTGTGAGGGACAGTACCACGCGATGCGCAGTAGTGCGCGGTGCGGATGCCACCGGTGTGGCGTGCCGTGCGCGATGTTCGAAATGCCCCTCGCATGAGCGGTGATCGGGCCGTAGAACGCAATCGACGTCACCTGGGACTGCAATATCCGTCAGTGGCTTGAGGCCATGACGTGGAGAGGACTCGGCTGCATAGCTTGGCGCGGGGGCAGTGGCCTGCCGTCCTTGCGTTGACCGATCGGAGCACTTATGACACCCACGCCCACATCCCCTGAGCCCGTCGGCGACGCCTCCCGGAGCCAGCGGGGTATCTCGCGCCGGTCGATCGTCGTTGCGGGCGCATGGTCCGTCCCCGCCATCACCGTCGCTGTCGCCGCTCCATCCGCCTCTGCGTCGACCACTCTCGCCATCGTCGTCACTGAGCCGCCCACCCAGACCACGGCGTGCAGCGCGACGGTCACCCCCATTCGTTTCACGGTCACCGAGAACGGTGCCCCCGCAGCGGGGCGTGCCGTGACGGTCACGTTGCCCGATGGCGCGCGCTTCCGTTCCGGCGTGACCGGTACCTACATCAGCGGGTCGGACGGCGTCGTTACGGTTCCAGCGGGAGACATCCTCGCCGGTCCGAAAACGGGTGTGATCTCCGCGACCGTTTCTGGTGCGAATATCCAGACCGCTTTTCCCGTCCGGACGACGGGTGCCTTGCAGTACGGGTCGAAGGCGGCGAATATCGCTGCGGCGAGTAATTCCGGTTTCGTGCGTCTGTCGGCGTCGGATAACGGTGCGGTCGCGGTGAAGGCGAACGGTGAGGTCTGGCGTACGACGTCGGATGCGCCGGAGTGGGTGAAGGTCGGCGATGGCGGGTCGACGGAGGCGAATCAGTCCGGCTATGTGGCTTTCGGGAACGGTGAGTCCGGGGATGCGCTGTGGGTAAAGGATGGCGCGTTGCGGTATGGCTCGAAGGCGGCGAATATCGCTGCGGCGAGTAATTCCGGTTTCGTGCGTCTGTCGGCGTCGGATAACGGTGCGGTTGCGGTGAAGGCGAACGGTGAGGTCTGGCGTACGACCTCGGCAGAGCGCCCGTGGGTGAAGGTCGGCGATGGCGGGTCGACGGAGACCAACCAGTCCGGGTACGTGAATTACTCGAATGGCACGACGGGTGACGCCCTGTGGATCAGGGATGGGGCGTTGCGGTATGGCTCGAAGGCGGCGAATATCGCTGCGGCGAGTAATTCCGGTTTCGTGCGTCTGTCGGCGTCGGATAACGGTGCGGTCGCGGTGAAGGCGAACGGTGAGGTCTGGCGTACGACGTCGGATGCGCCGGAGTGGGTGAAGGTCGGCGATGGCGGGTCGACGGAGGCGAATCAGTCCGGCTATGTGGCTTTCGGGAACGGTGAGTCCGGGGATGCGCTGTGGGTAAAGGATGGCGCGTTGCGGTATGGCTCGAAGGCGGCGAATATCGCTGCGGCGAGTAATTCCGGTTTCGTGCGTCTGTCGGCGTCGGATAACGGTGCGGTTGCCGTGAAGGCGAACGGTGAGGTCTGGCGTACGACCTCGGCAGAGCGCCCGTGGGTCAAGGTCGGCGATGGCGGGTCGACGGAGACCAACCAGTCCGGGTACGTGAATTACTCGAATGGCACGACGGGTGACGCCCTGTGGATCAAGACGACCACCACCTGCGCGGTCTGACGGCGGATCAAGGGAATTGACCGCCCCGACGGGGCGGTGGTGGCGGGGGATCTCGACGCTGATTGAGCTTCGAGGTCTCCCGTCGCCGGGATTACAATGTTCGATTTCGGTGACTGAAATGCGCTCGAGCTAGATGCGTCTTACTATTTCCTCGAGGTGCGCCCATGAAGAATGACCACTCCGCACTCGGCTCCCTCAGGTTTCACGATGGTGTCGGATGGCTCGGATCGATCGGGTTTCAGCGCATCACGGCCAGGACGACAGACGTCGAGGTGCTGCGGAAGGTCTTCAGTGACGCGGGGGCGAGCCTCCTTCCACCGATCAGACCCGTCGATATGGACCTCGCGGCACTACGGTTCGACTCGTTCTTGGTCGCGCGATTCACCACGCGATCTCTCGCGATGGAGTGGACTCGTGCGCGGCCGCGCTCTAGTCGGCGGTTCCTTGCCCTGTTCGTGATGTCCGGCGCCGTCGCAGTGACCACCGACGTGCCGCGAACGGTCGTAGAGAACAATGGCGTCTTCGTAGTTCGCCCGGGGAGCGACCGGATCGTGACCGAGTTTCTGGTCCCCTCCGAGGTTGTCGTGTTCACGTTCGATCGGGACGAGGTCGGTGGACTGAGCGAGGATCCGCTGTCGCCCGAGCCGATGTCGATGACGTCGCCTGTGCTCCGCTCAGCCTGCACATTCATGTGCGGATTGGTGGACAGCAGAACCGCGGACGACGAGGGGAACGTCTCGGTTCTGCGGGAGCTGACTCGCGGCATGGCGCGCGCACTCGTGCAGGAGGCATCGGGCGTCGCGGAGCAGGCGGATGACGAGTTCGACCGCATCATCCTCATCCTCAAGCGCAACGCGCACGCACCGAATTTCGGTCCCGACCAGGTGAGCGAGGTGTTGGGGATGTCGCGACGAAGCCTGGAGAGGATCTTCTCTGCACACGGTCGTACGGTCGCTCAGACCCTGAGAGAGGTGCGGGTGGAGGCAGCGCTTCAGCTCTTGCGCGAGGAGCCTCCCCACAGTTTGGAGGAGGTCGCCGAGCGGAGTGGCTTCGGATCGGTCGACTCGTTGCGGCGAGCCTGCCTGCGCCACCTCGGAAAGACGCCCCGAGACATTCGCGACGCCGGCGGACTCATCGAATCGCCGTCGCAGTCACGCGCCAGCTGACCTCGGTCGGGTGAGTGTCGCCACCACGACTACCGAGGGGGTGGCATTCACTCCCGGATGCCACCCCCTCGACGCTCTGGCCGGTCTGGGGCCGCGAAACGGCAGATGGGGCGGTCCATTGCGCGCCCCACTGCACGGATCACGCCCCGAACGCCCGGCATCGAACGCCCCGGAGCGCGACGCCCGCTTACGGAACGACGACCGCGCGGCCGCGCACCTCGCCGTGGTGCAGGCGCTGGTAGGCCTCGACGGCGGAGTCGATGTCGTACTTCTCGACGTGCACGCCCACGGCACCGCTGCGGGCGAGGTCGAGCACCTCGATCAGCTCGCTGCGGGTGCCCCAGTACGGCGCGCGCACGGCGGCGCCCATCGGCGTCGAGAAGAAGCCGGCGGGCAGGATGCCACCACCGATGCCGACGATGTGGATGAAGCTGTTGATCGCCGCGACCTCGCGGGCCAGGTCGATCGTCGGCTGCGCGCCGACGAAGTCGAACACCGCCGACGCGCCGAGGCCGCCGGTGAGCTCGCGGATCCGCTCGGCGGCGTGCTCGTCGGAGGTCACCGTGTGGTGGGCGCCGACCTCGCGGGCGAGGGCGAGCTTGTCTTCGCTGACGTCGACCGCGATGACGGTGGCCTGCGTGATCGCGCGGAGGATCTGCACGCCCACGTGTCCGAGGCCGCCGACGCCGATCACAACGGCCGTCGCACCGGGGTACAGCTTCTCTTTCGCGGCGACGATCGCGTGGTACGGGGTGAGTCCGGCATCCGTCAGCGAGACCGTCTCGACGGGGTCGAGGTCGCCGAGCGGCACGAGGTGGCGCGGGTCGTCGACGATGACGTACTCGGCCATGGCGCCCGGGCTGCCGAGTCCGAGAGGGGTGATGCCCATCTCGGCGGCGTAGGGGCAGTAGTTCTCGGCGCCGCTGGCGCACGCGTGGCAGCGACCGCAGCCCCAGGGGCCGTAGATGGCGTACGCGGCGCCGATCTCGACGCCCTCGACACCCTCGCCGAGCTCGTCGACGACGCCCGCGCCCTCGTGGCCCAGGGTCAGGGGCAGGCCGTAGGTGTACTGCTCCTCGGGCAGGTCCATGACGAACCAGTCCGAGTGGCACAGGCCCGCAGCGGTCACCTTCAGGCGCACCTGACCGGGGCCGGGGTGGGGATCGTCGATCTCGACGACCTCGGGTCCTTTACCGATCTCGCGGTACTGCACTGCCTTCATGGCATCCCTTTCTGTCGGTGGTTCGGGTACTTCCACCGTCCTCCCGTCGCGGGGGCGTGTCGAGGGGGGTGGCGGCGTTTTCCGCGCTTGAGAACGGAACTCATCAATGCACGTGAATGGACTGGCGGATGCCGGGAGCGACACGCCGACGCGAGCGCGCTGGTGCCGCGAGGTCGGCTCCGCTTGTGTCGCGCCCCGCCGGTTCGGGGCGCGGAACGTGGCCCCGGGGCGTTGTGCGTGGCCCCGGGGCCACCGAGGCTGCTCCCGCACGCGGCCCGCAGCGCCAGGTGCCTGGCATCCCGCCGTGAACCCTGCCGCGGTGGCACGCGCCGACCTACACTGGTGCCACCTCCGTCACCGTCGATGGGAGTCCCGTGCCTTCTCCATGGTCGCGACCGACCATTTCCCCCGAGACCTCGGGATTGCTCATCGCGCGTGCGCACGACGAACTCCTCGCGGGCAACGACGATCGCCGTCTCGACGACGTCCGGCCCCTGGTGCAGGACTCGTGGCGCCGGTCGCTGGCATCCCTCGTCGGACCCGAAGGCCTGCCGACGCTCGAGTTCGCGAGCGACGAGCTCGAGGCGTACCGCCGGGCTCATCCGCTCGCCGGGGTCATGGACATGGTCCGCGCGTTGCTGCTGCCCGGGTCGGCCGAGGATTCCGGCGTCGTCGTGGCCGTGGGCGACGCGGCCGGGCGGCTGCTCTGGGTCGAGGGCGATCAGCGCGTCCGCACGCTCACGGGAGACATGGGTTTCGTGGCCGGCGCGAACTGGTCGGAGGATGCCGTGGGCACCTCGGCCCCCGGAACGGCGCTGACCCTCGACCGGTCGGTGCAGATCCGCGGGGCCGAGCACTTCAACCGGCTCGTGCAGGCGTGGTCGTGCACCGCGGCACCGGTGCACGATCCCGAGACGCGGCAGCTGTTGGGGATGATCGACGTCACGGGAGGGCCCGAGGCCGTCACCCCGCAGGCCCAATTGCTGGTGGATGCCACGGCCCGGGCGATCGAGAGCGAGATCCTCGTCGCACGGCTCCGGGCGCAGCAGACTCCTCCGCCGCGGTCCCCGCGCCGTTCCCCCGGGACGCGGGCGGTGCTGCGGATCCTGGGCCGCGACCGCGCGCTGCTGGAGGTGTCGGGCGAGACCGGCGAGACGGTGATCGAGCTCGGCGCGCGGCACGCCGAGATCCTGCTGCTCCTGGCCGTGCACCGCGAGGGCATGTCCGCTGAGGTGCTGAGCGAGGCCGTCTACGGGCACCCGGCGACCGAAACGCTGCGGCCCGAGATGGTGCGGCTGCGGCGCGTGCTCGCGCCCCTCGCGCCGGGGCTCGTGCCGGCATCCCGCCCGTATCGGCTGCCCGACGTCCTCGAGACCGACGCGCAGCAGGTGCTGTCGCTGCTCGATCGCGGGGCTCATCGCGTGGCCCTCGCCGCCTACCGCGGGCCGGTGCTGCCCGATTCGGTGGCGCCCGGGGTCGTCGAGGTGCGCGAGTCGGTGCGTCAGGCGCTGCGCGAAGCGCTCATCGAGGAGGCGGGGGTCGACGTGCTGCTCGCGTACGCCGAGACCGCCGACGCGCGCGAGGATGTCGAGCTGCTGCGGTTGTGCCTCGGGATGCTGCCGGCGCGGTCGCCGAAGCGTGCCGGACTCGTGACCCGGATCGAGCGCCTCGAAGGGGACTGATGTCGGAGGCCCTGGCTACGCTGGCTGCATGGACGAACAGACGCTCGACATCTTCTCGGCTGCTCGCGCGCGACGTGACGTGGGGCGCATCCGCGAGGCCCTCGCCGAGGTCAAGGCCGGCGACATCGCTCGTGTCATCGTCCGCTCCCCTCGCTACGGGCTCTACGCCCTCGAGGGCGCGGTACGCATCGGTGTCGGTGGTCAGCCGCTCGTCGGCGACGTGATCCTCGCCACGAGCGCCGAGATCCAGCGCATCGACCTCGGCATCCCTGCCCCCGAGCCGGCCTTGTCGGCCGACGTCGTCGACCCCTCGACGCTCCCCCACGGCACGCCCGTGCGCGTGACGTTCCTCACGCCCACGCACCAGACCTTCGCCGTCACCGGTCCGATCACCGCGGGCAACGACCGCTTCCTCCTCGTCGGCAGCTGGATCGTCGCCGACGACCGCGTCATCGCCCCGCGCGTGCAGAGCATCGAGCGTCTCGACAACGTCGACCTCCACGAGGTCAACGTTCCGCCGCTGCGGTCGGTCCTGGCCGACGCCGACGCGTAGGTGTTTCGTTTGACGGATGCCGCGGCTTTGGGGTCGCGGCATTCGTCGTTCTGCGCCACGGCGGGGTCGGCCCCCGGCGGGTTCGGCTGGCGTGGTCGTTGGGGTGGCGCGGGGTGCAGGCGGCCGTGCGGCGCGGTCCGGGTGCGTGCAACCCGATGCAACCTCCCCCGGCGTACCGTCGGCGCATCGCCGCCCCAAGGCCGTTGCGGCGTTCATGACCGTCGAAGGAGACACGCATGACCATCGTCGAAGAAGGCGTTTCCAGCGTCTACGCCGCCCCCGGACAGCGCGGGGCCGTCGCCGAGTATCGCTCGCGGTACGGGCACTACATCGGTGGCGAATGGGTCGAGCCGCACAGCGGTGAGTACTTCGAAGACATCACTCCCGTCACCGGCAAGCCGTTCTGCGAGGTCGCGCGCGGCGACGCCGCCGACATCGACCGGGCCGTGGATGCCGCCTGGAAGGCGTTCGCATCCTGGAAGAAGACCACGCCCGCCGAGCGCAGCGTCATCCTGAACAAGATCGCCGACCGCATCGAGCAGAACCTCGAGCAGATCGCGGTCGCCGAGACGTGGGAGAACGGCAAGCCGGTGCGCGAGACGCTCGCCGCCGACATCCCGCTGACCGTCGACCATTTCCGTTACTTCGCGGGTGTGCTGCGGGCCCAGGAAGGGTCGCTCAGCCAGCTCGACGAGAACACCGTCGCGTACCACTTCAACGAGCCGCTCGGTGTGGTGGCGCAGATCATCCCGTGGAACTTCCCGATCCTCATGGCCGCGTGGAAGCTCGCTCCCGCGCTCGCCGCGGGCAACTGCGTCGTGATCAAGCCGGCCGAGCAGACCCCGGCATCCCTGCTGTTCCTGTTCGACATCATCGGCGACCTGCTTCCGGCCGGTGTCGTGAACATCGTCAACGGTTTCGGAATCGAGGCCGGGGCGCCGCTGGCGCAGCACAAGCGCATCCGCAAGGTCGCCTTCACGGGCGAGACCACCACGGGCCGCCTGATCATGCAGTACGCGTCGCAGAACCTCATCCCGGTGACGCTGGAACTCGGGGGCAAGAGCCCGAACCTCTTCTTCGAGGACGTGGCCCGCGCGACCGACGACGCGTACTACGACAAGGCACTCGAGGGTTTCACGCTCTTCGCGCTGAACCAGGGTGAAGTGTGCACGTGCCCGTCGCGGGCGCTGATCCAGCGGTCGATCTACGACCAGTTCCTCGGCGACGGCCTCGCCCGTGTCGGCAAGGTGAAGCAGGGCAACCCGCTCGACCCCGAGACGATGATCGGCGCGCAGGCGTCGAACGACCAGCTCGAGAAGATCCTGTCGTACATCGAGATCGGCAAGGCCGGCGGCGCGAAGCTGCTCACCGGTGGCGAGCGCGTCGACCTCGGCGGCGAGCTGTCGGGCGGGTACTACGTCCAGCCGACGGTGTTCGAGGGCACGAACGACATGCGGATCTTCCAGGAGGAGATCTTCGGCCCCGTGCTGTCGGTCACGTCGTTCGACGACTTCGATGACGCGATCTCGATCGCGAACGACACCCTCTACGGCCTCGGCGCCGGTGTGTGGAGCCGCAGCGGTGACACCGCCTACCGCGCCGGCCGGGCGATCGAGGCCGGACGCGTCTGGACCAACACGTATCACCAGTACCCGGCGCACGCCGCGTTCGGTGGGTACAAGCAGTCGGGCATCGGCCGCGAGAACCACCTCAAGATGCTCGACCACTACCAGCAGACGAAGAACCTGTTGGTGTCGTACGCCGAAGGCGCGATGGGCTTCTTCTAAGCCGGCGATCTGGCCCCCGGGTACGGCCCGGGGGCCTTCCTCTTTTCGGAAGGAGAGAAGCGGATGCCAGAACTCTCACGCGTCGACGTGACGGATGCCGCGGCCGCGCTGCTGCGCGACCTGACGGCGAAGCACGGCCCCCTGATGTTCCACCAGTCAGGCGGCTGCTGCGACGGCAGCTCCCCCATGTGTTACCCGGTGGGGATGTTCCTTACCGGCCCCAGCGACGTGCACCTCGGCTCCATTGACGTCGGCCTGGATGACCCGATCGAGGTCTACATGTCGGAGTCGCAGTTCGAGTACTGGAAGTTCACGCACCTCACGATCGATGTGGTTCCGGGGCGTGGGGCCGGATTCTCGGTCGAGGGGCCGACGGGGATGCGGTTTCTGATCCGGTCGCGGATGCTGACGGAGGAGGAAGCGGTGGCGTTCGGGGCGGGGGTGCAGCGGGGCGGGTTCGCGAGCCGGTGACCTCAGAATCATAAGTTGTATGCGCCGGGCTTGTGGGTGCTCATGATTGCTTGTTGGCCACGTGATTCCACGGAAGTCGTGCTCGTTGGTTGTGGTTGATTCTCAACAGTCTCTACCGAGCTTCCGGCCCTGGACCGGCCCGGTCACGTGTAGGTGGTGGGGGATGTCGCACCACGCCGAAGGAGCGCTACCGCCTCGAGGTCAGGGGTGCACCAACCGGAGAGAGGAAGTGATTCCGGGGACTCCCACAGGAAAATGTCGTGCTCAGTGCTCCTAACTGGCGCAGCGGAGACGAGTGTCGCCCACACACAGATCAGTTCGATGTTCTCGTCTACGGCGACTGTCCGACACAGCTCTTCGCCCGGTTTTACCTCTATTGACAGCTCCTCCCGAAGCTCCCTAACGATCGCGGCGGGGGGCGCCTCTCCTGCCTCGATCTTCCCTCCCGGAAACTCCCAGCAACCCGCGCTCCGTAGCCCTGGGCGGCGTCGCCCGATGAGCACGCGGCCTGCATCATTGACGACAATCGCGGCAGCAACTCGCATAGGGGTACCCACGGATTCATTGTCCCCCATCCGTCGGTCGGGACCCAGTACGTCGGATCCACACGAGTCGAAGGCGCTCAGTATGATCGGCCCCGAGGCATGCACAAACGAAGGCGAGGCGCGGAGATGCTCATAGTGCGGCAGGAGTCTCTAGACGACGCCTTGAATGATGTGTTCGCCGGGCTGCGAACGGGCGGTGAGCCAATCCATCCTAGAAAGGGGCCTGCGCGCGAAATCATCGGGGCGAGCATAGAGATCTCTAATCCACGATCTCGAGTCAGTCGCAGCCAGACACGTGGCCGAATCTTCAGTGCCCTCGGCGAGCTGCTGTGGTATATCGGCGGCACTGACGATGTCGAAATGATCAGCTACTACATCCCCGCGTATGTCCATTCGGCCCATGAAGGCCGGGTCGAGGGGGGCTATGGTCCAAGGCTCTTTGGCGTCGGGGCGAGACTTGCGGATGTTGTTCAGATACTCAGAGACAACCGTGACTCGCGCCGTGCTGTAGTCCAGATCTTTGATCATGCTGACCTGGTGAATGTTGCCGACGTTCCGTGCACTACCTCAATGCAGTTTCTATCTCGGGGCGGCGAACTCAACCTCGTTGTCAGTATGCGTTCGAACGATGCTTACCTTGGCTTCCCCCATGACGTATTTGCGTTCACCATGCTTCAAGAGATCGTTGCGTGCCAGCTTGGTCTCTCGCTCGGACGTTATGTTCACTTCGTGGGAAGTATGCACATTTACGAAGACAATATGACCCAGATTGATCGTTATCTGGACGTCGAAGGTTGGCAGTACCCGGGAGCGATGCCAACAATGCCGCCAGATCGAGTGGATGATTTCTTGTCGAAGCTCTTGTCCGCTGAGGTCGCGATACGCACGTCAGGGTCTCAGGCGGCCGTGGATCAGGAACTAGCCTCCGACAGCTATTGGGGCGACATCGTCTTGTTGCTACGGGCTGTCGCGGCTAAGAGAGCGGAGGAAATCGAGGAGTTGGAGGGTCAGCTTACGAATTCCTTCTACTCACCGTACTTGCGCGATCGACGGCAGCAGTTGGAGGAATCCTGATGATCAGGAATAACTATCGCCGAGATGCTGAGCGCATCGGCGCGGCTCTGGACGCATTCGAGGCCGAGTACGGAGCGTTGCCGGGAATCCTCGATCCGAGCTGCCGTGAGGGGTTAATCGATCAAATTATCGACTCCGAACAGAGAGTTGCCTACTTTGCGCGGTTGCGTGGGCGCACGCTCGACGCCAACAGTGTAGATCCGGGGAGCACGTCTTTCGACCCGTTGCGTGCGTCCATAATTCACGCGGAGCGCGGGAACTATGACGAAGCTGTTTGGCTTGTCTTCCTCTTCGTTCACTTCGGTCGCCATCGCGTTGCTGGCTGGCGATATGTGCGCGACGTGTATGGAAGGTTAGGCGACGGACGACTTTGGGATTGGCCGTCGGTGTCCGCGGACCCGATTGGGTTCCGCTACTGGCTCGCCGATCATCAGCAGGAACTGTTGGCCGCCCCGGGGCCGCGGGGATTTAGCAACCATCGAAAGTACGAGAGTCTCAACGCTTGGGAGAAGACGGGAACCGGCGAAGCATTCGAGAGTTACGTGCGTTGGATCTTGTCTGGCGGCGGCGACCATGCCGCCTTCTTTGCGCAATTCGACGTTCTGGATCCCGCCGACAGATTCGATGCGCTATATCGATCGATGTCCGCTGTCGCGCGATTTGGGCGTATCGCCCGCTTCGACTACCTGACCACCCTGCTAAAGCTTGGGCTAGTGCAGCTAGATGTGCCGCACTCTTACCTTGTCGGTGCGACGGGTCCGCTCCGCGGCGCGCAACTTCTGCTCAGAGGTAGGGTTGGCGAAGGGCTCGCGCGCGATTTGCAGCGGGAGTTGCAAGTGCTGTCCCGGTCGATTGGGATTCGTGGTGATGTGATGGAAGACGCAGTCTGTAACTGGCAGAAGTCCCCCGATGCTTATCAGCGGTTCTCCGGCTAGGCGCGGCGTGACAGATCGGCGTCGTCCCAGCGGTATCGACGTTTAAGGCCATTGAGCTGATTTAGGCGTAGCACGCCTGAATGCTGCAGCTGACCAACAACGATGCCAGGAGCGATTGTATTCCTCGAGGCGAATCTTGTCACTTCGCGCATAGTCGGCCCGTTCGTCCTTTTGGGATTTAGCTCCGCTATCCCGAAGGGCAAGAGGTTGTCGGCCGCGAAGGTGTTTGCCTCTTGCTCCATATGGGAGAAATCTTGCCCCGCGTCGAACTCATCCACGAAGACATCACCCTCAGGGTGTATAAGTAAGTGCCCGATCTCATGGAAAAGCGTGAACCACAGGTGGTCATCGGTCATGTGTCTTGCGGTGAGTGCTATGCGTGGGGCTTTACCGGCGCTCCAGAATGACACGCCACTGATCCGCATACCCTCGAGCGGCCTCAAAACCACGAAACCTACCCCGGCAGCGGCGAGGTGCGCTTGAATTTTCGGGAGGAAGTCGCGCGGATCAGCAAGTCTCGACAGATCCCGGAGGTTGCGGAGCTGATCGGATAACGCGGCAGGATCCCACGAACGGAGCGTCTGAGCGTCCGCGATCCGGTCTACTTGCCGCATCCACGTGGCTAGTGTGACGGCATCGGAGTCGAAGGACGCGGAGGCGCGGTACTTCGCCTCTTGGAGAGTGCTCTCGATGCGGGACGCCCCCTCGGCTGGGGTCTTTGCGTCAAAAAAATCGAGCGCGCTACGTGCTTGCGATCTCCAACTCGTGGAGGATTCGATCCATCCAAGTCGAACCATCTGCTTCAGCGGGAGGCGCTGGGCGAATTCCTCATCCGACAGCGCGCGGACGCTTTCCGCGAACTGGCTCTCTCGATGCAGCCAGAAGTCGGAGGACCCTCCAAGAGTGCGTGCCAAAAGCTCGGCAAGGTGCGCGTCGATCGGGCGGTCGCCGTTGAGGATTCGCCGAGTCTCCGGGTCCCCCACGCCAAGACGATCCGACAAGTCGTCAACCGTCCAGTTGTGGCGGCGCAGTGCACGATGGATGCTGACAGCGGGCGCCGAAGCCCAACGCGGTTCGAAGGTGGTTGTGGACATCTACCGATCCTCCTTTGCCCGGATCTCGTCAATTCGTATCCTTCGAGCGACGCCCCACTCCGCGGGAGTCGTGGGTGCGGACCGACCAGGTCGGAGAAGGAGCGCGCCTAGCAGCTCCGCCTCTTGGTCTAGTGCAACCGTAACTGACCCGCGACCAACGTCCAGGACATCCGCGCCGAACGGAAGATCAGCGAACGTGGGCGCGGCCTGTAAGTCCGCAATCGTCGCTCGAAGTGACTCGCTTGTTGCACTTCCGAACGAGTCAACCTGACCGCGGAGGCAGATTGTTCGTATCGCGATCCCCCCAAAACTCAGTTGCATAACGCGCTCTGCGATCGCTGGGTCATTACTGGCCTCGGGTTAGGAACAGGTTGGCCACGTGCTGCAGCCTAGTGGGGTCTCAAACCCATCCTGCAGGATTGGCTTTGCTGCCTGCGCTGTGTCGGCTGCGGATTGTCGCGACCGCACGTCACCGCGACCACCCCTGACTCACAGCCACCCCCGCTCCACCGCCACCCGTACGGCATCCGCCCGATTCCGCCCGCCGGTCTTCCCGATGGCGCTGGACAGATGATTCTTCACCGTCCCCTCGGACAGGTGCACCATACGCGCGATATCCGCGATCGACCCGCCCGAACGGGCGGCGGCCAGCACATCCGTCTCCCGCTCCGTCAGCGGTGAGTCCCCCTGTGCCAGCGACTCCGCAGCCAAAACAGGGTCCACGACGCGGAACCCCGCCGACACCCGCCGCACCGCATCCGCCAACTCGGCCGCCGGGGTGTCCTTCACCACGAACCCTGACGCGCCGGCCTGCATGGCGCGCGCCAAATACCCCGGCCGGCCGAAGGTCGTGACGATGAGGGCGCGGCATCCGGGAACCTGGGTGCGCAGAAGAGACGCGGCGGCGATGCCGTCGATGCCGGGCATCTCGATGTCGAGCAGCGCGACGGTCGCCTCGGACGCGCGGGCGGCCTCGACCACCTCGTCGCCGCGGCCGACCTGGGCGACGACCTCGATGTCGGGCTCCAGACCGAGCAGAGCGGCGAGGGCGCCGCGCACGAGCGCCTGATCGTCGGCGATGAGAAGTCGGATCACCACGTCACACCGCCCCGAATCCGCCGAGGTCGCTGCGGCCCAAGGTCATCCCGATCACCAGGTCACCCTCACCCGGAATCCGCCGAGGTCGCTGCGACCCACGGACATGCGGCCGCCGGCCGTCTCGACGCGCTCGCGCAGCCCCGACAGCCCCGAGCCGGACGACGCACCGGACGGCCCGCGCCCGTCGTCGGCGACCTCGACCGAGCGCGAGTCCAGCGATACCCGGCACACGGATGCCTCGGCGTGCCGCACCACGTTCGTCACCGCTTCGCGCACCACCCACCCCGCGAGCTCACGCCGGTCGGATGGCACCTGATCCGTCGACCCGGGCAGCTCGGGCGTGACTCCGGCGCTCTCCAGCGCCGCGCGGGCCGCGGCGAGCTCGCCGCTGATGCTCACACCTCTATATCCGTGCACCGTCGCGCGGACGTCGGCGAGCGCACCGCGCGACAGCTGCTCGATCTGCGCCACCTCGTCGCGTGCGGCCGGGGAGCCGGCATCCATCAGTCTTCCGGCGAGCTCGGCCTTCACCGTGATCACGGTCAGCGAGTGGCCGAGGATGTCGTGCACGTCGCGCGCGACGCGGCTGCGCTCGCGTTCGGCGGCGAGCTCGGCGACCTGCTCCTGCGCCGCGCGCAGTCGCTCGAGGGTCGTGATGTTCTGCACGAAGCTCAGCATCATGATCGAGATGGACAGGATGATCGCCGAGTTCAGGACGTTCGTGAACGTGTCGGCGCCGCTCCACTCCCCCACCACGAACGACAGCGCGCTCAGCAGCGCGACGAGGATCCACGTGGGGCGCCGTGCGACGCTCGACACCGCGACCGCGACGCCGACGAACGTCCACATCCACCGCACGTCGCCGCCGATCCACGGCGCCAGGCTCAGGCTCAGCGCGAACATCACGGCGCCGGGGAGCAGGCGGCGCCACCCCGAGGTCGTGCGACGCGCGAACGGGACGCTCGCGAGGAACACGGCCGCGAACACCACCACGATCAGCGTTCCCACGGCGTGAGCGACGGGATCGGGCACTTCCCAGATCGACACCAGCGTCGGGAAAGTCCAGATGAGCGAGATGCCCCCGCCGATGAACCACCCCCGCGTGAACGGACGCCGGCCCGGGGCACCGATGCGCCCCGGGCCGGTCGTCTCGTCCATGTCGTTCACGATAGAGCGGCTCACGAACGCCGCGTGTCCCGCCGGAAGAAGTACACGGTGCCGGCGACGAACACCGCGAGCCACACCACCGCATTGATCAGGGCGCCGAGGTCGAAGGCATCCCCCGTCAGCGGCGCCCGCGCCAGCTCGGCGATGCCGTACACGGGCGTCAGCTTGCCGATCGTCTGCAGGAAGTCGGGCATCGTCGACAGCGGGTAGAAAAGGCCGCCGAGGAACGACAGAAGCACCACCGCGAGGCTCGTGATCTGCGCGACGTTCTCACCCGGAACCATGTACCCGACCATGAGTCCGAGCGTCGTGAACACCGCTCCGGCCAGCAGCCACGCGGCCAGACCCGTGACGATCCACTGCGCCGCCGACAGATCAACCCCGACCAGGGATGCCACGACATACGTCGCAACCACCGCGATGAGCCCGAACACCATGCCCGCCAGGAGCTTGATGATCACGTTGACCAGGGGATTCAGCGGAGTGAGCCGCAGCTGACGCGTCCAGCCCTGCGCGCGCTCGACGGCGACCGCGGCCCCTGCCTGGGTCGCCGACATCATTGCGCCGTACATCGCCATCGACACCATGATGTACGCGGCCACCGACACTCCCCCGTCGGCCACCGGCACCGCCGTGAGCGGCTCGTCGAGCATCTGGTAGCCGATGATGAAGAACATCAGCACCGGGAACGCCACGGTGAAGAACAGCGCCCGCGGGTTGCGGAGCTTGCGGACCAGCTCGATCCGCAGATACGTGAGTGTGAAGCCGCCGAGGACGGGGGCGGGACGGTCGAGGCTGATGGCGGTCATCGGGTTGCTCCGTTCGAGGCGTCGGCGGATGCCGGGGAGTCGATGGTGAGCGCGACGAACACGCTCTCGAGGTTTCGCGCGGTGATCTCGAGGTCCCGCGCGGCGGTCGTGGTCAGCAACTGGCGCGCGAGGGCGTCGGAGTCGCGGGTGTGCAGCGTCACGCGCTCGCCGGCGGCCTCGACCGAATCGACGCCCGGGAGGGACGCGAGCGCCGTGATATCGGCATCCGGAATCGTCGCCTGCACGATCCGACCGGAGACGAGGTTCTTGATCTCGGCGGTGGTGCCGTCGGCGACGATCTCGCCGCTGCGCATCAGCACGATGCGGTCGGCGTATTCGTCGGCCTCGTCGAGGTAGTGCGTCGCGAACATCACGGTGCGGCCGCGGGCGGCATCCGTCCGGATCGCGTTCCAGAACGAGCGGCGGGCCTCGACATCCATGCCGGTGGTCGGCTCGTCGAGGATCAGCAGCGCCGGGTCGCTCACGAGCGCCATCGCGAAGCGCAGCCGCTGCTGCTCGCCGCCCGAGCAGAGTCCGACGCGGCGATTCGCCAGATTCCGGATGCCAGCCCGCTCCAGCGCCTCGTCCACGGGACGCTTCTCGGCGAACAGGCTTGCCGTGAGCTCGACCGTCTCGCGGACTGTGAGGTCTTTCAGCAGGCCCCCCGTCTGCAGGACGGCGGAGACGAGGCCGCGCGACACCGCGCCGCGCGGGGTGTGCCCGAACACGCTGATGGAGCCCGAGTCGGGGTTCGTGAGGCCGAGGATCATGTCGATCGTCGTGGTCTTGCCGGCGCCGTTCGGGCCGAGGAACGCCACGATCTCGCCGGGCTGCACCCGCAGATCGACGCCGCGGACGGCGTGGACGGAGCCGAAGCTCTTGACGACGCCCCGCGCGTCGATCGCGGCGGGGGCGGTAGTGGAGGATGCCATGTCCTCATGCTGGCCCGGCGCCCGGCCCCGTGCCTGGGGCGGGGGTCACCTTGTGGGGGTGACGTTCGTCATGGGTGGTCGGTGGCTCACGCCATCTTGATGAGCGAGATGGCGTAGATCGTCGGGTCGCCGTCGAGGTCGAGGTCGATCGTCATCCCCGTCCCCTCGATCGAGATCTCGAACGCGATCGTCGAGTTGGTGCAGCTCGTGGTGGCGGACGGGGAGTCGCCGTCGAGCTCGCCGGCGGACATCGTGATCGTGCCGGTTCCTCGGCAGGCCAGCTGGGCCTGGTACGACCCTGCGGGAAGGTTTGCGAGCGAGTTGCGCTGATGCGGCGAGGTGTTCTGGCTGAGCCAGCCGAAGAGTCGACCCGTCCGCGCGGCGCCTTCGGAGAGCGGCACGGCCCCCTCGGCCCAATCGCTGATCTCGTCTGGCGGGAGGGGAAGCAGCGCCTCATCGTTCGGTGCGGTCGTCGTACTCGCCGAGGGCGAGGCGCTCACCGAGGAGAGGGAGCTGGGCGATGCGGGAGGACCGGCGTTCGGGGGCTCGGCCGTGCACCCGGCCAGGCTCACGGCCGCGAGGACGAGAACTCCGCCGATGGTCGTTGTCTTGCTCGGGGTCATGTTTCTCGCCCTCCTCCGTCCGTGCGCGGCGCGGTGCCGTCGCCTCCTCCTCTACGGTGCCCGTTCCGTGCGGCGGAGTCAGCCCCCCTCGCCCCACGGGCGGGCCCTTGACAGACCGAGGTGATGCGTGAGGCGGACTACGGTGCTTCGGTCGCGGGAGGCTGCGCGCACTGCGAAGTCGAGAGGAGGTCGACGACGACTCCCTCGTCGCGTGTGAGCACCGAGACGTCGAGAGTGCTGTTGGCGTAGCCGGTGGCGATGAAACTCGCGGCCGGATAGTTGAGTTCGAGCCCTCGGTCATCGGTGCGGAAGTCGGAACCGAGCGCGGCGGGGAGCCCATCCACAAAACTCTGACCGTCGAAGCCCTCGGGAGGGAACACCGTCCACTGGCCGGTATAGAAGACGCCGTCCCCTTCGCATCCGAAAGGCTTGTCCGAGGGATTCTTCTGGACGCGGACGTCAGGCGGGAGCTCGTCGACGACGCGCTGCATCGCAGCCTGTGCCTGGCTGCGGACCGCCTCGTAGGTCGGCAGCGGCGTCGGTGCGCAGCCGGTGAGGGCGAGCGCGGCTGCCGCGAGGAGTGTGAGCGCGGGGCGGGTGGCATCCATAGTCTCGGTCAGGCCGGCTTCGAGGCGCGGATCGTGTAGCTCAGCGGCATGACCGACGGCTGCTCGGCGAGGGCGTATTCGCCGTCGGGGCGGAGGGTCATGCGGCCCGGGAGCGCCTCCCACGGCACGCTGTCGTGCTCGATGAGCGCGTCGAGCCGCAGCCCGCGGTCCAGCAGCGCTGTGACGATCTCGCCGAGGCTGCGGTTCCACTCGTACGTCCGGGTCGACTGCAGCGGAGCGGACACCTCGACGTAGGTGCTGTCGTCATCCCACTCCAGCGGTGCGGGCTGCTCGAAGTACGGGAACGCGAGCGTCAGCCCCGGGAGCGTCTCGTTCATCGACCACAGCACCGGGTGCCCCTCGCGGATGTGCAGCGTGCCACCGGGAGCCAGCAGATCCGCGACCACACCGGCCCATTCCGTGATCGACGGCAGCCAGCACAGGGCCCCGATGCCCGTGTAGACGAGGTCGAACTCCCCCGCTGGCAGCACATCCGTCGCGCGAGAAACGTCCGATTGGATGAAATCGACGGCATCACCTGTCTCGGCGACGAGACGGCGCGCCTCGGCCACCGCGTTCTCCGAGAAGTCGAGCCCCGTCACCCGCGCACCCAGGCGCGCGAGCGACAGAGTGTCCGTGCCGATGTGGCACTGCAGATGTACCGCCCGCCTGCCGGCGATGTCGCCGAGCAAGGGCAGGTCGAAGCGCACGACGTCGCTCAACGCGGTGCGGTCCTCGACGTACCGCAGCACGCCGTATCCCGACCCGTCGCGAGCGGCATGCAGAGTGGCGCGCTCGTTCCAATTGGCGCGGTTCGCATCGATGTACTCGGCGGTCATGGCATCCCTTTCCGGTCGTACAGCCTTGCCACGATACAGATTCCGGATGCCACTCCCCCGGGCCTGCACCCGGCGGTAGGCCGTGACGGCCCATGACGCCGCCCCGTCCCGGTGTCGGGGGCCCGGGTTAGCGTGGAGAACATGTCGGGCAGCGTTTATGTCATCCACGAGAACCCCCAGTGGCTTCCGCCGTTCCAGGCGGCGTTCGAGGCCGAGGGGGTTCCGCTCGAGGAATGGCTGCTGACGGACGGGTCCATCGACCTCTCCGTCGAGCCGCCCGAGGGCGTGTTCTGGTCGCGGCTGAGCGCGTCGGCGCACACGCGTGATCACGCGGCGAGCAAGGAGTACGGCCGTGCGGTGCTGCGCTGGCTCGCCTCGTGGGGTCGCACGGTCGTGAACGGCGCCGACGTCCTCGAGCTCGAGGTCAGCAAGGTGGCGCAGCACGCCGCGCTCCGGCACGCGGGCGTCGAGGTTCCGCGCACGACGGCGGTGTTCGGTACCGCGCAGCTCGCGGCGAAGGCCGAGGAGTTCGAGGCGCCGTTCATCAGCAAGCACAATCAGGGCGGCAAGGGCCTGGGCGTGCGCCGGTGGGAGTCGCACGCCGAGTTCGCGGCGTGGGTCGACAGCGCCGACTTCGAGCCGTCGCCCGACGGCATCACGCTGCTGCAGGAGCTGCTCGTCGCCCGCGCGCCGTTCATCACGCGCGCTGAGTTCGTGGGGGGCGAGTTCGTCTACGCCGTGCGCGTCGACACGAGCGCGGGCAGCTTCGAGCTGTGCCCGGCCGAGGCGTGCGCGATCCCCGGTGCCGACGGCGTGGAGCCCGAGCCGCTGTTCCGCCTCCGCGACGACGTCGACCCGGCGCTCATCGACCGGTACCTCGCGTTCCTCGCGGCCGAGGGCATCGGCGTCGCCGGGATCGAGTTCATCGAGACCCGCGACGGCCGCGTTGTCACCTACGACGTGAACACCAACACGAACTACAACCCCGACGTCGAGGCATCCGCTCCCCGTTCCGGTCCGCGCCAGATCGCGCGCTGGCTCGGGGCGCTGCTCGAGCAGGACGCTCCGGCCCTCGCGCAGCGCTGAGGTCAGGGGCGCGCGGGTTGGGGGTCGCGGGTTCGATTCCGCCCGGACTCGAGGCCGCGCGGGACTCGGGGTCGCGCGGGCTCCACTCGGCGCGGGCTCGCGTGCGCGGACGCGTCGATCACGCGTTGCCGCGCGTCACACGTCGCGCAACGCCTCCAACCGCCGCACGCGCGGGATCACGTCGGCGGCGAACCGCTGCAGCTCGGACATGTGCGGCGAGAACTGCAGCAGCAGGGTCGAGACGCCAACGTTCGCGAACTCCACGATGCGTTCCGCGACCTGGTCGGGCGTGCCGACGAGGTTGGGGCGCAGGCCCCGGTTCGAGACCGAGTACTCCTTCAGGTCGACGGGGGTATCGAGCTTCGACTTGCTCACGAAGTCCTGGTACGAGCCGTAGGCCGCTCCCCCGCGCACGTCGGTGATGCGGTCGATCTCGGCCTGCGCCTCGTCTTCCGTGTCGCGCACGACCGCGTAGGCCGCCATGCCGAACGCCTCGAACGGCGTGGCGCCCGCCTCGGCGCGGCGACGCCGCATGTCGGCGACCTTCGTCGACAGCTCGTCGAGCGTGCCGCCGTGCGTCAGGTACGCGTCGGCGAACCGCGTGATCGCGTTACGTCCCGCCTCGCTCTCTCCCCCGGCGTACAGACGCGGGATCACCCGCGGCTTCGGCTCGAGGAACGTGCCCTCGGTGCGGTAGTACTCCCCCTCGTACGCGAACGGCGTCTGCGTCCACAGGCCGCGCAGCACCTCGACCCACTCGATCGTGCGGGCGTACCGGTCGTCGTGCGCGCTGAACAGGCCGTCGTACTGCTTCGCCTCCTCGGCCCACCACGCCGACACGACGTTGAGCGTGAAGCGCCCGCCGCTGATCTCGTCGATCGTCGCGGCCTGCTTCGCGGTGTGGAACGGGTTGTGGAATCCCGGGCGCACCGCCGCGAGCAGCTCCAGCTTCGACGTCACCGCCGCGAGTGCCGCGGTCACCGCCCACGCGTCGAGCGACGGCGCCTCGACGCCCTTGATGTCGTTGAGGTTCAGCTCAGGAATGAGCGTGAGGTCGAACCCGCCCTCCTCCGCCGCCCGCGCGATCTCCGCGATGTGAGCGAACGACACGGGCGTGTGCTCGTCGTCGACGTTACGGAGCCACCCGCCGAAGATCGGGGTCCAGTAGCCGAAACGCACGCGCTGGGGGGAGGTCATGGCATCCATCCTCACCCGGCATCCGGTGTGTGTCGTCACGGGGAGAAACGGGCCGTCACATGTCGTTGACCGCTCGCGCGGCCGATGCGACGGTAGCCCGCAACCGATCACCGAGGAGCCCCCATGACCGACATCGCGCCCACCCACGAGCCGCTGAAATTCGCCTATTGGGTCCCCAATGTCAGCGGCGGCCTGGTGATCAGCTCGATCGAGCAACGCACCGACTGGAGCCTCGACTACAACGTCGAGCTCGCCCGCACCGCGGAACGTGTCGGATTCGAATACGCCCTCAGCCAGGTGCGGTACGCCTCGAGTTACGGGGCGGCGCAGCAGCACGAGTCCACCTCGATCAGTCTCGCGTTGCTGCTGGCCACCGAGAAGCTCAAGGTGATCTCGGCCATCCACCCCGGGATCTGGCATCCGGCGGTCCTGGCGAAGTTCATCAACACCGCCGACCAGTTCTCGCACGGCCGTGCCGCTCGCGAGTGCTGAATCAGGGCGAGCTCGGCCTGCCCTGACCGTCGTCACGGTCCGGCGAAACGCAGCGCCGGGCCGTGACCCGGTGCGAGCTGGCCCTGCAGGGTGAGGGCGGCGGCGCCGATGGCGGCCGAGTCGGTGGGGTTGATCGACAGCTCGACGGCCGTGGGGTGTGCCTTGCGTGCGAAGGCGCGCCCCATCGCCGCTCGCACCTCGCGGACGAAGATCGACCCGGCCGTTGCGACACCGGGCCCCGACAGCACGACCTCGTCGAGATCGAAGAGGTTGGCGAGGGTCAGAACGGCACCCGCCACGGCACGTGCACTGTCGGTGACGAGCGCTGCCGCCAGCGGCTGACCCTCGACGGCCGCGCGCGAAAGGACCTCCCAGTTCTGGGCGACGGTCGCGTGTTCATCGAGCTCGAGTGCCCGCGCGAGGTTCTGCTCCGCCAGGGCCTTGGCCACCACGACCCGCGGGGCGGCGATGACCTCGAGGCATCCCACGTTTCCGCAGAAGCATGCGGGGCCGGCGAGATCGACCGTGATGTGTCCGAGCTCCGCTGCGTTCGAGCTCGAGCCGCGGAAGAGGGCACCGTCCGCGACGACGCCCGCCCCGATCCCGGATCCGATGTACACGCACGCGAACGAGCTGTACCGCGAGACTCCTCGACTCCAGAACTCACCCAGAGCGGCCGCACTCGCGTCGTTGTCGACCAGCACCGGCATGTGCAGCGCTGCCTCGAACGCCGAGCGCAGCGCCACCTCGCGCCAGTGGGGCAGGGTCGGCGCCTCGATGACGGTGTCGGGGTCGGGGCGCATGGGTCCGGGCAGGACGACGGCGACACCCTGCACGCTCGCCGTGGGGATGTCCGCCGCGGTCATGAAGGCCCGCATGGACTCTGCGAGGCGCTCGATGACACCCGCGGGCTCGTCGTCACCGACCCCCGGCAGGCGCTCTCGCGCGACCACGCCGCCATTGGTGTCGGTGGCCACCAACGTCACCGACTCGAACCCGAGTTGGATGCCGACTCCGTGGCGCGCCCGGCGGTTGATGTCAAGCAGGCGTCGCGGCTTGCCGCCGGTTGAGGGCACCGTTCCGGCTTCGACGATGACCTCGTCGTCGAGAAGCTTGCGCACGATGAGCGAGATCGCCGGCTGGGTCAGTCCGGTCGCGGTCGTCAGCTCCACGCGGCTGATGGGGCCGGCGGAGCGGATCAGGTCGACGACGAGCGCGCGGCTGCCGGGAGACTCCGGCGTCGCCTGCGGCCGTGCCATCGGTGTGCCTCCTGCGGCGCTCGGTAGATTACGCAGGGCCTGGATGAACCCCGAGAGGATCGTACCCGTGACGCACTTGCGACCACCCATCGGTCTCGCGCTGGTGCGCGACACCGAGATCCTCGGCGCGGAGCCCTACTTCCACGACCTCATCGCGGGCATCGAGGAAGTGACCCTCCCCCAGGGGCACCCGGTGCTGCTCCGGGTGCTCCCGTCGCGCGCAGACGAAGACCGGCTGTATCGATCGTGGACGGACACCCGGGCGGTGGCTGCCGTTCTGCTCGTCGACATCCAGGAGGATGATCCGCGTCCGGCCCTCTCGGTCGAGCTGGGGCTTCCGGCGGTGGTGGTCGGCCCGCCGGTCACCGAGAACCTCATGACGGTCTGGACGGACGACGATGCCGCGATGCGTCTCGCAGCCGAGTACCTCATCGGGCAGGGTCACCGGGAGATCCTGCACGTGGGCGGACCGACGCATACCCGGCACTCGTCGTCTCGCCGGGACACCTTCGCGCAGACGTGCGCCGAGGCCGAGGTCGTCGCGCGCCTGGCCACGGGGGACTACTCGCGGGCGTCGGGCGAGGCTGCGACGGTGGCTGCGCTGCGGGAGCATCCCGACATCACCGCGGCGGTGTACGACAGCGACCTGATGGCGCTCGGGGGCCTCGACGCGGCCGCGACCGTGGGCCGCGGTGTGCCGGAATCGCTCGCGGTGATCGCCTGGGACGACTCTACCCAGGCGCAGCTGTCGACCCCTCCCCTCAGCGCCATCGCGCGGGACACCCGCGCTGTCGGTCGACTCATAGGGCGAGCGGTGTTGGACGTCATCGCCGGCGAACCCGCCGCCGTACGGCACGCCGCTGATGCGGCGCTGCGCGTCCGACGCAGCTCCGACCGAGACCGACCCGTTACATAAATTATTTATCTAACCCCTTGACCTCCTCCTCCTTCTCACCGATGCTGGGTTCATCGCCGCACGGCGACACCCCACCCACCGGTCGAAGGAGCCTGGTCGTTGTCTCATCCCCGAACTTCCGTCCGCAGCCTCATGGCCGCGACGCTCAGTGCTTCGGTCGTCGCCGGATCATTGCTGGCCGCCCCAGGGGCCGCCGCCGCCGCAGCCCCCGTGGCATCCGCCCTCGATCTCACGTCGAAGAACACCGCCTTCGTCGAACGTGACGGTGCGCGGCTGACGCTCGACGGCCAGGCCTTCCGCGCCAGCGGCACCAACATCTACTGGCTCGGACTCGACGAGAACGTGGGCGGCGTCGACTACCCGACGTACTTCCGCATCAAAGACGCGCTCGACACCGCCAGCCGCATGGGCGTCAACGTCGTGCGCTCGCACATGATGACCTCCACCGGTCAGGACGACGCGAACCCGCTAGCGATCATGCCGCGCCTGGGTGAGTACAACGACGAGGCGTTCCGCACGATCGACTTCGCCGTCGCCTACGCCGGTAGCCTCGGCATCCGCCTCATCCTGCCGCTCACCGACGAATGGGCCTACTACCACGGCGGCCACCGCGACTTCACGACCCCCCTGGGGCTCGAGTCGGCCGACTTCTACACTTCTCCCGACGCGATCGCGGCGTATCAGGAGTACGTCGACGTGGTGCTCTCGCGCACCAACCCCCTCACCGGGGTCAAGTACGTCGACGACCCCACCGTCTTGGCCTGGGAACTCGGCAACGAGCTCGAGGGCATGACCCTCGACTGGATCAACGCCCAGGTTGACTTCATCGCGGAACGGGCACCCCAGCAGCTCATCGCCGCCGGTCGCCGTTTCGACATCGATCCCGACACGCTCGCCGCACCCGATCTCGACATCGTCGACGTGCACTACTACCCGCCCACCGCGGAGCGGGTGTCGGCGGATGCCGCGACCGTCACCGAGGCGGGCAAGGTCTACATCGGCGGCGAGTACGCCTCGACCGCCGCCAGCTCCGCCCTGCTGAATGCCGCGGCCTCCGACGAGAACGTGTCGGGCATGTTCTTCTGGTCTCTGTTCGGCAACAACGACCGCGGGGGTCTCGTGCCCCACGACGACGGCTTCACCCTGCACTACCCGGGTGAGACGGACCGGATGCGCGAGTCGGTGGGGGCGATCGAGGACTTCGGCCGTGACCTCGGCCTGCCGATCGCGACCGGTCCCGCCGACGCGCCGCTCATCGTCTCGATCGAGCAGAACAACGCCATCAACCGCATCTCCTGGCGCGGATCCGC
This sequence comes from Microbacterium sp. SCPM-O-B-15248 (M128), assembly GCF_058214835.1. Taxonomy (NCBI): domain Bacteria; kingdom Bacillati; phylum Actinomycetota; class Actinomycetes; order Micrococcales; family Microbacteriaceae; genus Microbacterium; species Microbacterium sp. SCPM-O-B-15248 (M128). The sequence continues at coordinate 267,764 of NZ_JBYQLI010000001.1, forward strand.
CGGGGCGCAGGGCTACCTCGTGCAACGCAGCGTCGACGGTGGAGCGTGGAGCGATCTGAACGCCGAGTCCGGTGCCGCTCTGTCCCCCGTCACCGACCTCGAGTCGCCCGCCGGTGCCGCGTACCGCGTCGTGGCGCGCACCGCCGACGGCTCCGAGACCGCATCGGACACCGTCGAGCCCGACGGCGCGACGGTGACCGCCGACCCCTTGTCGGACTGGCGCATCGTGTCCGGACACAGCGGTGCCGAACTCGTCGCGCCCGAGGGAGCGCTCGCCGTGGACGCCACGGCGACCGCCGTGTGGCGTGCGGCGGGCATCCGTGCCGCCGCATTCCGGCTGGACGACGCCGAGGGCGTAGAGGTGAGCGTCAGCGTCGACGGATCGACGTGGACCACCGTGCCCTCCGAGAGTCGCGAGGTCGACGGCTCGAGCGAGGTGGTGGCATCCACCATCGAGGGCGAGTACGTCCGCGTGAGCTGGGCCCGGGGCTCCGTGCTGGAGCGGGCGACCGTCTGGAGCGCCGCGCCCCGCGTCGCGCTGTTCGACCCGCTCGACGACTTCAGCCGCACCTCCGCCCACAGCGGGAGCCTGTCGTTCGACACGGGCAATCCGGCGCAGTTCATGGGTGACACCTCGCGTCTGAAGCGCGACGCCGCCGACGGCGCCGAGTCGGTGACCTGGGCCTATGACGGCATCTCCGGCGCCGACCTCATCGCGTTCTACTGGCCCGACCAGCCCGTCATCCCGCTGACCCTGTCGGGATCGAGCGACGGCGAGCAGTGGCGCACGCTCGACCCCGCCATCGACGGGGGCGACGGCAACTGGAAGCGCTACGTGTACCGCCTACGCGATCTGCAGGACGTGAACCACCTGCGCGTCTCGTGGGACGGAGCTGCCGGCGAAGTCTGGACGCCGCAGCTGTCACAGATCTCGCTGTACTCGCCCAACGCACCCGAGCTGGGTGCGCCGGGTGCGGTGACGGCGGACACCCCGGCCGACGGCGCGAGCGACATCCGGGCGACCCCCGCGTTCCGGTGGACACCCGGCACGGATGCCGCCTACTACCGCTTCACCCTGGCCACCGACGCCGCGCTGACCGACGTTGTCGCTTCCGCGACGGGGCTGTCGTCGCCGTCGTACCGGCCCGCGATCGACCTGCAGCCGCAGACCACCTATCACTGGCGCGTGGATGCCGTGAACGGTCTCGGCTCCACCAGCTCGTCGACGTGGAGCTTCACGACCGCCGCGCGCCCGACGAGCGACCTCGTGATCGACGACTTCGAGTCCTATGTCGACGACGCCGCGCTGACCCAGGCCTACGTGCGCAACACCGGAGGCGGCGCGATCACCCCGACCCTCCGGGCGGGCCAGGGCGACCACGCGGGCGTCTTCACCTACGACCTCGGTGCGCCCGGGTACGCGGGTGTGATCCGCACGCTCACGGAACCCGTGAGCTGGTTCGGTTACGAGGGCATCGGGCTGACCCTCGACGCGCCCGTCGGCGCGACAGTGACCGTGCAGTTCGTCGCCTCGGGCGGGTACTGGGAGACCCAGGTCCCCGTCGAGAAGCCCGGCGCCCAGCGTGTGGAGCTCGGTTTCGAGGACTTCGCACCCCCCGCCTGGGCGGGGGAATCGCGTCTCGACCTGTCCGAGGTCACGCAAATCGCGCTGTACGTAGCCGGGACGGCGCAGGGCGCGGTGGTCGTCGATGACATCGCCGCGCTGGCGCCCACCGTCGCCCCCGGTCCCGGGCCCACGCCCACTCCGGAACCGACCGGTACGCCCGACCCCACCACGGCGCCCACGGCGGCTCCGGTCGAGGACACCGGACAGACGCCGGCATCGGGCGAGGGCTCGCCCGCTTCTGGCGCGGCTACCGACCCGTCCGGCTCGCTCGCAACGACCGGCTCGACCCTGCCGGCCGGGGTGGCCGTGATCGGCATCCTCCTCCTGCTCACCGGTGCCGTCAGCGTCGTTCTCCGTCGCCGTCGCACCCGTTCCTGACCCGCTACCCGCACACCCCCACACGCGGTGCGGCGGCGATGCCGCCGCCGCACCCTCTCGAAGGAGAAACCATGAAAAGGCACCTCATCGCCGCCGCCGGCCTGACCGCTGTGGCGGCCCTGACCCTCGCCGGTTGCTCCGGCGGCGGGCCGGCCAGCACCGACGAGAACCCGTCCGGTGAGATCACGGTCCTGACCAACCGCACCGACATCGTCGATACCGTCTTCGCCGACTACGTCACCGAGTTCCAGAAGACCTACCCCGACGTCCAGGTGAAGTTCGAAGCGCTGACCGACTACGAGGGCGACGTCCGCATCCGCCTGAACTCGCGCGACTACGGCGACGTCCTGCTCGTCCCGACGTCCAATGTCACGCGCGATCAGTACCCCGATTTCTTCGAGCCGCTCGGCGACGAGGAGGAGTTGTCCGAGACGTACCGCTTCACCAACGACGGCGCCTACGACGGGACCGTCTACGGGCTGTCGACCTTCGGGTCGGCGATGGGCTACGTCTTCAACCGCGATGTCTTCACGGCGGCCGGTGTCACGACGCCCCCGGCGACCGAGCAGGAGTACCTCGACGCTCTGCGGAAGGTCAAGGACACCGGTGTCACGCCGTATTACACGAACTACAAGGACGGCTGGCCGCTGTCGTCGCTCGCGGGCAACATCGGCGGCGTCACCGGTCCGGACGCGCTCAACGAGATGACGACCGACGACGCCCCCTGGACCTCTGGGAAGGACATCGCCGCGATCGACGGGCTGCTGTACGACACCGTCGCCGCGGGCCTCAGCGAGACCGATCCGACCACCACCAACTGGGAGGAGTCCAAGACGCTCCTCGCGAACGGCGAGATCGGGTCGATGATCCTCGGTTCTTGGGCCGTGACCCAGATGCAGGATGCCGCCGAGGCCGCCGGGAAGTCGCGCGACACGATCGGCTTCTGGCCGATGCCCTGGCAGACCGACGGCCAGTTCACCTCGGTCACCGCAACCGACAAGCTGCTCGCCGTGAGCAAGTTCTCCGAGAACAAGCCGGCCGCCAAGGCGTGGGTCGACTGGTTCGAAACAAAGTCCGGCTTCGCCGAGAGCCAGGGCGCGATCAGCCCGCTCAAGGCCGACGATGCCCCCGCGACTCTTTCCGACTTCACCGACCTCGGCGTGCAGTACGTCGAGCTCGCTCCTCGTCCCCAGGGTGAGGAGAGCTTGATCACCGACATCGCCAACGCGGCGGAGATCACCCTGTTCGGCGAGCAGTACCGCCAAGAGCTCATCGACACCGCCCGCGGCGCCCGCGACGGCGACAAGGAGTCGTTCTTCTCCGACTTGAACTCGCGCTGGGGCCAGGCGGTCTCCCAGAGCCAGTGACACGCCGATGCGGGGCGGGCGCCGTAGCCCGCCCCGCATCACCCTTGACGGAAAGGAGTGCGCGATGGCCATCGCCGAAGGCACCCCCCTCGAAACCTTCCCCGCCCGACGACGCGTACGTCGGGCGGGTCCCCGTCGCTCCGCCGCCCGCGGCTGGCGCGCCACCCCGTGGCTCTTCCTGATCGTGCCGCTGGCGTTCCTCATCCTCTTCACGTACGTCCCCGTCGTGAATTCGTTCTGGTACAGCGTCACCGACTGGGACGGACTGGACCCGCAGCAGAATTTCGTCGGCCTCGACAACTACATTCAGATCTTCACGCGGCCCGAGTACTTCCAGGTGTTCGCGGTCAGCCTGTACTACCTGCTCGGAGCGATCGCGCAGTTGGGCCTGGCGCTGCTGTTCGCGGTTCTCCTGAGCTTCCGCACCCGCTTCAAGAACTTCTTCAAGGGAGTCATCTTCTTCCCGTACCTCATCAACGGGGTCGCGATCGGGTTGATGTTCCTCTTCTTCTTCCGACCGGGCGGCACCCTCGACAGCGTGCTCGCCGCCCTCGGCCTGGTCGATCCGCCGCAGTGGCTGGGCGACCCGTCCATCGTGAACGTCTCGCTCGCGGCGACGTCCGTGTGGCGTTACATGGGGCTCAACTTCGTGCTGTTCCTCGGTGCCATCCAGTCGGTCCCCGCCGAGCAGTACGAGGCGGCGGACCTCGACGGCGCGAACTCCTGGCAGAAGTTCCGTTTCATCATCCTGCCGAGCATCCGCCGCATCCTGGGGCTCTCGTTGATCCTCGCCGTCTCGGGCGCGCTGTCGGCGTTCGAGATGCCCTACATCATGACCGGCGGAGCGAACGGGTCCGAGACCTTCGTCATCCAGACCGTCGACACCGCCTTCCGCTTCGCGCAGGTGGGTCTGGCGTCGGCCATGGCCGTGGTGCTGTTGGCGATCGTGCTCATCATCACCGCCGTGCAGCGACGGTTCTTCCCCGACGAGAAAGCGAGCGTGCAATGACCGGCACCCTCATCCCCACCGACGCACCGCCCCGCGTCGCGCCGGCGCCGGCGAAGAAGCGCCGCCGGCGGGTCGACCTCGGGTGGATAGCGACGGTGTTGAAGTACACGGCGCTGGTGGTGGGGAGCCTGTTCGCACTGCTGCCCATCGTCACGATCTTCGCCCTGGCGTTCAAGACCCCGGAGGAGTACCGCTCGACCGGTCCCCTGGACCCGCCGTCGAACTGGTTCAACCTCGACAACTTCGTGATCGCCTTCACACAGGGCGGGATGCTGACCGGCTTCGTCAACACCGCGGTCATCCTCGTCGTATCCATCACGGGGACGATCTTCATCGGGACGATGACCGCGTACGCCGTGGATCGGTTCCGCTTCCGGGGCCGTGCTCTCGTCACCGGCGTCTTCCTGCTCGCGACGCTCGTCCCCTCGATCACCACGCAGGTGGCGACGTTCCAGGTGATCAGCGCCCTCGACCTGTTCAATACGCGGTGGGCGGCGATCGTGCTGTTCACCGGCACCGACATCATCGCGATCTACATCTTCCTGCAGTTCATGCAGAACATCCCCGTCGCCCTCGACGAGGCCGCGATGATCGACGGCGCCAACCGATTCACCGTCTACTGGCGCATCATCCTGCCCCTGCTCAAGCCCGCCATCGCGACGGTGGTGATCATCAAGGGGATCGCGGTCTACAACGAGTTCTACATCCCGTTCCTCTACATGCCCTCGCGAGACCTCGGAGTCATCTCCACGTCGCTGTTCCGCTTCATGGGGCCTTTCGGGTCGCAGTGGGAGGTCATCGCCGCCGGCACCATCCTCGTCATCGTCCCCACCCTCGTCGCCTTCCTCTTCCTGCAGCGATTCATCTACAACGGACTCACCTCTGGAGCCACCAAATGACCGACGTCACCACCGCCCGACCCGTCGCCTCCCGCGCCGTGGCCCTTCCCGAGGTGTGGAACCTGCGCGCCGTCGACGGGCCCGTGCCCGCCGACATCGCGGGCCGCACGATCCCGGCGCGCGTGCCCGGCCTGGTCCACGTCTCCCTCCTCGAGGCGGGACTCATCCCCGACCCCTTCCTCGACCGCAATGAGCACCAGGTCACGTGGATCGGACAGAGCGCCTGGGAGTACGCCACGAGCTTCACCTGGGAGGCGGACGGGCAAGATCGTCACGAACTGGTCTTCGAGGGTCTCGACACCTTCGCCGAGATCGTGCTGAACGGCCACTCGCTCGGGCGCACGCGCAATCAGCACCGCACGTACCGCTTCGGGGTCGACGAGGCGTTGCGAGAGGGCGAGAACGAGCTCGTCGTGACCTTCGCCTCCCCGGTGGCGGAGGCCGACCGGGCGAGCCTGGAGATCGGGTACCGCCCGCACACCTACTTCCACCCCTTCAACGCCGTGCGCAAGGCCGCTTGCAACTTCGGATGGGACTGGGGACTGGATGCGGCGTCGTCGGGCATCTGGAAGCAGGCACGCCTCGAAGCCTGGTCGGGGGCTCGTCTGGCCGCCGCTCGGCCGGTGGTGACGGTCGAGGACACCACGGGTGTCGTATCGGTGCACGTTGAGATCGAGCGCGCCGACGATGCCGACTATCGCGTCGTGGTGGCGCTCGCCGACGGTCGTACCTCCCACCTCGACCTCACCGACGGGGCGACCGCGGGCGTGGTCGAGCTGCGGGTGGCCGATGTCGAGCTGTGGTGGCCTCGCGGATTCGGCGAGCAGCCGTTGTATGACCTCACCGTCACTCTGGAGTGCGAGAAGGTGACGATCGCCGAGCGGACTCACCGCATCGGGTTTCGAACCGTCGACGTGCAGCTCGAGCGCGACGATGAGGGCACCTCGTTCCGTTTCGTCGTGAACGGCGAGCCGGTCTGGATCCGCGGGGCGAACTGGATCCCCGACGACGCGTTCGTCACCCGTGTCACACGCGAGCGTCTTGCCCAGCGCCTCGACCAAGCCGAGTTCGCGAACATGAACCTCCTGCGGATCTGGGGCGGCGGCTACTACGAGTCGGACGACTTCTACGACCTGTGCGACGAGCGCGGCATCCTCGTCTGGCAGGACTTCCTCTTCGCGTGCGCGAGCTATGCCGAGGAGGAGCCGCTCTGGTCCGAGGTCGAGGCGGAGGCGCGCGACAATATCGCGCGGATCATGCCGCACCCGAGCCTGGCGCTGTGGAACGGTAACAACGAGAACGTCTGGGGATACGAGGAGTGGGGCTGGGCGAAGCGCCTCCAGGGTCGCACCTGGGGCCTCGGATACTACCTCGACCTTCTCCCCCGTCTTGTCGCCGAGCTGGACCCGGCGCGGTCGTACACCCCGGCGAGCCCGTGGTCGGGAGACCCGTCCATCTTCGCCAACGACCCGGATCACGGTTCCGTTCACCTCTGGGAGCTGTGGAACCGCGTCGACTACCCCGCGTACCGCGACATCCACGCGCGCTTCGTCGCCGAGTTCGGATGGCAGGGCCCGGCGACCTGGTCGAGCATCACCCGCGCCATCTCGGACTCGCCCCTCACGCCCGAGTCGCCCGGGATGTTCCATCACCAGAAGGCGACCGATGGCAACGACAAGCTGACCGACGGACTCGTCGCCCACCTGCCGCTGCCAGACACCACCGAGGACTGGCACTGGGCGATGTCGCTGAACCAGGCGCTCGCCGTGACCGTGGGGATCGAGCACATGCGCTCCGAGTCGCCGCGCTGCATGGGATCCGTGGTGTGGCAGCTCAACGACTGCTGGCCGGTCACCTCGTGGGCGGCCGTCGACGGCTACGGTCGCGCGAAGCCGCTGCTCTACGCGCTGCGCCACGTGTACGCCGATCGTCTGCTCACGGTCCAGCCGCGTGACGGCGGTCTCGCCGCCATCGCGGTCAACGACACGTCCGTTCCATGGAGCGGACCGGTCGTCGCCCGGCGGCTTTCGTTCGACGGGACGGTCCGTGCCGAGGCCCACTTCTCGTCCGACATCGACGCGCGCGGCGAGGCCACTCTCACGTTGCCCGACGACGTGGCCGTACCCGTGGATGCCGCGAGCGAACTGATCGTCGTCGAATCCGCCGGGACGCGGGCGTTCTGGTTCTTCGCTGAGCATCGCGAATCGGCGCTCGCCCGCGCCGAGGTGACCACGAGCGCTCGGCGCACGGCATCCGGAGTCGAAATCACGGTGGAGGCCCACAACCTCGTGCGCGACATCGCCCTGCTGGTGGACAAGGTCGACCCCGCGGCGGTGGTCGACGACATGCTCGTCACCCTGCTGCCCGGGGAGTCGGTCACGTTCCGGGTACAGACCGCCTGGGACGGCGAGCCGGAGCGCTTCTGCGCACCCGACGTGCTGCGCTCGTCGAACCAGCTCGTCGCCGACTGGAACTGATCGCACGCGGGCAGGGCTGGGCCCTGCCCGCGTCCACCGGGGGAAGACCCATGCACGACACCTTCGTCCTCGCCGTCGACATCGGCGGCACCAAGTTCGAGACCGCCGTGGTCGGCGGCGACGGTTCGATCGTTCCGGGCACACGCTTGCGTCGCGCGACCGGACGGGCACGCGACAGGGGCAAGACCGTCGCGGCACTGCGCGCGAGCATCGCCGAGAGCCTCGCGGCCGCGCCGTCGCCGGTGTTCGCCGCAGGCATCGGATCGGCGGGTCCCGTCGACCTCCTCGCCGGAACGGTCAGTCCTCACAATCTCCCCCTGCTGGGAGGGCTGCCCGTTCGGGAGATCGTGGCGGACGCCGCGGGCGTACCCGCAGTGCTCCGTCTGGACGGAACGTGCATCGCCGTCGCCGAGAGCTGGCTCGGGGCGACGCGAGGCAGCAAGGTGTCGATGAGCATGGTGGTCTCCACCGGCGTCGGCGGCGGGATCGTCGTCGACGGGCGCCCTCTGGCGGGCGCCTCCGGCAACGCGGGACACATCGGGCAGATCCACGTCCACGTCGGTGAACCGACCGCGGCCGTCGAGGACAGCACCCTGGAGGCCGTGGCATCCGGTCCGGCGACCGTGCGATGGGCGCGCGCACGCGGGTGGGAGGGGAGGAGCGGCGAGGACCTCGCCCGGGGCGTCCTCGCTGGCGACCCGATCGCGGAGGAGGCCACGCGACGCTCGGCGCGACTCGTGGGACAGGCCGTGGCGAGTACCGCGACCCTGCTCGATCTCGAGTCGGTCGCGATCGGCGGGGGATTCGCGCGCGTCCGCCCCGACTACGTCGACATCGTGCGGCGCTCCGCGCACGACAACGCGCTCTTCGCCTACGCCCGCCGCGTGCGCATCGCCCCCTCGGGTCTCGGCGACGAGGGGCCGCTGCTCGGAGCGGCCGCCCTCGCGCTCCACGGGGGCGCGGCCTCCCTCCCACCCGTGGCGCCGTGACGGCTCTCGGCACCCTGCGCCCGTTCCTACGTCCGCACCGGTGGCGTGTCGCCCTGGCCGCGGTGGCATTCGTGGTGAAGGACAGTCCCCTGTGGGTGCTGCCCATCGTCACCGCGGAGGTCATCGACCTGCTCATCACCGGCGCATCAGCCGACCGGCTCGTCCCGTGGGCGCTGCTGGCGGCGGCGGTCGTGACCGTGAACGTGGTGGCGAACGCCGTCTACGTGCGCGCCTACTTCTCGGTGGTCCGCGGCCTCGGCCTCGACCTGCGTCGTAGCCTTACGCATCGCCTACAGACGCTCTCGCTGAGCTACCACTCCCGGTCGGCGAGTGCGCTCGCGCAGACCAAGCTCGTGCGCGACGTCGAGAACGTCGAACTGATGCTGCAGCAGTGCTTCGGACCGGTCCTCACCGCGGCGTCCGTCCTCGTGGGGGCGAGCGCCACCATGGCGGTACGCGCTCCGGCATTCCTCGTGTTCTTCGCCGTGACCGTACCGGTGGCCGTCGTGCTCATCCGATGGCTGCGGCTCAGGACGACCGCCGCCAACGAACGGTTCCGCCGCGAGGTGGAGCACCTGTCGACACGCATCAGCGAGATGGGCTCTCTGCTGTCGGTCACTCGCGCCCACGGCCTCGAGGCCGTGGCCGTCGAGCGGGTCGCGACCAGCGCCGAGCACGTCCGCGCCGCGGGCTTCGACCTGGACCGCATCAACGGACGCTTCGGTGCCATGTCGTGGGCGAGCTTCCAGACACTCAGTCTCGCCTGCCTGTTCGGCGCGGTGCTGGCCGCGCTCACGGGGACCGTCGCGGTGTCGGCGGGCGATGTCATCCTTCTCAGCAGCTATTTTGGGCTGCTCACGGCGACGATGGTCGCCGTGTTCCAGCTCGCTCCGCTCATCACGCGCGGCCGCGAGTCGATCTCGTCGATGCACGAGCTTCTCGCCGCCGATGAAATCGAGCAGAACGAGGGCAAGCCCGCCCTCACGCGGGTGTCGGGCGAGATCCGGTTCGAGGGGATGACCTTCGCCTACGCGCATGAGCCCGTGCTGCGAGACATCGATCTGACGATCCGTCCCGGCGAGACCATCGCCTTCATCGGGCCGTCGGGGTCGGGGAAGTCCACCCTGCTGCACCTGTCTCTCGGTCTGATGGCACCGCAGAGTGGGAGCGTCTCGATCGACGGCCACGACCTCCGCCAGATCGATCGCCGCACGTACCGACGTTTCGTATCGGTGGTGCCGCAGGAACCCGTCCTGTTCGCGGCCACCATCCGGGAGAACGTCGCCTACGGTCTTCCCGACCTCGACGACGCGACGGTCTGGTCGGCGCTGGTCGGCGCGAACGCTGCCGGGTTCGTCCGCGATCTACCGCAGGGGTGGGACACGGTGGTGGGCGAGCGCGGGGGGAGCCTGTCGGGCGGTCAGCGCCAGCGCTTGGCGATCGCGCGCGCACTGGTGCGCGATCCGAGGGTGCTTCTGCTGGATGAGGCTACGGCCGCGCTCGACGGCGAGTCCGAGGCGGCCGTTCAGGACGCTCTCGCCACGCTGCGCGCGGGACGAACGACCCTCATCGTCGCCCACCGGCTGACCACCATCCGTGCCGCGGACCGCATCGTCGTGCTCGACGGCGGGCGCATCGTGCAGCAGGGCGATCACCGCGCCCTCTCCGCCGTCGACGGGTACTACCGGACGATGCTGGAACGCGCCGAGGCGGCGCGGTGAGCGCGCCGCACGGGGCGGTGCGCGTGGATCGCGGCATCCGGTACGCCCGGGCGGCGCGCTTCCGGCTCCCCGTCGCGGAACCGCGCGGGGCGGACCGGCTGTCGGCTCCCGCTCCGCAACCCGGCGTGGACGGCTCGGAGGACTGCCTGCACCTGACGGTGTGGGCGGCCGTCGGCGCGGACACCGCCCCCGTTCTCGTCTGGATCCACGGCGGCGCGCACGTGAGCGGCAGCGCGTCTGACCCCGTCACCGACGGCGCCCGCCTCGCCGCGGCACAGAGGCTTGTCGTCGTCGCCGTGCAGTATCGCCTCGGTGCGCTCGGCCACCTCCTCTTGGACGACCCGTTCCCGGATGCCGCGAATGCGGCCCTCCACGACCAGCTCACCGCCTTGCGGTGGGTGCGCGAGAACATCGGCGCCTACGGAGGAGACCCCGCGTCGGTGACGGTCATGGGTCAGTCGGCGGGCGGGGTGGACGCGCTCGCGCTCCTCTCTCTGGCGGCCGGACGTTCGCTCCTGCACCGCGTCATCGCGCATAGTTGCACGGCCGAGCGGACGCTGACCCCCACGACGGCGGCCGAGGTCCGCGATCAGCTGGTCAACGCCGCCGGCGTTCCCTCCGCGCAAGCCCTGCGTGATCTTCCGGTCACCGACCTGATCCGCGCGCAGACGCAGGTGATCGACGAGCGCGCGGCATCCGCACCCATCGACTCGCTGCCGTTCCGACCGGTTGTCGACGGCGCCCTCGTGCAGCGGCGCCCGCTCGACGCGCTCGCCGCGGGCGAGGGAGCGGACGTGCCGTTGCTCATCGGATCGAACCGTCGCGAGGCCCTGCCCTGGATGGGACCGGAGTCCGGCGACGATCGGGCCCTCGACGCGCTGCTGCACGACGTCGCCCCACGCCTTCGTGTCGCCGACCTCTCGGCTGCCTTCGAGCACGATCACCGTCGGACCCCGACCGCACGGCGCCTTCGCGAGGCCGTGCTATCGGAGCTCATGTACCGCTCCCCGGTCGACCGTGTCGTCCGAGCACGCGGGAACGCCCCGACGTTCGCCTACGTCTTCGATCCCGTGGGCGTCGACGGGGTCGATCCTGGACACTCCGGTGAACTGCCGCTCGTCTTCGGAACGGCGGCCGCCCGTTCACGTTCGACGGGTCGCCTGTCCCGACGCATGATGAACGCCTGGGGCTCGTTCGCGCGCGACGGCCGCCCGTCGAGCGAACCGGACTGGAGCTCGTCCCTTCATGGACTCTACGCGTGGACGCGCGAGCCGCGTTTCGTGGATTCGAGTGACGCGCAGCTGCGTGCCACACTGGCCGAGTCGGGCGCCTTCTGCGAACGCTTGTGAGGCCGAGCCCTTCCCCAATCCGCATCAACCGAGCGCGGCGCTGACGCACGCTGGCGGGCTTCATGCCCCGTCGAGCATGGACTGGGCGGCCGCGGTCTGCGCCCACAGCGCGTCGCCCAGGGCCGCGACGGCGGGGATCCGCAGCGAGTCGGGGCGCACGATCATCCAGTACGGCAACCGTTCGGAAACGACTTCGGGCAGCAACCTGACCAGATCCGGATGCCGGTCGGCGGCGAAGCACGGGAGCATGCCGATTCCGGCACCTACCCGTGTCGCTTCGACGTGCACGAACACGTTGGTCGAGGTGAGCCCGTCGCGCATGCGCGGCACGAGCCGCCGAGGAAGATCCAGCGCCTCGACCTGCAGCATCGAGTCGACGAAGTACACGAGCCGGTGCCGCTCGAGCTCGGTGAGATCCGCGGGCGTACCCTCGCGATCCAGGTACGCCCGCGAGGCGTACATGCCGAGCGTGTACGTGCCGAGACGGGTCGCGGTGCCGCGCGAGGTCTGCGGCTCCCCCACCACCACCTCGAGATCCAGGCCCGGCCGGTGCAGCGCCGCTCGCCGTTGCGTCGCCACGATCTCGACGGACAGCTCCGGATGCCGCTGTCGCAACGCCGCGATCGCGGGTGCGGCGATGTAGGCGCTGAAGCCGTCGGTGGCCGACATCCGCACGACGCCCGAGACCGGATCCGGCTCCTCTCCCCCGCCAGACAAGCGCGACATCGCCGCCTCGATGCGTCCGGCCGTCTCGACGGCGTGCTGCCCCAACGCCGTCAGCTCCCACCCCCGGCCGGACGCGGCGACGACGCGCCCACCGAGGGCGTCCTCGAGTGCGGCGATACGCCGCGCGACCGTCGTGTGGTCGACGCCGCGGACCTGCGCGGCGGCGGTATAGCGGCCGGTGCGGGCAACCGCGAGCAGCATCAAGAGGTCGTCGGCGCGGACGTTCGTGGCATCCATGTGTGCAATTCTGCACACAGGACCCGCACCATTGGGCATTGCCGCATGGTCCGTGCCTCCGCAGACTGTCTCGCGGGTGTCACCGTCGACACCGAAGGAGCAGCATGGAATCCCCCACCACCGCGCACCACAGCGCCTCCCCCACCGCCCCCACGAGCAAGATCCGCCGCGTCGTCGCCGCCTCGATGGCCGGCACGGTCGTCGAGTGGTACGAGTTCTTCCTCTACGCCACGGCCGCGAGCCTGGTGTTCGGCACGTTCTTCTTCCCGTCGTCGGGGTCTCCCCTCGACGGCATCATCGCCGCCTTCGTCACGTACGCGGTCGGCTTCATCGCCCGCCCGCTCGGCGGCATCGTCTTCGGCCAGATCGGTGACCGGTTCGGCCGCAAGCCCACGCTGCAGGCGACGATCGTCATCGTCGGCGCGGCGACCTTCTTGATGGGATGCCTCCCCGGTTTCGCCTCCGTCGGATACTGGGCGCCCGCGATGCTCGTGGCCCTGCGCTTCATCCAGGGCTTCGCCGTCGGCGGCGAGTGGGGCGGCGCCGTGCTGCTCGTCGCGGAGCAGAGCCCGGACCGCACGCGCGCGTTCTGGTCGAGCTGGCCCCAGGCGGCCGTTCCCGTCGGAAACCTCCTGGCCACGACCGTGCTGCTGATCACGTCGTTCGTGCTCTCGCCCGCGGCGTTCCTCGACTGGGGCTGGCGCATCGCGTTCTGGCTCTCGGCCGTGATCGTGCTCGTCGGCTTCTACATCCGCACGCACGTCGAAGAGGCGCCGATCTTCCTCGAGGCCAAGAAGCAGGTCGAGCAAGAGAAGGCCACGTCGTTCGGCGTCGTCGAGGTGCTGCGCCGCTACCCCAAGGGTGTCGTCCAGGCGATGGGCGTGCGCTTCGCGGAGAACATCGTCTACTACATCGTCGTGAGCTTCTCGATCGTCTACTTGAAGTTCGTGCACTCGTACGACACGAGCCAGCTGCTCCTCGCGCTGCTCATCGCGCACGTGATCCATTTCGCCGTGATCCCCCCGCTCGGCCGTCTCGCCGACCGCATCGGTCGCAAGCCCGTGTACCTCGCCGGCGCGATTCTCAGCGCGACCTGGGCGTTCTTCGCCTTCCCGATGTTCGACACGCTCAACCCCGTCGTCATCGTCGCCGCCGTCTCGATCGGCCTGGTGTTCCACGCCGGTATGTACGCGCCGCAGCCGGCCGTCATGGCCGAGCTCTTCCCGACGCGCATGCGCTACTCGGGCGTCTCGCTGGGAGCCCAGGTCACCGCGATCCTCGCGGGCTCGCTCGCGCCGATCCTCGCGACGCAGTGGCTGCGCGACTTCGGCTCGTGGCTGCCGATCGCGATGTACATCGTGGCGGCCTGCATCGTCACGTCGGTCGCCGTACTGTCGCTGAAGGAGACGCGCGGCATCTCGCTGCGCGCCATCGACGCCGCCGACGCGGCACGGGGGAAGTAGGAACCATGAGCATCGACCTCAGCGGACGCCGCGCCCTCGTCACCGGCGGTGCCAGCGGCATCGGTGCCGCGATCGCGCGTGCGTTCGCCGAGGCCGGCGCCACCGTGACGGTCGCCGATCTCAACGCCGAGGGTGCCGCGGCGCTCGCGGACGAGATCGGCGGTCGCTCCTGGGCGGTCGACCTGTCGGACACGGCGGCCCTGGCCGACCTCAGCCTCGACGTCGACATCCTCGTCAACAATGCCGGCATCCAGCACGTCAGCCCCATCGAGGACTTCGCGCCCGAGCGCTTCTCGTTCATGCTGCGGCTGATGCTCGAGGCGCCATTTCTGCTGATCCGCGCGGCCCTGCCGGGGATGTACGCGCGCGGCTTCGGTCGTGTGCTGAACGTGTCGAGCGTGCATGGAATACGCGCATCGGCATATAAGTCGGCGTACGTCACGGCGAAGCACGGACTCGAGGGTCTGTCGAAGACCACGGCTCTCGAGGGTGGCCCGCACGGCGTCACGAGTGTCTGCATCGACCCCGGGTACGTGCGGTCGCCGCTCGTCGAGAAGCAGCTCGCGGATCAGGCGCGGGCGCACGGCATCCCGGAATCCGAAGTCCTCGAGACGGTGCTGCTGAAGGATGCCGCGATCAAACGGCTCGTCGAGCCGGCCGAGGTCGCGTCTCTCGCCCTGTGGCTGGCGGGCCCGGATGCCGCGATGGTCACCGGCACGAGCTACGTCATGGACGGCGGCTGGTCGGCGCACTGAGCGCAGCGGCGAGTCCGGCCGGGGCGGGAGTGTGCGCCACACTCCTGAGTTCCGAGACGCCGATGGCGGGTCGCCCGGGGCCGAACTCCTGACATCCGATGGTTCAGCCGCCGTATGCCGCGGCGAAAGCCGTCTACCGGCGAAAAGTCAGGAGTTCGGCCCAGGCCGCCGACCAGCGGCCGCCCGGATCTCAGAAGTTCGACGCGCGCCGCGCGTCACCGACCGCCCCGTGGTCAGCCGCCGACGATGTCCACGACGACCGAGAACAGCCACCACCCGATCGCGAGCACCGCGATCACGGCCCCGACCCACGAGAACCCGCGGCGCAGCCGCCGGCCTTCGCGGGCCACGCCCGCCGGCGGGGGAGTGAGGAGCGGGACGCCCGACCCGGCGGGTGCGGCGTCGGCGGAGAGACGCTCGTCGCGCCACCGCGCCCACTGCGCGAGCTTGTCGTCGATGGCATCCACTGTGCCGAAGATCCACTCCCACACGGCGGGGTCGAGGGTCGAGAGCTCGCGCCGGGCGTAGAGGAACAGGCGGTCATCGACGATCTCGACGTCGAGGGCGGCGGCGTTGTCGACGAACCGCGCCATGACGTCGGGGGTGAAAAGGTACAGGGCGTCGCGCTCGTAGCCCTTGGGGCAGTACAGCGCGAAGTACCGGTCGAAGTCGCCCTCGAGGCTCAGACGCTGATCGCGGCTGAACATCGCCGGGAGGTTGGACCCGCCGAACAGGCCGTTGTTGCCCACGGCATCCAGGACGATGTGGGGCAGCGGCGTGTCGAGCCGGATCTCGACGTACGCCCATTTGTGCGTCTGTTCGCTCTTGCCCGACCCGGTCTTGTACGTGTAGTTGCCGATCTCGACGCCGCGGGGGAGCGGTCCCCGCACGACGTCGGTCGCCTCACGGTCGCGTCCTTCGCTGAAGATCATGCCGGGCAGCGCGGGGTTCGGGACCGTCGGGGTCCAGGACATGCCGTTGGCTTCGGCGAAGCGCGCGAGCCGGTAGCGGCGCTCGGCCCGCCCGTGGAACAGCTTCGCCAGCGCGTATCCGACGGCGAGCACCGCGGCGACGAACACCAGGAGGAAGAGGATGCCGATCGGGCTCGGCCGTCCGTCGGCGTCCGCGAGCAGCCCGAAGCTCACGACCGCGGCGAGCAGCGTCGCCGAGAGCAGCAGGATGCCGCCCACCACGACGAACCCCACCACCGTGATGACGATGCTCGTGAGCTTGCCCTCGCGCCGCAGTCGGGCCGTGAACGCGCGCACCTCCGCGCGGTCGACCGGCTGTGTCAGGGCAGAGGTGTCCAGTGCCGTACCGCTCATGTCCCCACGCTACCGAGCGTCGCGGACTGCGGCCGAGAGGCTCGATTCCCGCAGGGGAGTGGCATCCGTTAGACTACGAAGGTTGTCTGGCGACGCCCATGCGCGTGTAAGCCCGAGACGACGTGCAACACACCCTCCTGCTGCCGGGAAATGCCCGTCAGCCGTTCTAGTCCGAAGGAGGTGGGTTAGTGACGCACCAGTACGAACTCATGGTCATCTTCGACCCCGAGGTCGACGAGCGCCAGGTCGCTCCGAAGCTCGACGGGTTCCTCAAGGTCATCACCAACGATGGGGGAACCATCGAGAAGGTCGATGTCTGGGGCCGCCGCCGTCTGGCCTACGAGATCAAGAAGAAGAACGAAGGCATCTACGCCGTCGTGGACTTCACCGCCACGAGCGAGGCCACGCAGGAGCTCGACCGTCAGCTGAAGCTGAACGAGCAGATCATGCGTACCAAGGTCCTCCGTGCGGAAGAGGCCATCGCTCAGGTCGCCGCCGAGGCGAAGCGCTCCGAGGAGAAGGCCGCTCGCAAGGCTGCCGCTCCCCGCAAGGTCGAGTCCGCCGAGAAGGCTGCGAAGTAACGACGATGGCCGGCGAAACCGTCATCACCGTCGTGGGCAACCTCACGGCCGACCCCGAGCTGCGGTACACGCAGAACGGGCTGCCGGTGGCGAACTTCACCATCGCGTCGACCCCCCGCACGTTCGACCGTCAGGCGAACGAGTGGAAGGACGGCGAGGCGCTGTTCCTGCGCGCCTCGGTGTGGCGCGAATTCGCCGAGCATGTCGCCGGTTCGCTGACGAAGGGTTCCCGTGTCATCGCGACCGGTCGCCTGAAGCAGCGCTCCTACCAGGACCGCGAGGGCAACAACCGCACCTCGATCGAGCTGGAGGTCGACGAGATCGGCCCCTCGCTCCGCTACGCGACCGCTCAGGTCACCCGCGCTGCCTCTTCGGGCGGCGCCGGTGGCGGCGGTGGACAGCGTCAGCAGGTCCAGCAGGGTGCCGACGAGCCGTGGTCGACCCCCGGGTCGAACCAGGGCGGCGGCGCCGACGCGTGGAGCACTCCCGGTTCCTACGGAGACGACACCCCGTTCTGATCTCGCTGCGCCTCACGGCGTGACGACCCCGAAAATTCCGGATGCCACCCGCCAGGCGGCTCGCCCGCCCCGGCATCCGAACCCACACGAAAGAAGGAAGCATGGCTGGAAAGGCCACTGGCGACCGCCGCAAGCCGCGGAAGGGCGCGAAGAACGCAGCCCCCGCGAAGGCGATCCGCGTCGGCGTCATCGACTACAAGGACGTCGCGACCCTCCGCAAGTTCATCTCGGAGCGCGGGAAGATCCGCGCCCGTCGTATCACCGGTGTCTCCGTGCAGGAGCAGCGCCTGATCGCCCGCGCCATCAAGAACGCGCGCGAGATGGCTCTCCTGCCCTACGCCGGCGCCGGCCGCTAAGGAGCACCCGATGGCAAAGCTGATTCTCACGAATGAGGTCACCGGGCTCGGTAGCGCCGGTGACGTTGTCGAGGTCAAGAACGGGTACGCCCGTAACTACCTCATCCCCCAGGGCTTCGCCGTGTCCTGGTCCCGTGGTGGCGAGAAGCAGGTGGCGTCGATTCGCGCCGCCCGCGAAGCCCGCGCGATCCACGACCACGAAGACGCCGTGGCCCTGAAGAACTCGCTCGAGTCGACCACCGTCAAGCTGGCCGTCAAGGCCGGTGCCGAGGGTCGTCTGTTCGGTTCGGTCAAGACCGGCGACGTCGCTGACGCCGTCAAGGCTGCCGGCCTGGGCGAGCTCGACAAGCGCAAGATCCAGATCACCTCCTCGATCAAGTCGGTCGGCGAGCACGAGGCGACCGTTCGCCTGCGTGACGACGTCACCGCCGTGATCACCCTCCAGGTGGTCGCCGCGAAGTAATTCGCGCCTGACACGGCCCCGGTTCTGCTTCGGCAGGCCGGGGCCGTTCTGCGTTCCGAGACCGTAACGCAGGCCTTCTAGGCTGAGCAGCATGACCGTCGATCGCGCACCCGAGCGCCCGCGGGTCGTGCTGTATTCGGCATCCCTCGTCGTCCCCATCACCGCGCCTCCGATCGTGGGCGGGGCGATCGCCGTGGCCGGTGGGCGCATCCGCCACGTGGGGGAGCGCGAGTGGGTGCGGCACGAGCTGCGCCAGCGCGGCGTGGAGTTCGACGAGGTCCACTGGCCCGGCATCCTGACCCCCGGGCTCGTCAACGCCCACTCCCACCTGCAGTACACCGGCATGGCCGAGGTCGGCCGAGGCTCGTACACCGGGTTCGAGGACTGGGCCGAGGCTTTCGAGCCGGTCTACGAGTCGGGCTTGGACTGGGCGGCGGATGCCAGGGCGGGAGCCGCACAGATGATCGCCGCCGGCACGACCGCCGTGGCCGACATCGTCACCGACGTCGAGGCGGCATCCGCTCTGCATGACGCCCGGCTGCACGGCATCACCTACTGGGAGGTGATGAGCTGGACGAACGCCGCGTGGGCCGAGCGGGGGAGGGCCGAGGTCGAGGCGCGGCTGGACTCGCTGCCGTCACCGCCCGGAACCGGCCTGTCGCCGCACGCGCCGTATTCGCTCGACGTCGAGCCGCTGCTGGAGATCCCCGACATCGTGCGCGAGCGGGGGAGCCGGCTGCACATCCACCTCGGTGAGGCGGCGTTCGAGCGCGAGCACGGTGAGGCGTTGCCGTGGCGAGAGCGGCGGCCCGCGAGCTTCCAGGCGCTGCGCGACGAGGGCTTCGGCACGGGGGCGACGGAGTTCGTCGACGAGCTCGGCGTGCTCGGACCCGACTGCCACATCGCGCACGGCGTCTACATGACCGCGCGCGACCGTTCGGTGTTGCGGCAACGCGGGACCACCGTGGCGTTGTGTCCGCGGTCGAACGCTGTGATCGGGCTCGACGAGCCGCCCGTGGCCGCGTACCTCGTCGAGGGCAATGCGATCGCCGTGGGCACCGACTCGCTGTCGTCGTCGCCGTCGCTCGACCTGCTCGCCGACGTGGCGGCGTTGCACCGCCTCGCGCGCGCCCAGGGATACGCGAACCGCGACCTGGCCGCGCTGCTGCTGCGGGCGGCGACGCTCGGCGGGGCGCATGCGATGGGGCTCGACACCGGACCCGACCGCACCGGATACCTCTCGGTCGGCGCCGTGGCCGACCTCGCGTTCTTCGACATCGCTCCCGCTGACGTCGACGACACGATCGAGCACCTCGTCGTCGACGGCGCCGGGCGCGCGGCGGCGACCTTCATCGACGGCGAGGTGCGCTTCGCATCCGCCGCCTTCACCCGAGAGACCGGAGTGTCCTGTGACTGACGACCGCCCCACCACCGCGCGACTGCTCGACCTCGCGCAGCACCCCGAGGGCGGGTGGTTTCGTCGCATGTGGACCGGCTCGTACGCGGTCGAGACGCCCGCGGGAGTGCGGCCGGCGGCGACCTGCATCCACTACCTGCTCACTCCGGGGGAGCACAGCGCGTGGCACGTCGTGACCAGCGACGAAGTGTGGCTCTGGCACGGACCGGGCCGCCTGGAGCTGTCGTTCGGCGGCGACGGGCTCTCTCCCGAGCTCACGGATGCCGTCGTCCTCGGCGCCGACCTCGCGGCGGGGGAGCGGCTGCAGGCCACGGTCCCCGCGGGCGTGTGGCAGGCCGCACGCCTCGTCGACGACGCGGAATGTGTCGTCAGCTGCCTCGTCTCGCCCGGGTTCAGCTTCGAGGACTGGCGCCTGGCCGACTGAGCCGGGGCCGCTCGGGGGCGGTTGGTCTGGGGCGGTTGGTCTGGCGCGGTTGGTCTGGCGCGGTTGCCTCGGGTGGGGGTGCGGCGGGCGCGGGCCGGGGCGGTTCGGGTGCGGGCGGCGGAGGAGATTCGGGGAGCGGAGGATGGAAGGGATGCCGGCGGTCCTCCGTTGCGAGATTGTCCTCCCGTCGTGGGGTGTGGTGCCTCAGGCTGAGGGGTGGGGTGTGGCCCTGGGGCGGTTCGGGCGCGATGGCTTTGGGGCGAACGCCTCGGGCCGGCGCTGCGGGTGCGGGCGGCGGAGGAGATTCGGGGAGCGGAGGGCGGAAGGGATGCCGGCGGTCCTCCGCTGCGAGATTCTCCTCCCGTCGTGGGGTGTGGTGCCGCGGGCTGAGGGGTGGGGTGTGGCCCTGGGGCGGTTCGGGCGCGATGGCTTTGGGGCGAACGCCTCGGGCCGGCGCTGCGGGTGCGGGCGGCGGAGGAGATTCGGGGAGCGGAGGATGGAAGGGATGCCGGCGGCCCTCCGCTGCGAGATTCTCCTCCCGTCGTGGGGTGTGGTGCCTCAGGCTGGGGCCGTTGGGTGCGGTGGCCCGGGGTGCGGTGGTGCGGGGTGGCGCGGGGCGAGGTGCGGCGCCGCGATCATGCACCTGACTGACTGACCCCGGACACGCCGGATACCGGATGCCACGCCCCCAACGGCCGCGGCATCCGGTGCCCGGAGAGGCCGAAGCCGCTCCCGGCGGTGGGTGTCAGGCGGTGACGCGACGGCGGGCGAGCGCCGTGCCTCCGAGCGCGAGCATCACGAGAGCGGAGAGGCCGAGGCCCCACAGCGCTCCCGCGTCCGTGCCGGTCACGGCCAGGGTGCGCGCACCCGAGGCCACGGCCGACGACGACGACACCGAGGCGGAGGAGCCGGTCACGACCGACGTTCCCGGGGTTCCCGGAGTGCCCGGCGTTCCCGGGGTGCCAGGGGTGCCGGGGGTGCCCGGAGTGCCCGGCGTTCCAGGGGTGCCCGGCGTGCCGGGGGTGCCCGGGGTTCCAGGTGTGCCCGTCTCGGAACCGACCGTCGTGCTGTCGCCGATGACCGAGACCGCGTTTCCGCCGATGGTGACGGGGAGGCTGATCGGAATGATCAGCTGGTTGCCGCCGAGGATGCTGTCGCTGCCGTCGGTGGTCACGCCACCGATCAGGCCGCCATTGGTGCCGCCGGTGGTGGTGGCGTTCTCGGAGGTGCTGTCACCGATGCCCGAGACCGCGTTGCCGCCGATGGTGACGGGCAGGCTGATCGGAAGGACCGCCTGGTTGCCGCCGAGGATGCTGTCGGAGCCGTCGGTCGACACGTCGTCGACCGATCCGCCCGAGGCCGCACCGCCGATGGTCGTGGCTTTCTCCGAAGTGCTGTCGCCGATACCGGAAACCGCGTTGCCGCCGATGGTGACGGGCAGAGCGACCGGGGCGACCAGCTGGTTGCCGCCGCCGAGGCTGTCGGATCCGTCGGTCTCGACGTCGCCGGACCCGTCGCCGGAGCCGCCCGAGCCCGAGGCCGAGCCGCCTGCGGTGGCCGCGTCCTCGGTGTGGCTGTCGCCGATGACCGAGACGGCGTTGCCGCCGATGGTCACGGGCACCGAGATCGGCAGGACCGCCTGGTTGCCGCCGAGCAGGCTGTCGGATCCGCCGGTTTCAACGTCGCCGGAGCCGCCCGCTCCCGAGCCCGAGCCCACCGAGCCGCCGGTCGTGCCCGCGTCCTCGCTGTGGCTGTCACCGACGGCCGACACGGCGTTGCCGCCGATGGTCACGGGCACCGCGATCGGCACGACCGCCTGGTTGCCGCCGGCGACGCTGTCGGTGCCGTCGGTCTCGACGTCGGCGACCGGCGCCGCCTCCGGAGCGGGAGCGGGAGCGGCCGCGGGTGCCGCCGCGGGCGCCGAGGTCTCGGCATCCTCGCTGTGGCTGTCACCGATGACCGACACGGCATTGCCGCCGACGGTCACGGGCACGTCCACCGAGACGAGGCCCTGGTTGCCGCCGAGGAGGCTGTCACCGCCGTCGGTGGTGACGTCCGGCGCCGGCTGCGACGCGGGCACCGAGGTCTCGGCATCCGAGGAATGGCTGTCGCCGAGGACCGACACGGCGTTGCCGCCGAGGGTGACGGGCAGGTCGACCGAGATGATCGCCTGGTCGCCCGAGAGGAGGCCGTCGGTGCCCGACGTCTCCGCGGCATGTGCCATGCCGGTTCCGACGACGGCCAAGCCGCCGCCGATCAGCGCGCCGAGGATGGCGCGCGAGTAGATCTTGCGCATGAGAGTTCTCTCCTGAGTTGTGAATGAGGTGCGCGAACGCGCGGGACCGTGTGTCGTGCCGGAGCACGACGCGGCCCGCCTCAGTCAGGGGAGACGTCGGTGGCGAAGGTGGGTGCGCCGGGGAGATCGTCGTCGACGAGTGCGCTGCGAGAGAGAAGAACGAAGGTCGGCGAGCCCGCGCGGTCATCGAGGCGCGCGGCCGCGGGGGCGGCTCCGCCGGACGACACGGATGCCGAAGACGAGCCCGGGATGCCATCGCCCAGGGCGTGCGTGACGGGCGATCCGGCGGGCGCGGGGGAGCCGCTGGCGTGGACGGAGCTCTCGCCCGTACCCGACGACGCCGAGGCGGCGAACGCCGCGGCCGCCGCACGGACGCGCTCTGCGGGGGAGCCGTGCGCGACGGTGGTGGCCGCGGACGTGGGCGCCGTGGCATCCGTCGTCTCGGGCTGCGCGGGCACCGCGGTGCCGTCGAGAGGGGGGATGCCAGGAGTCGGCGTCGCGGGAGCGGAAGGGGCGACGGGGCCGATGACCGCGTCGACCGTGCCGCCCGGGATCGTGGGCAGCAGGGGGTCGGTGGCCCCGGGCGTCCCGACGACGGCAGGGACGACCTCGTCGACCGTGTCGGCCACGCCCGTGAGCACGTCGTCGAGGCCGGCCTCCGAGACGATTCCGCCGACCACGGGCACCGAGACGACGGTCTCGACGACGGGGGTCACGACGGTTCCGACGACCGCGGCGTCGGCGACCTGCGACACGGTCTCTGTCACGGTGTCCACGGCGCTCGCCGCGGTGTCGTCGACGCGGTGGACGACCGTGTTCACGGCATCCACCGTCGTCTGCGTGACCTCGGTGACGGGCTGGCGGACGGGCTCGGGAACGACGGCCGTGACGGGAGCGGTGACCGGCTCGACGGTCTGGACTACGGATGCCACGGTGTCGTCGACCGTGCCGACGAGGCCCTTCACGGTGCTCGTGGTGTCGTTCACGGTGTCGGAGATCGCACCGAGAAGGCCCGAGGGGGAGTCGTCGTTCGCCGACGCGGACGAGGTCGAGAGAGTCAGCGACAGGATGACCCACGCGAGAGCCGCGAGGAGC
The DNA here is from genome assembly GCF_058214835.1 of Microbacterium sp. SCPM-O-B-15248 (M128). Classification (NCBI taxonomy): domain Bacteria; kingdom Bacillati; phylum Actinomycetota; class Actinomycetes; order Micrococcales; family Microbacteriaceae; genus Microbacterium; species Microbacterium sp. SCPM-O-B-15248 (M128). Next base: position 291,236 of record NZ_JBYQLI010000001.1, read on the forward strand.
GAGAGGCCGAGCAGGCGGAGCGCAGGAGGTGCGCTTCGCCGGGCCACGGCATCCATATCTGACTCCCCACAGTCGATCGACACGCGTCTATGACGTGTCTATGACGCGCGACTCTACGCCGCTCGCCGAACGAAGGCCAGAGTCTCAGCGAACCCCCAGTTACCAGCCGGTGACCAGCGGGGAAGCGACCGACACGCCGCATGCGAACGTGACTTGACAGCGAGCGCGGTTGTCAGTAGCTGACCGGCGCAGTTATCCCCCGAGTTGTACACATGTTCTTGTCAAGTCCGAGAACCTTCAACTCATCCTTCAAACAGGATTCCCCCAGCTTTCCTGTGGATAGATAAAAGCCTGGTCGTGGTTGTTTTTCGAAACGGGATTCCACATGATCCACGGAGTTGTCCACAGCAGTTGTGCACAGCAATCGCGGCGTTTCTCGCAAGCTGTCCACAGAGTTATCCACAGGCCTGTTTGCGTGGAGGAAGGGTCGTCCTTAGCGTGGGTGCATCCCATCGGGCACACCCGTCACCATCCGCGCGTCGATGTCGGAACTTGGTGATTCGATGCTGCTCGAGGTCGTCGTCTCGACCCACCCGACGTGATCCGTTGCCGGACGTCGTCGATGGGGCGAGTGCGTCCGAAAACTGAGAAGGAGTGCCTGTGTCGATTGCCGACATCGCCAACGAGCGTCTCGGGGGACCCCAGCGTCAGGAGCGCACGCCGCCGCACGACATCCTGGCCGAGCAGAGCGCCCTGGGCGGCATGCTGCTGTCGAAAGACGCGGTGGCCGACGTCATCGAGACGCTGCGCGGGCCCGACTTCTACGTCCCGAAGCACGAGCTGATCTTCGAGGCGATCCTCACGCTCTACTCGCACGGTGAGCCGACCGACGTCGTCGCCGTCACCGACGAGCTCATCAAGACGGGTGAGCTGCAGCGCGCCGGCGGAGCCGACTACTTGCACACGCTCACCTCGATCGTGCCGACGGCGGCCAACGCCGGGTATTACGCGTCGATCGTCGCCGAGCGTGCGCTGCTCCGCCGCCTGGTCGAGGCCGGCACGCGCATCGTGCAGATGGGCTACGCGGGCGAGGGCGACCCGACCGAGCTCGTCAACAGCGCCCAGGCCGAGATCTACAACGTGTCGGGCGACGACAGTGCCGAGGACTACATCCCCCTGACGATGGCGGTGGATGCCGCGGTCGAAGAGATCGAGGCTGCTCGCGGTCGCGACGGGTCGATGACCGGCATTCCGACCGGCTTCGCCGGCCTCGACCAGCTCACGAACGGTCTGCACCCGGGCCAGATGATCGTGCTGGCCGCGCGTCCCGCTATGGGTAAGTCGACGCTCGCGCTCGACTTCGCTCGCGCCGCCGCGATCAAGTCGAACGCGCCCTGCATCTTCTTCTCACTCGAGATGGGGCGCAGCGAGATCGCGATGCGTCTGCTGAGTGCCGAGGGGTCGATCCCACTGCAGAGCATGCGCAAGGGAACGCTCGACTCGCGCGACTGGACGACGGTGGCCTCGACCCGCGGTCGCATCAACGACGCCCCCCTCTACATCGACGACAGCCCGAACATGACGCTGGTCGAGATCCGGGCGAAGTGCCGTCGCCTCAAGCAGCGCGAGGGGCTGAAGATGGTGGTCATCGACTACCTGCAGCTGCTCACAAGCGGTAAGCGCGTGGAGTCGCGCCAGCAGGAGGTCAGTGAGTTCTCGCGTGCGCTGAAGCTGATGGCGAAGGAGCTGCAGGTTCCCGTCATCGCGCTGTCGCAGCTGAACCGTGGCGCCGAGCAGCGGGCCGACAAGAAGCCCGCCCTGTCCGACCTGCGTGAGTCCGGATCGATCGAGCAGGATGCCGACATGGTGGTGCTCCTCCACCGTGAGGCCGCGTACGAGAAGGACTCGCCGCGCGCCGGTGAGGCCGACCTGATCGTGGCGAAGCACCGTAACGGTCCGACCGACACGATCACCGTGGCGTTCCAGGGGCACTACTCGCGGTTCGCCGACATGGCGCCGGGGATGTAGTCGGGGCATCGAAGCCGCTCGGTTGCTTTAGTGCTCGGAAAATTACATTCAGGTGTAATATTCAAAGCGCCGATGGGAGGTGTCGCGATGCGAGCTGTAGATGCGCTGGAGGCCCTCGAGCTCGCGGGTTCTACGCAGCGCGGTCTGGTCACGACCGCTCAGGCGCGCGAAGCGGGTCTGGCCGGGGTAGATCTGACACGCCTTGCCGACGCCGGCCGGCTTCTTCGCGTTCGCCACGGCGTGTACGTACTGCCTTCAGCGGGCGTGGATCGCCTGCAGCAGCTGCGGGCCGCATGGTTGGCAGCCTCGGCGAACGGCGACGTCGTTGTCTCGAGGGCGTCTGCGGCGGCTGTGCATCGCCTCGGCGACCTCGTCCCCGCGACGCATGAGTTCACCGCGGCCGTGCGCAGACAGAGCACGCTGCCCGACGTTCGTTTCCACCGCGCCGCTCTGAGCGACGACGAGGTGGTTCTGGTCGATGGCCTTCCCGTCACGAGCGTGGTGCGCACTGTCGGCGATCTCGCCGCGTCGTCGCTGGATTCGGATCAGCTCGCGCGTGTGCTGTCCGATGCAGTCGAGCGCCCCGGTGTGGGTATGGAGGCTCTTGCGACCGCGCTCACACCCCATGCTGCCCGGTACGGATTCGACTCGGGACGCGCATTGCTGGCGGGGATGGCACCCGGGTACCTCGCTGCGGCGCTCCGCGGTGTTGTTGACGAAGCCGTGATGCTTTCGAGCCAGTTTCGACAGCAGGCGCTGGATCTGCTCGAAGAGCCGGGCGGCTCGAACGCGCTCCTGGCACTCGTCCACGACCGGCTCGCTAGAGGCAAGTCACCCGTGCGTGAGGACACCTAGTGGCGCCGACAGCAGTCGAACTTGGCCGCCTTGCCCGTTCGCTCGGCGCGAAGCTGAACGCGAAGGCCCGCCAGCGGGGCGTCGCAGCGGATGTTATCCGCAAGCAGTACGTCTTCACGCTGTTCCTGAGCAGACTCTTCGACGCGGACCCACAGCCGCCGTGGGTGCTCCTCGGGGGGAACGCACTGCTCATCCGAACGGGTGGAGGACGTTTCACACAGGACATCGACCTGGCCCGTCAGAGTGCATGGACAACGGGCGAAGACGTGCGACGCGAATTGCAGTCGCTCGCTGACGCACCGGCTGCTCGGGACCCGTTCACCTTCGTCATCGCCTCGGTCGAAGAGCACTCCGAAGTGGACCCGTTTGGCTATGGAACGAAGACGGCAAACGCCAAGGTGCAGGCTCGACTTCGTTCATAGGTCTTCGAGGCATTCACGATCGACCTCACGGAGCGGCGTCATCTCGACGTGCCCGTCGACCGAGTGCCACTCAGGGCGGTCATTGAGCACGAGACTTTGACCGACCTTCCGTCGGTGCCGACGACTCCGCTGGAGAATCACCTGGCCGACAAGGTGTGCGCCATGTATGAGTTGCATGGCCGCGGGGGGACATCTCCGTCAACTCGCTACCGAGATCTCGCCGACATCGTCCGCATCTTGGATGCCGGTCCCCTGAACGCTGCACGTTTGATCACGGTGCTGCGCCGTGAATCAGGTCGACGCAGGATGACGTTGCCAGACCGTCTGGTGGCGCCGTCAGATCAGTAGCGCGATGCTTTCCCGCGCCAGGCGAGGACGTTCGCCGAATACCCGAGCCGGCTCTATCCGCTCGATGCGTCTTGGACGAGGCCCGTGCGTGCCTGGATCCGATTCTGTCGGGTGAACGAACGTCCGGTACCTGGAATCGAGAAACGCGGTCCTGGTTCGAGTGAGTCGGGTGGGTCGCACCTACTCCACCCAGAACCCCACTGCGCACAGCAGCCGAGTCTCGTCGTCCGCGTCCGCGGGCGGCTCGATCGCGGGAGGGAACACGCCCCACTGGCGCCACTCGTCGGCGTGCGGCACGACGTGCTCGTTGAGCCCGTCGATCAGTTCGGGGGAGAGGCGGAACGGGATGCCGAAGTGCTTCGCGATCGAGTACGCCTGGAATGCGCGGTAGGTCGCCATGTGCGCGAAACCCTCGGCCGCCGGGTAGTCGCCGTACGTGAACCGGAACGTCTCGGCGAACTCGCCCGTGCGAACGGCGGCGGTGGCCACATCGTTCAGCGCGTCGTAGGACGCGATCGGATCGTCGCCGAGCAGGTCGGCGTCGGCGTACGGATCGCCGTCGGCGGCGGCGCGTCCGGCGATCACGTCGGGGATCCACGCTTCGTCGTAGGCGTGCCGGCCGATGATGCCGAGCAGCGTCGGCGACTCGAGCTGGCTCCACTCCTTTGGAACAGGGGCCGAGAAGTCGGCGGGATCGATGCGGTCGATGACTTCGCGAATGGCGGCGTCGGCATGGAGGAAGAGCTCGTCCGGTTTCATGGCGCCGACGGTACTCCCGGTCACCGACATGAACCAGGAGTACGGGCGAGACCTAGCGCCCACGGCGACCCTCGGCGACAGGCGCGGAGGTCGCCCGTGCGATCCGGCAACGAATCGGTAACGACCTTTTGCGTCAACGCGTTTGACGCTCCTACGGTCACATCAAACGTTTGACGCGGGTTCTCACCGTAAGCGTCAAACGATTGATGTCGAAGGAGCCGTCGTGATCACGTTGAAAGACCTCGCCGCCGCAGCGGGCGTATCGCCCTCCGCGGTGTCGCTGGTGCTCAACGACCGCCACGTCGGACGAGTGAATGCGATAACAGCGGCCCGCATCCGTGTGATGGCTGCAGACATGGGGTACATCCCCAACCAGCTCGCGCGAGGACTCAAGACCAAGCGCACGCACACGATCGGGGTGTTGTCCGACCAGGTCGCCAGCGTGCCCTTCGCTGGGCGGATGCTCGAGGGGGTGCAGAGCGAGGCGTGGGACAGCGGTTACCTCGCGATGATCATCGACACCACCGATCGCGCCGAGATGCTCGACCAGTCGTCGCGCGCTCTGCTGCAGCGCGACATCGACGCCGTGATCGTGGCAGCGCAGTTCCATCGCGAGGTCAGGCTCCCTGTCATCCCGCCGACCCTGCCGGTGGTGGTGCTCGACGGGTTCGCCGCCGCCAACGCTGTGGCGGACGGCGTGGTTCCCGACGAACGCGGCGCCGCCTTCGACGCCACGACCCACCTCATCCGACACGGCCACACACGGATCGCGTTCTGCACGGTGCAGAGCGGGACGTTTGTCGCCACGGAACTGCGGCGCGCCGGCTACCAGGATGCCCTTGACGCTGACGGCATCGTGGGTGACCCGTCGCTCATCGTGGAGCTGCCCGAACCCGCTACCGCCGCGGCGTATGCGCCGGTACGACGGCTCCTCGAGCGTCCCGACCGGCCCACTGCCGTGTTCTGCTTCTCCGACCAGATCGCCTTCGCGGTCTTCCAAGCGGCAACGGATCTCGGGCTGCGCATCCCCGACGACCTGTCTGTCGTGGGCTTCGACGATCAGCGGTTCATCGCCGATGCCCTGAGACCGGGTCTCACGACGATGCGCCTCCCCCATCACGACATGGGCGCATGGGCGGCCCGCCGGGTGATCGACCGCATCCACGGCAGGGTGTCGGCGCCGCCCGGCGTGACGACGTTGACATGCCCCCTCATCGAGCGCGGGTCCGTGGGCCCCCCGCCCCGAACCTAGCCACCGCCCCGAACCGTCCGGCCGTGCACGCGCATGGCCGGTATCCGGCGCGCCCGCGAACGCGGCCGCCCCCATCAGAGGAGAGAAATGAAAGCGACCAAGCGCAGTGCGGCGCGTGTCGGACTCGGCATCCTCGCCGCGACCGTCGTGTCCGTCTCACTCGCCGGATGCGCCGGCTCCGGCGCCGACTCCGGTGACAACACCTTCACGATCCTGCAGTACGAGAACCCCGACACCGCTCAAGGGCAGGGCTGGGCGCTCGCTCTGGAGCTGTTCAAAGAGAAGCACCCCGACGTCGAGGTGGACTATCAGACCACCAGTTTCGACGCGGCCCGCCAGAACTCCAAGATCACGCTCACCGGTGGCAGCGTCCCCGACGTCATCGAGTTCAACAAGGGAAACGCCGATGGGGGCCAGCTCGCGGCTCAGGGGCTGCTCGAACCCCTCACCGACGTCGTCGCCGAGCGCGGCTGGGACGAGAAGATCACCGGCGCCATGCAGGCCTTCGCCCAGTACGACGAGCAGGGACTGGCCGGATCGGGCGACTGGTACGGCATCCCGAACATCGGCGAGTACGTGATGTTCTATTACAACAAAGACCTGTTCGCGCAGGCGGGTATCACGGAGGAGCCGACCGATCTGGCGAGCTTCGAGGCCGCCATGGACAAGTTGGTGGCCGCGGGAATCACGCCGATCTCGTCGTCGGCCGCCACGAGCCAGGGCTTCAACCAGATGTGGGTCTGGTACTCGCTCGTGTCGGCGGCCGCCGACCGGAAGTCGATCGACGACTTCATGTTCCTCCGCGAGCCGGTCGATTTCTCGGCCGCGCCCTGGATCGACGGGGCGAAGAAATTCGAATCGTGGATCGACAAGGGCTATGTCGGTACCGAACTCGGCGGGCTCAACTTCGAGCAGGCGACCGTCAACTTCTTGAGCGGCGAAAAAGCCATGCTGATCTGGAACCAGGGCGAATTCGCGCGCATTCGCGAGCAGGCGCCGTTCGAATGGGGCTACTTCACGCTGCCCGGAGCGAACATGCAGATGGGCTCGAGCGGCCACCTCTGGGGTGTGCCCGCCAACGCAACCAACAAGGAGCTCGCGTACGACTGGATCGACATCACGCTCAGCGAAGAGGTGCAGAACAGGATCGGCCAGCTCGGCGGACTTCCGCTCGCCGGTGACGCCTCCACCATCGAAGACCCGTTGACGCGCGAGTACACCGAGCGCTTCAACGAACTCCTGTATGCCGACACCCTGAGCTTCTACCCGGACTACCCCGTGCCCGGCTTCCTCGACTTCATCCAGTCGGGGATGCAGGCGATGTCCAACGGCAACACCTCTGCCGACGAGTGGACCGCGAACCTGCAGAAGTTCTACGACGAGGGCCGCGAGACCGCGCTCGCCGGCTGACCCCCGGGCCCGCCCGCTGGCGCGGGCGGGCCCCCTTCCCGGAGACACCACACCATGAGCGACACCAAGCGCGCCTCCTCGGAGCGACGGGGCACCTACTGGCTCTATCTCTTACCCCTGGCGGCCGGGTTCCTCGTCGTCGTCGCGGCGCCGTTCGCGATGAACGTCTACACGAGCCTGTTCCACTGGAAGGGCGGGCAGAGCCCGATGCGGTGGGCGGGGCTCGAGAACTACGCGACCCTCCTCGCCGATGAAACGTTCTGGCGCTCGTTCCAGAACAGCATCGCGATGATCGTCGCCATCACCGTCATCCCCACCATCATCGGCATCCTGCTCGCTGCCCTCCTGTTCGACTATCTGGGGCGCCGCTTCGGAGATCGAGCGATCGCCGTGTTGCGGGCGACGTACTACCTGCCGCAGATTCTGCCGATCGCGGTCGCGGGGTTCATCTGGTCGACGATCCTCAACACGCAGCAGGGTTCTTTGAGCGTGCTGCTCGAGAGCATCGGTATCGCCTCGCCGCCGGACTGGCTCGGCGACCCGGCGATCGCGATCTACTCGGTCATGCTCATGCTGGTCTGGCTGCAGATCGGCTACCCGGTGGTCATCTTCATGTCCGCTCTCCAGCGCGTCGACCCGGAGTTGTATGAGGCGGCGGAGCTCGACGGTGCCGGGTGGTGGCGGCGCTTCCAGGCGATCACCATTCCGCAGATCCGCCCGGAGATCTTCGTCGTGGTCCTGACGGCGACCATCGCCGCGCTGAAGGTCTTCGCTCCGATCCTCATCCTCACCGGGGGAGGACCCGAGAACTCCACCGTGGTGCCCTCGTACTACGCGTATCGCAGCTTCTTCGAGCTGTCCCGCGTGGGCTACGGCTCCACCATCGCCACGGTCATGTCGGTCGTGATCTTCATCGTCGCCGCGGTGATGCTCACCTGGCAGCACCGCGAGAGCCGGAAGGAACGCCGCTGATGTCGGCCACCATCACTCACCGCACCCCTCGCCGGAGCCTCGCGAACTGGGCGATGCTCGTCGTCGCAGGTGTCGTTGCTCTGCTCATGGCGGCTCCGTTCCTGTTGCTGGTGCTCAACGCGTTTAAGACCGGAGCGGACTACTCCACGAACGGTCCGCTGGCGTGGCCGACGACGTTCACTTTCGACGCCTTCGCCGACTACCTCGGTCGCGTGGACTTCTTCCGAGCGCTGTGGAACTCGATTCTCAGCTCCACGGTGATCGCGTTCGCCGGCACCGGGCTCGCGCTCCTCGCCTCGTACGCGATCGGGATCGGTCGCATCCGCGCGAGCACGGCGATCACGGCGCTGTTGCTGGTGGCCACGATGGTGCCGCACGAAGCGCTGATCTACCCGCTGTTCTATGGCGCGCAGGCCACGGGCACGCTCAACTCGATCTGGTCGATCATCATCGTGTTCGTCGTGCTGTGGGCCGCGTACGGCACGTACATCCTCTCGAGCGTGCTGTCGACGTTCCCGCGCGAGGTGCTGGAAGCGGCGGCGATCGACGGTGCGGGGCGCTGGCGGATCCTCTGGACCGTGGTGTTCCCGATCGTCCGGCCCACGCTCAGCGTGCTCGTGGTGTTCATCTTCATCTGGTCGTGGAACGAGTTCTACATCCCGCTCATCCTGCTGGGTGACCCCGCGTCGCAGACCGTTCCCATCGCGCTGTCGACGCTGCGCGGGCAGCACTCGATCGACATCACCGTCGTGAACGCGGGATCGCTGCTGTCGCTCATTCCCACCCTCATCTTCTTCCTCCTCTTCCAACGGACGATCAGCCGCGGTGTGACCGCGGGTGCCGTGAAGTAACTCGACACGAAAGAATCACCATGCCCACGCAGTGGAACACCCTTCGCAACGACGGAACCCGACGTAGCCGCGCCATCAACGCTGAGAACCCCGACGGGGCAGTCGGCGCGGCGGGGTCTGCGAGCTCGCACCTCGGCCCGGGCCGCAAGGGAAGCGCCTGGTACGCGTTGCCGGCCGGTGAGACCGTGGTTCTCGCCGACATCTCCGGCCCCGGGGTGATCCGCCACATCTGGATCACCGTGACCGACAAGACTCCCGCGGGGCCGTTCGTCCTGCGCGATCTCGTGCTGCGCGCGTTCTGGGACGACTCGCCGCACCCATCCGTCGAGGTCCCGCTCGGCGACTTCTTCTGCAACGGGTTCGGCGAGCGGGCCCTCGTCACGTCGGAGCCGATCGTGGTCGCCCCCACCGGCGGCATGAACTCGTACTTCCCGATGCCGTTCCGTACCGGCGCGCGGTTGGAACTGCACAGCGAGCACGGCGGCGACCTGGGGCACGTCTTCTTCCAGGTCGACTACACCACCGGCGACGATTTCGATGAGTGGCCCGGCTACTTCCACGCGCAGTGGCGGCGGAGCAACGGCACCACGGCTCTCGGCGAGGACCACGTCATTCTCGATGGGGTTCGGGGAAGCGGTACGTACGTGGGCACGTACGTCGCGCTGACCTCGCTGCACCGGTATTGGTGGGGCGAAGGCGAAGTGAAGTTCTTCGTCGACGGCGACACTGACCTGCCGACCCTGTGCAGCACGGGCCTCGAGGACTACGCCGGCGGTGCGTGGGCATTCCAAGACGCGCTGCGGGCCGACCCGGAGCCCCGCGCGCTCACCTTCTCCGCACCGTACTTCGGCTACCCGTTCGCCAGCGCGATCGACACCACGCGGGCGTCGGAGTTCACGACGGCGATGATGCCGATGCACGGCCTGTACCGCTGGCATCTGCCCGACCCGATCTTCTTCGGCGAAGACCTGCGCGTGACGCTCCAGCAGATCGGTACGTGGGATCACGGGCTGTTCGAGCGGTCGGACGACATCGCGACCACGGCATATTGGTACCAGTCGTCGGTCGGATCACGTTTCCCTGAGCTGCCGCGCGCGGCCGACCGGATGCCACGCTGAGGCGGCACGGCCGTGCGGGCCTCGGCGCTCGCACGGCCGGATCCCGGGCACCGTGGACACGACGGGTGGGGCGGTGTCATCGACGATGGGTGCTGATCGCGCCCGGTGCGGTCACCGAGATGGAGTCGCTGTCGTGGATGCCCCCGAGCGGCGGAAGCGCGCGCGCCGAGGTGGCGGTGCCGGGGCGTTGGCGTTGGTCGCGTCGATGCCGTCGATGCCGGCGTTGCTGCTGGGGCGGCGCAATGACGTGCTGGCGTGGAATGCGCTCGGGCATGCGCTGGGGGCGGGGCATCTGGCGTTCACGGATCCGGATGATCCGGCGACGCGTGCGAACCAGATGCGCCTGCTGTTCCTCGACCGGCATACGCGTGAGCTGCATCGCGACTGGGCGGAGGAGGCGGTGTCGGCTGTCGCGTCGTTGCGGTAGGTGGCGGGGCAGTATCCGGACGATCGTGCGCTCGCCGGACTCGTGGGTGAGTTGTCGATGAACAGTCGGGAGTTCGCGCGCGTGCGGGCGAAGCACGACGTGCGGTTGTGTTCGAGCGGGACGAAGCGGTTGCACCACCCGCAGGTGGGCGACCTCGACCTGCTCTACGAGGTGCTGCACCTGCTCGACAGCAACGGCCAGCGGTTGCTGACGCATACGGCGGAGGTAGGGAGTGCGGCAGCGGATGCGCTGGCGCTGCTGGGTGAGTGCGTGGTGTCGGGCGAATGGATGCCATGACTCAGCCGCTGCGCTACGCGATCAACGTCGCTCTCGACGGGTGTTCATGAGGCGCGACAACCGCCGAATGCCGAGTAGAGGTGTTCTGGGCCGACCGGCTCACCTGTTCGGACCCTGAACGGCAAGGCACCCGGCGAGCTGCGAGCTTCGCCGGGTGCCGTGTCGGTGTTCTGCGATCTACCGATTGATTGTTAGCAAACGGGAGATGCGGCCCAAATCGCTCCGGTGGTGTTGTTGATTGCGTTGAAGGCGTCGACGGTCCCGGTGGAAACCTTGGTCCAGGCGCCGTAGCCCCTGCTGCGGTAGACGTTGTTGTCGCTGCCGTAGACCCAGACGCGGCTGATGTTGTCAGGTGAGCCGGCGTTGATGGCTTTGGCGGTGACCCCGGCGGGCAGTGCTGGCCAGTCCGTGTAGGTTCCCGAGTCATCCGAGAATCCAACGGTAGATCCCGCGGCCCAGAATCCGGCGGTGGTGTTGTTGATTGCGGTGAAGGCGTCGACGGTGCCGGTGGAGACCTTGGTCCAGGCGCCGTAGCCCCTGCTGCGGTAGACGTTGTTGTCGCTGCCGTAGACCCAGACGCGGCTAGTTCCGTCGGGCGAGCCGGCGTTGATGGACTTGGCGGTCACTCCGGCGGGGAGTGCAGGCCAGGTGGTGAAGGTTCCGGAATCATCCGTGTAGCCGACGGTAGATCCCGCGGCCCAGATTCCGCCAGTGGTGTTGTTGGTGGCGGTGAAGGCGTCGACGGTGCCGGTGGAGACCTTGGTCCAGGCGCCGTAGCCCCTGCTGCGGTAGACGTTGTTGTCGCTGCCGTAGACCCAGACGCGGCTGATGTTGTCAGGTGAGCCGGCGTTGATGGACCTGGCGGTGACCCCGGCGGGCAGTGCTGGCCAGTCCGTGTAGGTTCCCGAGTCATCCGAGAATCCAACGGTAGATCCCGCGGCCCAGAATCCGGCGGTGGTGTTGTTGATTGCGGTGAAGGCGTCGACGGTGCCGGTGGAGACCTTGGTCCAGGCGCCGTAGCCCCTGCTGCGGTAGACGTTGTTGTCGCTGCCGTAGACCCAGACGCGGCTGATGTTGTCAGGTGAGCCGGCGTTGATGGACCTGGCGGTGACCCCGGCGGGGAGTGCGGGCCAGCCGGTGGACGTCCCCGAGTCCTGCGTGAACGCCACGGCTGCGCCCGGGCTCGTGGAAACGATGCTTGCGGTGGCCGCCGGACTCCCGGACGTAGTCGCCGTCAGCGTTCCCGAACCGACCACGGACGCCACAGAGATGCTCGGCAGGTTCACACGCCCATTGGCGTCGCTCACCTGAGTGTTCGTGGTCGAACCACCCGCGAACGTGTACCCGTTGCTCAACGTCGTGGTGACGGAGCGGCCGGGGGTGGGGGTGCCGCCGACGGTGACGGTCACGTAGGCGCCGGTAATGGTGCCGCAAGCGGTGCCGGAGTAGCTGGCCTGGTTGAAGGCGAGGACGGCGTTGGTGGACGCGGATGCCGCGGGGGCGACGGTGGCGACGGCGATGGCGGGGATGGTCCAAGCCGCGCCCTGCAGGATGGTGCGGCGATTCAGATCAGCGGGGGGGGGGGGGGGGGGTAATGGCTGACGTGTTGTCGGGCGTCTGAGACATGGAGGTGCCTTTCGGGTGAGGTCGTTGCTGAGATGACCGGAGTAACGGTCGATTCTCCGAACCTTTTAGGAACCCCAGGTCCCCGAGAGCGTCCTGTTTCTCGGTGGTGAAGCTCACTTCTGATGCATGCGGCTCCCTTGGCGCGCTGCGACTTCGCGCCAATTCGCTGGTGCGCACCGGACGGCCGGCCGGCGCGGACTGGCGCTGCGGTGGACCGTCATTCTCGAAGCACCCTCGAGCTCACCTCACTCGCCCCACGACTTCACCTCAGGCGTGACGTGCGCACGCGCCGGGTGAGCTCGTCGTAGCTGTCGTTGAACGGTCGGGAACTTGCGAGGCGAACCATTGCATCTGTATGAGCTGGCGCGTCCGGTTCCTCCGCGGCGCAAGCGCGTGACGCGCGCGGAGGTGGCGGTGCCCGGGGCGTTGGCGCTGCTGGCGTCGATGCCGTCGGTGCCGGCGTTGCTGCTGGGGCGGCGGAATGACGTGTTGGCGTGGAATCCGCTGGGGCACGCGCTGGTGGCGGGGCATCTGGCGTTCACGGATCCGGAGGATCCGGCGACGCGTCCGAACCAGATGCGCCTGCTGTTCCTCGACCGGCATACGCGTGGGCTGCACCGCGTTTGGGCGGATGAGGCGGCGTCGGCGGTCGCGTCGTTGCGGTATGTGGCGGGGCAGTATCCGTACGATTGCGCGCTCACTGAGCTCGTGGGCGAGTTGTCGATGGGCAGTCGGGAGTTCGCGCGTCTGTGGGCGAAGCACGACGTGCGGTTGTGTTCGAGCGGAACGAAGCGGTTGCGCCACCCGCAGGTGGGCGACCTCGACCTGCATTACAAGGTATTGCACTTGCCCGACAGCAACGGGCAGCGGCTGCTCACGCATACGGCGGCGGTGGGAAAGCGCGTCGGCCGATGCGTTGGCGCTGCTGGGGTGAGGACAACGTTTATGGCGAGCAGATGCCAGATCCGGCCGCAGGCTCGGAACCAACATGACACTCAACCGGTTCGTGCGTTACAAGGCGCGTCTCCCGACGGATGCCAGGTCGATGGCGTTCTCAGCCGACGAGCTGCGCCGCTCCGGGCATGCTGCATCGCCGCCCTGCCGGGAAAGGTCCCAACGGGAATGAGTCGGTGATCAAGGGCGTCAAGCCCGCCCCACACCACCGCCCGATGGTTCCGGACTGGGTGAGGCACAGCCGCGACCAGTGCCGCCACGCCAACATCCGATTCTTCATCAAGCGGTGGGTCGGGCGAATACCCATACAGCGTGGCCGCGGTCTGGCTGAGCGCTAGTCCACTGCTTCTGCTTGTGCAGTCGCCGCAATCGTTCGCCTAACCGGGGAACCCCGAATCTACGGGGCCGTAGACCGCGTCAGGCGGCGGGTCTGGGGTCTTCGCCGAACATCAGGTAGTCGAGTGGGGCATCCTCGATGTCGCGGGACTCCGCCTCGAGCGACGCAACCTGCGCCTCAGGGTCCAGTGCCCAAGCCCGGATGCGATCCTTCGTGCGTTCACGGCGCATGCTCGCGATCCGGCGCTTGCGTGCCTTCGAAACCACCGACTCTTCGTCGTGGATCATGACGTACATGGACCGATTCTTCAGATCGTAGACCGTGATGTTGTAGAGCGTTTCAGCCCCAGGAACGATGCTCTGCTCGAGCGCAACGCGGGCATCAATCTCGGCCTGCTTCAGTTGCGACCGGTGGTGGGGCATTCGAGGGTCGGACACGTACGTCTCGACGACAAGTCGGTTCAGTGCCCGTGCTTCTTCGAGCGCCATATCCTGAAGCCTCCGCTTGCGCTCGTCTCTGGCGCGCTGTGCCTCATTGAACTCGCGCTGCCTCTCGAACTCTGCCGCTACGTCTGTTGCGCGGCGCGAAGCCGCGAACGCTGCGTACGAGACCAAAACCGTCCCCGCGCCGACCAGTGCCGGGATGAATAGCTCTGCCCACCAGAGAATGCGTCGTGTGGCCCGGACACCTCGACAAAGCCCACGCATCCGATGGCGATCACCACGATCGCCCCCACTGAGAAAGCGCTCAGTCCTCTGAAGCGCCTTCTGGTACTAGTTCGCATCAGGCTTTGGCTGGGTGACCCCGAGGCCTTCAAAGAGCTTTTGAGTGAACATCTGACTCATCTGAGCTGAGGCCGCCTGAGACTGCTGTTCGGCAGCGAGCTTGCTGTCGAGGATCTTGGTAATTCGCTCGTCGATGTTCGACTTGATGTCCTGCGCAACCCTCCGCGTCTCCCCCGTCTCTTTCCTGATCTCAGTCAGTGTGTCCTCCGTTCGCTTTTCGGTGTCTCTCGCCAGTTGCAACTGCTGCTTCGAAATGAAGCCCTGCCACAAGGCAACGGCCACCGACACCACCGCGATGACGAGCGCCAAGATGCTCCAAACCTCCATGCTGTGCCCCCTTCATGGGCTTGTGTGATCTGAAGAATAGGCACACAGTCTCAAGATGTTCACAACTCAGCCACCAGGAATGCATAAGATCCGCGTGGACCGAACAAATAGACGATCAAGTCCATGAGGGGAGGTCCAGCCGGTGCCAGCCCGGACTTGGCTCACCACATCGGCACGGTCCGATCTTCGCGCTCGCTTTTCCAATCGTCGTCGGCGCGAGCCAGCGCCACTATGGTGCAGGATGTCGCCGGAGGCACGCTTCTTGGGCGAGAGACGCGGCATGGGCGGTGGCGTCGCTGTGGTTGGCGGCGGGGCAATATGCGGACGGTCCCGCTCTTGCGAGTTCGTGGGTGAGCTGTCAATGGACAGTCGGGAATTCACGCGCGCCTGTGGGCGGAGCACGACGGGCGGTTGGTGTCGAGCGGAACAAGGCGGTTGCATCACCCGCAGGTGGGCGACCTCGAACTGCCTTACGATGTGCTGTACTTGCCCGACAGTGACGGCCAGCGCCTGCATCCCCACCCGGCGGCGATGGGAAGTCTAGCGGCGGGTGAACGGCAGATCTCGCCGCCGCGCTACGCGAACAACGTCGCTCACGATGGGGTGTGTACATAACGAGACAGGTTGGCGCAGGATGCCAAGTCGGCGATCCGGACCGACGGTGTGCGTCGCTCGTGCCCCCTGGTTGACGGCGGCGTGACCCGCGTACCTCGTCGCGTGGGACCTCGACCGCGACGACTGGCGGATCTACCGGGTCGATCGCCTCCATCCGCGTATCCCGCACGGCGCCCCCTTCACCCCGCGCACGGTGCCGGGCGGCGACGTCGACGCGTTCGTCTCGGCCCGATTCAAGGGAGCGGATGCCAACGCCTGGCCGTGCCGCGGAACGGTTCTGCTGCGCCTCCCGGCGCGCGACGTGCTGCCCTTCGCCGGCGACGGGACGGTCACCGCGGTCGACGAGGGGAGCTGCACGCTGGAGGCGGGGTCGTGGTCGTGGGGAGCGCTCGCCGCGTCGTTCGGGCGGTTCGAGGCCGAGATGGAGGTCGTGGGGCCGCCGGAGTTGGCAGAGGCGTTCGCGGGGTTGGCGGAGCGGTTCGCGCGCGCAGGGGCTAAGAGCGGTGATAACCGGCTCCTCAGGTAGGCGCGAAAGTTTGCAGGTATCCACGGTCAGCGTGCGCTAGACGCGGCAGGCGTGGAACAGAGTGGGAGGCTTGGATTTGCGCGTCCGAATAGACGGGCTGCGCACCGCTCAGAAGTCGATGATTATGGGGCCTGTTCACTCGGAACGGGTGAGCGCCATTCGATATTGGCGAACCGAGGTAAACCCCGCCGCCTCGACGAGCTCGCTCAGCGGGGGGACCAGAGCGCGTTGCCGTTCGACTTCTGTGAGGCGGTAGCGTTCGATCTCTCGGCGGGGCGTCGTCCCCATTGAGATAAACGATCGGTGGACGTTGCTGCGGCTGCTGGACAGATCTCGCGCCAGCTCGGCCACGGTGAAGCCGGGATCCCGGAAGCGGGCGCGGATCACGGACTGTGCCGCCGTGAAGAGGCCGTCACGGTGCATGGCGTCTTCGTCGGTGACGCGCGTCGATTGGTGCAAAGCAGCGGCAACAAGGCTCTCCATCGCCCATCCAACCTGTTCGTGAGCTGGGCCGGCAGGTAAAGCGTCAACGTTCAGCAGGGCGTTCGTCATGGACATCAGCCCTTGCATAGAGGCGTTCGTCAGCACGATGGGCTCGTGTGCGCGCAGCAGCGATCGGTCGGGTCCGAGGCGATTGCCGGGGAAGAACCACACGTAGCGGGCAGTGTCCATGACGGTCTGCGCGTGCACCGACGCGCTCCCGTCAAAGCACACCGTTTGCCCGGGTTCGGCTCGCACGGTTTCCCCTTCGATCGTGAAATCAAAGGCCCCCTCGACAGTGTGCACGAGATACAGCAGTCGCTCGTCGGGCCGAAGGGAGTATGTGGAGGTCTTGGACCAGGCACGACCGTATCCGTGCCGCGGACTCTGCGCTGTTTCCGCGACTAAGGCGGGGTCAATGAAGCCGTGCGGATGCCACCCGAACTCGTCGCAATTCTCTGCTGCTTCCTCGCCCATAGACGTCATGGGTTTCGGTACCTCCGGCTTCGATTAGCTCGTGGCTGACTCTCCCCAGTGAGCCGCGCAAGCAATCATTCCCGCATAAGAGCGCCGTCCACAAAGTTGCGGCGACAAATGTGCGTCACAGGGACTGGTTTGTTGCAAATCCCTGGATCGCACCATTCTTCGACGGCCCCGCTCGCCAAACTCGTGCCAGTCCAACAACCGTGCGCAATTGAGAATGAAAGAGGTCTTCCATGGACGACAAGAACAGCACCGCGCAGGACCGGACGGGGATTCCTCGTCGCACGATCATGAAGGGTGCCGCCTGGTCCATCCCGGCCATCGCGGTCGCTGTCGCCGCGCCCGCCGCGTCGGCCTCGACCACCTGCACGACCAGCGTCGGGATCTTCTCGATGGACCTGTACCCCACCGCCGTCCACAACGGCGAGCCCCTGTATCACGCCAACGATGAGCCATTCGTTGACCTGGTGCTTGCCAACGTCGGAGATTGCGACCTCGCAGCGGGGGCCTTCTACGTTCAGATCAGCCAGCCTTCGGCATTGATCCCGAACTATGTGGGCGTCGCATCTGGGTGGAACATGATCGGCACAGCCACGACAAGCGACGGAATCGCCTACATTCGGCTGGCCAACGCCTCGCCGCTTCCCGCGGGCGCACAGATGCCACTTCGCCAGTACCTCCACGTCGCTGGTGTCCTGCCGGCGGGTTACACCCGTGACCACGTGGTCGCCCAAGTCGTCGCGACGAACAACCAGAACGGGCAAATCACCGGCGAACGATTCTTCTACACACAGGGCTGACCGGTTCCACCGGGAACACACGATAGGGGCACTGAAGCGCCCTGGGTCGGTCGGAGCGGGCCGCGGCTGCTCGACGGGGTGGAGCTGAATCTCGAGCTCGTCGAGTGCACACTTCGTCACTACGGCCGTCAACGTGGCGAGACGATGGTCGCGGTCGGCGCACCCGCGGGATGAGGCGTCAGGGGGACCGGCATCCGCGGCCCCTGGCTCCGCGCACGATCACCGATCAACGACGCGGCCCCGACTGCGGTAGAGATCGAGCCGAAGCGCGAGACCGACACCTGCAGTCCCTCCGCGATACCGGGGTGCACGGAGAGGGACAGCTCGCCCTCCAGGCCGGCGAGCAAGCCGGTGTCCCCGTCCGCGAGATCCCCGCCGATGACGACGGTGGACGGCTGCAGAAGATTGATCGCCGCGCCCAGAGCGGGGGCCAGCTGGATGCCGATGTCATAGAAGAACCGTCGCGTGGCGGGCTCGCCGTCCTTCGCCTCGCGGACGAGGTCTTCGACGGAGAAGCGCGTGAGGTGCCCGCGACGCCGTTCGAGCTCTTCGCGCACCTGATAGTCGATCTCGGCGGCGATGCACCCGCGCTGACCGCACGGGCAGCGCACCCCCTGGCCGCGGATGCTGATGTGCCCCAGCTGGCCGGCGATGCCCGAGGCGCCGCCGAACGGAACGCCGCCGACGAGGGTGCACATCCCGGTGCCCGAGGCGCCGACCTTGACGTAGATCGCGCAGCGCTCCACCCCCGTGCCCGCGAGCGCCGCCTCGCCCACGGCCGCCGCGACCGTCTCGTTCACCACGTCCACCGACAGTCCGAGCTCACGTTCGAGGGAGAGCACCACGTCCTCGTCGAGCCACGTCGGCATCAACTCCCGTGCACCGTGGTGGTCGATGCGTCCGCCGTCGTGAACGAGGGTCGGCAGAACCAGCGCTGCCGCCGACGGGCCAGGTTCGACGCCCGCCGTCACCGCCTTCGCGAGGGCGATGAGCTCTCGCGCGGAAGCCGAGGCATCCGAACTCAAGGGCATCTCCGCGGACCTCGACGCCGTGACCTCGCCACCGGACGACACGAGCGCCGCTTCGACGCGTCGAGGCCGCACGATGAGGGCGAGGACGCTCGCGCCTCCCTCCTCGACCAGGGTGATGAGCCGCGGAGGTCGTCCGGGACCCCCTTTCGTTCGTTCCCCCTGCTCCTCCACGGCAGCGCCGCTCATCACGAGCTGATCGACGACCGTGGCGATCCCGGCGCGTGAGAGTCCGAGCGCATCCGCCAGTTCACGTCGAGTGAGCGGACCGCTCCGCCGGATCAGATCGAGGGCGGCAGCGCGGTTGTACGACGCGAAGGAGACGCTGCGATGGGAGAGATCGGTCATGGACGCCACGATACGTTAATCCGTCCGGTTCGGTGCTTTTGGCGACAAAATTGCTGAGATCTTTCCTGTAAACGTCGGCATGTTTCCGTGACGTTGCACGTCCATTAAGTCTCGCTTCCGCAGGAAAGCGCGGCGTATTCGGCGTGGTCTACTGCTTTTGTGATCAACCCGACGCCTATTGCACCGCCGGTTTCGTCCTTCGGTGAGCAAAAATGGAACGCGGCCAGGAGTCGCATCCGCGCGTTCGACGGCGGCCACAACGGGCTGAACGCGATCAGTTCCCTGGCGCCCCGACCGGCCACCCATCCCGAGGGGCCCCTGAGCGCGCTGACCGTCGCCGTCAAAGACAACATCGACGTCGTGGGACTTCCGACGACGACGGGATCTCTCGCTCTCGAGGGCGCTGAGCCTGTGCGGAACGCCGACGTCGTCGACGCGCTCCGTGACGCGGGGGCACTGCTCGTCGCCAAGACCACCCAGCTCGAACTGTCCGGTTGGGTGACGTTCGCCGCGCCGGCGGGCTACAGCGCACTCGGTGGCCGCCCGCTCAACCCCCACAACCCACGACTGTCGACGGGCGGCTCGAGCTCGGGTGCCGCCGTCGCAGTCGCGGCAGGGTACGTCGATGTCGCCATCGGCACTGATACCGGCGGATCCATCCTCAATCCGGCGGGCCTGAACGGTGTCTTCGGTCTCCGCCCTACGGTGGGCCGGGTCAGCGTCCGCGGAGTCGTTCCGATCTCACCGCGTCAGGACACCCCGGGACCCATGTCGCTCTCGTCGCGGCACCTGGCGGCCACGATGTCGGCGATCGTGCACGAGCGCGCGGACGAGTTCCATTCCCGCCTCGACGACCGCCGCATGGAGTCGTTGACGGTCGGAATCCCGATGCTCGCGGGGGTCTCCGGCGAGGACCTCGCCCACTGGCGCGAGCGGCTCGCACACCTACGGGCCGCCGGTGCCGCCCTCGTCCCTTTGCTCGAGGACCTCCCCTGGCGAGGGCACGGCGACCTCACCGTGCCCACCTACGATTTCCGCGAGAATATCGACCCCTACCTCGCCGGCGTACGGGCACCGACCGGCGTCGATGATTTCGACTCGCTCGTCGCCCACTACCTCGCCGACCCGACGGCCCGGATGCCGTACGGCGCGGACAATCTGCTCCGCTCGGCGAAGGTCGACTTGGAGCGCGACCGATCCCATCGCGATGACGTCTGGCAGCTCGAGCGATCCGGCACGCGTCGCACCCTCGAGCGGATCCACGAGCGGTTCTCGGTCGATGTCGTGCTGTTCCCCGGCGGCGGTGCGGCCTACTTCAGCTCGAAGTCGGGGTATCCCGCCCTCACGATCCCGGGCGCCGTCGGCGCCGACGGACTCATGCACTTCACCACCGCACTGGCGACGCAGCCGGATGCGGAGCAGATGCTTCTCGATCTCGCCTACGGACTCGAGAAGAACCTCGGTGCACCGGCATCCGCGCCCTTGCCCGAGGTATGACCCGCCCCTCTCCGTTCTCTTTGCAATCCCCGACACGATAGGAAATCGCGTGCGAAGAACTCTCCTCTCCGCCCTCGCCGTCGTCATGACCGGCGCATTGTTGGCCGGCTGCTCCGGCTCCACCGCCACCGGCTCCGCCGAGGGCGCAACAGACGAACTGGGCATCGCCGTCATCGGACCGCTGACGACGTACGACCCGATCCTCTCCGACTCCGGCGTCGCGCCGTGGATGCTGCAGCCGGTCTACGACCAGTTGATCCGCTACACGGTCGACGGCGGCTTCGAACCCAACCTCGCCACGTCGTGGGAGCGTCCGTCCGACCTCGAGTTCGTCATGACGCTGCGTGAGGGCGTCACGTTCAGCGACGGCACCCCGTTCAACGCAGAAGCCGTCAAGGAGAACCTCGACCGCGTCGCCACCGCCGCGGGACCCGACGCCAGCCTCTTCTCGAAGGTCGCGTCGGTCACCGTCGTCGACGACTCGACCGTGTCGCTCGCCCTTACCTCGCCCGACCCCTCCCTCGAGCTGACGCTCTCGAAGAACCTGGGCATGATGGCCAGCCCCGCCGCGATCGACGGCGGGACCCTGGCGACCGCGCCAGTCGGCACCGGGCCGTACACCCTCGATGCCGCCGACTCGCTCACCGGCGATCACTGGACCTTCGTCCGCAACCCGGACTACTGGGGCGGTGCCGACGCATTCCCGTACGACGAGCTGCGATTCAAGAAGTACGCGGATGCCAACGCGGTGCTCAATGCCGTGCGAGCGGGCGAAGTCCAGATCGCCTACGGTGCCGCCGACACGGCCGACGCGGCGAAGTCGGCGGGTCTGAACGTCATCACGGCGGAGACGAACACCGTCGGCATCGTTCTCTCCGACCGCGACGGCACCATGCTTCCCGCGCTCGGCGACGTCCGTGTACGGCAGGCGCTGAACTTCGCGATCGACCGCGAGGCGATCCTGAACACCGTCGCGCTCGGCTACGGGACGGTGACCGACCAGTGGTTCGGGCCCCAGACCGCCGGCTACGACGAAGCCCTCGAGGGCACGTACACGTATGACCCCGACCGGGCGCGCAAGCTCCTCGCGGAGGCGGGGTACCCGAATGGGTTCGAGATGGCGATCACGATCCCGCCGATCCACACCGCTCTCATCCAGGCGATTCAGGGGTACTTCGCCGAGATCGGAGTGACCGTCACGATCAACGACTCCCAAGCGAACTTCTTCCCCGACGTTCAGAAGGGCGTGACCCCGGCGTACACGCTCCAGAACGCCCAGCTCGACCTCTTCTCGCTCGCGCCGAACATCCTCTTCCCCGGTGGGCTCCAGAACCCCTTCAAGTCGGAGAACACCGAGATCAGCGACCTCTACGCGCAGATCGCGACGGCGACGCCCGAGGACGCCGCCGAGAAGTGGCAGAAGATCAACGGCATCCTGACCGAAGAAGCGTGGTTCGTGCCGATCTACAACGGCTACACGATCGCCTACGCCGACCCCGGTGTGAACGTCGAGATCTGGCCGGGGATGAGCACCCCGTGGATCTACTCGTTCGCTCCCACGTCCTGACGACCGGGTGGTGAGCGGAGCGCCCTTCCGCTCACCACCCCTTCCTCGAAAGGAGGCACGATGCTCGCTGTGATCGGGCGACGGATCGCCCTCGCCCTCCCCATCCTCTTCGTCGTTTCGCTCCTCACCTTCCTCCTGGTGCCCTTTCTCCCCGGTGACCCCGCCACGGCGATCCTGGGCGAGTCCGCGTCCGCGGAGCAGATCGCCGCCCTGCGCTCGCAGCTGGGCCTGGACCTGCCGATCGGGGAAAGGTACGCGCAGTGGCTCGGGTCCGCCCTCACCGGCGACCTCGGGCAGAGCTACTTCTCGTCGCAGCCCGTCGCGGACGTCGTCGCGGGCCGCATCGGCGTGACGCTGTCGCTCGCGTGCGCCGCCACCGTGTTGACCGTCCTCGTCGGCGTCTCCCTGGGGGCGGCGGCCGCGGTGCGAGGTGGGGCACTGGATCGCGTCGCGCAGGTCGTGGTGACCCTGGGCATGTCGGTGCCGGGCTTCTGGCTCGGTCTCGTCATCGTGATCGTGTTCGCCATCTGGCTGCGCGTCCTTCCTCCGTCGGGCTACACCGACCTGTTCGACGACCCGGGCAAATGGGCGCGGTACATCATCCTTCCCGCCGTCGCGCTGGCGGCCGGAGCGACCGCCGCGGTCGCACTGCAGACCCGCGCGGCGATGCTCGGCCTCATGAACCAGGAGTTCGTGCGCACGCTGAGGGCGAAGGGGATCAGCCCCCGCTCGATCGTGTGGGGTCATCTCCTCCGCAACGCGGCCGGACCGATCATCGCCGTCGTCGGCCTGCAGTTCATCACGATGCTCGGCAACGTCGTCGTGATCGAGCAGGTCTTCGGACTCCCCGGGCTCGGCAGCCTCATCTTCGAGGCCGTCAACCGTCTCGACCTCCCGCTCATGCAGGCGCTCGTGCTCGTCATGGCTCTTCTCGTGATCGTCGTGAACCTCATCAGCGACGTCATCGTCGCCTGGCTCAACCCGAAAGTGCGGTGACCTCATGGCATCCTCGTCCGCTTCCCGTCGTCCCCGCCTTCCGCGTCCGACGTTCGGTCTCGCGCTGGCGGCCCTCTGGCTGATCGTGATCGTCGTCGGGTGCTTCGGTGCGCCGCTCTTCACGGGATACGATCCCATCCAGCAGGACCTCTCCAGCGCCATGCAGCTTCCCTCGCTGGTGCATCCTCTCGGCACGGATGCGCTCGGCCGCGACGTCCTCTCTCGTCTGCTCTACGGCGGCCGGGTGAGCCTCTTGAGCGCCACGGAGGCGGTTCTGGTGGCCGCGACGATCGGCGTATCACTCGGGCTGATCGCCGGATACTCCAGCCGCGCGGTCGACACGGTGATCTCCCGCGTCTTCGACGTGGTGCAGAGCGTGCCGGTGATCGTGCTGCTTCTCGCGATCCTGGCGATGACCGGTCGCAACATCTACAGTGCGATGGCCGTGTTCGGACTCATCACCAGTCCGGTCTTCTACCGACTGTCGCGGGATGCCGCGAGGTCGGCCAGCGCCGAGGCGTACGTCGACGCCGCCCGCGTCTCGGGCCTGCCGGAACATCGCATCCTCTTGCGGCACGTGGCACCGAACATCGTCACGCCGGTTCTCGTACAGGCCAGCGTGATCCTGGGTATCGCCATGCTGACCGAGTCGGGACTGAACTTCCTCGGGCTCGGGGCGCCACCGCCCGCGCCCAGCTGGGGCGGACTCGTCAGTGACGCGAGCGCCGCCATCAACCGCCAGCCGTGGCTCATGGTCCCCTCGGGACTCGTCATCGTCTTCACGGTGCTCTCGTTCGCCGTCATCGGCGACCACCTGCGTTCGCGGCTCCGCGGAGCACAGGTCTCCGGCGCGCCGTGGCGGCCCACCCTGCGGAAGCGACCGCTCCGCATCACGGAGTCGGGCGAGGCCGACGGCGTCCTCGACGTGCGAGACCTGACCGTTCGCGTCGCGACCGACGGCGGGGCCACGATCCTCCATGGGGTCGATCTCTCCGTCCGAGCCGGTGAACGCGTGGCTCTGGTCGGGGAATCCGGCAGCGGCAAGACCATGACCGCGATGGCGATCCTCGGGCTCATCCCTCGCGGCGTCGAGGTGGACGGCGGGAGCATCCGATTCGAGGGGCAGCAACTGCTCGGACGAACCGATGCGCAGCTCAACCGGATCCGCGGGACTCGTCTGGCCTACATCGGCCAAGAACCCATGGTCGCGCTGGACCCCGTCCGCACCGTCTACAGCCAGATCAGTGAGGTCCTCGAGACGCACCGCATCGTGCCGCGCCCTCAGGTTCGCGCGCGGGTGATGGAGCTCCTGACGAAGGTCAATCTGCGGGATGCCGCGGGCGTCGCCGCGTCGTACCCGCATCAGCTGTCCGGTGGCATGGCCCAGCGCGTGTGCATCGCCATGGCCCTCGCCGGCGAACCCACGCTTCTGATCGCCGATGAGCCGACGACCGCGCTCGATGTCACAGTGCAGGCGGAGATCCTGCTGCTCCTGCGCTCGCTCACCGAGAGCACCGGGATGGCGCTGGTCCTCGTGACGCACGACTTCGGGGTCGTCGCCGACATCGCCGATCGCGCCGTCGTGATGCGCAACGGGTCTGTCGTCGAGGAGGCGCCGGTCGAAGAGCTCTTCGCCTCGCCGACGCACCCGTACACGCGGGCCCTTCTGGCGGCGAACCCCTACGGACGTGTCCCGCTCACCGCGCTGCCCACCTTGAACGCCCTGATGGAGTCGCGATGAACGACAAGACGGTCCTCCTCGACATCCAGGAACTCGACGTGACCTACCGGCGGCGGGGACTGCGCACCCGCCTCCACCGCGCGGTCAGCGGCGTGAACCTCTCGATCGCCCGCGGCAAGACCCTGGGGTTGGTCGGCGAGTCCGGATCGGGAAAATCCACCATCGGCCGCGCGGTCGTCGGTCTCGTCCGTCCGGCCCGGGGCCGCATCCTCTTCGAAGGGAACGATCTCGCCGGAACCGCGAAGCGAGCCCGTCGGGAGATGAGTTCTCGCATCCAGATGATCTTCCAGGACCCGTACAGCTCCCTCAACCCGACGAAGACGATCGAGGAGTCGCTTCGCGAGCCGCTGGAGTTCCACCAGCGGCTGTCGTCCGTGGACGCGGGGGCGAAGGTCCGGGGCCTTCTCGATCACGTCGGCCTTCCCACGGATGCCGCCCGGCGCCTCCCACGGGACTTCTCCGGCGGGCAGCGGCAGAGGATCGCGATCGCGCGGGCCCTCGCGGTCGACCCCGAGCTGATCGTCTGCGACGAGCCCACGAGCGCGCTGGATCTCTCGACACAGGCGACCGTGCTGAACCTGCTCCTCGACCTTCAGCGGGAACTCGGGCTCACGTACCTCTTCATCTCCCACGATCTCGCCGTGGTGCGGCACATGGCCCACGATGTCGCCGTGCTCGAGGCCGGCCGCATCGTCGAATCCGGTCCGGCGGATGCCGTGACCGCCCAGCCGACGCAGGAATACACCCAGCGCCTGATCATGGCATCCCCTGTCCCCGACCCCATCCGCCAACGCGAACGCAGGACGGAATTCCGCCTCCTCGACGCGGCTTCGAAAGGAAACACCCCATGAGCGAACGTCGATTCACCGTCGCGGCCGTACAGAGCGAGCCCGTGTGGTTCGATCTCGAGGCGACGACGCAGAAAACGCTGACACTGATCGCGGAGGCGGCCGCCGCCGGCGCCGACCTGATCGCGTTCCCCGAGGTGTGGCTCCCGGGCTACCCGGTGTTCCTCTGGCTCGGGACGGACGAGTGGCAGGCGGACCAGCGGGAGCACTACATCGCCAACTCGGCGGTGCACGGCGGGCCCGAGCACGTTCGCATCGCGGATGCCGCGGCCGAGCACGGCATCCAGGTCGTCCTCGGTCTGAGCGAACGCGATGACGCCGGCCGCATCTACATGGCGCAGTGGATCATCGACGAGACCGGCGCGACGGTTCTCGCGCGCCGCAAGCTCAAGCCGTCGTCGGTCGAGGGTTCGTTCTTCGCCCCGGGCGACCCCGAGACCAACCTCGTCGTCACGGACACGAGTATCGGAACGATCGGCGCGCTGAACTGCTCTGAGCACAAGCGACCGATGCTCCGTCATGTGATGTACGGGCTGGGCGAGGAGATCCACGTGGCCGCGTGGCCCGCGTTCGGGCTGGTCCCCGAGGTCGTCACGATGGGCGCCAAGGTGAACATGGGGGCGACGAGCTTCTACGCAGCCGAAGGCGGCATGTTCGTCGTCGCGCCGACGCAGGTGATCGGCGAGGAGTTCGCGCAGCGGTACTCGGACACGCCGGAACGGGCCGGCAAGATCAGCGTCGGCGGTGGAGCCACGCATATCTTCGGCCCCGACGGCCAGGATGTCGTCGAGCCTCTCGCGCACGACCACGACGGCATCCTCGTCGCCGAGATCGACCTGTCGCGCGTACGCCGGATCTTCGACGCGGACCCGCTCGCGGCTCTGCCCCTTCCGTGACGCAGGGCACGTACGGCGAGGAGTCTGCCGGTCGCGGGCTCCTCGCCACCCTGGCGCGCATGTTCTCGTCTTTCGCCGACCTGAGATTCCGCCGGTACGCGCTCGGTGCGCAGTTCGCCTACACGGGGAGCTGGATGATCCAGCTCTCGCAGTCCCTGCTCATCCTCGAGCTCTCCGGCGGGAGCGGCGCGCTGCTGGGACTCACGCTCGCAATCCAGTCGCTCCCGTTGTTGCTGTTCGGGCCGTGGACGGGAGTGCTGGCCGATCGCATCGGCCCCCGACGGGTGCTGATGGTCGGCGAACTGGTGATGATGACCGTAGCCACGACGCAAGCGGCCTTCATCGCCCTCGGCCTCGCCTCGATCACCTCGGTGCTCGTCCTCGCCGCTCTCTTCGGCCTCGGTTCGCTCATGGAGCAGACGATGCGATCGGCCGTCGTCGTCGACCTCGTGTCCACGGGTCGGATCGCGAACGCCGTCAGCCTCAACGCCCTCTTCCTCCAGCTGGGTCGCTTCGTCGGCCCCGCCGTCGGGGGCGTGCTGGTGGCGTCAACGGGGTTCGTTCTGCCGTTTGCGGTGGGGGCCGCGCTGTTCGGGGGATTCGCCATCGTCCTCGCGACGCTGGGAGGGCCGCGCCACACGGTCGTGGCATCCGTGTCGAGGGGGCTCGGGCCCGCGCTCGCGTTCATCAAACGCGACCCGGTCCTCCCCGAGGTGCTCGTCATCGCCGCCGTGGGGGGACTCGTCGGGCCGAACTTCGTCACCTTCGCGACGCTGATCCTCACGGAGGATTTCGATGCCGGCCCCGAGCAGGTGGGGCTGGCCGCGACGGCCCTCGCGGTCGGCACGATCGCGGGCGCCCTCGTCGCCGCCTGGCGCAACAGCACGTCCG
Source organism: Microbacterium sp. SCPM-O-B-15248 (M128) (assembly GCF_058214835.1). Taxonomy (NCBI): domain Bacteria; kingdom Bacillati; phylum Actinomycetota; class Actinomycetes; order Micrococcales; family Microbacteriaceae; genus Microbacterium; species Microbacterium sp. SCPM-O-B-15248 (M128). The sequence continues at coordinate 318,720 of NZ_JBYQLI010000001.1, forward strand.
TCGTCCTGGTGCGATGGGGAGCCGTGGGAGTGGGGGTGCTCGCGATCCTCGCGCTGGCCAGCCCGAACATCGCGGTCTACATGGGCACCCTCGTCGCGGCCGGGTTCGCCGCGATGATGCTGGTCACGCAATCCGGCAGCACGGTCCAGGCGCGCGCGACCGCGGAGCTCCGTGGGCGGGTGTCCGCGGTGTTCTCGGTCTTCCTCCTCATCGGCATCCCCGTCGGCGCGCCGGTCTTCGGGGTGCTCGCGGACTCGCTCGATCCCCGCTCGGCCTCGGCCGTCCTCGGGGCCACGGTTCTCGTCTGCGTGCTCTTCGCCTGGCTGACGCTGGGAAGGGCACGTCGGTCCTGACCGGCCCGCCCGGCGACGCGCCCCAATCAGGTGCGACTGTCCGTCGCGGGAGATGGCGTCGAACGCGAGATGCCGTCGAACGCGAGGTCGAGCAGACGGGTCGCGAACGCCTCGGGATCGGTGTGGTTCCGGGCCTCGAGCGAGATCGCGTTGACGAGCGACAGCAGGTCGTACGCGCCGACGTCGCGGCGGATCGCGCCGGCGCTCGCCGCGGCATCCCGCAGGGTGGTGGCCGCCCCCAGCAGCAGGATCTCGCACGTGTGCATGTCGGGGTCGGCGTCGACCCCGGCGGACAGGTCGAGGGTGTCGGCGAGGCCGCGCGTGCTCGCGCTGTAGGCCGCGAGCTCCGACAGCCAGGTGCGCAGGGCGCTTCCGGCATCGCGTTCCTGCGCCAGGTCGGACGCGCGGGAGGCCAGCGCCGCAATACCGTCGGCGAAGACGGCCTGCAGCAGCAGATTGCGGGTGGGGAAGTGGCGGTGCAGGGTCGCCGATCCGACGCCCGCGCGCTTCGCGATGTCTTCGAGGGATGCCGTCGCCCCCCGTGATCCGACTTCTTCCACCGCCGCCTGGACGATCGCGTCGTAGTTGCGGCGGGCATCTGCGCGGAGGGGCCTGGCCATGGCATCCATTCTTTGACAAGTGGGGGGTGACCCCATATTGTGAAACGGAGCCACCCCCCACTTTACGTCCGCTGCCGGACGGATGCCAGCCAGGAGGAACCATGCGAGAGAGCCGACCGATGCGGATCGAGGTGTGGTCCGACGTGCAGTGCGTCTGGTGCTACGTCGGAGATGCCCGGTGGAAGAAGGCGCTGGCGGACTTTCCCGGGGAGGTGGACGTGGTGCATCGATCCTTCGAATTGCAGCCCGGTTTCCCCGTCGATTTCGACGCTCGCGAATATCTCGAGGCCAACCGCGGAATGGATGCCGCCGGGCAGGAACGCGTGTTCGCCGCGATGAAGAAGACGGCCGCCGCGGAGGGGCTGGGGTACGAACCCGAGAGAATTCGCCCCACGAATTCGCATCTGGCGCTCGAATTGCTGCATTACGCGGAGACCGTTGGAGCGCGGGCGTCACTCAGCGACCGCCTCTACGCCGCGTACTTCGCCGAGGGGCGGCACATCGGCACGGTGGAGTCGCTGCTCGACCTCGCGGCCGACGTCGGGATCGACGTGGCATCCGCTCGACGGGCGCTGGAGTCGCGCGAGTTCGCGGAGGCCGTCGACCGGGATGCCGCCACGGCCCACGAGCTGGGAGCGCGCGGCGTTCCGTTCGTGGTCATCGACGGCGCCTATGCGATCCCCGGCGCGGTCGAGGTGGACCAGCTGAAGAGCATCCTCGCCCAGGTCGCGAACGCATGACGGCGTCGCCCCCGCTTCGCGATCTGAGCGGCGGGGTCGCCATCGTCTGTGCCGATGGCGCCTGCACCGTTCCCGAAATACCCGTGAACGACAATCGAAAGGACACCATGAGCGCCACCATCAGTGCCGACCTGCGATTCGAGGTCCTCGACCTCGTCTACCGGTACGCGACCGGAATCGACACGCGGGATTGGGACCTCTTCCGCACCGTCTTCACCGACGACGCTGAAGTCGATTTCGGCTTCGCGCGCTGGGAAAGCGGCGACGCTTTCAGCGCCTTCATGCAGGAAACGCACGACCCGGCCGGGCGGACCCTCCACCGCATGACCAACACCGTCATCACCGGGGTCGACCCCCTGACCGCTCGCACCTACGGCGACGCGCTCGTGCTCGAGGGCGACAACCTCGCGGGCACGATCGCGAACGCCTGGTACGACGACGAGATGGTCCGGACCGACTCGGGCCTGCGCATCCGTCGCCGCATCGTCCGCATGGGGTCGATGGTGAACGTCGGGCCGAATCTCGTCGCTCAGCCCTCGAGGAACGGGTAGTCGGTGTATCCGCGCTCGTCTCCGCCGTAGACCGAGGGCTGGTGCACCTCGTTCTCGTCGGCGCCGCGCTCCCAGCGGGCGACGAGGTCGGGGTTGGCGATCGCGGGGCGGCCGACGGCGACGAGGTCGGCGATGTCGTCGTCGATCGCCTGGACGGCCTCGTCGCGCGTCGTGACGACCGAGAATCCGGAGTTCACGATGAACGTGCCGCCGAAGGCGCGGCGCAGGTCCTGGATCAAGTCGCCCGCGGGGTCGGCGTGCAGCACGCTGAGGTACGCCAGGCCCAGGGGCGCGAGGCCGGCGATGAGCGCCTCGTAGGTGGCGCGGGTCTCGGCCTCGTCCTTCTCCCACACGTCCTGGATGTTGTGGGCGGGCGAGATCCGGATGCCGACGCGACCGGCGCCGATCTCGGCGGCCACGGCCCGCGCGACCTCGATGACGAACCGGGCACGAGCCTCGGGAGAGCCGCCGTAGGCGTCGGTGCGCTGGTTCGACGCGGGGGAGAGGAACTCGTGCAGCAGGTAGCCGTTGGCCGAGTGGAGCTCGACGCCGTCGATGCCGGCATCCACCGCTCGACGGGCCGCGGCGACGAACTCGTCGCGCACGATGGCGAGCTCTTCCGTCGCGAGGGCGTGCGGCACGGGGAAGTCGACCTTCGTGCCGTCAGCGAGGCGGGTCGAGCCCTCGATCGCGATCGCCGAGGGGGCGACGATGCGGTCGGTTCCGGTGAGGAGCGGGTGCGAGACGCGTCCGCCGTTCATGAGCTGCATGAAGACGGCTCCGCCCTCGGCGTGCACGGCATCCGCCACCTTCGCCCAGCCGGCTGCCTGCTCGTCGGTGACGATGCCCGGCTGACCGGGGTACGCCCGCGACTCGGCGCTCGGGAACACGCCCTCGGTCACCAGCAGACCGATGCCCGCGCGCTGCGCGTAGTAAGTCGCGACGAGGTGCCCGGGGACGCCGTCGGCGCTTGCGCGCAGGCGGGTCATCGGGGCGAGCGACACGCGGTTGCGGACGTCGACATCGCCGACGGTGGTGGGGCTGAACAGGCTCACGCGGGGGTCCTTTCGAGGGGGAACGGGGCCGGGTGTGCTCAACTCGCTGCGTTCGGCGGATATTCCGGATCGGCGCCGGGAGGAGCGGAGGAGAAGCGGGGAGGGGAGGACGAAGGCCGCGGGAATCGTCCTCCGCTGGGCGAGAGTCCTCCGCTCGTCGCGCCGAGCCGGCCGTACGATGGTGCCTCCCGAGCCCGATCCGGAGGACCGCGCGATGACCGAGAACCCCCTCGCCCATCGGCTCGACTACACCCTCGCCGAACTCGACGACGGCGCGCTCGCCGCCTCGCCGATCGCGCTGTTCCAGCGGTGGCTGGCGGACGCCGCCGACCTGCCCGAGCCGAACGCGATGGTCGTGTCGACGGTGGATGCCGAGGCCCGACCGTCGTCGCGCGCCGTGCTGCTGCGCGGGATCGACGACGACGGTGCGCTGTGGTTCTTCACCAACCGGCTGTCGCGGAAGGGCCGGGCTCTCGCCGGGAATCCGGCAGTGTCGGCGCTGTTCCCCTGGTACGCGCTGCAGCGGCAGGTCATCGTCCTGGGCGCGGCGACGCCCTTGCCGGCCGAGCGCGACGACGCGTACTTCGCGTCGCGTCCGCGCGGGTCGCAGCTGTCGGCCTGGGCGAGCGCGCAGTCGCAGCCCGTGGCATCCCGAGCCGCCCTCGAGGACGCCATGGATGCCGTCGAAGCGCGCTTCGCCGACGACGCGCCCGTGCCGCGGCCACCGCATTGGGGTGGCTACCGCATCGAGCCGCGTGAGATCGAGTTCTGGCAGGGCCGCCCGTCGCGGCTGCACGACCGGATCGTGTTCACGCGCGAGGGCGACGGATGGGCGGCGGTGCGGCGGCAGCCCTGACCGGCCGTTCGTCGGGGTCGCGGGATCGCCCGTGGCGGGATACCGTCGAGTATGGCCCTGCAGCTCTGGCGGCGGATCGCGATCGCCGTGATCCTCGTGGGCGGTTTCGCCCTCTACTGGGCGTCGCTCGCCTTCGAGTGGGACACTCCGCTGTGGGCGCTGCCGGTCGGAGCTGTGGTCGCCCTGGCCGCGGTCTCGCTCCTCTCGACCCGTCGTCGCGCGCCGTCCCGTCGCGGTGAAGACCTCTACGCGTCGGACGCGTACAGCGACATCTCCCTCGGACGGGGGCGACCGCGGCATCCGCACCGCGACACGAAGCCGAACGCCCAGTTCGGGCCGGCTCTCCCGATGGACCCGATCGCGGAGGCCATCCAGCGGCGTCGGGAGTCGGACGAGCGCTGAGTCATTCGTCCCCCGCGTGCCCGGCCCTCGGTGGGAGGTGCCCTTTTGTTGCCCGCGCCAACTTACCTCTTGCGCTCGACGGCGAACGTGGTTTAGCTTTGCCGTCGAAGCGCTTCTCGGAAGCGCTTCGACAGCTACGAAGGAGTCGCTATGGCAGGGATCGACGAGGTCGCCCGCGCTGCGGGCGTGTCGATCAGCACCGTCTCCTACGCGCTGAGCGGCAAGCGTCCGGTCTCGGCCGATACGCGCCGGCGCATCCAGGATGCCGTGCAGCAGTTGGGGTACAGCCCCAACGCCGGAGCGCGGATGCTCGCCGGCAGCCAGACCAACATCTTCGCGCTGTCCGAGCCGCTCCGCGCCGACAGTCACGCGCCCAGCCACATGGCGTTCATGCACGCGATGACCGTCGCGGCGCGGCGCAAGGAGTACGACATGCTCCTTCTCACCGACGAGGACGCCTCGGCCGGGATGAAGCGCGTCGCCGCGAGCGGACTCGTGGATGCCATCCTCGTGCTCGACGTCGCCCCCGCCGACCCGCGCGTCGCGATCGCCCGCGCGAGCGCGACGCCGACGGTGTTCGTCGGCATCCCGAACGAGCACGACGAACTCGTGTGCGTCGACCTCGATTTCGAGAGCGCCGCCGTCCAGGCCGTCGACCGGCTCGCCGACGCCGGGCACCGCGAGATCGGGCTCATCGGCGGGTCTCGCCGCGCGTACGAGAAGTCGAACTTCCCGCCCCGTGTCCGCAGCACCGTCCTGGAGCGGGCGACCGAACGCGGGATGAACGCCACCGCAGTGGCATCCGGTGAGGTCGTCACCGACCGCGATCTCGTGCGCCGCTCGGTGCGCGCGTTCGTCGGGGCCGGGGTCACCGGGATCGTCCTGCACGCGCCCGAAGAAGTGCTGCAGGTGATGCTCGTCGAGCTCGCCGCGCTCGGCAAGAGCGTGCCGAACGATGTGTCGATCGTCTCGGTCGGCAGCAGCTTCGACACGGACGCCCTCGCCACCCCGGTCGACTCGATCCCGCTCGTCCCGCAGAACTCGTGCGAGCTCGCGGTCGATTTGGCGATCGAGCTCGTCGCCGGGCGCCCCGTGGCATCCGGCCTCCATCTCATCCCGCCGACCTATCTCGAGCGCGGCTCCGTCGCCGCGCCCGGCTCCGCCTGACCCGCCCAACTCGACAGCCTGTGCCGTTCGCCCATAATCGAAGCGCTTCGACACATCCGCCTCCGCTAGCGGACACCCCTGAACCAGCGGAACACAGTGAAAGGAGTGCCAACGATGGCACGCACGAACGCCCAACGACGCGCGACCCGAGCCCTCTCGGTCGTCGGCTCCATCGCCGTCGCCGCCCTGACCCTCGCCGCCTGCAGCGGTGGGGGAGGCGACAGCGGATCCACGGACGGCGAGGGCAAGACCCTCACCCTGTGGCACTACGAAGGCGCCGACAGCGCCATGGCGAAGGCCTGGAACGCCGCCGTCCCGATCTTCGAGGAGAAGACCGGTGCGACGGTGAAGATCGAGGAGAAGTCCTTCGAGCAGATCCAGAAGACGGCGAGCCAGGTGCTCGACACCGACGCCGCGCCCGACCTCATGGAGTTCAACAAGGGCAACGCGACCGCGGGCTTCCTCGCGAGCACCGGGCTCATCGCCGACATCAGCGACGCCGTCACCCAGTACGGCTGGGATGCAAAGCTCGCCCCGTCGCTGCAGACGACGGCGAAGTACTCCTCCGACGGCGTCATGGGCGGCGACACCTGGTACGGCGTGCCCAACTACGGCGAGTTCGTCGGCGTCTACTACAACCTCGACGCCTTCGCCGCGGCGGGCCTGGAAGTGCCCAAGACCTACGACGAGTTCGTGAAGGTGCTCGACGCCTTCGTCGCGAAGGGCATCACGCCCCTCGCCGAGGCGGGTGCCGAGTACCCGCTCGGGCAGCTGTGGTACCAGCTCGCGCTGAGCAAGGCCGACCGATCGTGGGTCGACGATTACCAGCTCTACAAGAACCCGGTCGACTGGAAGGGGTCCGAGGTGACCTACGCCTCCGACACCCTCAAGGAGTACGTCGACAAGGGCTACATCGCCAAGGACGTCTCGTCGGTGAAGGCCGAGGACGCCGGCGTCTCCTTCATCAACGGCACCTCGCCGATCTTCGTGTCGGGCTCGTGGTGGTACGGCCGCATGGCCAGCGAAGCCACGACGTTCGACTGGACGCTCGCGGCCTTCCCCGGGTCGAAGCTCTCGCTCGGCTCGTCGGGCAACCTGTGGGTCGTCCCGGAGCGTTCGAAGAACAAGGACCTCGCCTACCAGTTCATCGACATCACGATGAGCCCCGAGATCCAGGCGATCATCGGCAACAACGGCGGCGTTCCCGTCGCGGCGAACACCGCCGACATCACGGATGCCAAGAGCAAGGAGCTCATCGACACGTTCAACGGCGTGCTCGCCGACGACGGCCTGTCGTTCTACCCCGACTGGCCCGCTCCCGGCTTCTACGACGTGCTCGTGCAGGAGCTCCAGGGTCTCGTCACCGGATCGCAGGATGCCGCGACCACGAACGCGAACCTCGGCAAGAAGTACGACGAAGGCACGGCGGACTTCCGCTGATGGCCCTCCTCACGCGTCCGGCTGCTCGGGTGGCACTCCCGCCCGAGCAGCCGGCCATCCCCCAGCGCCGCGGCGGCACTGCCGGCTACTGGCTGTACCTGCTGCCCGGCTTCGTGCTGCTGCTGGTGATCGTGATCGTGCCGCTCGTGTGGAACGTGTTCCTCACCTTCACCAAGTGGCGCGGCGTCGGCGACCCCGAGTTCATCGGGCTCGAGAACTGGGCCAAGCTGCTCACCGACGACGACTTCTGGACCTCGTTCACCAACTCGGTGTGGATGGTCCTCGCGATGGTCGTCGTCCCCACCGTCGTCGGCCTCGCTGTCGCGGCCCTGCTCTTCGACGTCGTCGGCCGCAAGTTCGGCGGCAAGGTCGGCAGCTTCCTCCGCGCCACCTACTACTTGCCGCAGATCCTGCCGGTCGCGGTGGCCGGCATCGTCATCGGGTGGATCGTCCGCCCCGGCGACAACGGCGCGCTCAACCAGATCCTGGGCGGGCTCGGCCTCCCCTCGTACGACTGGCTGGGGCAGATGCCCTCGGCGCTCATCGTGCTCATGGTCGTGCTGGTCTGGGTGCAGATCGGGTACCCGGTCGTGGTGTTCATGGCCGCGCTGCAGCGCGTGGACCCCGAGCTCTACGAGGCCGCCGAACTCGACGGCGCCAACTGGTTCCAGCGGTTCACGGCGATCACGATGAGCATCATCCGCCCCGAGATCTTCGTCGTCACCCTCACCTGCACGATCGCCGCGCTCAAGGTGTTCGGGCCCGTGTACGTCATCACGCAGGGAGGTCCGGCGGGATCGACGATCGTCCCGGCGTACTACGCCTATCTCGAGTTCTTCACCAAGCGGAACGTCGGCTACGGCGCGACGATCGCCACCGTGCTCACGATCGTCGTCGTCATCGTCTCGATCGTGTTCATCCGGGTGCAGACCTCGCTCGAACGCAAGGAAAGGGCGGGACTATGACCACCACCGCCGTCATCACCACGGGACGTCCCCGGCGCCGCGGAGGCCGCGGCGGCATGACCCGTCGCCGCCCCGTCGACTGGCTGCTGCTCGCGCTCGTCGTCGTCGGCGCGCTGCTCGTGCTCGCGCCCTTCTACCTCGTGCTCGTCAACTCGTTCAAGTCGCCCGTCGACTACGCGACCTCGGGCCCGCTCGCCCTTCCGCAGCAGCTCGACTTCGGCGGCATCGTCGACTTCTGGAACCGCGTCGACTTCCCGCGCAAGGTCGGCAACTCGATCCTCATCTCGGGCGTCGTCGCGGTGCTCGCGGTGCTGATCTCAGTGCTGAACGCCTTCGCGATCGGCATCGGGCGCGTCCGCGGACGCACCGGGATCGTGCTGCTGTTCCTGCTCGCGAACCTGCTGCCGCAGGAGGCGCTGCTGTACCCGCTGTACTACATGTTCAAATCCGTGGGCCTGTACGACAACGTGTGGTCGGTCATCATCGTCTTCACCGTGGTGCAGGCGGCGTTCGGCACCTACCTGCTGTCGTCGGTGTACGGCACGTTCCCCCGCGAGATCCTCGAGGCCGCCGCGATCGACGGCGCGAGCCGCTGGCAGATCCTGTGGCGCGTGATCTTCCCGATCAGCCGCCCGACGCTGTCGGTGCTCGTCATCTTCTTCTTGATCTGGACGTGGAACGAGTTCCTGATCCCCCTGACGTTCCTGGCATCCAACGACAACCAGACCGTCCCGGTCGCGATCAGCGTGCTCCAGGGCGACCGGCTCATGGACGTCACCACGATCAGCGCGTCGGCCCTGTTGGGCATCATCCCGACGCTCATCTTCTTCCTCATCTTTCAGCGCACGCTCACACGCGGCATCACGGCAGGAGCAGTCAAGTAATGAAGTTCACCGATGGGTTCTGGCTGATGCGTCCGGGCGTCACCGTCGACTACGCCGCCGAGGCGTACGACATCGGCTCGACCGACACCCCCGATGGTCCGGGGTTGGTCGTGCACGCACCGACGAAGGTCATCGCCAAACGCGGCGACGTGCTCAACCGCACGGTCCTGACCGTCACCCTGTCGTCTCCGCTCGAGGGGGTCGTGCGGGTCCGCGTCGTCCACCACGCCGGAGATACCCGTGCGACGGGGTTCGCACTCCCCGGCGCCGCGGCCGGCGGCGGTTCCGTCGAGGTCACCGACAAGGGGGGCGCCCTCACGACCGGCGGGCTCGTCGCCCGCGTTGCGCCCGGCGCCCCGTGGGACCTGTCGTTCGAGCTCGACGGGACGCGGCTCACCGGCAGTGGCATCCGGTCACTCGGTCGGGTGAGCCTCGCCGATGGAGCCGACGTCGAGACCGGCGTGATCGGCAACGCCGGCGCCGACACCGGAGTGCCGGCCGCACGCCACTACCTGCACGAGCAGCTCGACCTGGGCGTCGGAGAGACGATCTACGGCCTCGGCGAACGCTTCGGACCCGTCGTGAAGAACGGCCAGACGGTCGACATCTGGAACGCCGACGGCGGCACCTCGAGCGAACAGGCGTACAAGAGCGTGCCGTTCTACGTCTCGTCGGGCGGCTACGGCGTGCTCGTCAACGACTCAGGACACGTGTCGTTCGAAGTCGATTCTGAGAACGTCGAACGCGTGCAGTTCTCGGTCTCGGGCGGGGCGCTGGAGTACTTCGTCATCGCCGGTCCGACCCCGAAGGACGTTCTCGAGCGATACACCGCGCTCACCGGTCGCCCGCCCGTCGTGCCCGCGTGGTCGTTCGGCACGTGGCTCACGACATCGTTCACCACCGACTACGACGAAGCGACCGTGAACGCGTTCATCGACGGCATGGCCGAGCGCGACCTGCCCCTCTCGGTGTTCCACTTCGACTGCTTCTGGATGCGCGAGTTCAACTGGTGCGACTTCACGTGGGACGAGCGCGTGTTCCCGGACCCGGATGCCATGCTCCGCCGCCTCCACGATCGCGGTCTGCGCGTGTCGGTGTGGATCAACCCGTACATCGCGCAGCGCTCACCGCTGTTCGCCGAGGGGGCCGAGAACGGCTACTTCGTGCGTCGGCCGGATGGCTCGACGTGGCAGTGGGACCTGTGGGTGCCGGGCATGGCGCTCGTCGACTTCACCAACCCGGATGCCGTGCGCTGGTACCAGTCGTACCTGCGCCGGCTGATCGCTCAGGGCGTGGACTGCTTCAAGACCGACTTCGGCGAGCGGATCCCCACCGACGTCGTCTACTTCGACGGCACCGACCCCGAGCGCATGCACAACCTCTACGCGCAGCTCTACAACGCCGCCGTGCACGAGGTGCTCGTCGACGAGCGCGGCGAGGGCGAGGCCGTGCTCTTCGCCCGGTCGGCGACCGCGGGCGGGCAGACGATGCCGGTGCACTGGGGCGGCGACAATTCCTCGACGTTCGCGTCGATGGCCGAAACCCTGCGCGGCGGGCTGTCGCTGGCCTGGAGCGGGTTCGCGTTCTGGAGCCACGACATCGGCGGCTTCGAGGGCACGCCCGACCCGGCGGTATTCAAGCGCTGGGTCGCGTACGGGATGCTGTCGTCGCACAGCCGTTTCCACGGATCGGACTCGTATCGGGTGCCGTGGGCGTTCGACGACGAGGCAGTCGAGGTGACGCGGCTGTTCTCGAAGCTGAAGCTCCGGCTCATGCCGTACCTCTATGCCGCGGCGCGCGATGCCACGGTCACCGGCACACCCGTGATGCGGCCGATGGCGCTGGAGTTCCCCGACGACCCCACGACGCTTCACCTCGACCGACAGTACATGCTCGGCCCGGACCTGCTCGTGGCGCCCGTGTTCTCGGCATCCGGTGACGTCAGCGTCTACCTGCCCGCGGGGGAGTGGACGCACCTGCTGACCGGGGAGCGCGTGACCGGCGGCGGGTGGCGGCGCGAGCAGCACGGCTTCGACTCGCTGCCGCTGTACGTGCGGCCCGGGGCTGTTCTGCCGTGGGGTGCGCGCGACGACCGGCCCGACTACGACTACCTCGACGGGCTGACGCTGCGCGTCTTCCCCGGCGGCGAGGGCATGGCCGAAGTGACGGTGACGGCGCCCGACGGGCGGACGGAGACGTTCCTGGTGGATCGCGCGGAGGTGACGGAGTGACCCCCGGCGTACGCTGACGGCATGCTCGTGGTCGGGTCGATCGTCATCCGCGTCGATGATCTGCACGCCCAGATCCGGTTCTGGTCGGCGGCGCTCGGGTACACCGTGCGGGAGCCGATCGACAACGACTTCGCGCTGCTGCACTCGGCCGACGGCACCGGGCCGAACCTGTCCCTCGACGCGCAGCGGTCGACCGAGGTGGAATGGGACGGCAGGCCCGCCGACGCGGACTACGTGATCCTGCAGGACCCCGAGGGTAACCGGTTCTGCGTGATCGACGCGGCTCCGTGATGGTTCCGCTCCGCGAGGTGGCACCGGGTGTGCCCGTCGCCACGAGCCGCGTGATGCAGACGAACACGACGGTGGTCGTCGAGGCCGGTCGGGCGCTGCTGATCGATCCGGGATGGATGCCGGACGAACTCGACGCGCTCGCCGCGGCGTTGCGGGAGCGGGGGCTGACGGTCGCTGAGGGGTTCGCGACCCACGCGCATCACGACCATCTTCTGTGGCATCCGTTGTTCGGAGACGTGCCGCGGTGGGCGTCGGGGCGGAGTTCCCCGCCGGGACATACGGCGGTCTGGCTGCCGGGGCCGCGGGTGCTCGTCGCCGGCGACATGCTGAGCGATGTCGAGCTGCCGTTGCCGTTCGATCCGGACGACGTTCCGGCGTACGAGAGGGCGCTCGACGTGCTGGAGCCGTACGCGCGGGCCGCGCGGTTCGTGATTCCCGGGCACGGATCGGTGGGTTCGGACGCGCTGGCGCGGCTGGCGGCCGACCGGCGGTACCTCGCCGACGTGCGGCAGACGGCGGAGTCGTGCGACCCGGTGCCCGCCCTTCTGGACGCGCCGGCCCCCGCGCGGCCGCGCATCCGCGCGCCCTCGCCCGCCCGCGCGGACGCGCCGACGTCCGGTTTCAGAACGGTGCCGGTTCGTGTTCATGGTCGGTCGGGGGTGGCGGGTCGGTCGGGGGTGGCGGGTCGGTCGAGGGCTGGGGCGGGGTGGGCTCGTCGGGGAGGAATCGGACCGCTGGCGTGTAGGGGAGGGGTTCGTCGGTGTAGACGCGTCCCGTCGGAGAGGTCCACTCGAGGACCCCGCCGGGGAGTTGTCGGACTGTCCAGCGGGTGAACTGTTTCTGGGTGTGGTGTCTTTGGCAGAGGTGGGCGAGGTTTCGCACGGCGGTGGGTCCGCCGAGCGCCCAGTCGTGGGTGTGGTCGACTTCGCAGCGCACGGCCGGGGCGACGCAGCCGGGCCACCGGCAGTGGCGGTCACGGGCGCGGAGGTGCCGGTCGATCGCGGCGGTGCGGTGGTAGGTGTCGGTGCGGAGCACCTCGCCCGAGACCGGGTGGGTGATGACACGGTCCCAGGGAACGGGGGTGGCTTCGGCGAGGGCGCGGGCGGTGTCGGCGTCGATGGGTCCGTGCCCGACGAGGTCGGCGGGGTCGGACTTCTCCGCCCCGGGGCGCAGCATCGTCAACGCCGGGACCACGACCTGCACCCGCGCGCGGATCGCGCCGAGGGTGCCGGGGCCGTCGTCGCCACGGGTGGGGTCGGCTTCGGGTGCGGCAGTCAGCAGCAGGTCGGCGAGGATGTCCGCGCGCACCTGATCGGCGGTCCGTGTATCGGGCGTGGTCGTCGTCGCGTTCGCCGAGCGGTCGCCGCGTCCGTCGCTACCGGCGCCCCGACCGGCGTGTTGCCCCACGGACGCGTCACCGCAGCCGGCGTGTTCCACCGTCGACGCGTCACCGCGCCCGGCGTCTCGGCGCATGTCGACGATCGCGGCGCTCTGCTGCACGAGCCGGTCGTAGATCCCCACCGCCAGCACCGTCGGGAGCGTCGCGATCAGGTCGGACATCCCGTCCTCCCCCGACACGACCCGCACGCACCGGGTCGCGCGTCCGCGCAGGTGCCGCTCCGCCAAGGTCGTGGGCTGCAGCGATTCCGCCAACGCCGCCAGTCGGGCCTTCAACCGCCCCGGACTCAGCCCGTCGGCGGTGGCGACGGCGAGGACGTCGAACTCGTGCCGCCGCTCGGACGGCAGGGGCAGCCCGGCATCCACGATCACCCGCACGTGGGTCCGGGTCAGCGCCCCCGCCTCCCACGCATCCAGCGTGACCGGGAAGTCATCGGCGAGGGTCATCGCACGACCGATCTGCGCTTGCACACTCCGATCCGACAGGGAGGATGCCGCCGCGATCTCGGATGCGACCTCCCGCAACGCCAACTCCGCCGCCCTCGCCGACGCCCGCACCCCCGCAGACGCGTCGAGCGCGAGGTGCCCCGCCCGGGCCAGCGCGCGCACGCGTCGGGCTTCGGCGGAGGCCACCTCGGCATCCACCCCGCGCACCTCGACCAGCACCGAGGAGAGGGCCGAAGCCCCGTCATCGGGTGGTGTCGGAGGGCGATCGAAAGACATGCATGCATGCTAACCACGACCTCCGACATCGAACCCGGCCCACGAGCCGAAATGGGGAGAGATCCGCCGCATCACCCGCTGGGGAGGAGGGATCCGCCGATAGCGGGGCGCTAAGAATCAACCAGCGACCTGCGATTTCCGTAGGAGGAAGCGCTGCGGGTGAAGTCTCGAAGACTCACGGTCCCGCCCATTCACGCGCCGGTGCGCTCTCCGAGCGGCCTCGACCACGCGATCTCGCGCTTCAGTTGCCCGGTTTGCTGGAACAGCCGCACCTGATGCGTATCCGCCAGTGCCGCGGCCAGTTCGTTGCGATCGGCGGGTTCGAACCCCAGGTTCTGCCAGAACGGCCCGGATCGGCGGCTGAAGAGCCAGGCCGTGCGCGCTCCTTCCTCGGCGGCTCGCGTCAGCGCGAAGGTCGCGAGGGCACTGCCGCTCCCGCGGGAACGGTGCGTCGGACGCACCGCGACGCTGCGGATCAACGCGTGGCAACCGTCGGCGCTGAGCTCGTAGCCGGTGCTGCCGACGATCGCACCGGTCTCATCGCGCTCCACCCACAGTCGCACGCTCGGTGCGTCCAGGCCGCTGAGCGTGAGGTCGACCGCCTCGAGGAACGCCGTCAGCGCCTCGACGTCTTCCGGACGGCACCGCTCGAGCTCCACCCGCCGAGTCACGCACGCACGCCGTCCGGGTTCGGGCCCGCGCCCGCCCTGATCGCGACTCCCGGTGTGCCCGTCCGCGCGAAGGCCCACGCGTGCGCCGATCTCCCGAACCCGTCCTCCGCCCAGCGTCCGCCCGCCCGACGGCATCCCCCACCGCACCTGCCGGGCACCGCGCGACGGGAGGGCATTCGGGGAGCGGAGGATGGATGCCGCGCGGATCGTCCTCCGTGCGCCGGATCTCCTCCGCTCGCCCGGAGTTCCGGCATCCGGGTTCCGGCAACACCACTGCCTGCACCTGCCGGGCACCGCGCGACGGGAGGGCATTCGGGGATCGGAGGATGGATGCCGCGCGGATCTCCCTCCGTGCGCCGGATCTCCTCCGCTCGCCCGGCGCCGCGGCATCCGCCCGCAATGCCCCGCCCATGCAACCGCCCGCAATGCCCCGCCCATGCAACCACCCGCAGCGCTCCCCGAAAACACCCCCGCCCCGTGGCATCCACACGACACCACGGGGCGGGAGGCCGAACGGGCTACAGCGTCGACGCGAAGGGGTCGAAGCCCTCCTCAAGCAGCGGCACAGGCGCGACGGTGCTGCCGATCTCGAGCGTCTGGCCCGTCGCGGCCGATTCTTCAGCCGACAGCATCACGTCGAGGACGTGGAAGCCCAGCTCTCCGGTGGCGATGTGCGGGCGGTCCGCGGCGATCGCGCGGGCCATGTCGAGCACGCCGAGGCCGCGGCCGACGACGGTGCCCTCGTTCGGCACCTCGATCCACTCCTGCTCGGTCTTCATGCCGTCGCGGAAGACGCCGAGCGGCTTCACGTATGCGATGCGTCCCTCGAAGCGGTTTGGATCGGGGAGCACCATCGTGCCCTCCGAGCCGTGGATCTCGACCACGCCGTGGCGCTCGAGCGCCGAGTCGAAACTCAGCAGGTGCGTGCCGTGCTGGCCGGCCGCGAACGACGTGAGCACCTGCACGGTCGAGGGCACCTCGACCGGGAACGTCTCGCCCGCGCGCGGTCCGGTGTGGATCGTGCGCTCGGTCCGCGGCCGCGAGCCGCGTGCGGTGACCCCGGCGATCGGGCCGAGGAGGCTCACGAGCGCCGAGAAATAGTACGGCCCCATGTCGAGCAGCGGACCGGCGCCGCGCGCGAAGAGGAACGCGGGGTCCGGATGCCACAGGTCGGGCCCCTGCGTCTGGAACGACGTCTGCACGAACAGCGGCTCGCCGATGACGCCCTTCTGGATCGCGCGCTTGGCCGACTGGAAACCGGGGCCGAGCAGGGTGTCGGGGGCCGAGCCGATGCGCACGCCCGCGGCATCCGCCTGCTCCAGGAGCGCACGCGTGGCGTCACGGTCGAGGCCGATCGGCTTCTCGGTCCACACGTGCTTTCCCGCCGCGATCGCCGCCGACGACACCTCGACGTGCACCTGCGGGATCGTGAGGTTCACGACCAGGTCGACGTCGGGGTTCGACAGCACCTCGTCGGGAGTTCCTGCGACGGCGACGCCGTGCTCGTCGGCTTTGGCCCGGGCACGGTCGGGGAACAGGTCGCCGACGGCGACGACACTCACATCGGGGAACGAGGTGAGGTTCTCGAGGTAGGTCTGGCTGATGACTCCGGCACCGATGATGCCGACTCCGAGGGGCCGGCTCATCGGACGAACCCGCCCTCGGTGAGGAACGCCAGGCTCGCGGCGATGTCGGCGAACACGTCGCCGGGCGCGCGGTCGTACTCGATCACGGCGAACTTGATGCCCGTGCCGGCGCGCAGCGCGTCGGCGAGCGGAACCTCGCCGGTGCCGGCGTGGCGCTGGTCGAGGCTCGCGGTGGACAGTTCGCCCGCGTCCGGACCCCAGGGGTTGGATGCCGGAACCACACCGTCCTTGACGTGCACGGCCGTGAGCCGGTCGCCGAGGGCCGCGACGAGTGCGGGTACGTTCTGGCCACCGGTGAGCGCCCAGAAGAGGTCGAGCTCGAGCTGTACGCGCTCGTCGGTGAGCGCCACGAAACGCTCGTAGGCGGTCTGGCCGCCGAAGTCGGCGACGAACTCCTGCGCGTGGTTGTGGTAACCGACCGAGAGGCCGAAGGTCGCGGCGACGTCGGCGGCGCGGTTCAGGCGCTCGGCGATGTCGGCGACGCCGTCCTCGGTGAGCCAGCGCTCGGGTGAGACGAACGGGTCGATGACGGTCTGGATGCCGATGGTCGCGGCCGCCTCGAACACCACCTCGGGCGCGGGCGTGGGGATCGAGCCGTCGGGGGTCCACAGCTCATCGCTGAGCAGCGGGGCGTGGCCGGTGGGGGAGGCCAGGCCGCTGGCATCCAGGGCTGCGCGGATCTCGGCGGGGCGATCGACGAACGCGAACGCCTCGACGTTGCGCAGACCGAGCGCCGCAAGCTTGTCGAGCGAGCCGGACATGTCGGCCGAGAACTCGGATGCCAGCGAGTACAGCTGCACCGAGGCTACGGGGAGGGAGGTGGGCGTGGTCATGGGGTCCTTCTGCACGTCGTCGTCGGAGGGGCCGGGTGGCCGTGTCGATACTCTAACCTCCACGTGGAGGTTACGCTAGCGCAGTGGAGTGAGGAAAGGTGGGGACATGGCTGACGACGCGACGATCGGGCGGCCCGGACAGCGCCGGCGCGGTGTCGAGCGTCGGCAGGAGATCCTCGACCGCGCGATCGAGGTCTTCCGCCAGCGCGGCGCCGACGGCACCTCGCTGCGCCGCATCGCCGAGTCCATCGGCGTCTCGCACGCGGCGCTCCTGCACTACTTCGACTCCCGCGAACAGTTGCTCGTCGCCGTGTACGACCACGCGGCCGCGAAACGCGCCGAGGAAGAAGCCGCTCACCCCGTCGAGCCGGGCGTCGAGGGGATGATCGCCGCAGCGACCGCCAACGTGGAGGTGCCGGGCCTCGTGCAGCTGTACTCCACGCTCGTCGCCGCGGCGCTCGAGGTCGACAGCGGCGTCGGCAAGGAGTACTTCACGTCGCGGTTCGTGCGGCTGCGCGCCGAGCTCGGCGAGATCTTTCGCGCGCAACAGGCCGAGGGGCGCATCCGCGACGACGTCTCGGCCGATCATCTCGCCGCCCTGCTCATCGCCGCCTCCGACGGCCTGCAGATCCAGTGGCTGCTCGATGCGTCGGTGGGGCTCAGCGACACGCTCCGCACGTTCGGGATGCTGCTGCGGCCTCCGCGCGCGGGCTGACGAGAGCGGCGGCTGACGCGGCGCGGGCTGCAGCGGCGGTGGGGTCGCATGGTGGCGCGGGGCGGCTGGGTGGCGCGGGGCGGGTGGCGCGGGGCGGCTGGGGCGGCGGGGCGGGCGCGGCGCGCGGGCGGTTGCGCCCGGCGGTGGCGCCCGGGCAGCGGAGGAGATTCCGCCAGGGGAGGAGTAGAACGCCGTGATGCGTCCTCCGCTCCCCGTATTTCCTCCGCTCACCGCGGCTGGGGGCTCCCTGCGGCTGTGGGCTCGCGCGGTGGAGGGTGCGGGTGGAATGCGGCGGTGTGGCGCGGGCGGCGCGGGTGGCGCGGGGTGAGCGCGGCGGGGCGCGGGTGCGGCGCTCGGGCGGTGGCGCCCGGGCAGCGGAGGAGATTCCGCCAGGGGAGGAGCAGAACGCCGTGATGCGTCCTCCGCTCCTCGAATCTCCTCCGCTCACCACGGCTGGGGGCTCCCTGCGGCTGTGGGCTCGCGCGGTGGAGGGTGCGGGTGGAATGCGGCGGTGTGGCGCGGGTGGCGAGGGTGGCGCGGGGTGAGCGCGGCGGGGCGCGGGTGTGGCGCTCGGGTGGCGCCCGGGCAGCGGAGGAAATGCGGCGGAGGGAGGACCAGAACCCCGTGATGCGTCCTCCGCTCGCCGAATCTCCTCCGCTCCCCGCGGCTGCGGGCTCGCGCGGCGGGGGTGGTCGCCCTTGTCCCAGCCTCTGCGGCTTCGAGGGCGCCGAGATGGCCATAAGTGGGACACGCCCCGCCAGAAGAGGGACGAGGATGCCGATGGATGCCACTGCGCACCGCCGCGCGTCAAGCCCGGCGGCTTTCAGGCTTCTTTTCATCACGAACGGGTAACGTTCCCGGGTCCGCGCGGCTCTCGCGCCGCCGAAACGAGCGTTCCAGGAGGCGATGACCATCAGCACCACCGTGGCGGCTCCGCGTCCGCTCGCTCGGCCCGTGGCATCCCCTCGCTCGGGAGCGGCCCGACACCTTCCGTCGCTCACCGGTCTGCGCTGGGCGACGGCGTTGCTCATCTTCGGGCACCACATCATGGCCGTGGAGTACTTCGGCGGTCGCGCCGGTGACGTGTGGGGCTTCGTGTTCGAGGCCGGGAAGACCGGCGTGACGCTGTTCTTCATCCTGTCGGGGTTCGTGCTGGCGTGGGGGTACAAGCCCGCGCAGACCGCGCGGTCGTTCTGGCTGCACCGCGCCGCACGCATCTATCCGCTCCACGTCGTCGGCCTCGGCCTCGCACTGTTCGCCGCCGCGACGCTCGTGCCCGAGATCCGCACCGACGGTCTGGCGCCGCTCGGGGCGAACCTCCTGCTCGTCAGCGGGTGGAACCCGGACTGGTGGCAGGCCGGGAACCCGGCGAGCTGGTCGCTCGTGTGCGAGGCCTTCTTCTACCTGATGTTCCCGCTCATCATCCGGTTGGTCGCCGGACGATCAGCCCGCGTGCTCTGGGCGGTGGTCGTGGCATCGCTCGCCCTCGTCGCCCTCGCCCCGCAGATCGCCACGGTCTCGCCCGTGCCGATGTCCGCGGCATCCACCCCCCTCCTACGGCTGCCCGAGTTCGTGCTCGGTGTCGCCCTCGCGCTGCTCATGGCGCAGACGTCGTGGCGGCCCGCGTCGCTGCGGTTCGCGCTGCCGTTGGCGGTGCTCGGCTACGCGCTCTCGGAAGCGCCGGCCCTGCCCGGGACCGAGATCCGCCCCGGGCTCGCCGTCACCGTCGGCGGGTTCGCGCTGCTCGTCGCCTCGCTCGCGTCGGCCGATGCGCACCGGTCGTCGACGTTCCTCGCGCGGCCGATGTGGCAGGAGCTCGGGCGGTTGTCGTTCGCGTTCTACCTCGTGCACCTGCTCGTGATCGCCTCGGTCTCGTCGGCCTGGCCCGACGGGCATCCCGAGCTGCATTGGCCTCGCGCGATCGCGCTCGCCGTGCTCGCCTTCGCGATCTCGCTCGGCCTGGCGTGGGTGCTGCATCGGGGCGTCGAGGCGCGGATGCAGCGCGTCCTGCTGCGCTTCGACCCCGACCGGCGCGGGTCCGCGGCGCCGCAACCGTCGCCGGCAATGAGCCCCGCGCCGGCTGCGGTGCGCTGAGAACAGGCGGCGCGCTGAGAACAGGCGATGGTCTGAGAACAGGCTGCTTCGGCTGGATCGGCCTGTTTCGTGGCATCCCCTGTCCGGGCGGCAGGGGCGACAGGGGCGACCCGGGGCGACAGGGGCGACCCGGGGCGGCAGGGGCGGCAGGGGCGACCCGGGACGGCCCGGCCGGTGGGGCAGGGGTGGTTCGGGCGACCGGCCGGGGACCGTCGGCGTGGGCTCGCAGCGCCGGCGGCGCGGGCGTGTGCGGAGAACAGGGATGCACTGAGAACAGGCCGTTTCTCACCCGATCGGCCCGATTCGTGACATCCCCTGTTCTGGCGACCGGATCGCGGCGGGCAGACGGGGGCGACGTCGGCGGCTAGAGTCGCCGGATGATGACAGCGATGAACGGACTCCACGTGATCATGCTGCTTCTGATCTGGATCGTGGGCCTGGCCGTGGTGGGTGCGGCGCTCTACGTCGTGGTCAGGCTCGCGGTCACGCACGCGCTGAAGACGCACACGCGCTGGATCGACAACGGCAAACCCTGACGCGCGGCCACCGCCCGTCACGAAGCAGGGGATGCCACGGAGACAGGCTGATCTGCGCCGGATCGGCCTGTTCTCGTCGCACCCCCTGTTTCGGTGACGGCACACCGGCGCCCCCCCCACATCCCGCGGCGCCCCCGGCATCCCGCGGCGCCCCCCCCCGAAACGACGAAGGGGGCGCAGCCTCGCGGCCACGCCCCCCGGGAATCTCTCCGGTCAGTCCTCGCCCACCGGCGACCACGCACCCGTGGCGATCGGCTCGAGTGCGGCCGTGTCGACGAAGCGGTGGAACCGGAAGTCGGCCAGCAGCGGCGACGGCGTGCCGGTGACGATCTCGTCGGCGAGCAGCTCGCCCAGGATGAGCCCCAGTGTCGCACCGGAGTGCGTGAAGAGCGCCGACAGGCTCCGGATGCCGGGAACCTCGCCGACCGCGGGATCACCGTCGCCCGGGATGGGCTTGAGGCCCGCGCCGACGTGCTGCGCGGTGAGGGTGGGGTTGCCGGCGAGAACGCGCGACGCCTCGGCGAGCAGGCCCTCGACCGACGCCTCGGGCACCGTGAGCGAGCCGTCGTCGGCCACCTGCACCGACTGCTCGGCCCAGTCGGCGTCGAGCACGAGGCGCCCGTCGGGGGTGGGGCGCACGGCCACGCGCGGGGTGTTGAGCACGGTGCGCACGGTGACATCGACGGGGTCGGTGAAGAGCACGAACGCCGCGGGGGTGGCATCCGGGATCGTCACGCCGAGCGAGGCGAGGTCGGCGGGA
The DNA here is from genome assembly GCF_058214835.1 of Microbacterium sp. SCPM-O-B-15248 (M128). Classification (NCBI taxonomy): domain Bacteria; kingdom Bacillati; phylum Actinomycetota; class Actinomycetes; order Micrococcales; family Microbacteriaceae; genus Microbacterium; species Microbacterium sp. SCPM-O-B-15248 (M128). Next base: position 339,651 of record NZ_JBYQLI010000001.1, read on the forward strand.
ACCGCGGGACCGGTGGCCAGCACGACGTGGTCGGCGGCGATGCGGGTGCCGTCGGCCAGCACGACCCCGACGGCCTCGCCGCCCTGCACGTCGACGCGCGCGTGGCCGACGTTCTCGTGCACCGTCGCGCCGGCGGCGACCGCGTCGGCGGCCAGTGCGGCGATGAGGTCGGGCATGCTGATCCAGCCCTCGCCGGGGTTGTAGATGGCGCCCTCCTCGGCGACGGCCGCGGGGTCGACGTCGGGGGCGATGCTGGCGATGTCGGCACGATCGACCCACAGGGAGTCATAGCCGTTGCGACGCTCGAAGTCGAACGTCGAGCGGAAGCTCTCGCCGGGGCCGGCCCACTTCAGGGCGCCGTCGAAGCGGATGTACGCCTCGCTCTCGGGGTGGTGCGCCTGCCACGAGCGGTAGCGGTCGATGCCCGCCAGGCGCAGGTAGTGGTAGGACGCGGACCGGTCGCCCGACGAGTTCAGCCACGCGATCGAGCGCCCGGAGGCGCCGTCGGCGAGCTCGCCGGAGGTGACGAGCGTCACCCGGGCCCCCGCGCGGGCGAGGTACGCCGCGGTGGAGGTGCCGAGGATGCCGCCGCCGATGACGGCGACGTGGGGGGAGGTGCCGGTGGTCATGGAGAATCTCTCTCTCTTGTGATCGGTGATCAGGCGGAAACGGGGGACGCGGCGTGCACGCGCTCGATGATCTCGAGCACGCCGACGGCGTCATGCGGGTCGACGGGGAGGGGTCCTCCGTCACGCAGGTGGAGGGCGAGCGCGCGGTAGAACCCGCCGTAGTCGCCGCGCTGCGTGGGGTGGCGGCGTGTGTCGGCGCCCGCACCGAGCACACCCCAGCGGTCCTCGGCGACCTCACCGAAGCCGGGGTCGCCGGGAAGGGCGCCCTCGATCAGCGCCGGCTCCTGCGGGTCGAGCCCCCAGGACGTGTACCCGGCGCGGTCGCCGAGCACGTGGAAGCGCGGCCCCTGCAGCGGTGCCACGGCGCTCATCCACAGGTGCGACGTGGTGCCCGAGGCGTGCTGCAGCGCGAGGAACACGTCGTCGTCGGCGGCCGTGGCCGCACGGCGGCGGTGGACCTCGGCGTACACGTCGTCGACGGCGCCGAACAGCTGCACGGCCTGGTCGATGAGGTGGGTCCCCAGGTCGTACAGGATGCCACCCCCCTCCGACGCGCGCGCCTCGGTCTTCCACGAGGCCGGCGGCTCGGGCTTCCACCACTCGAAGCGCGACTCGAAACGCCGCACCTCCCCCAGCTCCCCGCCGTCGACGAGCGCGCGGAGCGTGCGGAAGTCGCCGTCCCACCGGCGGTTCTGGAACACCGTGAGGGTGCGCCCGAGCCGCTCGGCCCGGGCGATCAGCGCGCGCCCCTCGGCCGAGGTGACGGCGAAGGGCTTGTCGACCACGACGTCGAGACCGGCGTCGAGCGCCTGCGCGGCGAGGTCGGCGTGCGTGCCGCTCGGCGAGCCGATCACGACGAGATCGAGCTCGGATGCCGCAGCCCACACCTCGGCGACGTCGGACACCACACGGGCCGAGGGATGCCGTGTCTCGGCCTCGGCACGCCGGTCGGGGTTCGCCGTGACGATGAGGTCGAGCCGGTACGCGGGGTCGGCCTCGAGGAAGGGGGCGTGGAACACCCGTCCCGAGACGCCGAATCCGATGACCGCGGTACGGAGGGGAGTGGATGCCATCACAGCACCTCCGAGAGGAAGCGCTGCAGGCGCGGGCTCTGCGGTCGCTCGAAGAGGTCGCCCGGGGCGCCCGCCTCGACGACGCGTCCCTCGTCCATGAACACGGCCTGGTCGGCGACCTTGCGGGCGAAGCCCATCTCGTGGGTCACCACGAGCATGGTCATCCCGCGCTGGGCGAGGTTCGCCATGAGGTTCAGCACGCCTTTGACCAGCTCGGGGTCGAGGGCGCTGGTGGCCTCGTCGAACAGCATGACCTCGGGCTCCATGGCCAGGGCCCGCGCGATCGCGACGCGCTGCTGCTGACCACCCGACAGGTCGCGCGGCCGGTGGTCGCTGCGCTCGGCCAGGCCCACCTCGGCGAGGCGGTCCTCGGCGATCCGCCGGGACTCGGCCGCGGAGAGGCCCTTCACGTGCCGCACGGCGAGAGCGACGTTCTCGAGGGCGGTGTGGTCGGGAAAGAGGTTGAAGTGCTGGAAGACCAGACCGATGCGCTTGCGCACGGCATCCGGCTTCTGCGTCAGCACGCTCTCGCCCGCCAGCAGCACGTCGCCCGACTTCGGCTCGTGCAGCCGGTTCACCCCGCGCAGCAGGGTCGACTTGCCCGAGCCGGACGGCCCGATGATGCAGGTGGTGGTGCCGGGCTTGACCTCGAGGCTCACCCCGCGCAGCACGTCGATGTCGCCGTAGGCCATGGTCAGGTCGCGCAGCTCGAGGCTCGACCCGGCGTAGAAGTGCCCGTCGGTGACGGGGACCGGAGACGTGTACGTCATGTGTTGGCTCCGTAGGTGAGGGCGGGCGGCGGCGTGAGGTCTTCGACCTCGTCCAGACCGCTCTTGGGCGGGGTGGGCTTGCGGCGCCCGGTGCGGAAGCGGTTGTCGAAGTAGTTCACGAGGTGCGTCAGCGGGACGGTGATCACGAGGTAGAACACCCCGGCCATCACCAGCGGCGACAGGTTGCCGGTGAGGACGGCGGCATCCTGACCCACCCGGAACAGCTCGCGCTCCGACACCAGCAGGCCGAGGAAGTACACCAGCGAGGAGTCCTTCACGATCGCGATGAATTGGTTGACCAGGGCGGGGAGCACCCGGCGCACGCCCTGGGGGACCACGACCAGGCGCATGGCCTTGCCGTAGCTCATCCCCAGGGCGCGGCAGGCTTCGAGCTGTCCGCGGTCGACACTCTGGATGCCGGCTCGGAAGATCTCACCGATGTACGCCGACGCGATCAGCGACAGGGCCAGGATGCCGAGGGGGTACGGCGACGGCCCGAACAGCTGCTGGCTGAGGCGGGCGAACCCCTGACCGATCAACAGGATGGTCAGGATCGCCGGCAGCCCGCGGAAGATGTCGGTGTAGATGCGGGCGGGAGTGCGCAGCCAGCGCGAGGGCGAGATGCCCATGATCGCCACGATCATGCCGAGCACGATCCCGATCACGGTCGCGCAGACCGAGATCACGAGCGTGTTGACGAGGCCGGTGCCCAGCAGCTGCGGGAACACCTGCCACATCGCGTCGAAGTCGAGGAACGTTTTGGTGAGATTGTCGAGCCAGTCCATCGGGGGCTCCTTTCAGACGACCGCGGAGCGGCCGATCAGTTGGTCGGCGAGGGCGACGGGCTGGAGGTCTGCTCGGACGAGGGGAGGTACTGCTCGGGCATCGGCGAACCCGGGAACCACTTCTGGTAGAGCGTCTTCCAGGTGCCGTCTTCCATCGCGGCGCGCAGGGCCTCGTTCAGGGCGTCCTGGAACTCGCTCTTGTCCTTGGCGATGGCGAAACCGGCCGGAGCGTCGAAGGAGGGGATGTCGATCGCGTTCACGAGCCCGTACTGCGCGGCGTACTCCTTGGCCGCCTCGTAGTCGAGGAAGTGCGCGTCGATCGCTCCACTGTTGACGGACGAGATCGCGGCGTTGTTGTCAGGGAAGCGCACGAGGTCGGTGTCGGTGAAGTTCTTCACGGCGTAGGCCTCCTGCAGGGTGCCCTGCACGACGCCGAGGCGCTTTCCGTCGAGGTCGGCGACGTCGGCGATGCCGGCGGAGGGGCTGGCCATGACGGTGAGGTAGCCGGCGAGGTAGCCGTCGGAGAAGTCGACGGTCTTCTTGCGCTCCTCGGTGATGCCGATCGCGGCGACGCCCACGTCGAACTGCCCGTTGGCCACGGCCGCTAGCAGGCCCGAGAAGTCCTGGCCGGTGAAGACGACGTCGTCGACACCGATGCGCGAGGCGACGTCGCGGAAGAGTTCCACGTCGAAGCCGGTGAACTCACCCTTCTCGTCGGTGAACGTGTAGGGCTTGGAGTCGCCCAGGCTGGCCACGCGGATCTGGCCGGGGGTGATGAGCCCGTAGGGGTTGTCGTCGCCCGACGACGCGGCGGTGCCGGCGCAGGCGGTCAGGGCGACGGCGGTCGCGACGGCGACGACGGCGCCGAGGGCGGCACGGCGGAAGGTGCGGCGAATGGTCACGGAAAGGTCCTCTCGGATGCAGCTGTTCGGTGGTGCATAGGGGGTGGAGCGGCGGTGCTTCACGATGAGACCGGTCTCAATCCGGTAGAGTGAGACCGGTCTCAGTTCGTTTCCCGGAACCGTACGCGAAGATGACCGGAGACGTCAACTCTCGAACGGAGGACGAGTGAAGGCAGGCGACAACGCAGACGGCTCTTCCCGTCGCGAAGTGACCGTGGCCGACGTCGCCGAGGCCGCCGGCGTGTCCAAGGCGACCGCCGCCCGTGCCCTCGGCGACTACGGGGCCGTCAGTGACAGCGTGCGCGATCGCGTGCTCGCCGCCTCCGACAGGCTCGGGTACCGACCCAACGCCCTGGCCCGCACCATGAGCACGGGTCGCTCCAACACTCTCGGCATCGTCGTCGGCGACATCGAGAACCCGTTCTTCGCGCAAGCGACCCGGGGCGCGGCGAACGTGGCGCGGGCGGCGGGACTCGACCTCATCCTCTCCAACTCCGACGAAGATCCCGAGACCGAGGCGCAGGCGCTCTCGGTGCAGTTGGCCAAGCGCGTCGACGGGCTGCTCCTCGCGCCGGCCTCATCGACCGATCCCGCCAATCTCCGCAGCGTGCTCGACGCCGGACGTCCGGTGGTGCTCTTCGACCGCTCGGTCGCGGGCGTCGACGTCGACGCGGTGATCGCCGCGAACCGGAGCGGCGCACGCACCGCGACGAAGCTCCTCCTGGATGCCGGACACCGGCGCATCGCGCTGATCTCCACGCTCGACCACGAGGAGCCGTACCGCCTCGGCGCGACGCTGTCGATGTCGTCGGTCGCCGATCGCGTCGACGGGTTCATCAGTGCGCTCGCCGAGGCCGGGGTGGCCGACCCCGCCGCGTTCGTGCACCTGAACGCGCGGCGCGGCGGTGTCGCCGAAGTCGCGCGGCGGCTGCTCACCGGGGACTCGGGGGTGACCGCGATCATCGGCTCCGACAGCCTCATCGCGCTGCAGGTGTTCCGCGTCGCGCGCGAACTCGGGCTCGGCATCCCGCACGATCTCTCGCTGATCTCGTTCGACGACGCCGACTGGACCGGCGTGAGCACCCCCGGCGTGACGGTGATGGCCCAGCCCATCCGCGAGATCGGTGCCGAGGCCGCGCGCCTGCTCATCCGTCGCATCCGTGGCGACAACGCCCCGCCGGTCGTCCGCGTGCTCGATCAGCGGCTCATCGAGCGCGGGTCGGTGGCCGCGCCGCGGCGGTAGGCGCGCTCCCGCGGCAGGGCCGCGCCGTAGCGCAGGGCCGCGCCCCGGCGACGCCTCTCAGCCGCACCTCGGTACACTCTCCCGTGCCCGAAACACTCCCGACACCCGATCGCGAGGCCCGCCGCGTGGCATCCATCGATCCCGCCGAGCTCGAGATCGCCCTCCGCGTGCTCGACGCCGCAGCCTCGCTCGACCCCGAAGATCCGGCCTACATCGCGCTGCGCCGCCAGACCGGCAAGCTCTACAAAGACGTCAAGCGGCAGTCCCGCAAAGAGAAGCGCCAGCGGATCGCCGACGCCGACCGCGCGGTCGTCGCCGCCACCGCGACCGGCGCCCCCGACCGCATCGACGACGAAACGCGCGGCATCCCGCTCGCGACCCGCGTCGAGACGCCGTACGCGGGAGAGCTGATCAAGGCCCGCGCCTGCTACATCTGCAAAGAGGACTACACCCTCGTCGACGCGTTCTACCACCAGCTCTGCCCCGACTGCGCGGCGATGAGCCACGCCAAGCGCGACGCTCGCACCGACCTCACCGGCAAGCGCGCGCTGCTGACCGGCGGCCGCGCGAAGATCGGCATGTACATCGCGCTGCGGCTGCTGCGCGACGGCGCGCACACCACCATCACCACGCGCTTCCCGCGCGACGCGGTGCGCCGGTTCTCGTCGCTCCCCGACAGTGCGGACTGGCTGCACCGGCTCAAGGTCGTCGGCATCGACCTGCGCGACCCCGCCCAGGTGATCGGGCTCGCCGAGTCGGTGGCATCCGACGGCCCGCTCGACATCCTGATCAACAACGCCGCGCAGACCGTGCGGCGGTCGCCGGGGGCGTACAAACCCCTGGTGGATGCCGAACTCGCCCCGCTCCCCGACGGACCGCTGCCCGAGCTGGTCACCTTCGGTCACACCAACGACGCGCACCCGCTCGCGCTGGCGCAATCGGTGTCGGCGCACCCGATCCTGGCGTCGGCCGCGCGCACGGCCGAGGAGCTCACCGCCGAGGCGATGGCCGCGGGGTCGTCGTCGCTCGAGCGTCTGGCCGCGGGGACCGCGATCGACGCCGGCGGCCTCGTTCCCGACGAGGACCGCATCAACAGCTGGACGCAGCACGTCGACCAGGTCGAGCCCCTCGAGATGCTCGAGGTGCAGCTGGCCAACATGACCGCGCCGTTCCTGCTCGTCAGCCGACTGCGGCCCGCAATGGCGGCCTCGACGGCGCGGCGGAAGTACATCGTCAACGTCTCGGCGATGGAGGGCGTCTTCGGCCGCGGCTACAAGGGTCCGGGCCACCCGCACACGAACATGGCCAAGGCCGCGCTGAACATGCTCACGCGCACGAGCGCCCGCGAGATGTTCGAGAGCGACCGCATCCTCATGACCGCCGTCGACACCGGCTGGATCACCGACGAACGGCCGCACTACACGAAGGTGCGCCTGGCCGAAGAGGGCTTCCACGCCCCGCTCGACCTCGTCGACGGCGCCGCGCGCGTGTACGACCCGATCGTGCGCGGCGAGGCCGGTGAGGACCTCTTCGGCATCTTTCTGAAGGACTACCGCAAGGGCTCCTGGTGAGCTGACGCGGGCCCCCGCCCGCACCCGCCGCCCCACATCCGCAACGCCCGCACTCCTCTGGACAACTCGATTACTGATCCGTAATCTGGATCCAGTTACCGATCGATAACCCGATGGAGAGTTGTCATGGTGCCCACCTACCGCGCCCTCGTCGCCGACCTTCGCGAGCGCCGCGCGGAAGCCGCGCTCGGCGGTCCCGAGAACTCCCGCGAACGCCACGTGGCCCGGGGCAAGATGCTCGCCCGCGACCGCATCGACGCGCTGCTCGACCGGGGGAGTCCGTTCCTGGAGGTGGCGCCGCTCGCAGCCTTCGGGATGTACGGCGGGGACTGCCCGGCGGGGGGAGTGGTGGCCGGGATCGGGCTCGTGCACGGGCGGCACGTCATGGTCGTCGCCAACGACGCGACGGTCAAGGGCGGCACCTACTACCCGGTCACCGTGAAGAAGCACCTCCGCGCGCAGGAGATCGCCGCCGAGAACCGGTTGCCCTGCGTGTATCTCGTCGACTCGGGCGGGGCGTTCCTGCCGATGCAGGACGAGGTGTTCCCCGACCGCGACCACTTCGGCCGCATCTTCTACAACCAGGCGCGGATGTCGCGCGACGGCATCCCGCAGATCGCCGCGGTGCTCGGCTCGTCGACCGCGGGTGGGGCGTACGTCCCCGCGATGAGCGACGAGACCGTGATCGTGCGCAACCAGGGCACGATCTTCCTCGGCGGGCCGCCGCTCGTGAAGGCCGCCACGGGCGAGGTCGTGAGCGCCGAGGATCTCGGCGGCGGGGCGGTGCACGCGCGCGTCTCGGGCGTCACCGACCACCTCGCCGAGAACGACGCTCATGCGCTCGAGATCGTCCGCGACATCGTCGCGACCCTGCCGCCGATGCCGCCGTTGCGGGTCGCTCCAGAGGCCTCGCGCGCACCCGAGCACCCCGTCGAACAGCTCGAAGACGTCGTCCCGGTCGAGCTCACCGCCCCCTACGACGCCCGAGAGATCCTCGCGCGGATCGTGGATGCCGGCAGTACCCACGAGTTCAAGCGGGAGTACGGCGACACCCTCGTCACCGCGTTCGCTCGCATCGAGGGGCACCGCGTGGGCATCGTCGCCAACAACGGCGTGCTCTTCGGCGAGTCGGCGCTCAAGGGTGCCCACTTCATCGAGCTGTGCGACCAGCGCGGCATCCCCCTGGTATTCCTGCAGAACATCACCGGGTTCATGGTCGGTCGGGAGTACGAGGCCGGCGGCATCGCCAAGCACGGCGCGAAGATGGTCAACGCCGTGGCCTGCGCGTCGGTGCCCAAACTGACGGTCGTCGTGGGCGGTTCCTTCGGCGCCGGCACGTACTCGATGTGCGGTCGCGCCTACTCGCCGCGGTTCCTGTGGCTGTGGCCGGGCGCGCGTGTCTCGGTCATGGGCGGCCCGCAGGCGGCATCCGTCCTCTCCACCGTCCGCCGCGACCAGATCGAGGGCGGCGGCGGCGCGTGGTCGGACGAGGACCAGGCCGCGTTCGAAGCGCCGATCCGCGCGCAGTACGAGGAGCAGGGGAGCCCGTACTACTCCACCGCCCGGCTGTGGGACGACGGGATCATCGAGCCGAGCCAGACCCGTGACGTCCTCGCCCTCGCGCTCGACGTCGTCTCGCGCACGCCCCTCGACGCGCCGGGCTACGGCGTCTTCCGGATGTGATCGCCGTGTTCGACACCGTCCTCATCGCCAACCGCGGCGAGATCGCCTGCCGCATCATCCGCACGCTGCGCGGCCTCGGCATCCGCTCGGTCGCGGTGTACAGCGACGCCGATGCGGACGCCCGCCACGTGCGTCTCGCCGATGTCGCGGTGCGTCTCGGCCCGGCTCCCGCGGCCCAGAGCTACCTCGACGTCGACGCCGTGCTGCGCGCCGCGCGCGCGACGGGCGCGCAGGCGATCCACCCCGGGTACGGCTTCCTCGCCGAGAACGCGGGATTCGCGCGCGCGTGCGCGGCCGCCGGGATCGTCTTCGTCGGTCCGACCCCGGATGCCATCGCCGTCATGGGCGACAAGATCACCGCCAAGCACGCCGTCGAGGCCCGCGGGGTGCCGACCGTTCCGGGCGTCGCGCACGCCGGAATGACGGATGCCGAGCTGATCGGCGCCGCCCCGGGCGTCGGGTATCCGCTGCTGATCAAGCCCTCGGCCGGCGGCGGCGGCAAGGGCATGCACGTCGTCGAGGTCGAGAGCGAGCTCGCTTCGGCGCTCGCCGCGGCCCGGCGGGAGGCGGCCGCGAGCTTCGGCGACGACACGCTCTTCCTCGAGCGGTACGTGCGCACGCCGCGGCACATAGAGGTGCAAATACTCGCCGACGCGCACGGGGGCGTCATCCATCTCGGCGAGCGGGAGTGCTCGCTGCAGCGCCGGCACCAGAAGGTCATCGAAGAGGCGCCTTCGCCGCTGCTCGACGCCGCGACCCGCGCGCGGATCGGCGAAGCCGCGTGCGAGACGGCCCGCAGCGTCGGCTACCGGGGCGCGGGGACGGTGGAGTTCCTCGTCTCGGCCGACGCCCCCGAGGAGTTCTTCTTCATGGAGATGAACACGCGGCTCCAGGTCGAGCACCCCGTCACCGAAGAAGTCACGGGCCTCGACCTCGTCGAGCAGCAGCTCCGCATCGCCGCCGGCGAGCCGCTGACGGTGACCCAGGATGCCGTGACCCTGACCGGGCACGCGTTCGAGGCGCGCGTATATGCCGAGGACCCGGCATCCGGATTCCTGCCGACCGGCGGGCGGGTGACGCGCGTGCGGCATCCCGCCGGCGCGGGCATCCGCGTCGACACCGCGCTCGAGGACGGCCTCGACGTCTCGGTCGACTACGACCCGATGCTCGCGAAGATCATCGCGTGGGGCCCCGATCGCGAGAGCGCTCGCCGCCGGCTGGTCGCCGCGCTCGGCGACACCGCGGTGTTCGGGTTCCCGACGAACGTGGCGTTCCTGCGGGCGCTGCTCGAGGTGCCCGACGTGGTCGCGGGAACGATGGACACGGGGCTCATCGCCCGGGAGTCCGCCGGACTCGTGCCCGTGGCCGCGGACGGACGGGCGTTCGCCGAGGCGGCACTACTGCTCGACGCCGCCACCGCTTCGCCGTCGGGCGGCGCGTGGTCGCGGGGCGACGGCTGGCGGCTGGGACCCGCGGCCCCGCGCCGGTTCCGGCTGGCTGCGGCGGGCGCGGAGCGCGAGGCCGCCCTCGGCGGCTCCCCGCGGCATCCGACCCTCGTCGATGACACGGGTGAGCGACCGACGCGCGTCCGCGCGACCGACGACGGGCGGGTCTCGGTCGCCGTCGACGGCGAGGTCCGCACGTTCGCCGCCGAGGTCGACGCGGGCGGGGTCTGGCTCGCGCGCGACGGCGCCGTGCTGCGCGTCGAGATCGCCCGACCGCGGTACACGGCCGACGCCGCGGTGAACGCCGATCCTCTCGTCGTGTCGCCCATGCCGGGCAGCGTCGTCGTGCTGCGCGTCGCCGACGGCGACCGGGTCGAGGTCGGTGACGCGGTGGCGGTCGTCGAGGCGATGAAGATGGAGCACGTCGTGCGCTCCACGGTCGCCGGGCGCATCGCCCTCCGCACCCGTGTCGGCGACGTCGTGTCGCGCGGGCAGACCCTCGCCGTCATCGCGCCCGAGGCCGAGTGACCCGTGAACCTACGATGGATGCCGTGACCGCGACCTGGCGAGCGACGCAGAAGGCCTACCGCCGCGCATCCCTCATGCGATCGGCGGCCCGGCTCTTCGCCGAGCGCGGGTTCGCCGCGGTGTCGACCGTCGAGCTCGGCGAAGCCGTCGGCATGAGCGGCCCGGCGCTCTACAACTACTTCCCCAGCAAGGATGCTCTGCTCGCCGAACTCCTGACCGACGCCAGTGCACGCTTGCTCGACGGGTGCCGCGAGATCGTCGCGGAGCAGACCGCGCCCGCTGACACGCTGGCGCGGCTCGTGCGGTTCCACCTCGACTTCGCCACCGCCGACCCCGACACCATCCGGCTGCAGGACCGCGAACTCGCGCAGCTCGCGCCCGACGCCAACCACGAGGTGCGTCGCCTGCAGCGCGAATACGTGCAGGAGTGGGATGCCGTGCTCGCGCGGCTGCGTCCCCACCTCGGCGATGACGAACGTCAGACGCGGCTGCTCGCCACCTTCGGTCTGCTCAACTCGACGCCGCACAGCGCCGTGGCCGCGAACGCGTCGGAGATCCTCGCCGCCATGGCCTTGCGAGCCCTCGCGGGCGCCTGATCAGGCGGGCAGGAAGTACTCCCGCGCGAGCGGGGCGATCTCGAGCTCGGATGCCGTTGCGGCGGTGACCCAGCGGAGTTCCGCGATCTCGGCATCCGGGATCGGCCGCTGCTCGCCGATCTCGACACGGAACACCTCGGCGACCACCGCGAAGCCGGGCTCGTTCGCGGCCGAGGCGGTGAAGGATCCGAGGGACTCGAGGTCGGCGGGCGCGACGCGGATGCCGATCTCTTCGGCGAGTTCGCGCGCCAGGGTCTCGGCGGGTGTCTCGCCCGGCTCGGGCTTTCCGCCGGGCTGCATGAACGCGGTGGTCCCAGCCTTCCGCACGAGGAGCAGACGCCCGTCGGCGTCGGTGATGACCGCGGCGGACACGTGGATCAGGCGTGGGGAAGTGGCATCCGGGTTCACCCCCGCACGCTAGCACCCGCGCGGGCTTCGGCCGGGTCGCCGGCGAGCGCCCACGGGTGCCCGCGTCAGAGCGTGCCGCGGCGGATGCCGGTGACGATGGGCCGCGTCGAGGCCAGGGCTGCGGCCACGAGCGCGAAGCCCGCGACGAACGTGCCCGCGACCGTGGCCACCGACAGCGGCGCGGCGACGAGGCTCAGCCCCACGACCGGGAACGCCAGCACCGCTCCGAGAGCCGCCCCGCCGATCGCCGCCCACCGCAGCGGCACCATGACCGTCAGCCGGCGGGCGCGCCGCAGTTCGGCGTCCGGGATGCCGAGGCGATCGAGGCCCACGATGAGCTCGCGGTCCTCCAACGCCGCCGACGCCTGCGTGACGCCCACGGCGCACGCGAGGAGCACGAACGCGATCCCGAGGGTCACGAGCACTCCCGTGCGGATGTCGAGGAGCATCGTGTCGACGTCGCCGGAGAGGCCGACGAGCGCCAAGCCGCAGCCGGCCACCACGGCGATGAACGACACCAACGCCATGCCCGACACCCGACGCCACGCCGGACCCGCGTGCGCGGCGAGCTCGCGACCCGCGATGAGACGCGCAGCCGTGCGGGCGTTCCGGGCCATCGCGCGCCCGCGGGCGGCGATGATCGGCGCCCCCACGAGGTTCAGCAGCCCCAAGCCGGCGCCGAACAGCGCCAGCAGCACCGCCGTCGACGCGGCGGGCCCGAACACATCGACGTTGGCCACGGCCAGGACGACGAGCGCGATCAGGATGCCACCGACCACGAGCACCCACGTCCGCTTCGGCGGTGCCGACTGACGCGTGCGCACGCCGAGGGGCGTGACTGTCACCCGCCGCAGGCCCGCGGCGGCGCTGACGGCCGCGATGGCGATGACGACCGCGACGACCGCGGCGACGAGCAGCGGATCGGCGGCGACGGCCCCGACTCCGATCGGGCCGCCGAAGAAGGGCAGCATCCCGACCGCCGGCAGCAGCGCCGCGTACAGCACGACTCCCGCGAGGGCACCGATCGCGGCGGTGGCCGTGGCTTCCAGAACCGTCAACGACCAGATCTCGCGGCCGCTCGCGCCGAGGAGCCGCAGCGTCGCGAGCCGGTCATTGCGGCGGCGGCTGGACAGGCGCGCGGCCGCGGCGCCGAGCGTCGCGAGCGGGACGGCGAGCAGCACGAGGGCGAGGACGGCGAGGGTGCCGTAGAAGCCTCCCGCGACCGCCCGGGGGTCGACGAGGAACATGCGCGCCCCGCCGGCCACCACGAGGAGGAGAGCCGTGGTCACCGCGAAGGCGACGATCGGCAGCACCATCGCGGCCCGGCCCTGACGGCTCGGGCGCGACAGCATCCGGGCGAGCGGCAGGACGGCGGTCATCGCCCCGCCTCGCTCACGCTGTCGGCGGGGGTGCCGGTGGCCGCCGCCGAGTCGTCGACGATCCGTCCGTCGCGGAGCCGGACGATGCGCGAGCAGCGACGTGCGACGTCGGCATCGTGCGTGACCATCACGAGCGTGCGGCCCTGGCCGGTGGTCGCACCCAGCAGGGCGCGGAGCACCTCGGACGACGTGGCCGAGTCGAGGGCGCCGGTCGGTTCGTCGGCGAAGACCACCGGTGCGCCCGTGACCTGGGCGCGGGCGATCGCGACCCGCTGCGCCTGACCGCCCGAGAGCTGACCGATCCGGCGCTGCTCCAGGCCGGCGAGGCCGAGCGCGGCGAGCCACGCGGCCGCGTGCCGCTCGGCATCCTGTCTGCGCATTCCCTGCAGCAGCAGCGGCAGGGCCGCGTTCTCGACCGCGGTCAGTTCCGGGAGCAGCAGGTGTTCCTGGAAGACGAAGCCGAGAGCGGTGCGGCGGACCCGCGCGCGCTCGCCCTCGTCGAGGCCGACGAGTTCACGCGGCTCCACTCCCGGGGCGCTCAGCACGACCGACCCGGAGTCCGGTGGGAGGATCGCGGCGAGGCAGTGCAGCAGCGTGGTCTTGCCCGAGCCGGAGGCGCCCATGACCGCGACCGACTCCCCGGCGCGGATGGTCAGCGAGACGTCGTCGAGCGCGGCGACCTCGCCGTAGCGCTTGACCAGGCCGGAGGCGGTGAGCACGGGAGGAATGAGAGCGGACATGTCTCCATCCCACCGGGCCGTGGCATCCGGGGCGTCCATCGCAGGGAGTATCCGGGTCCATCGGAGGATCGATCCTCACGAGCCCGACAGCTGCGCCTCCGCGAGGATCTCGGCCCGGGGCCGTTCGTTCGCCGCGAGCGCGAGCCACGTCTCCACGACGGTGTCGGGGTTCAGCGACAGCGACTGGATGCCACGCGCCACCAGCCACTGCGCGAAGTCGGGGTGGTCGCTCGGCCCCTGTCCGCAGATGCCGACGTACTTGCCCTGGCGCAAGCACGCGTCGATCGCCATCCCGAGCAGGTGCCGCACGGCCGGGTCGCGCTCGTCGAACGCGGATGCCATGAGCGCCGAGTCGCGGTCGAGCCCCAGGGTCAGCTGGGTCATGTCGTTCGAACCGATGGAGAAACCGTCGAAGTACTCCAGGAAGCTCTCGGCGAGGATGGCGTTGGACGGCAGTTCGCACATCATCACGATGCGCAGGCCGTTCTCGCCGCGGCGCAGGCCGTTGGCGGCGAGGAGCTCGATGACGGCGGCGGCCTCGGCGACCGTGCGGACGAACGGCACCATGATCTGCACGTTCGTCAGCCCCATGTCGTCGCGCACGCGGCGGAGCGCCTCGCACTCCATGTCGAAGCACGCGCGGAACTCGGGAGAGACGTACCGGGCGGCGCCGCGGTAGCCGAGCATCGGGTTCTCCTCGTCGGGCTCGTACAGGGGACCGCCGATGAGATTGGCGTACTCGTTCGACTTGAAGTCCGACAGGCGCACGATCACCGGCTCGGGAGCGAAGGCCGCGGCGATCATCGACACGCCCTCGGCGACGCGCTGGATGAAGTACTCCTCGGGGGAGGGGTAGGCGGCGATGCGCGTGCGGATGTCGTCCGCGAGCGCGCCGTCGAGCCGGTCGAGTTCGAGCAGCGCCCGCGGGTGGATGCCGATCTGCCGGTTGATGATGAACTCCAGGCGAGCCAGTCCGACCCCGGCGTGGGGCAGCCGCGAGAACGCGAAGGCCTGGTCGGGGGTGCCGACGTTCATCATCACCTTGACGGGGGGTTCCGGCATCCGATCGAGCTCGGTCTGCTCCTCGGTGAAGGGCAGGATGCCGTCGTAGACGACGCCGTCGTCGCCCTCGGCGCACGAGACGGTCACCTCCTGACCGTCACGGAGGGCGTGCGTGGCGACACCGGTGCCGACGACGGCGGGGATGCCGAGCTCGCGCGCGATGATCGCGGCATGGCAGGTGCGGCCGCCGCGGTCGGTCACGATTGCCGAGGCGCGCTTCATGATCGGTTCCCAGTCGGGATCGGTCATGTCGGCCACGAGCACGTCGCCGTGGGCGAAGTCGGCCATCTGGTCGATCGAGCTCAGCACGCGGACGCGTCCCGCGCCGATGCGCTGACCGATCGCGCGTCCCTCGACGAGCACCGGGCCGCGCTCGGCGAGCACGAAGCGGCGCAGGACGTTCGTCGAGCGCCGCGACACGACGGTCTCGGGGCGGGCCTGCAGGACGTAGAGCTGCCCGTCGACGCCGTCCTTGCCCCACTCGATGTCCATCGGACGTCCGTAGTGCGCCTCGATCACGAGGGCGATGCGACCGAGTTCCTCGACCTCCGCGTCCGTGAGAGAGAACCGGCCCCGGTCCGCGGCATCCACCTCGACGAAGGCCGTGCTGCCGTCGACGTGCTGACCGTCGGTGTACCGCATCGCGATGGCCTTCTCGCCGACCGAGCGCTTGAGGATCGCGGGGCGGCCGGCGCGCAGCGCCGGCTTGTAGGCGTAGAACTCGTCGGGGTTCACGGCGCCCTGCACGACGGCCTCGCCGAGCCCGTACGAGCTCGTGAGGAACACGGCCTCGTCGAAGCCCGACTCGGTGTCGAGGGTGAACATGACACCCGAGGATCCGATGTCCGAGCGCACCATGCGCTGCACACCCGCGGAGAGGGCGACCTCGTGGTGGTCGAAACCGTGGTGCGCGCGGTAGGCGATCGCGCGGTCGTTGTAGAGCGAGGCGAACACGCGACGGATCGCCTGGAGGATGTTCTCGATGCCGCCGATGTTGAGGAAGGTCTCTTGCTGCCCCGCGAACGAGGCATCCGGCAGGTCTTCGGCGGTGGCACTCGACCGGACCGCCCACGTCACGGCCTCGGGGTCCGCTTCGTCGGCGACGAGCGCGGCGTAGGCGGTGCGGATGTCGGCCTCGAGGTCGGCCGGGAACGGCTGTTCCTCGATCCACGCGCGCACCCGGGAACCGAGCTGGCTCAGGGCCGCGACGTCGTCGACGTCGATGCCGTCGACAGCGGCGCGGATGCGGGCGTCCAGACCCGCGTGGCCGAGGAAGCGCCCGAAGGCCTCGGACGTCGTGGCGAAACCCGGGGGGACCCGTATGCCGGCGGATGCCAGGTGCGAGACCATCTCGCCGAGCGAGGCGTTCTTGCCGCCGACCCGGGCGAGGTCGGTCATACCGATCTCGTCGAAACGCAGGATGTTGGTCATGGGGTGGGCCTTTCGTGGGGTCGGTCGCGCAGGTTCATGGACTGCAGGATCACGGCGGACATCTCCTCGACGCTCCGGGTCGCGGAGCTGAGGAAGGGGAGGCGGGTACGGCGGTAGAGGTCTTCGGCGCGGCGGATCTCGAGGGTGCACTGCGCGAGGCTGGCGTACGTCGAGTGCGGGCGCCGCTCATGCCGCACCTGGCTGAGGCGCAGGGCGGTGGTCGTGAGGCCGAAGCATCGGTCGGCGTGCGGCGCGACGATGCGGGGCAGGCCGTCGGTGGGGAAGTCGTCGTCGGTGAGCGGATAGTTGGCGACCAGGAGCCCGTAGTGCAGGGCGAGGTACATCGTCGTGGGCGTCTTGCCGCAGCGGGAGGGCGCCACGATGATCACGTCGGCGCTCGCGAGGTCGCGACCGCTCTGGCCGTCGTCGTGTTCTATGGCGAACTCCACGGCACGCATGCGGCGGAAGTACTGCTCGAGGTCGCCGAGGCCGTGGTACTGCCCGGCGCGCGTCTCGGCGGTCGCGCCGAGCTCGGCCTCGAGCTCGGTGAGATGCCCGGCGAGCAGGTCGATGACCACCGCGGCGGCATCGGCGAGGCGCGCCCGGATGCCGGCATCCTTGACCGTGGCGAACACGATCGGGGCTTCTCCCGCCGCGGCGGCGCGGTGCAGGCGCGCGACGACCGCCTCGACCGCGGTGACGCTGCCCACGAACGGCACCGTGTGGCGCTCGAATCGCGCCCCGGGGAAGTTGGCCAGCAGGGCGCTGCCGAGCGTTTCGGCCGTGATACCGGTGCTGTCCGACACGAAGAACACCGCGCGTGCGCCGGTGGCGCGCGCGGCGGAGGTGTCGAAAGGTGGGGCCATGGGATGACGTTAGGGTGTGAAATCGGGGTCTTCTCGCCCTCATCGCGATAAAGATCCACGGATCTTGCGATCCTGCTAAGAGACTGAGCGACGTCGATGCGGGACCGGCTCGGTGATCCGACCGCGCGGACGTTCTCCCTTCGTCTCCCGTTCGACGATCGGTAAGTCAGCCCGGGCACGTCGGACACACGGGTCCGACACAGTGAAGAGCCGAGAGGGGGTCCGGATGTCGCTTGCCTGGGTGATCGCGCTGGCTCTCACCGCGACCGCGTCGCCGGCGCCCGTCGCCCCGACGGCGGTCCCCGACTCCCAGATCATCGTCGTGCAGGTCCCCGCGCGAGGACGGGAGACGCCGTCCCCGTCGCCCACCACGACGCCGTCCCCATCGCCCACGACGCCGGGCCCCGCCGCTTCGCCGCCCTCGGCCACCCCGAACACGGAGGGTCGCCTTCCGGCCACCGGATGGGATGCCGCCGCCCTCGCCGTCGCGGTCGCGCTGGGTACCGCGGCCCTCGCCGGGGGCATCGCGCTCGCCCGCTCCCGTCGCCGACGCGTCTGAGACGCCGCCGACGAGCCGGCGGCGTCAGTCGATCCAGAGGACGATGCCGCGCTGCCCGGTGAGGACGGAGGCGACGCCCGCGCGGACGGCCGCGCCGGCGCGCTCCGGGGTGAACGACGCCGGGTCGTACGCGGATGCCGTGCCGAGGCCCTCGCCGCGGTAGGCGGCCCCCGTCCAGTCCACGGCGGTGACGTTCTCGGTCGGTTCGGCGAGCTCCGCGCCGACGATGAGGAACTGCCGGTCGAGGTGGTTCGCGGTGACGGTGGAGAGCGGGTCGACGAGGGCATCGCCCGCGCTGATGATGAGGTCGGGGTTCAGCCGCATCGCCGCGACTGCGCCGTCGATCATGTTGTTGTCGGCGTGCACGACCTCGAGGTCGGCCGCCGTCTCGTCCGCCCAGTCCTGCACCGCGCGGACGAGGACGGCGGTCGGGGCGTCGTCGCCGACGGTGAGGAGCACCACGCGGTATCCCGCGGGGGCACGCACCCCGTCCCACGATCCCGGCGCGGGGGAGTGCGTCGACTCGGGCGCCGGAGGCGTCGCCGGAGAGAAGCCCGCGGCGGGCGTCCCGATCGGTGCCGGGTCCGCGCGCACCTCGCTCCATCCGGTCGCGGCGGTGCAGCCGGCCAGCATCGTCACCAACGCGAGCGTCGCCGCCGCCGTCGTCATCCTGCGTCTCACGGCTCCACCCTCTGCGACGCGGGTGGCGCGCGGGCGAACGCCGGGCACACGTTCCGTTTCCGTTCGCCCCACCGCGCACAACCGTTCACACCCGAGGAGCAGCCTCGACGCGGAAAGGTCCTCATGTCTGCAGTCACTCGGCGCGTGCTGCGCGTCCTCCTCTTCGGCGCGGGCATGGTCGCGCTCCTCGCCTCCGCGTCGCCCGCCTCGGCGCACGGCATCCTCTCGGTGGTCTACGCCGACCTCTCCAGCGGTGGCCCGGGTGTCGTGCGGGCAGAGCTGCAGGTCGAGTACGACCTGTTCGTGGTCTCGGCCGCCGACGCGGCGCACGAGGACCCGCTCTTCCGCGAGGGTATCGCCGCGTTCGAGGCCGAGGACTCCGCCGCGCAGGTCGCGGCGTTGCAGGCGCACCGGGACGCGGTCTCGGCCTACGTGGCCGAACGTTTCCGCATCGACGCCGGAGGGGCGAGCTGTGTGCCCGCGCTCGCGGACGACATCACGATGACCCGGCAGGACGGCGTGCCGTACGCGGTGCTCGACCTGGACTACGCGTGCCCTCCGTCCGAGAACGGCCACGAGGTCGTCTCGACGCTCTTCCCCGACGACGAGGGATTCGTCTCCGACACAAAGACGATCCTCACGTACGCGCTCGACCTGCACGAGGGCAGCACGGTCCTGGATGCCGAGCACCCCTCGTTCACCACGGCGCAGACGACCCTGGAGCGGTTCTGGGAGTTCTTCCGGCTCGGCGCCGAGCATCTGCTCACCGGGATCGACCACATCCTGTTCCTGCTCGCGCTCATCGTCGGCTCGCGGCGGCTGCGGGAAGTGGTCATCGCCGCGACGACCTTCACCGTGGCGCACTCGGTGACCTTCATCCTGGCCGCCACGGGGGTCGTCTCCGCGCCCGCCGAGATCGTCGAGCCCACGATCGCGCTGTCGATCGCCGTCGTCGGCGCCTGGTACCTGTGGCGTCAGTGGCGCGGGGGGAAGGTCGACCAGGACCTCTCGGACGCGCACGGATTCCTGCGGTTGGATCGCGCGGGGTGGGTGCGCGTCGGCGTCGTCTTCCTCTTCGGTCTCGTCCACGGTCTGGGCTTCGCCTCGGCGCTCGGCATCGACCAACCCTGGTCCTGGACGCTGCTGTGGTCGCTGCTCGTGTTCAACATCGGGATCGAGGCGGTGCAGATCGGCATCATCGTGCTCGTCTTCCCCCTGCTCGTCCTCCTGCGCCGACGCGCCCCCCGCATCGGCGTCTGGGCGAGTGGACTGCTGGCCGTCACCGTCACGGTCGCCGGGCTGATCTGGTTCGTGCAGCGCATCCTGGGCATCGAGTGACGGGCGTTGCGCCACGCGATAGGTGTGCTGAGTCAAGCATTCACGTGATGGACACCGGGCGGGCGGAGCGTGGAGGGGCCCGCCCCACCGCGGGCCCCCACCTAGAGAAATGGACAGCCATGTTCCTCACCGCATCGACGTCGCACGGGGCGCACACGCGTCGCCGTGTCTCGTGGATCGCAACGGCGGCCGTTGGCGTCTCGCTCGTGCTTTCGGGCGCAGCGACGGCTCCGGCAGCCCTGGCCGACACCACGGCCAGCCTCTCCGGCATCATCCTCGGTGTCGGAGCCGACGAATCGCAGCGCATCGTCACCTGGTACTCCTCTGCCGACACCGCCCAGACGGTGCAGATGGCTCCCACCTCGGCGCTCGTGAACGGCGAGTTCCCCGCCTCGGCGACCACGTTCTCGGCATCCGGTACCGCCAACATCGTCTCGAGCGGCGGTTACAACCGTCACGCAACCATCACCGGTCTGACCGAGAACACCGCGTACTCGTACCGGGTCGGCTCGGAAGGCAACTGGTCGTCGACCTACGCGTTCGCGACGCGGTCGTTCGAGGGCGACTACGACTTCCTCTTCTTCGGTGACCCCCAGATCGGCTCCTCGGGCGACGTGTCCAAGGACCAGGCCGGGTGGCAGGACACCATGAACGTCGCGGTCGGCGCCAACCCGAACACCGAGCTCCTCGTCTCGGGCGGCGACCAGGTCGAGAAGGCCAACATCGAGCCCCAGTGGGACGCGTTCCTCGCGCCCGACCAGCTGCGCCAGTACCCCTGGGTCGCGACGATCGGCAACCACGACGTGGGCGGCAAGGCGTACGAGCAGCACCTCTACACCCCGAACACGGACCGCTCCGCGGAGTACTACCGCAAGGGCGCCTCGAGCATCGAGACCGAGTCCGGCGGCGACTACTGGTTCATCTACAAGGACACGCTGTTCATCGACCTGAACAGCAACAGCTACGCCACCTCGCAGGGTGGGGGCGGCGACGACGCGCACGTGGCCTACGTCACCGACATCGTGAACAAGCACGGCGCGGAGGCGAAGTACACCGTGCTCGTCTACCACCACGCGATCTACTCGGCCGCGGCGCACGCCAAGGACTCCGACAACAAGGTCCGTCGCGTCGACTTCCCGACGGTGTTCTCGAACCTCGGCGTCGACCTGGTGCTCCAGGGCCACGACCACGTCTACACCCGCAGCTACGAGATCAAGAACGGCGTCAAGGCCAACCCCGACGAGAAGCCGGGCCAGGACGAGGTCTTCCAGGGCCCGGGCGGCGTCGTGTACGTCACCGCCAACTCGGCCTCCGGGTCGAAGTACTACGACATCACGGCGCCGGACGACAGCGGCACCAGTGGTGCCGGCAACGGTGCGGACCCGCTTAACCCGAGCAGCTACTGGTACAACTCCGTGCAGAACCAGGAGCACGTCCGCACGTACGTCAAGGTCCAGGTGAAGAAGGACCAGCTCGTCGTCCAGAACATCCGTTCCGGCGACTGCTCGGCCCCGAACGCGGCCGTCGAGCTGAACCGCGTGGTGTGGTGCGGTCCCGAGAACGGGACGCAGCCGGCCGAGGCGGTCGGTTCGATCCAGGACGAAGTGACCATCCACCCCAACCACGGCGACGGCCAGGACATCCAGGTCGACGTCCCCACGGGCGCTCCCGGTGAGTTCGGCTGGACGATCAACGGGCACAACGGTCTCGTCGACCTCGGCACGGCGGAGGAGAAGAACTTCCAGTACTTCCAGGCCACCGGCGAGATCAACCCGATCACCGTGACCGACACCCGCCGCAGCAAGGCCGCCTGGTCGGTCTCGGCGTCGGTGGGCGAGTTCGTCGACGGCGACAAGAAGATCGAGGGCAAGTACCTCGGATGGTCGCCGAAGGTCGTCACGCCGGGTGCCGGTGCCGTCGCGGGTGACCCCGTGGGCTCGGGCTACGACGGGGGCGACGGTCTGTCGACCTCGCGTTCGCTGAGCTCGGCCCCCCTGGGCCACGACCGCGGCGCCGGAGTCGTCGGTGCCGACCTCGACCTGAAGATCCCCAACTCGATCGACAAGGGTAGCTACCGCGCGACCCTGACCCTCACCGCGCTGGCCGGCTGACCAGCGAACCGGACCGGCGGGGAGCGACCCTCCCCGCCGGTCCCTCCCGAAGGACCCTCATGAACCGTTCTGCCCGCACCCCCCGCCTCGTCGCCGTCACCCTCGCGCCGCTCCTGGCCGCCGCCGCCGCGCTGATCGGCGTGCCCCCCGCGGCCACCGCGGCCACGGACGACGTCACGTGGACCGTGCGCACGGCATCCAATGCGCTCGGCGCGGACCGCACGAACTTCTCGTACGTCCTGAACCCGGGCGCGCACCTCGACGACGGCATCGTCGTCGCCAACCGCGGCACCGAGCCGGTCGAGCTCGACGTGTACGCCGCGGACGGCTACACGACCTCGACCGGCGCGCTGGACCTGCGCCTGGCGACCCAGGAGCCGGTGGGCGTCGGCGCGTGGATCGTCGTGCCGCAGCATCACGTGACGGTGCCCGCGGGGCAGACCGTCGAGGTGCCCTTCACCGTCGACATCCCCGCGAACGCGACTCCGGGCGACTACGCCGGCGGGGTCGTGACCTCGCTCACCGTCGCCGACCAGTCGGCCAACGTCAACGTCGACCGCCGACTCGGCATCCGTACCGGCATCCGGGTGGGCGGCGACCTCGCGCCCGCGCTGAGTATCGACGACGTGAGCGTCGACTGGGACGGCGGCGCCGTGCCGTTCCTGCTCGGCGACGCGACCGTGCACTACCGCGTGCACAACGCGGGCAACGTCTCGCTCAGCGCGGACGAGGCCGACGCCGTCGCGGGCCCCTTCGGCTGGGGACAGGTCTCGGCCGTCCCCGGTGACGCCGCGCCCGTGCTCCTTCCCGGGGAATCGTGGCAGCGTGACGTGCGCATGCCCGCGGTGGCCGCGATGGGCGTGGTGTGGGCGTCCGTCACCGCGACTCCCACCGTCACCGACGCCTCGGGCTCGACCACCGATCTCGCTCCCGTCGTCGCCTCGGCGATGGGGTGGGCGGTCCCGTGGCCTCTGCTCGTCGTCGTGCTGCTGATCGTCGCGGCGGCCGTCTTCGGACCGCGATGGGTGCGGGCCCGCCGTCGCCGTCGCCAGGACGCCGAAGATGCGCGGGTCGCCGCGGCCGTGGCCCGGACGCTCGCCGAGAACGAGGACGTCTCGACACCCGCGGGCTAGGGTCCGCGATATCTCGACATCGGCGCACACGGAGGGCGCCCAGCCGCCGAGGAATAGACTGGATGCCATCGACACCGTCTCTCCGGGGCCTTCTGTGACCACTTCCGCTTCTGCGCGCGCCTTCGACGTGCGCCACGTCCAACTCGCGCGCGCCCTGTTCGCCGCTCTGGCCGCGGTCATGGTCACGTTCTCGTCGGATCACTCCGCGGCGGTCGGCTCCAGCGTGTTCAGCGGATTCGCCCTCGCGACGGCGCTCGTCCTCGTCCTCTCGGCGTGGCTGGTCTTCCCGAGCGGCCAGCGGTCGACGCCTCTTCTCCTCGCCGTCGTCACCGGTGTCGCCGGACTCGCGGCCAGCATCGGGACGTGGCGGTCGACGACGTTCTTCTTCGTGCTCGTCATCGTGTGGGCGATCCTGTCCGGGGCGGTCGAGATCCTCGGTGCAGTGCGGGATCGGCGTGCCGGGCGGTCGGCAGCCGTCGCCCGTGACGGGCTCACCGTCGGCATCCTGACCCTGGTGCTCGCGCTCGCCTTCCTGCTCACCCCGATGCAGTACACCTACGACTACTCCATCGAGGGCGCCGGGTCGTTCACCCTCACCGGGATCGTCATCGCCGTCGGCATCTTCGGCGGATACGCGGCCATCGTCGCCGTCTACCTTGCGATCGCGGGGTTCTCGCCGCGCCGCAGCGAGCCGGTTCCGGTCGCACCCGCCGAGGAGGCCGCATCATGACGGACAAGCCCACACGCCGCGACCTCATGAAGCCCGTCCAGCTTCTGGGGCTCGCCCTCGGCGCCGCCGTGTTCGCCGGAGTCGTCACTCTCGTGTCGATGGGGGCGTTCCAGGCCCGCCCCGCCGAAGAGATCCAGCGCGCGCTCGTGATCGGCGGCATCGCCGCCGGTGTCACCTTCATCGTCGTGCTCGTCAGCGTGGCGCTCCTGTTGCTCGCCGTCGACCCCGCGCAGGTGACGAAGCAGGTCGACCGTCCCCTGCTCGTCCCCCAGGACGACGAGCCCGACGCGGCGGATGCCGCCGAGGCGCCGAAGCGCGACGACGAGCCCGAGGCTCCGCGCAGCTGACCCTCAGACCCGTCGCGGGTCGATCATCGTCATCCCCGCGGGGGCGGCGGAGTCCATCGCGGGCAGCAGCCGTGCCGCCTCGTCGAGGCGGACGACCCGTTCGATGAGGTCGTGCGGGCGCAGCGCTCCCCCGACGATGAGGGCGAGCATCTCGGGATAGTCGACGGCGGCCATGCCGTGACTTCCGAGCACGTCGATCTCCCACGCGATCACCCGCGCCATCGGCATGGGTGTCATCCCGTCGGCGGTGGGAAGCAGCCCGATCTGCACGTGCCGACCGCGCCGACGCAGGCTCAGCACGGCGTCGCGCGCGGTCTGCGCGCTGCCGACGGCGTCGATCGAGACGTGGCTCCCACCCGAGGTCATCGCGGCGACCGCCGCGGGCACGTCCGCGCCGTCGGCGAGGATCGTGTGCTCTGCGCCGAGGCGTCGCGCCACCTCGAGCGCCGCGGGAGTCCGGTCGACAGCGATGACGCGGGCGCCCAGGGCGGCGCCGATCATGACGGCGCTCAACCCCACGCCCCCGGCCCCGACGACGGTGACCCACTCCCCGGCGCGCACGCGCGCGCGGGCGGTCAGGGCGCGGAAGGCGGTGGCGAAGCGGCATCCGAGGGCCGCCGCGGCTTCGAACGAGACCGCATCGGGGATGCCGACGAGGTTGGTGTCGGCGGATCGCACGACGACGCGTTCGGCGAAGGAGCCCCACTGCGTGAAGCCGGGCTGCTCTTGGCGCGGGCACACCTGCGCGTTGCCGGTCCGGCACCACTCGCAGTCGCCGCAGCCCATCACGAAAGGCACCGTCACGCGGTCGCCCACGGCCCAGTCGCGCACGCCGGCCCCGACCTCGACGATCGCGCCGGCGAACTCGTGCCCGGGCACGTGGGGGAGCGCGATGTCGTCGTGGCCGACCCACGCGTGCCAATCGCTCCTGCACAGCCCCGTCGCGTGCACCTCCACCACGACGCCGCCCGTCGGAGCGGTCGGAGAGGGCACCTCGCGGATCTCGAGGGGCTGGGCCTCGGCATCCATGATCATCGCGCGCATGGCATCCATTCTCCCGGGCACGCCCGCCGCCGCTCTTCGCGAGGAACGCGATTCCCGCAGGGAAACGCGTTGCCTCGGCGTTGCCTGCCGGAAATCGCGTTTGTCGGCGGCTTACAGCGAGTCGACGACCCGCGACGCCAGACCCGCGTACGTCGCGGGGGTGAGCGCGAGCAGGCGCTCCTTCGCGGCGTCGCCGATGTCGAGGCCCCGCACGAACTCCGCGAGCTCGGGCCCGCCGACGCGGCGTCCGCGGGTGAGGTCCTTCAGCAGGGCGTAGGGGTCGGTGATCTGCGAGCGGCCCGCGGCGATCTCGGCGCGCACGACGGTCTGGATTGCTTCGGCGAGCACTTCCCAGTTCGTGTCGAGGTCGGCCAGCAGCACGTCCTCGGCGAGCGAGATCTCGGTGAGCCCCCGCTGCAGGTTGTCGAGCGCGAGCAGGGAGTGGCCGAAGGCGACGCCGATGTTGCGCTGCGTCGTGGAGTCGGTGAGGTCGCGCTGCATCCGGCTCGTGACGAGGGTGGATGCCAGGGTCGCGAACAGTCCGCCCGAGATCTCGAGGTTCGCCTCGGCGTTCTCGAAGCGGATCGGGTTGATCTTGTGCGGCATCGTCGACGAGCCGGTCGCTCCGGCGACGGGGATCTGCGTGAAGTACCCGAGCGAGATGTACGTCCAGATGTCGGTGGCGAGGTTGTGCAGGATGCCACCCGCGTGGCGTGCGCGGTCGTACAGCTCGACCTGCCAGTCGTGCGACTCGATCTGGGTCGTGACCGGGTTGAAGCCCAGGCCCAGCGACTCGATGAAGGCGTGGGTGAGCTCGGGCCAGTCGACCTCGGGCTCGGCGGCGACGTGGGCCGACCACGTGCCCGTGGCGCCCGAGAACTTCGCGAGGTACTCGCCGGCATCCAGCTGACGGATGACACGATCCAGGCGCCACGCGAAGACGCCGATCTCTTTGCCCATCGTGGTGGGTGTCGCGGGCTGGCCGTGCGTGCGGGAGAGCATCGCGGCATCCCGGTGCTCGACGGCGAGCTCGAGGAGGGCCGCGGTGACGCTCCGCAGCTTCGGGAGCCACACGCGCTCGACCGCGCGCTGCACGGTGAGGGCATAGGCGGTGGAGTTGATGTCCTCGCTCGTGCAGGCGAAGTGGGTCAGCTCGGCGAGGGCCGTCAGTCCGAGGCTGTCGAGACGGTCGCGCACGAGGTACTCGACGGCCTTGACGTCGTGACGGGTGACCGCCTCTTTCTCTTTGAGCCAGGCGATCTCGTCGGCGCCGAACTCCTCGTACAGCGCGCGCAGCCGGGTGCGGTCGTCGTCGCTCACCGGCGACGTGCCGAACAGCGATCGGTCGGTGAGGGCCAGGAGCCACTCGACCTCGACCTCGACGCGGGCGCGGTTGAGCCCGGCCTCCGAAAGGTAGTCGCCGAGTTCGGCGACGGTGGCGAAATAGCGGCCGTCGAGCGGGCTGAGGGGCTGCGGGGGCAGAGAGGACACGGGTCTCCCGGGGGTCGAGCGAACGGGTCAGCCCGCGGAACGGATGGCGGGCTCGAGCTGCCGGAACAGGGCCCTGCTGGCGCGTTCGATCATACCGAGCACCTCGTCGAACATCGGGGGCCCCGCGTAGTACGGGTCGGGGACGTCGAGGGTCTCGGCATCCGGAAGGAACGACAGCAGCAGAGCGATCTTGTCGGCGTCGTCGTCGTGCCGGGCCCAGCCGCGCAGTACGCGTTCATGGCTGCGGTCGAGGGCGACCACGAGGTCGTTGCGCTCGAAGTCCGAGAACTGGAACTGCCGCGCGCGGTGGGCCGCGCCGTCGTAGCCGAGACGATCCAGCGCCGCGAGGGTGCGGTGGTCGGCGCGCTCGCCGACGTGCCAGTCGCCCGTCCCGGCCGAGGTCGACACGACCCGCGAGCCGAGGCCGGCGGTGTCGGCCATACGCCGGAACACCACGTCGGCCATCGGCGACCGGCAGATGTTGCCGCTGCAGACGAAGACGACGCGGAAGGGCGCGTCGGCACTCGCGGTCATCCCCCCATTCTGTCGGGGACGGGCGCTCAGCGCATCAGCGATGTGACCGGTCGTCGCGGCTCGGCCGGAACAGGCCGCCGAGGATCGCGTTGATGATGCCGATCAGCAGCGCCGCGACGACCGTGAGCCAGAACTCCCCGGTGCGCAGTCCCCAGTCCCAGTTCTCGGTGATGATCGCCGTCAGCCACAGCAGGAAGCCGTTGATGACGAGCGAGATGAGCCCGAGGGTCAGGATGTAGAGCGGGATGGCGACGACCTTGACGATCGTGCCGATGATGCCGTTGACGAGGGCGAAGATGAGCCCGACCAGTAGCAGGGTCAGGGCGACCTGCAGCCCCTCGCCGGGGGCGAACGGGATGAGCCTCACCTGCAGGGCCGGGATCAGCGTGACGATCCAGATGGCGAAGGCGTTGACGGCGACGCGGACGACGAAGCGCATGGACCCATCGTGGCACGGGGGTCTGACACGCGCACGGGGGTCGCGGATAGGCTCGGCTCGTGAGCGAAGAGCCGGTCCTCCCCCGTATCCGCCCCGAGATCGCCGCCCTCCCCGCCTACCGGCAGGGACGACAGGCCAGCCCGGACGCGTTCAAGCTGTCCAGCAACGAGAACCCCTTCGAGCCGCTCCCCGGGGTCCTCGACGCGGTCCGCGCGGCGACGGCGATCAACCGCTACCCGGATGCCACGGCCGCACGGCTGCGCGAACGGCTCGGCGCCCGCTACGGGGTGTCGCCCGACGACGTGCACGTCGGAGCCGGAAGCGTGTCGCTGCTCGCGCAGCTGCTGCTCGCCGCGGCGGGCCCCGGCGACGAGGTGGTCTACGCCTGGCGGTCGTTCGAGGCCTACCCCTCTCTCGTGGCCGTGTCCGGCGCGACGAGCGTTCAGGTGCCGCTGACGGCGGATGCCCGCCACGACCTGCCCGCGATGGCGGCCGCGGTCACCGAGCGCACGCGCCTGATCATCGTCTGCAGCCCGAACAACCCCACGGGCCCGACCGTCGGCTTCGATGAGTTCACGACGTTCGTCGAGGCGGTCCCCGCCGACGTCCTCATCGTGCTCGACGAGGCCTACGCCGAGTTCGTGACCGATCCGGATGCCGTCGAGGGCCACCGCGTCCGCGCGCTGCTCGCGCGCCCGAACGTCATCATGCTCCGCACGTTCTCGAAGGCCTACGGTCTCGCAGGCCTGCGCGTGGGCTACGCGATCGGACACACCCGTGTCCTCGACGCCGCGCGCAGCACCGCGATCCCGCTGTCGGTGACGGCCGCGGCCGAGGAGGCGGCGCTGGCGAGCCTGGATGCCGAGAGCGAGCTGCTGCACCGCGTCGCGGTCCTCGCCGAGCGGCGCGACGCCCTCGTCGCCCGCCTGCGCGAGACCGGCTGGGACGTCCCCGACGCGCAGGGCAACTTCGTGTGGCTCCCCGCGGGCGACCGCGCCCTCGAGGTCGCCGCGGCGTTCGAGGAGGCCGGGCTCATCGTGCGGCCGTTCGCGGGCGACGGCGTCCGCATCTCGATCGGCGAGGAGGAGTCGATCGACCGTCTGGTCGAGGTCGCCGCCTCGGTCGCTCCGCGCTGAGTCGCACGATGACTCGGGATGCCGCGACCACCCCGGTCATCCCGGGTTTCTTCCCCGACCCGTCGGTGTGCCGCGTCGGCGAGGACTACTACCTCGTCAACTCCTCGTTCGAGTACGCGCCCGGCATCCCGATCTGGCACAGCCGTGACCTGCGGACGTGGACGCAGCTCGGCAACGTGCTGACGCGGGAGAGCCAGTTCCCCGCCGGAGTCTCGGCGGCGAGCCGCGGGATCTACGCGCCGACCATCCGCCACCGCGACGGACTGTTCTTCGTCGTCGGCACGAACGTCGAGCGCGGCGGCGAGCAGTTCGTCGTCACCGCGCCCGATCCGGCGGGACCGTGGTCGGACCCGATCGTGCTCCCGGGGCTCGGGGGCATCGACCCCGACCTGGCGTGGGACGCCGACGGCACGTGCGTCCTGACGTACTGCGCGCTCGACGAGGCGCTGCGGCCCGAGGGCGGTTCGCTCCCCGTCATCGCGCAGGCGCGGATCGACCTCGATCGCGGCATCCTGCTCGACGGACCTCGCGAGATCTGGCGGGGGAGCGGGCTCGCCCACCCCGAGGGGCCGCACCTGTATCGCCGAGGGGAGTGGTGGTACCTGCTCACCGCCGAGGGCGGCACCGAACGCGGGCACGCGGTGTGCGTCGCCCGCTCGCGGTCGATCGACGGACCGTTCGAGCTCGCGCCTTCCACCCCGCTGTTCAGCCGCCGCAGCACGGGCTTCCCCGTACAGAACACCGGCCACGCCGACCTCGTCGAGCGCCCCGACGGGGATTGGGCGATGGTGTACCTCGGCGTGCGCCCGCGCGGCTTCACGCCCGGGTTCCACGTGAACGGGCGCGAGACGTTCCTCGCCCGCGTCGAGTGGGTGGACGGCTGGCCGGTGGTGCACACCGACGACGTGTTGCCCGCGCGTCCGGATACGGCGTTCGCCGACGATTTCTCCTCCGCCGAGTTGGACCCGCGCTGGGTGTCGCCCGGCGCGGCGCTCGCCGCGTTCGTCAGCCCGCACCCCGACGGCGGTGTCGCGCTGGATTCCCGTCCGACTCCCGCCGCACTCTCGGTGCGCGCGCGTGACCTGCGCTGGCGGTACGAGGTGCGGGTCGATGCGTCGGCCCCGGTGGCATTGCGGGTCCGGCTCGACGATCAGCACTGGTACGAGATCACGCTCGACGGCGACGCGGCCGAGGTGCGGGCGCGTATCGGTCCGCTCGAGGCATCCGTGGGTTCCGCTCGCGCGACGGGCGACGTCGTGACGCTCGTCGTCGAGGCGGTGGATGCCACCCGCGACGGCCCCGACGACGTGCGGTTCGGCCTGGTCGACGACGACGGCGAACGGTGGCTGGCGACGCTCGACGGCCGCTACCTCTCGACCGAGGTGGCGGGCGGGTTCACCGGCCGCACCCTCGGGCTGCGGGCGCTCGGCCCGACCCCGGCGCGCGTGGTCGAGGTGCGCTACGTCCCGCTCGGCGACGAGTAAGGTCGACGTGCGTTGTCGGAAACCCATGCCGAAACGCGGCATCCGTTGTGCACCTCATGCGGTGCGGGGCATGACGCGAGCGTTAGCGTGGGTACATGACCCCGCTCGACGACCCGGCTCTCGTGCGCGTTCTGGCGGCCGACGGCACGCTCACGCCCACTCCTGAGGCCGAGCGCTATCTGCCCGTGATCGAGGCCCTCACCGACGCGGAACTCGAGACCTTCTACCGCGACATGGTCTCGATCCGCGCGTTCGACGTGCAAGCGACCAACCTGCAGCGCCAGGGGCAACTGGCCCTCTGGCCGCCGTCGTTCGGCCAGGAGGCCGCGCAGGTCGGCTCGGCTCGCGCCGCCCGGCCGCAGGACCACATCTTCCCCTCGTACCGCGAGCACGTGGTCACCCGCATCCGCGGCGTCGACCCGCTCGACATCATCCGGCTCATGCGCGGGCTCACGCACGGCGGGTGGGATCCGTCCGACCCGAAGAACGGCAACACCCACATCTACACGCTCGTCCTCGGCGCCCAGACGCTGCACGCCACCGGCCTCGGCATGGGGCTCGTGTTCGACGGCAAGTGCGGCACCGGAGACCCCGAGCGCGACGAAGCCGTGATCGTCTACTACGGCGACGGCGCGTCCAGCCAGGGCGACGTGCACGAGTCGATGGTGTTCGCCGCGAGCTTCCAGACGCCCGAGGTGTTCTTCCTGCAGAACAACCAGTGGGCCATCTCGGTGCCCGTCGCCACGCAGTCCCGCACCCCGCTGTACCAGCGCGCGGCGGGCTATGGCATCCCGTCGATTCAGGTCGACGGCAACGACGTGCTCGCGAGCTACGCGGTGTCGAAGCTCGCGCTCGACGAGGCTCGCGCCGGTGGTGGCCCCCGCGCGATCGAGGCGATGACCTACCGCCGCGGCGCGCACACCACGAGCGACGACCCGACGAAGTACCGCACGTCCGCCGAGGAGGAGGCGTGGGCCGGGCGCGACCCGATCGCCCGCCTCCGCACCTACCTCGAGGCCCGCGGTGCGTCGCAGCAGTTCTTCGACGACGCGGATGCCGAGGGCCACGCGCTCGCCGACGACGTCCGTGTGCGCACGAACGAGCTGGGCGGGCTGCCGCGGTCGCACATGTTCGACAGCGTCTACTCCGAGGCCCACGCGCTCATCACCGAGGAGCAGCGCTGGCTCGACGACTACGAGGCGTCGATGGAAGGGGGAGCGGAATGACCGAGAACATGCCGATCAGCCGTGCCCTCAACGCCGGCCTCCGTCGCTCGCTCGAGACGAACGACCGCGTCCTGCTCATGGGCGAGGACATCGGTCCGCTCGGCGGCGTCTTCCGCGTCACCGAGGGCCTGCAGAAGGACTTCGGGCCGCGCCGCGTCATCGACTCGCCGCTGGCGGAGTCCGGCATCGTCGGCACCGCGATCGGTCTCGCGATGGGGGGCTTCCGTCCCGTCCTCGAGATCCAGTTCGACGGGTTCGTGTTCCCGGCGTTCGACCAGATCACCTCGCAACTGGCGAAGATCACGAACCGCCACGAGGGTGCGCTGCAGATGCCCGTCGTCATCCGCATTCCCTACGGCGGGCACATCGGCGCGATCGAGCACCACCAGGAGAGCCCCGAGGCGTACTTCACGCACACCCCGGGCTTGCGGGTCGTGAGCCCGTCGACGGCGAACGACGCGTATTGGATGATCCAGCAGGCGATCGAGTCGCCCGACCCCGTCGTCTTCCTCGAGCCGAAGGCGAAGTACTGGCAGAAGGGCGAGGTCGACACCGAAGCCCCGGCGCTGCCGCTGCACGCCAGCCGCGTCGTCCGCCGCGGCACCGACGTGACCCTCGTCGGCCACGGCGCGATGGTCACGACGCTGTTGCAGGCCGCGGCGCTCGCCGAGAGCGAGGGCACGAGCTGCGAGGTCATCGATCTGCGTTCGCTGTCGCCGGTCGACTACGGTCCGCTGCTCGACTCGGTGCGCCGTACCGGCCGCATGGTCTACGCGCAGGAGGCGCCGGGCTTCACCTCCCTCGGTTCCGAGATCGCCGCGACCGTCATGGAGAAGGCGTTCTTCGCCCTCGAGGCCCCGGTGCTGCGCGTGTCGGGCTTCGACGTGCCGTTCCCGCCCGCGAAGCTCGAGGGCACCTACTTGCCCGACGCCGACCGCATCCTCGAGGCCGTCGACCGCTCGCTGGCCTACTGACCCCTCCCGCCCCTCCCCTCCCCGCCCCCGTGGACCGCGAGACTGCAGCCCCCTGACGAGACAGCGGCATTCCGCCGCCGTCTCGTCAGTGAGATGCTGTCTCGCGAGCAAAGGACACACCGTGACCGAGCAGACTTTCGTCCTCCCCGATGTCGGTGAAGGACTCACCGAGGCCGAGATCGTCCAGTGGCGCGTCGCGCCGGGCGACGAAGTGGCCGTCAACGACGTCCTCGTCGAGATCGAGACGGCCAAGTCGTTGGTCGAACTCCCCTCGCCCTTCTCCGGAACCGTGGGCGAGTTGCTCGCGACCGAGGGGGCCACGGTCGAGGTCGGCGCCCCGATCATCACGATCGGATCGGTGGATGCCACGCCCCCCGCGCCCGCGGCACCGACCACGGTCCCCGAGGCCGACGACCCGGGCGGCGCCGTCCTGGTCGGGTACGGCACGGGTGGCGCGGTGTCGTCGCGGCGGCGGAAGCCGGTGGAGCGCCCGGTCACGGCATCCGTCGGTGTCGTCGCCAAGCCCCCGATCCGCAAGCTCGCCCGCGACCTCGGCGTCGACCTGGCGACGGTGACCCCGAGCGGTCAAGCCGGCGAGGTCACGCGCGATGACGTGGTGAAGCACGCCGAGCAGGCGAGCGTCTTCCGCAACATCGAGACGCCCGAGTGGGGTGCCGTGCGCGAGGAGACGATCCCCGTCCCGGCTCCGGCCGCACCGGCGCCCGTCGACGACGCGCGCGAGGAGTCCATCCCCGTCCGCGGCGTCCGCAAGGCCACCGCCAACGCCATGACCTCGAGCGCGTACTCGGCGCCGCACGTCTCGATCTGGGTCGACGTCGACGCCTCGCGCACGATGGAGCTGGTCAAGCGGCTCAAGGCGTCACCCGACTTCGCCGATGTGAAGATCTCCCCGCTGCTGATCATGGCGCGCGCCGTGATCTGGGCGCTGCGCCGGACGCCGATGGTCAACGCGACGTGGGTCGACACCGAGGACGGCGCGCAGATCCGCGTGCGCCACTACGTCAACCTCGGCATCGCCGCCGCCACCCCGCGGGGCCTGCTGGTGCCGAACATCAAGGACGCGCAGGCGCTCAACACGCGCGAGCTCGCCCGCGCCCTGCAGGACCTGACCCTGACCGCGCGCGAGGGCAAGACGACCCCCGCCGATCAGGCCGGCGGCACGTTCACGATCACGAACATCGGCGTCTTCGGCGTGGATGCCGGCACCCCGATCATCAACCCCGGCGAGGCCGGCATCATCGCCCTCGGCGCGATCCGGCAGAAGCCGTGGGTCGTCGACGGCGAGGTGCGCCCGCGCTGGGTGACCACGGTGTCGGGCTCTTTCGATCACCGCGTCGTCGACGGCGACGGGATTTCGCGGTTCATCGCGGACGTGGCATCCGTGCTGGAGGAGCCGGCGCTGCTGCTCGACTGAGGCGCGGATCGGGCATTGCCAGGTTTCTGCCAGGGTTTCCCGCGATCGCCGTCAGGGCGCGGATCGTGGCGCGCGGGAGGTGCCCCGGATCGGCATCCCGCCGGTTTCTCACCCATCCGATTCCGGGGTCTCTTCGGATGACCCCACATGCGGCGGAAGCGCCGTAGACGGAAACGGAAAGGGAAACCTGATGCGTACGTACAACACGAAGACCCGAATCGGCATGATCGCTGCGGCCGGCACCGGAGCTGCGGCTCTCGCCGTCGCCGGACTCGCGCTGCCGGCATCGGCCGACGACAACGTCACCGCGACGGATGCCTCGACGACCGCGACGCAGTTCGTTGACGCGTCCGACCCGTTCTACACGTGGGTGAGCGGCCTCATCGAGAGCGGCGACTTCACCGCCAGCCCCCAGACCGCGGTCGGTGAGATCGCGAACATCGGGCCCCTCGTGCAGGGACCGCTCGTCAGCGACTCGCTCAACGGCGACGTCGCCTCGGACAACCAGACCCCGGTCGTCTCCGGTAACGACACCTCGGCGCCGATCGGTTCGGGCAACGACACCTCGGCGCCGATCGGTTCGGGCAACGACCTCGGTTCCGGCAACGACGTGACGGCCCCGATCGACGCGCCCGTGGGCTCGGGCAACGATGCGGACGTCTCGACCGGTGACGCGGACGTCTCCACCGGTGACGCCGACGTCTCCACGGGCGACAACGGCGCCTCGCTGGACGACATCTCCGGTTCGGTGGATGACGTCGTGGGTGACGTCACGTCCGGTGTCGATGACGTGGTCGACGGTGCGCTCGACCTCGGCGGCATCCTGCGCTGATAAAGCGGGCAGTTCAGCGGCGTCACCCTTCGGGGTGGCGCCGCTTCCGCGTGAGGGGTCAATATTCGTCGCCTGACCACGCTGCGAAGCGACAGAAACTGACCTCTCACGCGGGCGTCACTCCGGCAGCGCGGGATGCCGTTCGCTCGGCGTCTGACGCGTGGGAATCAGGAGCGCGAGGACCAGCGCGACGATGGCCGCGCCCAAGCCCAGCGCGAACGAGACGCTGAAGGCCTGCGCCGTCGGCACCCGGGTGTCGCCCTCGCCGGTCGAGAGCGTGGCCAGGACGACCCCGACGATCGCGGCGGCGGTACTCGTCCCGAGCGAGCGCGCGAGAGCGTTCAGCCCGTTCGACGCGCCGGTCTCGCTCGGCGGAACCGACCGCATGATGAGCATGGGCATGGCGGCGTAGCCGAAGCCGATCCCGAAACCGATGAGGATGTTGGCCACGACGAAGTGCCACACCTCGGTCGAGAAAACCAGGCTGAACCCGTAGGCGACGATGAGCGACACCGCGCCGGCGACCAGCAGCACACGCGGTCCGATCGTGCGCGCCAACGCTCCCGAGAGCGGCGAGAGGACCATCATGACCAGACCCGACGGCATCACGACGAGACTCGCGGCCAAGAGCGACAGGCCGAGGCCGACACCGGTGGCGACGGGCAGCTCGAGCATCTGCGGATAAGCGACGTTCGAGGCGAACAGCGCGAAGCCCATCGCGATCGACGCGAGGTTGGTCAGCAGCACCGGGCGACGGGCAGCCACGCGGAGATCGAGCAGGGGACTGTCGATGCGCAGCTCGTACCAGCCCCAGGCGAGCAGGATCAGGATGCCGCCGGCGGCCAGTCCGAGGGTGAGCGGCGACGTCCAGCCCCAGGTGTTGCCGCGCGACACGGCCAACAGCACACCGATCAGTCCGACCGCGAGGCCGGCGGCACCGAGGTAGTCGAATCGACCGGCCGTGCGCAGCACGCTGACCGGGACGATCCACACGGTGAGGGCGAAGACGATCGCGCCCAGCCCGCCAGCGATCCAGAACAGCCAGTGCCAGTCGGCGTTCTCGGCCACCAGAGCGCTGATCGGAAGTCCGAGGGCGCCACCGACCCCCAGCGTCGCGCTCATCAGCGCGACCGCGCTGTCGACGCGGTTCTCGTGGAGCACGTCGCGCATGATCGAGATGCCGAGGGGCACCACGCCCACGATCGCTCCCTGCAGGGCTCGACCGACGATCAACCCGATGAGGCCCGTGGAGAGCGCGGCGATCACGGAGCCGAGCATCATGACCGCCAGCAGAGCCAGCACGATCCTCCGCTTGCCGTACATGTCGCCGAGGCGACCCGCGATCGGGGTGATGACCGCAGCGGCGAGGAGGGTCGACGTGACGACCCAGGCGGTGTCGTCGCGCGAGGCGTTCAGCAACTGGGGGAGCTGCGACTGGATGGGCACCACGAGGGTGAACATGAACGACGAGCAGAGGCCCGCGAGGGCCAGGACGAGCACGACGGGACCCTGCGGGGTGCTCCGGGACAGTCTTCTGCGCGCCTTCTCGTCCCGTGACATCGATGCCAGGTTATCCGTCCGGGCGGGGGAGGCGCGCCCGGGGGCTCCGTTTTGAAGCGCATCAAACTCGCTCGTCGATCCAGTAGCATCCCAAACAGACGGTCGGGGTCGACGAAGGGGGCGCGGGTGCCGAACGGGAAGCAGACGCCGAGCATGTCGGACGTCGCCCGGGTCGCCGGTGTCGCTCTGGGGACGGTCTCGAACGTGCTCAACCACCCGGCGAAGGTGTCGCCGGCCACCCTCGCGAAGGTGCAGGGCGCGATCGCCGAGCTCGGCTTCGTCCGCAATTCCAACGCCCAGCAGTTGGCGGCGGGGCGCTCGAGCAGCATCGGCCTCGTCGTCATCGACATCAGCAACTCGCTCTTCGTCGACATCGCGCGTGGCGCTCAGCGCTTCGCGGCCGAGCTGGGCATGAACGTTCTCGTGGCCAACAGCGACAACCGCGCCGATCAGCAACGGGCGGATCTCGATTTCTTCGACGAAGCCCGGGTCAGCGGCATCCTGCTCGCTCCGATGGAGGATGCCAGCGGCGACGTCGCCCGCATCCGCAGTCACGGCCGCCCGACCGTCGTCCTCAACTACGACTCGGGCAAGGGCGATTGCTGCCAGGTGCTCGTCGACAACGAGCAGGTGGGCTATCTGGCTGCTCGCCACCTCATCGACATCGGACGCACGCGACTCGCCTTCGTCGGCGGACGCGACTACCTGCAGCCCGTGGCCCTGCGCCGTCGGGGTGTGCGACGCGCGGTCGCCGAAGAGGGCGGGCGCGTGTCGCTGCAAGAGGTCCCGACCGAGAACCTCGACCCTCCCGGCGGTCTGCGGGCGGGGGAGGAGCTGGCCGAAGAGGTGCGCGCCGGCCGGCTCGACGGGGTCATCGCCGTCACCGACCTGCTGGGCATGGCGATCATCCAGGTCTTCAACGCGCAGAGCATCGCCGTGCCGCACGACGTGGCGGTCATGGGATGCGACCACAACTCGGCCGCGTGGGGCGGGATGATCCCGCTGACCTCGGTGCAGATGCAGGGTCTGGACATGGGGCGGGAGGCGGTGCGACTGCTCATGGCCGAGATCGAGGACGGGCCGGTGCACGAGCACGTCACGACGTTGCTGCAGCCCGAGCTCGTGATCAGGGAGAGCACGGTCGGGCGCCCGCGAGCAGTGGCCGGGGAAATCTGAAGCGTTTCAAAAAGTTCTTGACGATGTCGTGACGACCTTGCATAATCCTCTTGAAGCGCTTCAATGAGCGAGGCGCGTTTTCGAGGAGGAAAAGTGTCCACAGCATTCACGCGCTCACGTCGGGCCGCCGCGATCGTCGCGACCGGTGCCGCCGCGGTCCTGGCTCTCACGGCATGCGCCGGTGGCGGCAACGCCGGCGGAGGGTCGTCGTTCTCGTTCCTGGTCAACCAGGAGAACACCACGATCCCCGAGCTGCTCACGAGCCTCAGCACCGACCAGTGCAAGGCCGAGAACGAGGCGCAGCCGTTGCAGGTCGAGACCGTGCCGCAGACGCAGCTCGACCAGAAGCTGCAGCTCCTGGCCGGCCAGAACGCGCTCCCCACGCAGTACGCCGCGGGCAACGCTCCCGCGCTCACCAAAGAACTGGCCAAGGGCGGCCAGGTGCTCGACCTGAACAAGACCCTCACCGACCTCGGTGTCATCGACAAGATCGAGCCCGCCGCGATCTCGACCATCGAGCAGCTCTACGGCGGCTTCAACGTCCTGCCGTACCAGTACAACATCGAGGGCATCTGGTACAACAAGAAGCTCCTCAGCGACAACGGCATCCAGGCGCCCGAGTCGTGGGACGAGCTCACCGCCGCTGCCGCGAAGCTGCAGGGCGCGGGCGTCCAGCCCTTCGCGGCCTCGGGAGAGCAGGGCTGGCCCCTCACCCGCCTCATCAGCGGTTACATCTTCCGCGACCTCGGTCCCGACGCGCTGCAGAAGGTCGCCGACGGCGAGGCGAAGCTGACCGACCCCGAGTACGTCGCCGCCGCCCAGGCGGTCGCCGACCTGGGTACCGCGGGCTACTTCGGTCAGGGCGTCGGCTCGATCGACTACGACACCGCGTTCAACACCTTCCTCACCGGCAAGGCCGCCTTCTTCTACATGGGCAGCTGGGCGCTGGCGAATTTCGCCGACGCGTCCGCGAACCAGATCGGCTCCGAGAACATCGGCTTCCTGCCGTTCCCGAACGTCACCGGCGGCGCCGGTGACTCGAGCCAGACCCCGGCCAACGTCGGTCTGCCGATGGCGCTGTCGGCGAAGGCGTACAACGACAACACCGGCAAGTGGCTGACCTGCATCGCGAACAACTACGGTGCCGAGTCGCTCTCCGAGGCCGCCACGATCTCGGGCTTCAAGGTCGACGGTGACGTCAAGGTCGACGACCTGACCGCGCTGGTCCAGGATCGGATCTCGTCCACCAAGGAATCGGTGCTGTGGTTCGAGGCGCTCTTCAGCGCCAAGGCCACCGAGACGAGCCAGAAGAACGCCGCACAGCTGATCACCGGTGCGATCTCGCCGCAGGACTTCATGGGCCTCGTGCAGGCCGACCTGCGCTGACGCATCCTCCGGGGGTGGGGGCGGCCATCACCGCCCCCACCCCTCGCCCCACCTCTAAGGAAGACCCATGCACAAAGTCCTCGGCGATCCGCGCGCCATCGCGCTGCTGCTCGGCCCGGCACTCATCGTCTACACCCTCGTCATGCTCATCCCGGTGGTGTGGTCGCTCGGCTACACGCTCTTCGAGGGCAACGCGATCTCGGGGTTCGAGTTCGTCGGGGTCGACAACCTGGCGCGCTTGTTCACGGACCCCCGCGTCGGTGAGGCGCTGCGGTTCACGCTGCTGTACGCCGTGATCATCACCGTCGGCCAGGTGCTGCTCGGGTACCTGCTCGCCCTGTTCTACGTCTTCGTGCTCCGCAACCGCGGAAGCGTCGTGCGCACCCTGGTCTTCTTCCCCGTCATCATCCCGACGGTCGCCGTGGCCCTGATGTTCCAGAAGCTGTTCGAGGTGGCGCCGCAGACCGGCCCCGTGAACGCGCTGTTGAACGTGTTCGGGGTGGCATCCGTCGATTGGTTCGGCAGCCCGGTGAGCGCGATCGTCGTCCTGGTCATCATGGACCTCTGGCGCTCGATGGGCTTCTACGCCGTTCTGCTGTACACGGGCCTGCTCGACATCCCCGACGACATCATGGAATCGGCGCGGCTCGACGGGGCGAACGGCTGGCGTCTGGTCCGCAGCATCGTGCTGCCGCTGTCGCTGCCGGTGCTGCTGTCGTCGGTGATCTTCTCGATCAACGGCACGCTCAAGGTCTTCGACTCGATCGTCGCCCTGACCAACGGCGGACCGGGGACGGCCACGACGCCGTTGACCCTCTACATGTTCCAGACCTCGTTCAGCTACGGCGAATACGGCTACGGCGCCTCGATCGCGCTGCTGCTGACGATCCTGTGCCTGATCGTGACCGTCTTCATCTTCCGGTCGTCTCGCCGCGACGTCACGAAGGGCTGATCCCGCATGTCCACCGCCACCCTTCCCCAGTCCCCCGACCGGCTCCGCACGCGCCGCAAGCCCGCCCCGCGGGCCGGAGCCCTGCGCCGCACCCCCGGCACGGTCCTGATCGTCCTGCTGGTCGCCATCGAGGTGCTCCCTCTGCTGTGGCTGCTGATGAACTCCTTCAAGAGCCAGGACGAATTCCTCAACGCCCCCACGTGGGCGCTGCCCCGCGAACTGAACCTGCAGAACTACGTCGACGCGTGGGTCACGGGCAACATCGGCCAGTACCTCGGCAACAGCATCGTCGCGGTGTTCCCCGCCCTGGCCCTCATGCTGCTCCTCGGCGTCGCCGCCGGCTTCGTGCTCGAGGTCATGGTCTTCCGCGGGCGGAGCGGCATCCTGCTGCTGTTCCTCGCGGGCATCATGGTGCCCGGTCAGATGATCCTGCTGCCGTTGTTCTCGGTCTACTTCCAGGCCGGGATCACCGGTTCGCTGTGGCCGCTCATCATCACGTACACCGCGACGGGTCTGCCCCTCACCGTGTTCATGATGGCGACGTACTTCCGCGCGATCCCGCGCGAGGTGTTCGAGGCCTCGACGCTGGACGGCGCGTCGATCTTCCGGTCCTTCTTCTCGATCGCGCTGCCCATGGCGCGCAACTCCATCGTCACGGTCGGCCTCGTGCAGTTCTTCTTCTTCTGGAACGACCTGCTCATCGCCCTGACCTTCACCAACTCCTCGCAGCTGCGCACGGTGCAGGTGGGATTGCTCAACTTCACGGGGCAGTTCGGCGCGACGCAGTACGGGCCGCTCTTCGCCGCCATCTGCATCAACGTCTTCGGCATCCTGGCCATCTACCTCGTGCTGAACCAGCGCATCATGGCGGGCCTAGCCAGCGGCGCGGTGAAGGGATGACCGCCCCGGCGACGATCCGTGCGGCCGTGATGACGGCGATCGACACGACCGAGATCGAGACGCGGCCCGTGCCCGCCCTCGGCGCGCACGAGGTGCTCGTCGAGGTGCGCGCCGTCGGCATCTGCGGCTCCGATGTGCACTGGTACAGCGACGGGCGTATCGGCTCCACGCGCGTCGAGGATCCGCTCGTCCTCGGGCACGAGGCATCCGGTGTCATCGTCGAGGTCGGCGCGGACGTCTCGCGCGACCGTGTCGGCGCCCGCGTGGCCCTCGAGCCCGGCGTCCCGTGCGGACGGTGCACGCAGTGCCGCGCCGGTCGGTACAACCTGTGCCCCGGTGTGCGCTTCTTCGCGACCCCGCCGATCGATGGTGCCTTCGCGACGCACGTCGTGATCGCCTCCGACTTCGCGCACGACGTGCCCGACGCCGTCGACGACGACGAGGCCGCGCTCATCGAGCCGCTCGCGGTCGCCCTGTGGGCCGTCCGGAAGGCGGCGGTCGGGATCGGCGACCGTGTGCTCGTCAGCGGCGCGGGCCCCGTCGGCCTGCTCGTGCTCCAGGTC
The DNA here is from genome assembly GCF_058214835.1 of Microbacterium sp. SCPM-O-B-15248 (M128). Classification (NCBI taxonomy): domain Bacteria; kingdom Bacillati; phylum Actinomycetota; class Actinomycetes; order Micrococcales; family Microbacteriaceae; genus Microbacterium; species Microbacterium sp. SCPM-O-B-15248 (M128). The sequence continues at coordinate 380,793 of NZ_JBYQLI010000001.1, forward strand.
GCGCGTGCCGCGGGTGCCGAGGTGCGGGTCAGTGACGTCTCTGCCGAGCGGCGGAGCGTCGCCACCGAGCTCGGTGCCACCCGGGTCATCGACCCGCTCACCGACCCGCTCCCCAGCGACACGACAGTGCTCATCGAGTGCTCGGGGGTGTCGTCGGCGATCCGCGCCGGAATCACGGCCCTGGCCCCCGCCGGCCGTGCGGTGCTCGTCGGCATGTCCGCCGACGGCGACGTGACGCTGCCGCTGGACGTGATCCAGTCGCGCGAGATCGCCCTGACCGGCACGTTCCGCTACGCCCACCAGTACCCGGATGCCATCGAGCTGGCGGCGACCGGCCGAGTGAATCTGCGTCGCCTCGTGACCAGCGTGCACGCGCTCGGCGACGTGCACACCGCGCTCCTCCTCCCCGGGGGAGACCGCACAGCCCTCAAGCCCATGATCCACCCGCAGCAGGATGAGACGACCACCGCATGACCGTTGACGTATCCCCCCTCACGTTCGAGCACCTCCGCGATGCCCTCGGCATCGGTGTGGCCGCTCCGCGGCTGTCGTGGAAGACCGACGCCCCCGCGGGGTGGCGGCAGACCGCGTACGAGATCGAGATCGAGACGGAACGCGGCGTCGAGACTTCCGGCGTCGTGCAGAGCGCCGAGTCGGTGCTCGTCGATTGGCCCTTCGCACCGCTGGCGTCGCGCGAGCGTGCGACGCTGCGCGTCCGGCTCTTCGGCGCGGACGACACGGCATCCGCGTGGTCTCCCGCCGCGCGCGTGGAGGCCGGACTCCTGGATGCCGAGGACTGGATCGCCGGCGTCGTCGGGCCCGCGTGGCCCGAGGAGCCCGAATCGCTGCGCCGTCCTCCGCGCGTCCGCCGGTCGTTCGAGGTCGCCTCGGACGTCGCGCGCGCCCGCCTGTACGTCTCGGCGCACGGTCTGTACGAGGTCGAGATCAACGGTCGCCGGGTCGGCGACGACGCGCTGTCCCCGGGCTGGACCGTCTACGGCCAACGCTTGCGGTACTACACGTACGACGTGACCGAGCACCTCCGCGCGGGAGCGAACGCGATCGGCTCGTGGCTCGCGGACGGCTGGTACCGCGGGCGTCTCGGCTTCCACGGCGGGTACCCCAACCTCTACGGCAGCGACATCGGCCTGATCGCTCAGCTCGAGATCGAGCACGCCGACGGCACCCGGACGGTCGTCGCCACCGACGACGCGTGGGAGGCGGCCCCGAGCCCCATCCTGACCACCGGCATCTACGAGGGCGAGCACTACGACGCGCGCCTGCAGCGGGCCGATTGGGCCGCCGCCGACGCCGCAGACTGGACGCCCGCGCGCCTGCTCCCCGTCGATCACTCCACGCTCGTCGCCCCCGAGGGGCCGCCGGTGCGCTGCACCGAAGAGCTCGAGCCGGTCGCGGTGACGCGGTCGGCGACGGGTGGGTGGGTCCTCGACTTCGGCCAGAACATCTCGGGGCGTCTGCGTCTGCGGGTCGCGGCCGACGAGGGGCAGATCATCACGCTCCGGCACGCCGAGGTCCTGCAGGACGGCGAGCTCTACACCCGTCCGCTGCGCGGGGCCGCGGCGACCGACGTGCTGGTGGCGGACGGCGAAGAGCAGGAGTGGGAGCCGCGGTTCACCATCCACGGCTTCCGGTACGCCGAGGTCACGGGGTGGCCGGGCGAGGTCGCGCCGGGCGCGATCGTGGCCCGGGTGTACCACACCGACATGGAGCGCACCGGCTGGTTCGACTCGTCGGATCCGCTGCTGAACCGCCTCCACGAGAACGTGCGGTGGTCGATGCGCGACAACTTCGTCGACATCCCCACCGACTGCCCGCAGCGCGACGAGCGCCTCGGCTGGACCGGTGACCTGCAGGTCTTCGCGCCGGCGGCATCCTTCCTGTACGACTGCTCGGGGATGCTGCGCTCGTGGCTGCGCGACGTCGCCGTCGAGCAGCTCCCCGACGGAACCGTTCCCTGGTACGTGCCGGTGATTCCGGGCGGTGAGGAGTGGACGCCGATCCGTCCGGGCGCCGCGTGGGGCGACGTCGCGGTGCTGACGCCGTGGACCCTCTACCGGCAGTTCGGCGACGCGCGGATCCTGCGCGACCAGTACGACTCGGCGCGCAAGTGGGTCGATCTCGTCGCCCAACTGGCCGGCCCGTCCCGACTGTGGAACACCGGTTTCCAGCTCGGCGACTGGCTCGACCCCGCCGCTCCTCCGCATGACCCCGCGGATGCCACGACCGACCGCTACCTCGTGGCGACGGCGTACTTCGCGTGGTCCAGCCTGCACCTGGCGAAGTCCGCCGAGGTGCTCGGCCGGGCCGAGGACGCCGCCGCGTACGCGCGCCTGGCCGCGGAGGTCCGCGAGGCCTTCCGCGGGGAGTACGTCACGGCCTCGGGGCTGCTCAGCAGCGACGCGCAGACCGCGTACGCGCTGGCGATCGAGTTCGAGCTGTACTCCGATGTCGCCGAGCGCGACGTCTGGGGCGCACGCCTCGCCGAGCTGGTGCGCGCCGGCGGCAACCGCATCGCCACCGGCTTCGCCGGAACGCCGCTCATCACCGACGCGCTGACGCGTTCCGGGCACGTCGAGGTCGCCTACGACCTGCTGCTCGAGAAGGAATGCCCGTCGTGGATGTACACGGTGCTCTCGGGCGGGACGACCACGTGGGAGCGGTGGGACAGCCTGCTGCCCGACGGCACGGTCAACCCCGGGGGCATGACCTCGTTCAACCACTTCGCCCTCGGCGCGGTCGCGGACTGGATCCACCGCACGGTCGCGGGCCTCGCCCCGGTGGAGCCCGGCTACCGTCGCATCGCCTTCGCGCCGCGACCGGGTGGCGGGCTCACCCACGCCGCGGCCGAGCACGAGACCCCGTACGGACGCGCGGCGGTCGCGTGGCGCATCGAGGACGAGCAGCTCCACGTCGAGGTGCGCGTGCCCACCGGTGCGACGGGTGTCGTCAGCCTCCCGGACGGTCGCGAGTTCGAGGTCGCCGCGGGCGTGCACACCTTCGCCGCGCCGGTCCCGGCGCCCGTCGGCGCGTGAGCGGACGGCATCCCCTCCCTTCGCGGGCGGGGATGCCGTTCCCTCGATGCTGATGTTGAGAACGATTATCGTCAGCGATACAGTGGGGGCATGACCCGACGCGTTCTCGTTCCCCTCGTCCTCGGTGCGGCTTCCGTGCTCGCCCTCGCCGGTTGCGCCGGCGGCACCCCCGCGGCGGGCGGCTCGACCGACGATGCCGGCAAGGTCTCGGTCGTGGCATCCACGAACGTCTACGGCTCGATCGCCCAAGAGATCGGCGGAGACTTCGTCGACGTCACCGCGATCATCACCTCGACCGCGCAGGACCCGCACGAGTACGAGGCCAGCGCGCAGGACCAGCTGACCCTCAAGGGCGCCCAGCTCGTCATCGAGAACGGCGCCGGCTACGACTCCTTCATGGAGTCGCTCATCGAGGCCAGCGGCTCGTCGGCCGAGGTCCTCACCGCCGTCGAGTACAACCACGACTACCCGGGCGCCGAGTCGCACGACCACGCCGACGACGCCTCGGCGAGCCCCGCGCCGAGCGAGACCGCGGACGACCACGGTCACGACCACGCCGAGGGCGACGGCCACGACCACATCGAGGGCTTCAACGAGCACGTCTGGTACGACCCGCACACCGTCGAAGACCTCGCGAAGGCGATCGCCGAGCACCTCGGGGAGCTCGCCCCCGACCACGCGGCCGACTTCACCGCGAACGCCGAGACGTTCACGACGAAGATCGCCGGTCTCGAGGATTCGCTCGGCCAGATCGAGGCGAAGGATGCCGGGGCGAAGGTCTTCGTCACCGAGCCCGTGCCCGTCTACCTGATCGAAGCGGCGGGTCTGTCGAACGCGACCCCGAACGAGTTCAGCGAGTCGGTCGAAGAGGGCCAGGACGTGCCCCCCGCCACGCTGCTGGAGTCGCTGCAGCTGATCGAGTCGGGCCAGATCGCGGTCATGATCGTCAACCCGCAGACCGGCGGCGCCGAGACCACCCAGGTCATGGACGCGGCCAAGGCGAAGAACATTCCGGTGCTGGAGTTCACCGAGACGCTCCCCGAGGGCCAGACTTACATCTCGTGGATGCAGAGCAACATCGCCGCACTGTCGGACGCCCTCCCGGCGTGAGCGACGCCCCACCCCTGCGCATCCGCGGAGCCGCCCTCGAACGCGGCGGCCGTGAGCTGTGGGCCGGGCTCGACCTCGAGGTCGAGCCCGGCGAGCTCGTCGCCGTCCTCGGTCCGAGCGGCTCCGGCAAGACGACGCTGCTGCGCGCCATCCTCGGCCTCGAGCGGCTGAGCCGCGGGACGATCGAGGCGCTCGGCTCCCCGGTCCGTCGAGCGGGGAACCGTCACATCGGCTACGTGCCGCAGCAGCGGCCGCTTCCGCGCGAGACGCCGTTGCGCGGACGCGACATCGTCGGACTCGGCGTCGACGGCCACCGGTTCGGCCTTCCGCTCTCGCGCCGCAAGGACCGTGCGCGCATCGACGGACTGCTCGAGGCGGTCGGGGCGACGGCCTTCGCCGACCGCCCGGTGGGCCTGCTCTCGGGGGGCGAGCAGCAGCGGCTGCGGGTCGGGCAGGCCCTCGCCGACGACCCCCGGCTGCTGCTGTGCGACGAGCCGCTGACCAGCCTCGACCTGGCGAACCAGCAGGCGGTCGTGCGACTGATCGATCGGCACCGTCGTGAGCGCGACGCCGCCGTGCTGCTGGTCACCCACGACGTCAACCCGGTCCTCGCGCACGTCGACCGCATCCTGTACATCGCCCACGGGCGTTTCACGCTCGGCACGCCCGACGAGGTGCTCACCAGCGAGACGCTGACCTCGCTCTACGGCGCCCCCGTCTACGTGACGCGGGCGGGCGGCCGGCTCGTCGTCGTCGGCGCCCCCGACGCCGAAGAGGCCCATCACCACCACGACGAGGACGACGCATGAACTGGGCCGACGTGGGCAACGCGCTGTTCGGCGGCGTGAGTCAATACGGCGCGATCCTCGAGCTGGTGCAGAACTCCGTCTACGCCGGCGCCGTGCTGGGGCTCGTGGGCGGACTCATCGGCGTCTTCGTGATGCAGCGCGACATGGCGTTCGCGGTGCACGGCATCAGCGAGCTGTCGTTCGCCGGTGCGGCGGTGGCCCTGCTGATCGGCGTCGACGTCGTCTCGGGCTCGATCGTGGGGTCGCTCATCGCCGCGGCGATCATCGGTCTGCTCGGTGCGCGCGCCCGCGACCGCAACTCGATCATCGGCGTGCTCATGCCGTTCGGCCTGGGTGTCGGCATCCTGTGCCTGTCGCTCTACAACGGGCGCAGCGCCACCCGGTTCAGTCTGCTGACCGGCCAGATCGTCTCGGTGCAGAGCGCGCAACTGGGGTGGCTCGTCGTCATCGGGCTCGTCGTCCTGATCGCGCTGCTGATGATCTGGCGCCCGCTGCGCTTCGACTCCCTCGACCCGCAGTCCGCCGCCGCCCGCGGCGTGCCGACGACGGCGGTGTCGCTGGGATTCATGCTGCTGCTCGGCCTGATCGTCGCCGTCGCGGTCCACATCATCGGGGCGCTCCTGGTGATGGCGCTGCTGGTCACCCCGGCCGCGGCCGCGATGCGGGTGGCATCCGGTCCGTTGTCGGTGCCGCTGCTCGCGGCCCTGTTCGGCTTCGTGTCCGCGGTGGGCGGCGTGCTGCTCGCCGTCGCGGGGACCCTGCCGGTGAGCCCGTACATCACCACGATCTCGTTCCTCATCTACCTCGTGTGCCGTCTCGTCGGAGCGCGCCGCGACCGCACGACGCGGGCGCTGTAGCCGCCGGCGTCCCCAGCCGTTTCACCGGTCGCCTCGCTAGACTCGGGGTATGGTCCAGCGCAATACGTGGCAGCGCGAGCGCGTGCGCGAAGCGCTGTCCGGTGCGGGCGGCTTCGTCAGCGCGCAGGCGCTGCACGCGACCCTGCGCGAAGAGAACACCGGTATCGGCCTGGCCACGGTGTACCGCGCACTCGCCGGACTCGCCGCCCAGGGTGATGCCGATTCACTGCAGAGCCCCGAGGGCGAGAATCTCTTCCGCGCGTGCGAGACCCGCGGCCACCACCACCACCTGATCTGCCGGTCGTGCGGCGTCGCGGTCGAGATCGAGGCCGACGCCGTCGAGGAGTGGGCGCAGCGCACCGCCGCCCAGCACGGTTTCTCGCAGGCCGAGCACGTGGTCGACATCTTCGGCGTGTGCGCCGCGTGCGCTCAGGCGCGCGCTCGTGAGCGTGGCGACGACTAGTCGATCCGTCACGTCGGCGCCCCCGCGCACCGGCGTCACGCGCACCCTCGTCGCCCTCGGCCTGGGTGTCGTCGTCATCGCCGCGCTCTTTCTCATCGATGCGTTCGCTCCGACGTTCTTCGCCGCCCCCCTGCCGACCCGCGCCCAGGACGGACTGACGCTCGCGCTCAGCGTGCTCATCGAGTCCCTGCCGTTCGTCGTGCTGGGCGTCCTGCTCTCGATCGTCGTGCAGGTGTGGGTGCCCCCGGGAGCGATCGAGCGATGGATGCCACGAGCCCCCTGGGCCCGCCGCGCCGTGCTGTCGCTCCTGGGCATGTTCATCCCGGTGTGCGAGTGCGGCAACGTGCCCTTCGCCCGGGGTCTGCTCATGCGGGGGTTCCGCGTCTCGGACACGCTCACGTTCCTCGTCGCGGCCCCGATCGTGAACCCGATCGTCATCATCAGCACACACGCCGCGTTCGGCTTCAGCGACGGCATCCTCGTGGCGCGCCTGATCGGCGGCTTCCTCGTCGCCAACCTCATCGGTTGGCTGTACAGCCGGCATCCCGATCCCGACAAGCTGCTCACCGAGCGGTTCCTCGAGACGTGCGAGATCGTCGTGCAGGAGCGTGGCGGCCGCGGGCGCCGCTCGCTCGCTCAGTTCGTCGTCGAGTTGCGCTCGGTCATGCCGGCGCTCATCATCGGCTCGCTCATCGCCGGCGCCGTGCAGGTGCTGATCCCCCGCAGCGCGCTGCTGGCGATCGGCTCGGATCCCGCGCTGTCGATCGCGGCGATGGTGCTCCTGGCGGTCGTGGTGTCGCTGTGCTCGAACGTCGACTCGTTCTTCGCCCTGTCGTTCGCGTCGACCTTCACGCCCGGATCGATCGTGGCGTTCCTCCTGGTCGGACCCGTCGTCGATCTGAAGATGTATGCGCTCCTGCGCACGACCTTCACGACGCGCGTGCTCGTCGGGCTCACCGCCGTCGTGGTGCTGTCCGCCTTCGCGATGGGAACGGTGGTGAATCTCCTTGTCTAGAACGGGTGCTCTCGCGACACGGTGGCTCGGCGTCGGGCTCACCTCGTGCCTGGCCGTCACCACGATCGCACTGTGGCTCACCGGCCGCATCGCGCTGTACGTGAACCCCGATTCGGCGTGGTTCGCCATCGGCATGGCCGTCGTCGCCGTCGTCGGCTCGATCGCGACGTTCGCCCTGCCGCTGGGCGCCGAAGCGGATCACGGACACGATCACGAGCACGGGCACGCTCCGGCTCCGGCTCCCGCCCGTCGCGAGGCGTTCGCGCACGCCGATCACCAGCACGCCGACGCCCCCGACGACCACGACCACGCCGCCCACGACCACCTCGCCGCGCGGCCGCGACTGACACCCGGCGGGATCGCCGCGTTCAGCGGCGGGCTCCTCGCCTCGGGCGCGGTCATCGCGGTGCTGCTGACCCCGCCCGCCTCGCTGTCGGCCGAGCTCGCGGTCTCGCGCGACGTCGGTGCCCCGCCGCTGTTCGTCGGCTCGGACGTCGTGACCCTCGCCGCCTCGGGCGACACCTCGACCTTCGGCATCGGCGACTGGTCGGCGATCTTCGCCCACGCCACCAACCCCGAGACCTTCGACGGCAAGCCCGTCACGCTCACGGGTTTCATCACGCCCGGGCAGGACGGCGCGAGCTTCGACCTCACGCGCCTGGTCATCACGCACTGCGTCATCGACGCGCAGACCGCCCGCTTGCCGATCACCGCGACCGGCTCCGCACCGGGGACGGGGCAGTGGGTCACGGTGACCGGAACCGTGCGGTCCACGGGCGACGGCGCGCTCGAGGTCCGCGCCGACCAGGTCGCGGCCATCGACGAGCCGACGGACCCGTATGAGTACTGACTCCCGCCGCGCCCGCGCGCGTCGCCGCCGCGGTCGCGGATTCGTCCTCGCCTTCGCGGCGGTCCTCGGGGCACTGGTCCTGGTCGGCGGTGTGGGCGGTGTCGTCGCCGTGGCGCAGGGGCCGCGCGTGACCGACGTCCAGGTCGACCCCGCCGCCGCCATCGCGGCATCCGGGGCCCGCGTCATCCTCACCACGACGCAATCGCTCGAGAAGGTCGACCCCGCGCAGGTCGAGGTCGAGCCGGCGACGCCGTTCACCGTCGACACCTCGGGGCGGAGCGTCGGCATCCGGTTCACCCTGCCGCTCCGCGACGACTCCGACTACCGCGTGACCGTGCGCGACGTGCGCGGACTCGGTGCCGGGCCCGCGTCCGAGCTGAGCGAGACGTTCCGCACTCCGCCGCTGCACGCGTTCCTCATGCAGCGCGGCACCCCCGAGGGCGACACGATCTTCCGCACCGATCTGAAAGGCGAGGCGGGCCTGCCCGTCTTCACCCACGAGCACATCGAGGACTTCCGCGCCACGGCGAACCACCTCGTCGTCTCGGTGCGCGAGGGCGATCGGGCCCGTGTCGTCGTGACCGATCTCGACGGGCAGAACGCGCACGACATCGCGCTGCCGGGTCCGGGGTTCGTGTCCAACCTGCAGTCCGCCGACCGCGGTGAGCGCGTCGGCTTCACTTTCTCGGATGCCACCCTCGGCGCCGCGGGAGGGCGTGAGAGCAAGCTGTTCACGGCATCCGCCGCCGACGACGCGCCGCCGGTCGAGGTCGGCCTCAACGGCGGCGACGTGCGCGTGGCCGACTGGCGCTTCGTGCCCGACACCGACAGCATGCTCGTGCTCACGTTCGACTCGCGGCTGCTGCTCACCGATGCGCAGGGCGGGAACGCCGCGCCGCTCGGCAGCGCCGTGTCCATCGACGGGATCGCCCGCGGGTCGTCCATCGCGATCGTCGAGCGGCTCGAGGGGATCCGCGAGATCGACCTCACCGACGGGTCCGAGCAACCTCTCGAGGAGCCGGTGGACCCGCCCGGGATGCCGGGCCGCGCGACGCCCGTCCCCGGTGCGGGCGCGGGCACGATCCGCTCCTTCGCCGACATCGACGCCGACGGCGCCTATCGCGCCACGACGATCGGACACGTCGACACCGACGGCACCGTGCGCCCTCTGCTGGAGGTGCCGGGCAGCGACACGGTGCTGCAGACGTGCGTGTCGCCGAGCGGCCGCTACGCCGCGGTGCTCGTCGCGCCGCAGGCGATCGACAATCCCTTCGACCGGTACCAGCTGCCGCTGCCGGGCCGCCTGCTGACCCACCTGGTCGAGATCGACACCGGGCAGGAGCTCGTCGCGCTGCAGGGCTTCGACCTGTCCTGGTGTCAGGTGCCGCCCGGATGACGCGACCCGCGTCCCGCGTGGATCTGGCGGCGCTGCCGGTCGAGGTCGCGCCGACCCTGCTCGGCGCGCACCTCGAGACGGACGTCGCGGGGGAGCGCGTCGTGCTCCGCATCACCGAGGTCGAGGCGTATCACGGGCTCGGCACGGGCGATCGCCCCGACCCCGGCTCGCACGCCCGCGGCGGACCGACGGCGCGCAACGCGACGATGTGGGGCGCGCCGGGACACCTGTACGTGTACCTGAGTCATGGCATCCATTCCTGCGTCAACGTCGTGTGCGGTCCGGAAGGGATTGCGGGCGGTGTGCTTCTGCGCGGCGGCGAGGTCCTGGAGGGCGCCGAGGTGGCGGAGCGGCGGCGCCGCGAGCGCGGGGTCGTGCGGGCGCGAAACGATCTCGCGCGGGGCCCCGGACGGCTGGGGGATGCCGTGGGCCTACGGCATCCGGTCCACGACGGGATCGACGCCGTCACCGGGGCGGAGCACGCGGGGGCCCGGGCGCGCCTGCTGCTGCCGGAGCACCCCGCCTCGGCCGTCTCGTCGGGGCCGCGCGTCGGGGTCGCCGGGATCGCGGGAACGGCGGCGTTCCCGTGGCGCTTCTGGCTCACCGGCGACCCCACGGTCTCGGCGTTCCGGTGGGGGCGCGGCGCGGCCGAGGCGGCGGGCCGTCAAGGCGACACGCCGAGCGTGCTAGACTGATCGCTTGTCTGCGCGCACTCCAGCGCGTGGTACGTACCCCTCCCTCTGATCCCGGCCTCGTGCTGTGTCCAGAACGGGGTGCAGACAAGGGATCTTGGGTGACACCGTCCGGTGTCACGGTACAGAAGGAGACATCACCATGGCAGCAGTGTGCCAGGTGACTGGAGCGGTTCCCGGCTTCGGTCACAACATCTCGCACTCGCACCGCCGGACGAAGCGCCGCTTCGACCCGAACGTGCAGAAGAAGACCTACTTCGTTCCGTCGCTGGGTCGCAACATCAAGCTCAACGTCTCGGCGAAGGGCATCAAGGTCATCGACGCGCGCGGTATCGAAGCCGTCGTCCGTGACCTGCAGGCGAAGGGCGTGAAGCTGTAATGGCGAAGAAGGCTCAGGACGTCCGTCCGATCATCAAGCTGCGTTCGACCGCCGGCACGGGGTACACCTACGTGACGCGCAAGAACCGCCGCAACAACCCCGACCGCATCGTGCTGAAGAAGTACGACCCCGTGGTCCGCAAGCACGTCGACTTCCGAGAGGAGCGCTAAGCACATGGCCAAGAAGAGCAAGATCGCGCGCAACGAGCAGCGCAAGGTCGTCGTCGAGCGCTACGCCGCGAAGCGCGCCGAGCTGAAGAAGACCCTGGTCGACCCCAACGCGACCGACGAGGCCCGCGAGGCCGCCCGCGTGGGCCTGCAGAAGCTGCCCCGCAACGCGTCGCCCGCGCGCGTGCGCAGCCGCGACGTCATCGACGGCCGCCCCCGCGGCGTGCTGACGAAGTTCGGCGTCTCGCGTGTCCGCTTCCGCGACATGGCGCACCGTGGCGAGCTGCCCGGCGTGACCAAGTCGAGCTGGTAAGCACCCGTTCACGATCGAAGGGCGAGGGTTCCGAAAGGGGCCCTCGCCCTTCGGCGTTCGGCGTCTCGCGGCCCTCACGGTTCACACGCGTCACATCCGACACGCGACACGCGGGTGCGTCTGGGGCGAAATCGGTCAAAATCCGCGTAATTCCGCGGTTCGGTTGATACTGTCGAGGCGGTCTCCCGACCACCGAGGAGGAACCCTCCTCGTCCGATGTAACGAGAGGCGACACGAGCGTCGCCTGGAGGACAACCACATGGCCGACAAGTCCATCACCAAGACCGAGCTCGTCGCGAGCATCGCCAGCGCGACCGGGCAGAGCCAGTCCGCCGTGTCGAGCGTGCTCGACTCCCTCTTCTCCACCGTCTCCGAGGCGGTCGCCAAGGGCAGCAAGGTCTCGATCCCCGGCTGGATCGCGTTCGAGCAGGTCGCCACCTCGGCTCGCACGGGCCGCAACCCCCAGACGGGCGAGGAGATCTCGATCCCCGCGGGCAAGCGCGTCAAGGTCACCGCCGGCTCGAAGCTGAAGGCCGCCGTCAAGTAAGACGTCGTAGACCTCGAGAGGGGGGATGCCACCCGGCATCCCCCCTCTTGCGTTCTGCGGCGACGTAGGCTTGGGGGGTGAATCCCCGAGCCCTGCGCGTGGCCGGACCCGTCATCCTGATCGTGGTCGCGGCTCTCAGCGTCGTCGCGGGTCTCGCCTACGGCGGCGGTGCGGCCCCCTCGCTCCTGGCCGACCCCGGACCCGTCGTGCGCTGGGGACTCCCGGTCGCCACGCTCGTGGTCAACCTGTCGGCGGCGACGATGGTCGGGTCTCTCGTGCTCGCGCTGTTCGCCCTGCGCGCGGGGGAGCGACCGTTCGAGATCGCCCTGGACACGGCATCCATCGGCGCGGCGGTCTTCACCGTCTCGGCGGCGGCGACGGGATTCCTGACGTTCCTCAACGTCATCAACGCCACGCCCACCCTCGACGCGGTGTTCGGCCAGCAGCTCGGACGCTTCCTCGTCGAGACCGAGATCGGCCCCGCGTGGCTCCTCACGACGATCGCCGGTGCGGTTCTCACCGTGCTCACTTTCGCCGTGCGCACGTGGGTGCCGACCCTCCTCGTGGCCATCCTCGCCCTCGCCTCGCTCATCCCCATGGGCACCCAGGGCCACGCCGGCACCGAGGCGAGCCACACCGCGGCGGTCACGTCGCTGGTGCTGCACATCATCGCCGCGGCCGTCTGGCTCGGCGGTCTCGTGCTGCTCGTGGTCGTCCGCCCGGCGATGAACCGCTCACAGCTGCAGACGGTCATGCTGCGGTATTCCTCGATCGCCCTCGTGGCGTTCCTCGTGGTGGCCGTGTCCGGCACGGTGCGCGCCACGATCGGCCTGGTGGGCTGGCAGAACCTGTTCTCGCCCTACGGCGTGCTCGTGCTCGTCAAGGTCACGGCGCTCGTCGCGATCGGCGTGCTCGGCGCCTGGTACCGCCGCCGTCTCATCGCCCGTATGGACGACCAGAACGGGTCACGGCGGTTCTGGGGCGTCATTCTGCTGGAGCTGGCGTTCATGGGCGTCGCGAGCGGCGTCGCCGTCGCTCTGGCGCGCACGCCTCCGCCGGCCAACGAGCTGCCCCCGATCGGTCGCACACCCGCCGAGGTGCTGACCGGGTCGCCCTTGCCGCCCGAGTTCACCATCGACCGCTGGTTCACCGCGTGGGACATCGACCTGCTGTGGGCCTTCGTGGCGGGGTTCGGTCTCTTCTTCTATCTCGCCGGCGTCTGGCGCCTGCGCCGGCGCGGCGACGCGTGGCCGCTCCACCGCACCGTCCTGTGGTCGCTCGGCATGCTCGCGGTGTTCTGGGTCACCTCGGGTCCGCTCAACGTCTACCAGGACTACCTGTTCAGCGTGCACATGATCGAGCACATGCTGCTGTCGATGGCGATCCCGCTGCTCCTGGTGTCCGGTGCTCCCGTGACCCTCGCCGCGCGGGCCATCCGCAAGCGCGATGACGGCACACGCGGGGGCCGGGAGTGGATCATGTGGGCGGTGCACAATCCGGTCGCGACGGTGCTCACCAACCCCTACGTCGCGGCGGGCCTGTTCATCGGGTCGCTGTGGGCGTTCTACTACACCGACCTGTTCCGGTGGTCGCTGTACGACCACGTCGGCCACATCTGGATGGTGGCCCACTTCCTCATCACCGGATACCTGTTCGTGCTGAGCCTCATCGGCATCGATCCCGTCCCCTACCGGTTGCCCTACCCGATGCGGCTCATCGTGCTCATCGGAGTCATGGCGATGCACGCCTTCTTCGGCATCGCGATCATGATGAACTCCGGGCTCATGGCGGCCGAGTGGTTCGGGGCGATGGGCCGTCAGTGGGGCGCCACGCCGCTGCAGGACCAGTACACCGGTGGCGGTGTCGCGTGGAGCGTCGGCGAGATCCCGACGCTCATCCTCGCCATCGCCGTGGCGATCCAGTGGAGCCGCAGCGACGAGCGCCAGCAGCGCCGACGCGATCGCCACGTCGACCGGGTGGGCGATATCGAGCTCGATGAGTACAACGCCGAGCTCCAGCGAATGGCCGATCGCGACGCCCGCGTGGCCGAACGCCAGGCGGCGAAGGGGCGCTGAGGCCAGTTCCCGCCGTCAGTCGGCGCGGCCGCCGACGGCGATGGATGCCGACCCGTCGGGGCGTACCGTGATCTCGCCGTCGACGGTGAACGGGACGTCTTCCTTGACGGTGCGCACGGACCCGTCGAAGATCGAGCGGATGTCGACCTCGATGTGGGCGACGGCCTTGGCCTGGGGGATCCGCCAGCCCGCGCCGTCGGGCACGACCGTGACGGTCGGCTGCTCGGTGATCGACCAGGTCGGGGCGTCGTCGATGCGGTTGCGGACCGTGAAGCCGAAGGGGCACCCGGTGGGCTGGAGCACCTTCTGCTCGGCGCACGAGCTGAGGAAGTCCTCGACGCGCTGCTGCACGACCGAGACGAACTCCTCGGTGGGCTCCGCCTGCACGTCGATCGGGACGCCGGTCAGTGGCGCGTCGGCCAGGATCGCGACCCCCGGGGTGGCGGAGATCGCGGTGTTCACGGACACCGAGTACAGGCCGGGCGAGAACACGAGCAACGGTACGGCCGCACTCGGATCGGCATCCACGCCGTCGACCGACACCTGGCGCTTGTCGATCTCGAAGCCGTTGACCGAGAACCTCATGGAGCCGCGCACGGTGAGATCGACCACCGCCAGGGGGCTCACCTCGAAGCGCCAGCGCGGGACCACGCCCGTCCACCCGTCCTGGCCGACGGTGAAGGCCGTGCGGCCGCTGTAGGTGCCGGCGCGGTACTCGACCGTGACGCGCGTGACGTCACCGTCGGCGGTCTCGTCGACCACGCGGGCATCGGTGATCGACTGCAGCGCGTCGGTGCGCAGGAGCGCCTCGGACGAGGTGGCGGGCAATCCCGCCGCCTCGAGCTCGGTGGAGTCCACCGCGACGCCCGGCACCGCCAGGGCCTCGGCCGCGCGGCGGTCCTGCAGCAGGTCGAGGTAGTGCAGAACGAAGGCGCGGGGGCTGTACAGCTCGCGGTAGGCGGCGGCGGTCCCGGCGCCGAGCGCGGCGATCAGCAGGATGCCGATGACGCCGAGGATCGTGAGGTCGCGAGCCAAGCGGCGCGGACGCGTCGGAGCAGCACCCGTAGGCGCTGCCGGGCCCCCATCCGTCGCGTGCACGGACCCAGTCTAGGAAAGGCGCCTGCGTACAAGCGGAATGCGTCGGTGGGCTGACTATCCGGGTGTCTCGATGTCCGGGCTCGACGGGGGTCTCAGGAGCCCGATGAAGTCTGCGAAGGCACCTTGCACGTCGACCGACTCGTCGAGCAGCCACTGCAACTGCAGGCCGTCCATGACGGCCGCCAGGAGGATCGCGGCGCTCGCCGGGGGGATGGTGACGGCGGGGGTGTCGCCCGGAGAGGCCTCCAGCTCGGCGGAGAACTCCCGTCGGATGCGCTCGTATCGCGACGTGAAGAACGCGTGGGCGGGGTGCTCGCGCGAGACGGCCTCGCCCGACACCGTGGTGAAGATCTCGGTGATGGCGGGTTCGTCGAGGGTCTGGTGCAGCAGTGCGCCCAGGGCGTCCAGCAGATCCGTGCCGTGGATGTCGGCCTGCTGGGCCTGATGCTCCTCGTCGCGCTGCGTCAGGACCGCCACGAGCAGCTCGTCCTTGGTCGCGAAGTGGTGCCGCAGCCCGGTGAAGGTGATACCCGCATCCTCGGCGATTCCGCGCATCGAAGCCCCGTTGTACCCCAGCTGGGCGAACGTCCGGCGCGCGGCCGCGAGGATGTTCTGCCGCTGTGCCGCGGACTTGGCGTACGGGCCTCGGCTGCGCTTCTGATCCACGGGCTCAGCGTAGCTCGATGAAAATATTGCACGTGAGCTGTTTTCGAGTTATCGTCATTCCGTTCAACGACGACGTGAATGAGATGGAGCGACGTGGCGACGACGACATTCGACCGGCCGATGCGGGCGATGGGCGACACGTGGATCGGTGTCAACTTCTGGTCGCGCGCGGGCGGCCCGCACATGTGGCGGCAGTTCGACGAGGCAGTGGTGGCGGAGGAACTCGCGCTTCTCGCGGAGCACTCGCTCACGGTGACGCGGACGTTCTTCTTCTGGCCCGACTTCCACCCCGAGCCCTACCGCATCGACGAGGAGAAGTGCGCGCTGTTCGCCCGTTTCCTCGATCTCCACATCGAGGCGGGGCTGCGCACGATCCCGACCTTCATTGTCGGCCACATGTCGGGGCAGAACTGGGATCCCGCGTGGCGCGGGGGCCGTGACCTCTACAGCGATGTGTGGATGGTCGGGCGGCAGGCGTGGTTCATCGGTGAGATGGTGAAGCGGTTCGCGGGACATCCCGCGGTGTCGGCGTGGCTCGTCTCGAACGAGATGCCCCTCTACGGCGGCGGCGGCGGGCTCATGGGCCCCGCCGAGCAGACGAACAAGGAAGCCGTCCGCACGTGGGGCGAGCTCATGGTCGCGGCCGTCCGCGCCGCGGGCGGAACGCAGCCCGTGTCGCTCGGGGACGGGGCCTGGGGCAGCGAAGTCATGGGCCAGGACAACGGCTTCCGCCTCAGCTGGACCGCTCCCCTCATCGACTGGATCGGGCCGCACTCCTACCACATGAGCGACGACCCGGTCCGGCAGCACCTCATCCCCGCGTTCAACGCCGAGCTCTGCGCCCCCTTCGGCCGGCCCGTCGTGCTCGAGGAGTTCGGCGTCACCAGCGAGTTCGCGTCGCACGAGAACGCCGCCGACTATTACCGCCAGGTGCTGCACTCGACCCTCGCCGCCGGGGTGACCGGATGGCTCGGGTGGAACAACACCGACTTCGCGATCCCGGATGCCGAGCCCTACTCGCACCACCCGTACGAGATGAACTTCGGGCTCACGACCGCCGACGGCACGCCCAAGCCCGCGCTCGGCGAGCTCGCGTCCTTCGCCGCCACCGTCCGGGAGCACGATCTCGCCCGTGCGCGCCGCGTCGCGTCGAGGACCGGCATCCTGGTCAGCGCCTTCCTCGACGGCGACTACCCCTTCTGGAATCCGGAGGAGGCCGGTGGCATCCGGGATTCGCTCCTCGAGGGGTACATCGCGGCTCGCCTGGCGGACCTGCAGCCGGGCTTCGTTCGTGAGACGCGCGGCATCCCGGCTCTTCCACTGCTGCTCGTGCCGGCCACCAAGCCGATCACCGCGCCGGCGGCCCGCGGTTTGCAGGCTGCCGCCGAGCAGGGGTCGACCGTGTGGGTCAGCTTCTGCTCCGGTGAATCCCTCAACCAGCGCGGATGGTGGTGGCCGGACGTGAACGCGAGCTTCGGCATCCGTCAGCAGGCTCGCTATGGGCTCACGCGCCCCGTCGAGGGCGACACCGTGACGTTCCGCTTCGAACGGCACCTCGGCGACATCGCCGCGGGCGAAGAGATCGTCCTGCCGATCGGCGGGTCCGCCGTCGCCCGGGTCATGCTGCCCGTCGACGCCGAGGATCACACGGTCATCGCGCGCGACGCCCTCGGCCGCCCGGCCATCGTCGAACGCGTGACCGGCGAGGGGCGTCTGCTGCTGTGCACCTACCCCGTGGAACTCCACGCCGCGCGCGTGCCGTTCGTCGACCGCGCCGGTCTCGTGCGGCTGTACCGCGCCCTCGGCGAGGGGTCCGGCGCGCGAGAGGTCGCCACGACGTCGTCGGACGACGTCTTCGCCGACCTGTTGGTCCACCCGGACGGCACGGAGTTCGCCGTCGTCGTGAGTCAGGCGGACGAACCGCGCGACGTCCGCCTGACCACCCCGCGGGGCTCTCGAGACCTGTCCTTGCCTCCCCGCGGGGCCACCGTCGTCCCCCTTCCCACCCCCACCTCTCAACGCTGAGAAAGGTCCCTGCAATGACGCACCACACCCTCGGCCACGGCCGGCGCATCCGCGCCGTCGTCGGCCTCGCCACAGCCGCTGCCCTGGCGTTCTCGATGGCCGGCTGTTCGACCGCCCAGAACTCCGACACGGGCGGCGGCTCGGACGAGATCACCACGCTGAGCCTCTACTCCGCCGACAGCCCGGCCGGAAAGTGGCTCAACACCATGGCCGACGAGTTCGAGAAGGCGAACCCCGGCGTCACCGTCACCAACCAGTTCGTCGTCCAGACCGACCTGCCCACGACCTACGGGAAGTCGGTCGTGTCGGGCACCGAGCAGGACATCGTCATGACGAACCTCGTGGGCGACCCCACGACGTGGCTGAAGAACGGCGCGACGGTCGACGTGTCGGGATACCTCGATCAGTGGGGCCTGAAAGACGTGTTCTCGGACTCGGCGCTGAAGGCGTGGACGAACGCCGACGGGCAGCTGCAGGCCTTCCCGCTCGAGGGCTACAACTGGCCGATGTGGTACAACATGGACCTCCTGAAGCAGGCCGGGTTCAGCGCACCCCCGAAGACGTGGGACGAGCTCATCTCGCTGTCGAAAGCGCTGCGGGCGAACGGCGTGCAGCCCTTCGCGGTCGGCGGTGCGGACTACCCCGCGCCCGGCGTGCTGACGCTCGTGGCGTTGACCCTCCTCACCGAGGACGAGGTCACCGCCCTCTTCCAGAGCGGTGACTGGGCCGGGGCCGACGGCCAGAAGGTCATCGACGGGATGCTCCAGCTGCGCGACGCGGGCGTCTTCAGCGACGACTCCGCCGGGCTGAAGTACCCCGACCAGGTCGCGGCCTTCGGAGCCGGAAAAGCCGCGATGCTCTTCGACGGGTCCTGGGGCTACGGCAACGCGCAAGCCACCTTCCCGCAGATCGACGTGCAGCTGGGCGGCTTCCCCTTGCCGCAGGGGAGCCCCGTGTCGAAGCCGGTGAGCTTCGCCGGGCAGTCCACGGGCATATGGGTCAGCCCCAACGGGCAGAAGAAGATCGATGAGGTCGGCAAGTTCATCTCGTTCCTCTACCAGCCGGAGAACCTTGCCCAGTTCGTGGACATCGGCTACATCTCCCCGGCTCGCGACGGCTACCTCACGCTCGACGAGTCGGTCCTCCCGCCGCTGAACGTCGCGTCGCAGAAGGAGTTGCCGTCGGAGACCACCGTGTATCAGCCGACCTACAACATCCTGTCGCCGACGGTGACCTCGGCCTTCTTCCGCGCATCCACCCAGGCCTTCGTGGCGGGATCCACGGCGGAGCAGATCACCACGAGCCTGGAGCAGGCGTGGCAAGCACAGTGATCGCTTCCGCACCGCGACGGCGCGCGTCCGCGCGCCGCCGCGGTGCGGGCCAGGTGCTCGAGGTCTCGCCCGCACTCGTCTGGTACGGGCTGTTCATGGTCGTGCCGCTGCTGGCCATGATCGTGCTGAGCTTCTTCACCTGGAACAGCCTCGTCGCGATCCCGACGCCGAGCGGGCTGGCGAACTACGCCTACCTGTTCCAGGACCAGATCCTGCGCGTCGCGATCGTCAACACCGTCCTGTACGTCGGTGTCGGGCTGCTGCTGATCATCCCGCTCGGGTTCTTGCTCGGCTTCTTCCTCAGCCGCCGACCGCCCGGGCACGCGGTGCTGTCGATCATCTTCTTCACCCCGTGGATCGTGTCGGCTTCGGCCCGCGCGATGATGTTCACCGGCCTCTACCAACCGCGGGGAGCGATCAACAGCATCCTGTCCGCGGTCGGTCTGGGCGATCTGCAGCGGCTCTGGCTCGCCGATCCCTCGACCGCCCTGTGGGCGATCATCGCGACGGAGGCGTGGGCCGGCATCGGGGCCACCGCCGTCATCTTCTCCGCGGCGCTCGGCCGCGTGCCCGACGAGGTCTACGAGGCCGCGCGCCTCGACGGTGCGGGGATCTGGCGCGAGATCGTGTCCATCGCCCTGCCGATGTCGAAGGACTTCGTGGGTCTCATGACCATGCTGCAGTTCCTGTGGCTGCTGCTCGGGTCCGCCGGGACCGTGCTCCTGCTCACCAACGGCGGCCCCGGTTCGAACACCATGACCCTCGCGTTCTACCTCTATGACCAGGCATTCGTCTCGGGTCGCATCGGCTACAGCCAGGCGATCGGCGTCGTGGGCCTCCTCGTCGGCCTCCTCGGTATGGGCATCATCCGTTTCGCCTTCCGGACCAAGGAGTGACTATGACCGCGTCCTCACCCCGTCGCGTGCTCGGCTGGACGGCCGCCTACGTGCCGGTCCTCTTCTACGCCGCGCTCATCGTGCTCCCGCTGTACTACCTCGTCGTCAGCGCGTTCAAGGAGAACACGCAGATCGCCCTCGACCCGCTGGGTCTTCCGGGGTCGTTCTCGTTCGCCAAATTCGCGGATGCCAATGACGCGGTCGGTCTGATCGCGGCATCCGCCAACTCCCTCGCCGTGGCCGTCGGGTCGGTGCTCCTCACGATCCTCCTCGCCGCGCCCGCCGCGCACGGCATCGCCCGGCGCAGCTCGCGGTTCGCCACGGGAGCCCAGATCGCGTTCGGCCTGGCGTTCCTCATCCCGCAGTTCGCGGTTCTCGTGCCGACGTACCTCATGGCGGTGCGGTCGGGCTTGATCCAGGTGCCGCTGCTCTTCCTGGTGCTGTTCTACGCCGCGATGAACGTCCCGCTCGCGGTGCTGCTGCTGATCCCGTTCTTCCGGGCGATCCCGAAGGAGATCGAGGAGTCGGCAGAACTCGACGGAGCGAATATCGTCAGTCGGATGCGGCACGTGCTCATGCCGATCGTGCTCCCCGGGCTCACGACGGTGGCGATCCTGTGCTTCCTCGCGGCCTGGAACGAGTACATCTTCGCCCAGGTCATCACGACGAACGCGTCGTACACCGTGCAGGTGGCGCTGCCGCTGCTGCGGAGCGAGGGCGCGTTCCAGGGGGCGGACGTCGACCTCGGTCGGCTGGCCGCGGGCGTCGTCATCAGCGTCATCCCCGTGTTCGTGATGTACGCGATCCTGCGGCGCCGCCTCATCGACGCCTTCGCCGCGGGGGCCGTGAAGGGATGACGGGCGCCAGACGGGCCCGCGGAAGGGGAGGACGAGGATGACGCTTCGCAGCCGGGTGGTCGGGATGATCGGGCGCCTGCCGGCGCCCAACGCGCGCCCGGAGGTCCGGCGCGCGGTGCCGACGCGCATGCGCGACGGTGTCGAACTGCTGTGCGATGTGTGGCTCCCGCGGCCCCTCGATCCGTCGTCGGCGCTGGTTCTCATCCGTACTCCGTACGGCCGCGACGGCATGGATCTGCTCGCCCGGCTGCTCGCCGAGCGCGGGCACCCGGTCGTCGTGCAGAGCTGCCGCGGCACCTTCGGATCGGGTGGGGAGTTCGACCCGTTCGCCCGCGAGCTCGAGGACGGCGCCGACACCCTCGCGTGGCTGTCCGATCAGCCGTGGGCGGACCGACCGATCTCGCTCCTCGGTGCGAGCTATTTCGGCCACACCGCGTACTCGGTGATCGCCGCTGATGCGGGCCGGGTGGCGTCGGTGGCCACCGCCGTGACCGCCACCGACATGCACGCCGCGGCCGTGTATCCCCACGGGGTGTTCGCGCCCGAGATGGCGCTGATGTGGATCGGCGGGCTCCTCACGCAGGAGCTTCCACGCCTGCGCCGGGTGCGCGCCGCTCGCGCGCTCCAGCGGCGGATGCCGGCGGCCCTCGCGGCGGCGCCCGCTGCCGCCGACCGCGTGCTGCTGGCCGGCGAGTCGTATCCGCCCTACCGGGAGTGGGTGAAGCATGACGCGCCCGACGATCCCTGGTGGGACCCGCTGCGTCGCACCGGGATCCGGGACCGGATGCCACCGGCCACCCTCGTCGCCGGCTGGTACGACCCGTTCGTGGTGGGCGAGCTCGACGATCATGACGCGCTCACGTCGGCGGGGCGTGACGTCCGGCTCGTCGTGGGGCCGTGGACGCACGGCTCGGCACCGATCGCGACCGCCCTGATCCGCGAGACCCTGCGGGCGCTCGACGGCGACGCCCGTCGCGGCGCCGCGGTGTGGGACGAGGGGCTGTCCCGCTGGGTGGAGCTCCCCGCGTGGCCCCCCGCTGCGGAGACACGACGACTGATCCTGGATGAGGGCGGCTCGCTGCGCTCCGAGCCACGCGGTCGCGTAGACGTGCGCTGGACCGTCGATCCGTCCGATCTCCCGCCCGCGGCCGGGGGCCGGGGGCTCAATCCGGACTTCGCCGGACGCCGGAACCAGCGGCCGCGCGAGAAGCGGAACGACGTGCAGGTCTTCTCGACCGACGTGCTTCGGCATCCGCTCACTCTCGCCGGCCGCGCCTCCGTCCGGATCGCGACCGCGCCGCTCGCCCATTCGCAGGACTGGTTCGTCCGTCTGTGCGACGTCGACCCGCGCGGAGTGTCGCGCAACATCGCCGACGGGTTCGTCCGAAGCGAGGCGGGGGCGGCCGAGGCGACCGTCACGTTGTCGCCCTCGGCCTTCACCGTCCGCCCCGGCCACCGCCTTCGGCTGCAGGTCGCGGGGGCGGCCCACCCCTTCCACCCCGCGCCGACGCGCCATGAGGAACGGCGGTTGCTCTCCACATCGGAGGCCCGCAGCATCCTCGAGCTGCCGGTCATCGGCGGCTGGGGCGCCGCCGGAGGGACCCTCACGAGGAGGATGCCGTGAACTCTGTCGAGGGTGGGGCCCGCCCCGATTTCGCACCGGTTCGCGCCCGTCTCGCGGAGTGGTCCGCGGCTGATCCGGACTGGGGCGCGCAGCTGTGCATCCTCGTCGGCGACCAGGTCGTCGTCGACCTCGCATGCGGGCCGGGCGCGCATTCCCTCACCGGCGTGTACTCCGTGAGCAAGGGCGTGGCCGCGACCGTGATAGCGATGCTCCTCGGCGAGGGCAACCTCGAGCTGGATCGCGCCGTCGCGTACTACTGGCCGGAGTTCGCCGCGGCCGGGAAAGGTGAAATCACGGTCCGCCAGCTCCTGTCGCACCAGGCGGGGCTGCCGGCGGCGGACGACGGCATCCGCCCCGAGGACGCGATCGACTCCCGCGCGGGGGCCGAACGGCTCGCGCGCCAGCGGCCGCTGTGGCGACCCGGAGCCGCCTTCGGCTACCACGGCATCACGATCGGCATCCTGATGGAGGAGCTGGTCCGCCGCACCACCGGTGAAGAGCTGCAGGACCTCTACGAGTCGCGGATACGAGCGCCGCGCGACATCGAGTTCTTCCTCGGTCTCCCCGACGATCAGGCCGCCCGGTACGTCGACCCGCGTCCGGCCGTGCTCGACGGCTCGGCCGATCCCGGCCCGCGGGACGACCTCGCCGCCGCGGCATTCGGCCCGCTCGGCCGCCCAGGCGACGGGCTCCTCGCCGAATTCGGACCGCACTCCGCGGCCGTCCGGCGCCGAGGGACGGCGGCCGCGGGTGGCGTCGGATCCGCGCGGGGCCTGGCGCGGCTGTACGCGGCGACGCTCGGCCACGTCGGCGACCCGATCGCGCCGCCGGAGACGTTCGCGGAGATGGCGCAGATGCACGTGCGCGGGCGCGATGTCGTCCTGGATGCGTCCCTGGCCTTCGGCATCGTCTTCATGAAGCCGCACCTCGACATGCCGTTCGCGAGCTTCCGGGCCTACGGCCACGACGGTGCAGGCGGGGCGATCGCCTTCGCCGACCCCGCGCACGATCTCGCCTTCGGCTACATCCCGACGAGGATGACGGTCCCCGGCGGGGTGGACGCGCGCGCGATCGAGCTGTCGAGCCTGGCGCGGGTGGCCGCGGGACGAGCCCGGGGGTAGGTGCGGGCCCGGTCGGTCGGGTGCCCGACCCCTGGGTTTCAGGGCGCGGTCGCGAAGGACTGCACGATCGCCACGGCCGCCAGCTGCCCCGCGGCGATCGCCGCCGCGAGTGTCGCCATGGGCCCCGGGAAGTGGTCGGGGTGGGCCATGTCGCCGGCGGCGAAGACGCGCTCCACGCTCGTGCGGCCGAACGGGTCGATGCGCACCGCACCGGATTCCTGCACCTCGAGCCCGAGCTGCGCGGCGAACGGGGCCCGCTGACGCGACGCGGGGGCGACGAACGCGCCGGCGACCTCGAGCGTCGCGTCGTCGTCGAGGACGAGGCGCAGACCGTCGGCCGCGGGCTCGACGCGGGACACGCGCGCCGGATCGAGGACGACGACCTCGGATGCCACGGGCGCGAGCATTCCGCGCAGCATCGCGGCGTGCGGCGAGGCGTTCAGCACGGCGACGGGGCGGCCGGCGAACTCGTGACCGTGGCAGAACGGGCAGTTGGCGACGCGCCCTCCCCAGTGCTCCGCCAGGCCAGGGATCGGCGGCAGGTCGTCGGCCAGCCCCGTCGCGAGCACGAGGTGCGCGGTCCGGAGCGTCTCGCCGTCCACCTCGACGTCCACGCCGTCGCCGTCGGCTGCGACCGCCGAGGCCGCGGCATCCCGGACCTCGACCGTCGGGTAGGCGGCGAGTTCGTCGCGGCCGCGGCGGCGCAGATCGGCGGGCGCGACGCCGTCGTTGCCGAGCAGGTTGTGGGCGTGGTCGACGGTGGCGTTGCGGTACTCGCCCGAGTCGAGCAGCAGGGTGCGGCGGTGCATGCGCCCCAGGGTCAGGGCGGCTTGGAGGCCGGCCGGGCCGCCTCCGATGATGATGGCCTCGTACACGACGGGCTCCTCTCGCTTGCGTTCGCGACCATCGTGTGACTTCATGTCGACATGAAGTCAAACGGCGAGACGATCGGCGATGCGGCAGCACGGTTCGGGCTCGACACCCACGTGTTGCGCCATTGGGAGGACGCGGGGCTTCTCCGCCCCGCCCGCGACACCGCCGGGCGACGGCTCTTCGGCGAGGACGACCTCGTGCGGATCGCGGTCATCCTCCGCAACAAGGCGGCGGGCATGTCGCTCGACCAGATCCGCGTCCTCCTCGACGAGGACGCCCCCGATCGTCATCGCGTGCTCGAGGAGCACGTCGCGGAGCTCGATCGCCGGGCCGCCGACATCGCCCAGGCCCGCGCGATGACCGAGCACGCGCTGCGGTGCCGGGCGCACGACATCACCGAGTGCCCCCGCTTCCGCAGTCACGTCGAGGACGTGCTGTCCGGACAGGCCCGCTGGCTCGTCGTCCACACCGAGCCGCCGGCCGGTGTCTCGGCATCCGTCGCGAACTAGCATGAACCGGTGACCACGCCACCCCTGTCCACCGAGCAGCAGGCGCTGTTCCGGTTGATCGAGGACACGCGCGAGCACGTGTTCGTCACCGGCCGCGCCGGGACGGGCAAGTCCACACTGCTGCAGCACTTGGCCTGGAACACGCAGAAGCAGATCGCCGTCTGCGCGCCCACGGGCGTGGCTGCGCTCAACGTCGAGGGGCAGACGATCCACTCGCTGTTCCGCCTGCCGATCGGGCTCATCGCGAACGGCGACATCGAGCAGAACGACGCGACCCGCAAGATCCTCAACGCGATCGACACGCTCGTGATCGACGAGATCTCGATGGTCAACGCCGATCTCATGGATGCCATCGACCGCTCGCTCCGGCAAGCGCGCGGCCGTCGCGCCGAGCCGTTCGGCGGCACCCAGATCGTCATGTTCGGCGATCCGTATCAGCTCGCCCCCGTGCCGCCGCGGGGGGACGAGGCGCGCTACATCCGCGACCACTACCGCTCGTTCTGGTTCTTCGACGCGAAGGTGTGGTCGGGGGAGTCCGCGGGCGACGGGCTCATCGACATCGGGCGCCACGGTGCCGACCTGCACGTGAACGAACTGGTCGAGATTCACCGGCAGGCCGACCCCGGGTTCCGGGCGCTGCTGAACGCCGTGCGCTACGGGCGCGTGACCGCCGAGATGGCGGGGGTGCTCAACGGCGCCGGTGCGCGCACGCCGCCGCATCCCGCCGACGGCGAGCACCCCATCATCACGCTCGCGACGCGCAACGACCGCGTGAACGAGATCAACCGGCGCCACCTCGAGGAACTGGTGGGCCGCACGCAGACGGCGAACGCCGAGATCTCGGGGGACTTCGGGCGCGGCGAGGCCAACTACCCCGCGGAACCGGCGCTGACCCTGAAGATCGGGGCGCAGGTGATGTTCCTGCGCAACGACGGCGCGCAGTTCGGTGAGGCGCCCCGCTGGGTCAACGGCACGATCGGCACCGTGACGCGCATCGCCGGCGACAGCGTGCGCGTCGAGGTCGACGGCGTCGAGCACGATGTGGAGCCCGCGGTGTGGGAGAGGTACCGCTACGCCTACGACCCGGGGACGAAGAATCTCTCGCGCGAGATCGTGGCGGAGTTCACCCAGTTCCCCCTGCGCCTGGCCTGGGCGGTCACGATCCACAAGTCGCAGGGCAAGACCTACGACCGCGCCGTCGTCGACCTCGGTGCGGGCGCCTTCGCTCCCGGGCAGACCTACGTCGCCCTGAGCCGTCTCACCTCGCTCGACGGGCTGTATCTCACGCGGCCGCTGCGCCCGAGCGACATCCGCGTCGACGAAGACGTGCGGCGCTTCATGAAGCAGGCTTGGCTCGGCCGCCAGCAGGAGGCTCAGGCGACCTGAGCGGCCTTCGCGCGCGCGAGGTCCTCGCACAGCTCGGTGGTGAAGCGGGCGGCGACGAGCACCTCGTCGATGACGCGTTCCTTCTCGTCGTCGTCCCACGGCGCGGCATCCAGCTGGTCGCGGTAGACCCGCTTGAACGCCGTGGGGTCGGCGATGTCGGCGAAGAGGTACAGGCCGATGCCGTTCGTCTCGAACCCGAACCGCCGCTGCAGGACGCGACCGATCGAGCGACCACCCGAGAGGTCGCCGAGGTAACGCGTGTAGTGGTGGGCGACGAAGCCGCCCGGCCACCGTGCGGTCAAGCGGCGGATGCGCGACACGTAGGCCTGGGTCGTCGGCAAGGGAGCGATGCGCTCGCGCCAGTCCGACCCGATGAGGAACTCCAGGTCGGCTTCGATCGCGGGGAGGCGCGTCAGCTTGTCGCTGAGGAAGACCGACACCACCGGGTCGTCGTGCAGCCGAGCGGCACCGGCCTCGAGAGCCTCGTAGATGAACCACTGCTGCGCGACGTGGGCGATGTAATCCTCGCGGGTGCCGGCGCCGGTGAGCAGACCGAGGAGGAAATCCGCGATCTCGGACGGAGCGTGGGCGGCGCTCGACCGTTCCCGCAGGGCGGCGGAGAACGAAGCGACGGCGTTCATGCGGCCATCATACGCAACGAGTTAGGTAAACCTAACCCCTGATGCCCGGCCGGCGTCGCAGATGTGATGCAGCCGTGACTGCTCCGGAACGCAAGCCGCCACTCCGTCCGTTCGGCGTGTGTTTGAATTCTTGGAGCGCATGCTTCATCGCGCGCGGAATGGTGGGGGTTCACATGCGGGGATGGCGTCGTTCGGCGGCCATGGCGGTCGCGGGAGCCAGCATCGTCGCCCTCGTCCTCTCCGGCTGCACGCCGCGGGGGTCGGCATCCATCGACGTCCCCGAGCAGGTGCAGGGCTCGCTTCCCGACGACACCGTCGCCCAGTTGCAGGATGCCGTGACCTCGGCGATGGCGATCACCGGGTCGACGGGCGCCATCGTCGGTGTCTGGGCACCCTGGAGCGGCACGTGGGTCACGGGCCTCGGCACGCAGGGCCCGGGCGGCGCGGACGTCACCGCCGACATGGGTTTCCGCGCGGGTGACGTCACGCGCGCCATGACGTGCGACATCGTCTACGAGCTCGCCGCCGCCGGCACCTTCTCGCTCGACGACTCCGTGTCGACGTGGGTGAGCGGTCTGCCCGGTTTCGACGACATCACGCTGCGCCAGCTGTGCGACGGCACCTCGGGCCTCGGCGAGTACGGCGCGATCCTGCGCAGCCAGATGCTGATCAATCCCGACCGCGTGTGGAACGCCCGCGAACTCATGGCGTACGGCATCGCCAGCCCGCGGCGCAATGCGCCCGGGGCGGCCTTCGCCGACTCCGACACCAACTACCTCCTCGCGGGCCTGGCCGTCGAGCGGGCCACCGGCGAGAAGCTGTCCGACCTCATCGCCGAGCGCGTCGCCGACCCGCTCGGGCTCGGCGCGACGTCGCTGCCCGGGCCCGCGGCGGCGCCCCCGTCGGACAACGCGCTCAACGGGTACTGGTCGCAGACCAACGCCGAGGGCGCGTGGAACTGCACCGACCCCGGTGACTACACCGTCTCGTCCGCGAGCATCGGCGGCGCCGACTCCGGTGTCGTGACGAACATCACCGACCTCGGGCGATACGCCCAGGCTTTGGCGACGAGTGCCCTTCTGCCCGAAGGCACCGACCGTTTCGCCGCGCCCGTCCCGGTGAGCCCCGAGACCCCGACGTGGTTCACCGCCGCGGGCGGCGCCTACCAGGCCGGATCGCTCATCGGCCAGTTCGGGTCCGCCCCCGGGTACATCGTCGGAGCGTTCGCCGACCCCCAGACCGGTATGTCCGTCGCGGTCGTCCTCAACAACTCGGGGGCCAACCAGGCCGCCGGTGCGTGGCTGGCGTGGGAGCTCGCGGCGATCGCCTCCAAGGCCCCCGCGGCCGAAGGACGCAGCATCCCCGAGGCCGGTCTGCCGTGGACGGCGCAGCAGATGCGCGACAACCTCGGCACCATCGCCATCTGCCCGCCGCCCGCACAGTGACCGGGTCCGCGGTCGCGCGATGACGACGCGCTTCGGGCAGGGTCCCGCCGCGGCGCTCGTGCTCGTGGGTCTGGCCTGTCAGGAGGTCGGGGCGTCCTTCGCGGTGATGCTCTTCCCGGACACGGGACCCCTCGGCATCGTCATGCTGCGCCTGGTGTTCTCGGCGCTCCTGCTGCTGGCGATCGCCCGCCCGAAGCTCCGCGGACACGGCGCGCGGGCGTGGCGGTCGGTCATCGGATTCGGCGTGGTCCTGGCATCCATGAACGGGCTCTTCTACCTCGCGCTCGCGCGGCTCCCGCTGGGCGTCACCGTCACGATCGAGGTGCTGGGCCCGCTGACCCTGTCGATCATCACCGCCGTCGGGATCGCCCGATGGCTGTGGGCGGGCCTCGCCCTGGCGGGGGTCGTCGCCCTCGGTGCCGGCGGGTGGGATCGCCTCGACCTGCTCGGCGTCCTGTTCGCGCTCGCCGCTGCCGTGAGCTGGGCGCTGTACATCGTGGCCTCGGCCCGGGTGGGGCGGGAGTTCCCGCGCCTCGATGGTCTCGCGCTCGCGATGACGGTGGGGGCGGTGCTCGCGCTGCCCTTCGGCATCCTGGACGCCGGCGCGGTGCTCCTCCGGCCCGAGATCTTGGCGCTGGGCGCTGCGGTGGCGCTGTTGTCGTCGACGATCCCGTACGCGCTGGAGCTGATCGCCCTGCGTCGGCTACCCGCCTCCGCTTTCGCGATCATGATGAGTCTGGGGCCCGCCACGGCATCCATCGCCGGCTTGCTGCTCCTCGGTCAGCGCCTCTCGTGGCTGGAGATCTGCGGCATCGCCTTGGTCATCGTCGCCAGCATCGGCGCAGTGCGGGGGGCGTCCCGGCGGGCCGCCGCGCAGCCCGTGGGCTGACACGGCCCGAGCGCAACGGTCATCATTCGTCCACCTGGGGGCGGTAGAACGGACCCCATGCCCATCATCGACAGCGCGGTGTACGTCGACGGTTTCCGGATCAAGAACCCGGCGAGCCTGGACCAGACCTTCGAGTACATGGAAGCGCACGGCGGCATGGCCTGGATCGGCTTGCTGCGCCCCTCGCCGGAAGAACTCGAGCGAGTGGCCGCCGAGTTCTCCCTCCACCCGCTCGCGGTCGAGGACGCCCTGTCGGGGCACCAGCGCTCGAAGCTCGAGCGCTACGGCGGCAACCTCTTCGCGGTGCTGCGCCCGGCCCGTTACGACGATGCGACCGAGACGGTCGACTTCGGCGAGCTGCACGTCTTCGTCGGTGCCGACTACGTCGTGACCGTCCGCCAGGCGGAGGTCCCCGATCTGTCGCGCGTGCGCCGCCGTCTCGAAGGGCAGCCCGAGCTGCTCGCGCGCGGTCCCGAAGCCGTTCTCTACGCGATCCTCGACGAAGTCGTCGATCAGTACGACCCGGTGGCCGCGGGTCTGCAGAACGACGTCGATGAGATCGAGGATCAGCTGTTCGGCGTCGGCGACGCCGAACTCACCCAGCGCATCTACGAGCTCGCGCGCGAGGTCATCCACTTCCAGCGCGCGACGGAGCCGCTGCGCGACATGCTGCAGGCACTCCTGCGCGGCGCCGACAAGTACGGCGTCGACATCGAGCTGCAGCGGTCGCTGCGCGACGTGCTCGATCACGTGCTGCGCCAGTGCGACAAGCTCGGCTCGCTCCGCGCGATCCTCGACAACGCCCTCACCGTCAACGCCACGCTCGTCACGCAGCGGCAGACCGACACCGCCCTCGAACAGAACGAGCAGGTCAAGAAGATCTCGGGGTGGGCGGCGATCCTGTTCGGCCCGTCGCTCGTGGGCGCGATCTACGGCATGAACTTCAAGAACATGCCCGAGCTGGACTGGACCCTCGGCTATCCGATGGCACTGGCGCTCATGGCGGCGACGTCCTTCGGCCTCTGGCTGACGTTCAAGCGCAAGCACTGGCTGTAACGCGTGAGGGGTCACTTTCTGTCGCCTGGCGCAGCTCCAGGCGACAGAAAGTGACCCCTCACGCGTTCAGGCAGAGGGCCAGCCGCAGTAGGCCTCGGCCAAGTACGCCTGGCCATGACGCGACTCGACGACCGCGTGCAGCTCGCCGAGCTGGCGGTGGCGGTCGAAGTCGGTGGCATCCGGGGCGACGTGCAGCAGGCTCGTCATCCACCACGAGAAGTGCTGCGCCTTCCAGATGCGGCGGAGCGCCCGCTCGGGGTAGGTGTCGAGAAGACGGGTGTCGTCCTCGAGCAGCAGGGCGCGCAGCGCGTCGGCGAGCAGGCGGACGTCGGCAATGGCGAGGTTCATGCCCTTCGCACCCGTGGGAGGCACGGTGTGGGCCGCGTCGCCGACGAGTGCGACGCGGCCGAGACGCAGTTCGTGCGCGACGAAGCTGCGGAAGCGCAGCACGTCGCGCTGGAAGATCGGGCCCTCCTTCAGCGTGGTGCCGGGGACGCGCTTCTGCAGCTCGTCCCACAACTGCGCCTCGCTGAAGGCGGCCGTGTCGGTCTCGGGGTCGCACTGGAAGTACATGCGCTGCACGGTGTCCGAGCGCTGGCTGACGAGGGCGAAGCCGTCGGGGGAGTTGCTGTAGATCAACTCCTCCGAGCTCGGCGGGGCTTCGCACAGGATGCCGAACCAGGCGAAGGGGTATTCGCGGAAGTAGCCGCCGGTGCTGGATCCGGTCACCGCGGCGCGTGCCACGCTGCGGGAGCCGTCGGAGCCGACGACGAACTCCGCCTCGATCTCGAACGGCTGGCCGTCGGCGTCGCGGGCGATCACGCGGGGCCGATCGGTCTCGGCGTCCTCGACACGTTCGGCGGTGACGCCGAAGCGCAGGTCCTGCCCCGCGGCCAGTCGCGCGGCGATGAGGTCCTTGAGCACCTCGTGCTGCGGGTAGAGCCAGACTCCGCGGCCGACGAGGGACGCGAAGTCGATGCGGTGGCCTTCGCCCGCGAATCGCAGCTCGATGCCGTCGTGGCGGTGCCCGACGGTGCGCACGCGCGAGGCGTCGCCGAGGGTGTCGAGCAGTTCCACGGTGCCCTGCTCCAGGATGCCGGCGCGGATCGTGCTCTCGATCTCGTCGCGAGAGCGCTGGTCGATGACGATCGACGGGATGCCGGCGGCATCCAGTAGGTGGGACAGGAGGAGCCCGGCGGGGCCGGCGCCGACGATCGCGACGCGGGTGCGGACGGTGGGGGTCATGACGTCTCCTTCGACGGGTACCCGCCGATGCTGACGTGGATGCCGGAGCCTCGCCGCCCCATTCCCGTTGAACGGCATTCTTCTGCCGCCGCGACTCCGGGCGTGAGGAGTCAAAATCTGTCGCTTCGACGCGGTGCAGGCGACAGATTTTGACCCCTCACGCGGGGGGGAGGGGGGAGGGGGGAGGGGGGAGAGGGGAGAGGGGAGAGGGGGGGAGGGGGTCAGCGGCGGTAGCCTAGGGCGCGCTCGGTGTCGCGGGCGGCGCGGTGCAGCTCGCCGAGGGCGAACTGGGTCTCGGCGTCGCGGGGGAGCACCACCGACAGTGCCGCGATCACCGCCCCCGTCTCGTCGCGCACGGGCACCGCGACACCCGTCGACACCTCGTCGACGTACCCGGGCGCGATGACCCGGCCGAGGGTGCGGATCTCGGCGAGGGTGCGCCGCAGTGCCGCGGGGTCGATGATCGTCGCGGGGGTGACGGGCGCGAGCGGGCCCCCGAGCACCCGTTCCTGCAGGTCGTGCGGGGCGAACGCCAGCAGGACGAGTCCCGAGGACGAGGCGTGCAGCGGAAGCCGTCCCGCGACGCGGGTGATGTTGGCGCCCGAATCCGGCGCGCTCAGCCGCTCGAGGAACAGCGCCTCTTCCTGCTCGAGGATCGCCAGCTGGGTGTGCTCGCGCACGCGCATCTGGACGCGCTCCATGAACGGCAGCGCGGCTTGGCGCAGTCGCAGTGCGTGCGACGACCGCGTCGCGAGCTCCCACAGCCGCATGCCCACGCGCACCCGGCGCTCCTCGTCGCGCTCGAGCAGACCGGCATCCACGAGCTCGTTGACGATCCGGTGCGCGGACGAGCTCGGCAGGCCCGCGCGCCGGCCGATCTCGGCGGTGGTCTGGGCCGTGCGCGTGGGGGTGAAGGTCTCGAGGATCCGCACGAGACGGTCGGTCACCGAGTCGCCCGAGGGGGAGTTGGCCATGCTTCAGGATGCCACGATTCCCATTCAGCGGGAACTGGCTGGCGCCCGCGCCGCGCGGTGCCGGAACATGGCCTGGTCGAAGGAGACCCCATGTCCCACCCCTCCGCCGCGGCGCCCGAGACGCTGCTGGCCGCCCCCGACCAGGCGACGCAAGAAGAGATCACGCGCGAGATCCGCGCAGCCCACGCGGCGCTCGCCGCCCGCGAGGCCGCGGGCGAGGCGGTGCCGGCGACCGCGTACGACTTCCCGGCCTACCGCTCGAGCGTGCTGCGCCACCCGACGAAGAACCCGAAGCTCGTCGACCCCGAGACGATCGAGCTGTTCTCGCCCGCGTTCGGGCAGCGCGACGTCGCCGCGATCGAGTCCGATCTGACGCTGCAGCACGCGGGGGAGCCGCTCGGCGAGCGCCTGACCGTGCGCGGACGCCTGCTCGACTCGTGGGGTCGTCCGCTCGCGAACCAGCTCATCGAGATCTGGCAGGCCAACTCCGCCGGACGCTACATCCACCAGCGCGACCAGCATCCGGCCCCGCTCGACCCGAACTTCACCGGTGCCGGTCGCGCGATCACCGACGACAACGGCGAGTACGCCTTCACGACGATCAAGCCCGGCCCCTACCCGTGGAAGAACCACCGGAACGCCTGGCGCCCCGCGCACATCCACTTCTCGGTGTTCGGCTCGTCGTTCACGCAGCGGTTGATCACCCAGATGTACTTCCCGGGCGACCCGCTGTTCGCGCTCGACCCGATCTACAACAGCATCCCCCGACAGAAGGATCGCGACGCCCTCGTCGGCGTCTACGACCACGACCTCACGTCGCCCGAGTGGGCGACCGGCTACCGCTTCGACATCGTCGTCAACGGCGCCGACGCGACGTGGTTCGAGCAGGAAGGCGACGAGTGATGAGCACGGTTCCCGCAAAGACCCACCGGCCCACCCCGGGGCAGACGGTCGGTCCGTTCTTCGCGTACGGGCTGGAGTTCCCGAAGCAACACCAGGTCGTCTTCCCGCATTCGCCCGGCGCGATCGTGCTCTCGGGCACGGTCCTCGACGGTGCGGGGTCCCCGATCCCCGACGCCCTCGTCGAGATCTTCGGAGCGGATGCCGACGGCGCGGTGCCTCGCGCCCGCGGGGCGTTCCGTCGCGACGACCACACCTTCACCGGCTTCGGACGGGCCTTCACGAACGACGAGGGGCACTTCGAGTTCTGGACGCGCGAGCCCGGTGGCATCCAGGACCGTCCCGGCTTCTTCGCCGCGATCGTGTTCGCCCGCGGGCTGCCGAACAAGCTGCACACCCGCATCTACGTGCCCGGCGACGCCGCGGCGCTCGCCGCCGACCCGCTGCTGTCCTCGCTGGACGAGGCGGAGCGCGCTAGCCTCGTGGCGACGCGCACGCCCGACGGCCACCTCCGGCACGACATCCGATTGCAGGGCGAGAAGGAGACGGTCTTCCTTGCCTTCTGACCCCCTCGACGCCGGGCTCCTCTCGCCCGTCACCGCCGGTCACGACGATCTCGTCGCCGATCGGGTCTACCTGGATGCGATGGTGGGGGCCGAATGCGCCCTCGTCACGGCCTACGCGGAGCTCGGGATCGCGCCGTCGGAGGCGGCCGTCGCCGTCGACCACGCGTTCGGTCTCGACGAGAAGTACGGGCGGCCGTCGCAGGGGATCGACGTCGAGGCTCTCGCGGTCGCCGCGGTCGCCGGCGGCAACCCGGTCATCCCGCTCGTCGGCGAGCTGAAGGCCCGCGTCCCGGCCGAGTACGCGCCGTGGATCCACCGCGGAGCCACGAGTCAGGACGTCCTCGACACCGCGACCATGATCGTCGCGCGCCGTGCCGTCGCCCAGGTGCGGTCCTCGCTCACTCACACCTCGCAGTGGCTGCGCGCGCAAGCCGAGGCGCACGCGGACACCGTCGCGGCGGCCCGCACCCTCACGCAGCACGCGGTCCCCACCACGGTCGGTGCCCGGGCGTCGGCGTGGGAGCGTGGCATCCGTCGCGCCGTCGACCGGCTCGACGCCCTCGTCTTCCCCGCGCAGCTCGCCGGTGCCGGCGGAACGCTCGCGTCGTTCGTCGAGATCACCGGATCCGAGGATGCCGCGGTCGCCCTGCCCGCGGCCTTCGCACGAGCGGCGGGGCTCGAGGCGCCCGACGCTCCGTGGCACGTCACGCGCTGGCCCGTGACCGAGCTCGGCGACGCGCTCGTGCAGGCGATCGATGCGGTCGGCAAGCTCGCCGCCGACGTCGCGACCCTCAGCCGCACCGAGATCGCGGAGGTCGCCGAGGGGACCGGGGGCGGCTCCTCCGCGATGCCGCAGAAGCAGAACCCCGCCGAGGCCGTGCTCCTGCGCTCGGCGGCCCTGCGCGCCCCGCAGCTGGGCGCAACCCTGCACCTGGCCGCCGCGCTCGCCGTGGACGAGCGGCCCGATGGGGCGTGGCACGCCGAGTGGCCGACGCTGCGCGAACTGCTGCGCCTCGCTCTCGGGGCGTCGTGGCACGCCTCCTCGCTCGCCGCGCACCTCCGGGTGGATCCGGATGCCGCGGCCCGCACCGTCGCGCTCACCGGCGGCCGCATCGTCAGCGAGCGGTTGCGCGGCGTCCTCGTGCCCTTGATCGGCGCCGAGCGATTCACCGCGCTCGTCGCGGGTGACGCCGACCTGGGCGACGCGCTGCGCACGCTCCCCGAGGCTCGCGACCTCGACATCGACGCGCTGCTCGACCCGGCCGGCTACCTCGGTCTCGCGCCGTGCCTGGCCCGTGAGGAGGGGCGCGCATGATCGCCCTGACCGCTCCCGTCGGACCCGCCGGCGCGCCCCTGGTCGTGCTCGGCCCGTCGCTGGGTACCTCGACGATCCTGTGGGACGACGTGGTGCCGCTCCTGATCGACGACTACCGCGTCTCGGCGTGGGACCTCCCCGGCCACGGCGCGGCTCCCGTCGCCCGCGAGCCGTTCACCGTCGCCGACCTCGCCGATGCCGTCGCTGCGGCGGTGCCCGACGAGACGTTCCTCTACGCGGGCGTCTCGCTCGGCGGGGCCACCGGTCTCGAACTGGCCCTGCGCCACGGCGACCGGGTGCGGGCGGCGGCCATCGTGGCATCCGGAGCGCAGCTCGGCGACCCGGCCGCGTGGGCCGACCGCGCCGCGCAGGCGCGGACGCAGAGCACGTCGAGCCTTCTCATCGGCTCCGCGCAGCGGTGGTTCGCTCCGGACTCGATCGCGCGGCGACCCGTCCTGACGGGGCGCCTCCTCCACGTCCTGCAGGACGCCGACGACGAGAGCTACGCCCGCTGCTGCGAGGCGCTCGCGGCGTACGACGTGCGCGGCGACCTCGGGCGTATCGAGGCCCCGCTTCTCGCGGCCTGGGGGGAGTTCGACGCGGTGGCCCCCGAGGCCAAGGCCGTCGAGATCGCCGAGGGAGTGCGGCACGGCCGCGTCGCGCGCATCGACGACGCCGGGCATCTGCCACCCGCCGAGCAGTCCGAGGCCGTGGCGGCGCTGCTGCGCTCGTTCTTCGCATCCATCGCCGAGGGAGGCACGCGATGACCACCGATCAGGAGCGCTACGACCAGGGCATGACGGTGCGGCGCGAGGTGCTCTCGGACGCCCACGTCGACCGCGCCACCGCGGCGGCGACCGAGCTCACCGCCGACTGGCAGGACTTCATCACGCGCGTGGCGTGGGGCGACATCTGGTCGCGGCCGGGCCTGGACCGGCGCTCGCGCTCGATCGCCGTGCTGACCTCGCTCATCGCCCACGGGCATCACGAGGAGCTCGCGATGCACCTGCGTGCGGCGATCCGCAATGGCCTGACCGTGGACGAGATCCGCGAGGTCATCCTGCAGTCAGCGATCTACTCCGGTGTCCCCGCCGCGAACACGGCGTTCCGCATCGCGACCGAGGTGTTCCGCTCGGAGGCGTGAGGGGTCAATTTCTGTCGCTTCGAGATGCCGCAAGCGACAGAAACTGACCCCTCACGCGGTCTGATGTGGGGGATCAGGAACGCTTATGTCTGAATCGGGCATAAGCGGGTAGCGTCGAAGCGACACCACAGAGAGTGAGCGACGATGCTTCTCGAGAGAGACCTCATCCAGTCCGTCGGATTCCGCAACGTTCGGGAGGGCGGCGAGATCACGGGCTTCCAGTTCCGCGTCCGGATGCCGTCGTACCGCGGCATGGCGGCCTCGCTCATCGACGGCATCGGGGTGAGCATCCCCGGGCTCGTCGACGTCGAACCCGACGTGCCGCGGTGGACCCTCCAGGGTCGTCAGTACACGCTCGCCGAGCTGTGGGACGGCGACGGCGTGCGCTGGCCGCTCGAGGATGCCGCGATCATCACGGTGCCGCTGCCCGGCGGGCTCCCCGACGGCGTGCACGAGCTGGCGATCGACCTGCGTCTGCGGATGTCGTACATCCCCGAGGAGCACCAGCCGAGCACCTACCGCGTCGCCAAGAGCGTGACCCTCGCGCCCGAGGCATCCGGTGCTCCCTTCCGCTACGGCGTCTCGCTCTACAGCTACATGGGGGACTACGGCACGGTCATGGACCTCGAGACCGCTCTCGCCTCGATCGCCGACCTCGGGGCCACGGGCGTCGAGATCCTCGGCGAGGGGCATGTGCCGAACTACCCCGACCCCCCGCAGGAGTGGGTCGACGAGTGGTTCCATCTGCTCGAGAAGTACGGCCTCGAACCCACGAACTACGGCTCGTGGATCGACACGCGCCTGCACTCCAGCGGCCCGCACGCCCGCGACATGACGGTCGAGGAGGGAGCTGCCGCCCTGCAGCGCGACCTACGGCTGGCGAAGCGTCTCGGGTTCGGGTTCGTCCGGCCCAAGATCGGCGTGGTGTCGAGCGACCTCATCCCGCACCCGATCTGGACCGAGGTCGTCGAGGCGTCCCTCCCGCTCGCGGAAGAGCTCGACGTCATCATCTGCCCCGAGATCCACTCGCCGACGCCCATCACGCACGAGGTCGTCGACGACTACATCGCCTTCATCCGCCGCACCGGCACGAAGCACTTCGGTCTGCTGCTGGACACCGGGATCTTCCAGGACCGGCCGATTCCGCTCCGCCCCGACGAGCTGCCGGGCCGGCGGCCGGCGTTCCTCGACGGCATCCATGTGGATCCCGCCGACGTGTTCGACATCATCGAGCACGTCGTGTTCATCCAGGCGAAGTTCCACGACATCGACGAAGACCTCGAGGACCAGCAGATCCCGTGGGAGCCCGTGCTGAAAGCGCTGAAGGACGCCGGGTACACCGGCTACCTCTCGAGCGAGTACGAGGGCGAGCGCGAACCGTGGCGCTCGATCGAGCAGGTGCGCCGTCAGCACTCGCTGATGCGCCAGATCACCGACCGGATCTGAGAGAGACGACCATGCCCAACGGACTGATCCACGACGACAGCCTGCGCGCGCACCCCGACGGGCTCGCGCTGAGGCTCACCCTCCCCTGGTATCGCAGCCTGTGGCTCTCGTCCGTGACCACGCTCGAGCTCACCGTCGACGGGGAACGGGTGGATGCCGCCGACCTCCGGTTCGAACTCGGTGACCGGTCCTGGCGCCTCGACGAGCTGCCCGCGCAGAGCGAGACCCTGTGGTTCCTGCAGGAGCACCCGCTGCTCGTCGCCCGCCGTGCGACGCCCGTCGCCCTCGGGGAGACGCACGACGTCGTCCTGCACGGCGAGCTGCGCCTGCCGTACATGCAGATCGCGCCGGGACAGAACGGTGGGCCGGGGATCTACGTGCCGAACGTCGTCCACGATGCGAGGTCCCTCACGGTCGTCGACGCGGATGCCGTACCTCCGGCGCTCGTGCACGAGGTCGTTCCGCCGCCGGTCGCCGCCGCCGACGATCCGTTCCGCCTCGGTCTCACCCTCTACTCGGCCAGCGCCGAGTTCCGCGCGGGCTGGTACGACTTCGACGGCCTCCTCGACCGGGTGGCGGAGCTGGGGATCGGCCCCGGCATCGAGATCGTGGCATCCCAGATGGTGCCGACCTACCCCGTCGTCGGCGACGACTTCGTCCGCACGTGGAGGGACGCGTTCGACCGGCACGGCTTCGTCGAGAGCTCGTTCGGGGCGAACCTCGACATGGGTCGCCGACGCGATCGCGACATGACGCCCGACGAGGAGTTCGCCTTCTCGAAGCTGATGTTCGAGGGCGCGAAGAAGCTCGGGTTCCCGCTCGTGCGCATCCAGTCGGCGAAGCCCGAGCTGCTGCGCCGGCTGCTGCCGATCGCCGAGGATCTCGAGCTGAAGCTCGCGTACGAGATCCACGCCCCGATGGGGCCGAACGCCGAGGCGATCCTGCGCGTGCGCGAGACGTACGCCGACCTCGATTCGCCCCTGCTGGGCTTCGTCGCCGACTTCTCGTCGACGATGCACGCGATGTCGCCGACCCTGCTGCGCGCCGTGCGTCGGGCCGGGCTCGACGACGACGCGGTCGCGAAGCTGCAGGAGATCTGGGCGACGGATGCCACGATGCCGGCGCGTCAGCAGGAGTTCCTGGGCTACCTCCGCGGGCGGGACTTC
Source organism: Microbacterium sp. SCPM-O-B-15248 (M128) (assembly GCF_058214835.1). Classification (NCBI taxonomy): domain Bacteria; kingdom Bacillati; phylum Actinomycetota; class Actinomycetes; order Micrococcales; family Microbacteriaceae; genus Microbacterium; species Microbacterium sp. SCPM-O-B-15248 (M128). Next base: position 419,692 of record NZ_JBYQLI010000001.1, read on the forward strand.
GACCCGGGGCGTCTGGGCTCGTTCGCCCACCTCGCGTTCAACATGCACGGTCACGTCGATCCGCGGGAGTGGGCCGACATCATGCCGCAGATCCTGCACGTGCACGCGAAGTTCTACGACATCGACGACGCCGGGCAGGAGCCCGCGATCGACTACCCCGAACTCGTCCGCGTGTTCATCGAGGGCGGGTACCGCGGCTTCTGGTCGAGCGAGTGGGAGGGGCACGCCTTCGCCGAACTCGGCGAGGTCGACCCGCTGCTGCTCGTGCGGCGCCAGCACGACCTCATCCGGTCGGCGATGCGGGCCGTGACGGCGTCGGCCTGACCGACTCCGGGGCGCGGGTGCGCTCGGTTCTTGAACGCGCGCTCGGCGAAGACGGCGGCGCCTCCGGCACGGGGGTATTTCGTGACCAGCTCTGCGTACGATCCGGCGGTGAGCAGGGCCAGGAGGAGGGCGAGCAGGAGGGGAGCCCAGAGCATCCCGCCGACACGCTCGGCGAGCACGCCCATCAACACGTAGATCCCCGCTCCGAGGACGTCACCGAGGATGAAGGCGAACAGCAGCGGTCCGCCGATTCCGCGCCGGAGGGTGGAGGGATGCCAGGTGTCTGTGCTCACCGGCCGACTGTAGGCGCGAACACAGGATGGTCGTGTCGGGTTGACACCGATCTTCAGGCGGGTGCGGTGCCGGCGGCGATCATCCGCCCCGCCTCGGCGAAGAGCCCGCGCATCCACTCGTGTTCGGGGTCGCGCGTGTGGGAGGGATGCCACCACAGCGCGCTCACGAGGGGCGTCGCCGCGAAGGGAAGCGGCACCACGCGGATCCCGCCTATGCGCAGGAGGTGCGGTGCGAGTGCCGACTGAACGAGGCCCACGCGTCGCGTACCGCTGACGAAGTGGCCCACCGAGAGGAAGCTCTCGAGCACGACCTCGATCCTTGCCTCCACCCCGAGCTGCTGTACCTGGCGGGCGGCCGAGGTGAACGCCGATCTCGACTGGAAGGTGAGTACCCAGGGCAGGTCCGCGAGATTCTTCATCGTGAGGGTCTCGCCGACTTCGTCGTTGTCGGAGGCGACGACGGCGAGCCAGTCGTCCTGCCAGAGGTCGAGGTAGGGCAGATCCGAGACGGGGCCGTGGGGGATGATCATCGCGTCGGCCGAGCGCAGACGGTTCGCCGCGTCCTCGACGATGCCCGGATTGTGCAGCATGTACCGGAAGCGCACGCCGGGCGCGCGCTCCGCGGCCAGCTGCGAGACCACGGTGCCGACGGTGACGAAGCCGTAGTCGGAGCCGTAGATCGAGAACTCGCGCGAGGACTCGGACGGTGACCACGAGGCCTGGCTCTCGAACACGCGTCGTGCCGCCTCCAGGGCCGTGCTCGTGTGATCGGTCAGGCGCACCGCGAACGGCGTGAGCTCGTAGACGTTCCCCCGGCGGGCGAGGATCTGGTCGTTGAAGTGGGTGCGCAATCGTGCGAGCGAGGCGCTGAGGGCGGGCTGGCTCAGGTGCAGCCGCTCGGCCGCACGGGTGACGCTGCGCTCGGTGAGCAGCGCGTCGAGGGAGACCAGGAGGTTCAGGTCGAGGCGGGAGAGTGCGGAGTTGTCGGACACGTCGTCGTGTTCTCCTCGTGCCGGGCGCGGAACGAATCGGGAACCTCGAGCGTATCAATGACGTCGATGGGATGGCTGATCGCATTCCTGATCGTGATCTGCGCACGGCGATCCCCAGCGGGCCCAGAAACGACGATCGGCTGCCGCCCGGAGGCGGCAGCCGATCGTCGGACGAGGGATCAGCCCCAGGCGTTGTCCATGTCGGTGAGCACCGCGTCGACCGTCTTCTGGCCCGTCAGCAGGCCCTGGACGCCGGCGCCCAGCGCGTCGTAGACGGCGGGGTTCGGCCAGGCGGCGTTCGGCAGGCCCGTGTAGGAGTTCGACTCCAGCAGCGAACCGACGTTCTTGTACTGGGGGAGCAGGCTGCTTTCCGACGCGCCGACGATCGGTACGCCGCCGAACAGGTCGGCGAAGGCCGCGGCCTGTTCCGGGGTCGCCACCCAGTCGAGGAAGCCCTGGATGAGTTGCTTCTTCGAGTCGTCCACCTTGGCGTTGACCGACCAGGCGTAGTTGGCCGAGGCGAGCAGGAACGGCTTCTGCCCTGAGGAGGGCGGGAAGCTCTGCACCGTCAGGTCGGCACCGGTGGCCGCGCCGATCGAGCTGGCCGCGCTCCCCGGGATCGCCGCTGAGAGGGCGGTACCGCCGCCGAGCCCCGCGGTGATGTTGTCGAACGTGCCACCCGCGGCGCCGTCCTGGAAACACCCGGCCGCGTTCATGTCGACGAGGTCTTGGAGCGTCTCCTTCCAGCCGGCGGTCCCGGCGAAGGTCACCTTGCCTGCGGCGCGCTGAGCGTTCCAGTCGGGCTGGGCCTCGTACACGCGGGTGGCCGAGACGAGCTGGGCCATGAGGCCCGTGTTGAACGGGATGGCTCCCGCGAGAACCGTGAAGCTCTTGCCGGCAGTGCGCGCCGTGGTGCAGTCCTCGAGCAGCGCCTTGTAGCTCTCGGGGTACTTCGACACGCCCGCCTCGGCGGCGGCGCCGTTGTTGTAGACGAGGCCGACGGGGATCAGCGACGTCGGCTGGCCGTAGGTCTTGCCGTCGACCTGATACTGACTTTCGGAGTTCTTCGGGATGACGCTGGCCGACGAATCCGCCAGGGGTGCCAACAGGCCTGCTTCGGCGAGCGAGATGATCGAGATCGGCTGGCCGGTCCCGGGCGCCAGAACCATGACGTCGGCGGCGTTGCCGGCCTGCAACTGCGTGGTGACCTGCGTGTTGTACGCGTCGGAGGGGTAGGGGATGACCTCGATGTCGATGCCCTTCTCCTTCCCGTACGCCTCGAGCGTCTTGGCGTAGGCCTGGTCGTCGTCGTTGGCCTGGGCCACCATGACGGTGAACCCGGTCGCCGCGCCACCGCTGCCGGAATCGCCGCCGCCCGAGCAGCCGGCGAGGAGGAGGATGCCGGCGAGGGGCGCTGCGAGCAGTGGAAGGCGCAGGGGCCGCAGGGTGGAGTGCTGTGGCATGGACGTACCCTTTCGTGACTTCATTGTCGCCAGCCGGGGATCGCTGGCTCGGCCGCGTGACCGCAGAATCAGCGTGGCACACATCTGTCGGAAACCGACATTAGATTTGCTGATGCCGTGCAATAGTGGGAGCGATCCCCGTCAGTCGGCCGCGGCCCGGACGAGCCGCACGGGGCCGGCCAGGCCTCCCGGCCGCGGCACCGCTGCGAGCGTGAACACCTCGGTCATCGGTGCGAACATCTCGCCGGTGGACCGCTCGGCCTCGGCGATCAGACGGTTGCGCCAGGGGACGGCGACATCGACCTCGACGTCGTTCGCGCCGTCGCGCCACGCGGCGGTGACGTCGACGCGGTAGGGCGTCGTCCACGCGATCCCGCAGTCCCGCCCGTTCACGCGGACGCGGGCAACGCCGTGCACGTCGCCCAGATCGAGATCCAGGGCGCCGCCGACCGTGGCCTCCCGGGCCGTCAGCCGCGCTCGGTACACGCCGACCCCCGAGAAGCCGCGAGCGCGTACGCCGTCCTCCGTCCACGGATGCGGGTGGTCGCCGTGTGCGACGGCGGGAAGGCCGGGCAGTTCCACGCGCCACGATCCGTCGAGGGCGAGGGGCGTGCTCGTGGTGAGCGCAGGTGCGTCGCCGCCGTCGACGACGAAGGCCGACCCGAAGGGCGGCAGGGTCACGTCCGCGCGGCCGTGGACGGGGGCGAGGGCGCCGCGCCGCCGATGCACCGGATCCCACACTTCCACCCGCGAGGGCAACCCCGACAGCGTCAGGGTCACCGCGTCGGCCGACGGGTTGGCGAGGAATTCCACCCGGCGCCCGTCGACGACCCGAGCGATGCGTCGCGCACTCCCCCCTTCGATCGGGCGGGAGGGGGAGAGGCCGAGGTCGGCGAGTGCCCGGGCGAGGTCGGCGGTGTCGTGCACGTTCGCGGCGCCCCAGATCGCCGCCATGAGGACCGCGAACTCCGCACGGTCGTCGCCGAGGGACGGCGTGCTCTCGGGGCGGGCTCCCACGACGCTCGCTCCCGCCGCGACCAGCGTGCGCAGGCGGCGCAACGTGGGCACCGTGAGACGCCGACTCGACCCGCCGAGGAACAGCACGCGATAGCGCGAGTGCCCAACGGCGAGCTCGTCCCCCTCGACGCGGAGCAGATCGAGACCGTCGATGCCCAGGTAGTCGAAGTCGAAGCCGCCGGGGACGGCCTCGTCGAGCTCGTGCTCGAACAAGCCGGTCACCGGCGCCTCTTCCCCCACGAACACCGCGATGTCGACGGCGGGCCGCCCGGCCGCGAGCAGTGCCGAGCAGCGCGCGAGGTAGTCGATCCACGGCCCCGCCATCTCGGCCCACGTCTCGTGTCGGGTGAACGCCTGTCCGAGGAACGGCGCCAGAGCGATGCCCGGCGGCGGGGTGGATGCCGGTTGATGCGGCGACGGGTGGACGCAGAACCGTGTGACCCCCAGCGTCAGCTGCAGGTCGGCGATGTGTTTGAGGTTGGACGGCATCCATCCCCAGGGGTCGCCGAAAGAGGTGAACGCCTCCGCACCCGTCCAGGTCCGACCGTGCACGTGCGCGACCGAAGAGGCTCCCTTGAGGTCGGCGACGTAGGTCGGTCGGGGCCCCGCTGCGGGGTCGAACGTCCACATCGCGCCCATCGGCACGTCGGCCGGGGCGCGCATGGCGAGGTCGTCGCCCCATTGCGGCCGGCCGTCTTCGAGCGCCTCGGCGTAGTAGGTCATGCCGCGCCGGTGGGCCTCGTCGGCGAGGGTGCCGTAGTACGCCGTCGCGAGCAGTTCGTTCAGCGTGCGGCGGTAGTCGTAGAGGAAGCCGTCGCTCTGTGCCGCCCCGCCGACGACGTACCCCGCGAGGGTGGGCAGCCACGGGGTCGGGTCGTATCCGCGGGCGTCCGCGAAGCGCCGAGCGATGTCGTCGGTGAAGTTCTGCGCCCCGGCCTCGATGCTGTCGCTGAGCAGCGCATCGAAGCGTCCGGTGCGCGGTCGGTACCGTTCGAGGTGGGTCTGGAGGTAGGCCGCCACCCGTCGAGCGTCGAGTTTGTCGACCTCCAGACCCGTGGCGATCGCCGGGGCGGGGCCGTTCGTCTGTCCGGTCGGCGACGCACCCAGGCGCAGGATGCGCCAGGACCCGGGAGGGGCATCCCATCGCAGGCGCCCGCCCTCGACCGCATCGGTCAGATCGACGACCTCGGTCGGGTCGATCACTCGCGCTGAGGGGTCGTCGACGGTGTCGGAGGCGTAGAAGTCCGACTCGGTCGCGAAACCCGCCTTCGTCTCGGCGTGATGCACGCGGGCAGCGGCGAAGAGCGCGAACTCGCTGACCTCGAACGCGTCGGCGCGACGCAGCACGGGTGGCATCCGTACCCCCGCGGCGACCGGCGGCAGAGCCTCGGCCGCGCTCGCCGCCGAGAGCACGAGACGGAACCGCCGGGCCGTGATGGCGGCGAAGGATGCCGTCCGAGCCGTCACAGTCGTCGGCTCGAGCCGGACGATGTCGTGAAAAACGCCATCGCTCTCGACCTGCAGAGTCGCGTGCGGAGCCGGTGCGGCGCCGAAGCCGCGGGGGCCGGGGAGGCCGAGCACGACCGAACGCACCGTCACCGGCTCGTCGAACACCGCCTCGAGCGTCGTCGACGACCACGCATCGGGATCGCGGGGGAGGCGGACGGCCGGACCGAAGGAACGGTCGGTGAGTGCCGTCGCCTCGATGTCGCTCCCGTCCACGCGGTACGCGGCCGGGAGAAGGGGTTCGTGCCCGGAATCCGCGGGAAAGGCCACCACTCGCCAGTCGGTGCTCCACCGGGGCGAGCCGTCGCCGCCGTGGCGGGGGGCGTCCTGGAAGCCGCCCGCGACGTCCGGGAGCGGGGGGAGAGCGATGTCGATCGATCCGCCGTCGATGACGGTCTCGCTCCATACGATCTTCTTCATCGCGTCGACGGGCTCGACCCAGGGGCCACCCGACGCGCTCCAGCCCGCGGAGGTGGCGATCGCGATCTCCATGCGAAGGCGCGCGGCGGTGAGCGTGGCCGCCTCGATGGCGTCGTCCCACTCGGGAGTTCCCGGATGCCGGGGCGTGTCGACCACGAGCGGCATGCCCATGCCTCCGTCGAACATGTGCACGCCGCGCACGCCGATCCGGTGCAGCCACTCGAGGTCGGCGACGGCGCCTGCGGTATCCGCATTGCCGTCCATCCAGTGCCACCAGGCGCGGGGGCGGGCCTCGTCGGGAGGGTCGATGAAGCGGGTCCAGAGGTCGTCGGGAGAGTCATCGTGCGGCGTCGTCGTCACTGCCGAATCCTCGCATCGACGGCGGGGAGAAGGAGGATCCACCTCCTTATGCGGTCCATCCATCCCACTAATGTGTCTTTTCGACACAAGGGTGCAATAGTCGAAGGATCGGGCGCTCAAAGCAACGCAGCGCAATGACGAAGAAGTCAGAGAGCACATGACAGTGACCATCGAACAGGACACCACGCGGACGCTCACCGTGCCTCCCTCTGCGCGTCGGACGTCTCAGCGGCCGGCACGCGGGGGCAGGCCCCTCATCAGCTACGGCCAGTGGTGGTGGGCGCTCCCCGCGATTGTCCTCGTGCTCGGCGTGCACTACGCCGCCACCCTCACCGGCGGCTTCTTCGCTTTCACGAACTGGACGGGTCTCGGCTCGTTCCAGATCACCGGCTTCGACAACTTCGCCCGGATCTTCGCGGAGCCGCGGCTGCTCGGCGCTGTCGGGAACACGCTGTTCCTCGCTTTCGGGTCGGTCGTCCTCACGAACGTGCTGGGCCTGATGTTCGCCCTGGCCATCAACCGCACGCTGAAGACGCGCTACATCCTGCGCACGCTGTTGTTCATGCCGGTCGTGCTCAGTCCGCTCGCGGTCGCCTACGTATGGAAGTTCATCTTCCAGTTCAACGGCCCGCTGAACGGGATGCTCGGTGCGCTGGGGCTCGAGTCGCTGCAGAAGACGTGGCTCGCCGATCCCACGTGGTCGATCTGGGCGATCCTCATCACCGTCGTCTGGCAGCAGACCGGCTTCACCATGGTCATCTACCTGGCGGGGCTCGCGTCGGTCCCGATCGAGGTGGAGGAAGCCGCTGCCCTCGACGGCGCCGGTGTGGGGGGCCGATTCTGGCACGTCGTCGTCCCGGCCATCCGCCCCTCGATCGCGATCGCGACCACCCTCGGGCTGATCCAGGGCCTGCGCATCTTCGATCAGATCCTCGCCCTCACGGGCGGCGGTCCGGCCGGGGCCACCGAGACGCTCGCGACCGAGGTGTACAAGAACGCCTTCTCACTCGGGCAATTCGGTTTCGGTTCCGCGCTCGCGCTCGTGCTCACCGTCATCATCCTGGTCTTCGCGATCGCCCAGCAGTACGCCACCCGTGACCGCACGGTCGGGAAGGTCTCGTGATGTTCCGCTACACCAAACTCACCGCCGTCCGCGAGGCGCTCGTCTGGGTCATCACACTCATCGGGCTGCTGCCGTTGTACATCCTCGTCTCCACGTCGCTGAAGAGCGACCAGGAAGCTCTCACCTCGAGCGCCGTCGCCCCGCCGAGCGGCATCGACGTCAGCGCCTTCGTCGCGGTGCTGACCTCGACCGGTCGCAACAGCATCCCGATGAGCATCCTCAACAGCGTCGTGATCACTGCCGGGTCGATTCTCGGTCTCGTGCTGTTCGGCTCGGTGGCCGCCTACGTCATCGCCCGCCGGACGCGAAGGTGGACGACCATCACGTACTACCTGGTGCTCATCGCGATCATCCTGCCCGCGCAGCTCGGTACGGTGCCGCTGTACATCGGGGCGCGCTCGGTCGGGCTGACCGGCAACGCCGTCGGCATGATCGTGTTGTGGATCGGCATCCTGATGCCGCTGTCGGTCTTCCTGTACGCGAGCTTCTTCCGCGGACTCTCGACCGAGTACGAAGAGGCGGCGGTGATCGACGGCGCCTCACCCACGCAGGCGTTCTTCCGGGTCGTCCTGCCGCTCATGGCCCCGGCGACCGGAACCGTGGCGATCCTGGCGGGCCTCATCGTCTGGAACGACTTCTTCAATTCGCTGATCTTCCTCGGCGGCTCGACGACGCAGACGCTACCGGTCGCGATGTACACCTACGTCGGCGGATTGGTCTCGGCCTGGAACAAGATCTTCGCCGTCGTGATCATCTCGATGATCCCGATCCTCGTGTTCTACATGTTCGCTCAGAAGCGCTTCATCCAGGGCTTCGCGGGCGGCCTCAAGGGGTGAGACCCGCCCCGCGGATGCCAGGAGATCCGGCATCCGTCGACCGTCGCGCCGCGTCGAAAGGACACCATGTACCAGCTCGCTCCGAACCTGGACCTGCTCTTCACCGAGGCCGCGTGGGGCCATGACTCGCTCCTCCCCGAGAAGGACGTCCGCCGCACCGACGATGGGCTCGCCTGTGTTGGGGTCGAGCGCGAGCCGGTGCTGGCATGACCACTGCCCGGCCGCTCCGCGTCGCCATGATCGGCTACGGCTTCATGGGGGCCGCCCACTCGGTCGGCTGGCGCCAAGCGCCCCGCGTGTTCGACCTCCCGCGCGCGGTAGAGATGACCGTCGTGGTGGGCCGGAACGCGGATGCCGTGGCATCCGCCGCCATGAAATGGGGGTGGGCGGAGTCGTCCACCGAGTGGCGCGAGGTGATCGCGCGCGACGACATCGACGTCGTCGACATCGTCACCCCGGGGGACTCGCACGCCGAGATCGCGATCGCGGCGCTGGAGGCGGGCAAGCACGTGCTGTGCGAGAAGCCGCTCGCCAACACCGTCGCCGAGGGCGAGGCGATGGCCGAGGCGGCGGAGCGGGCGCGGGCACGTGGCATCCGGTCGATGGTCGGATTCACGTACCGTCGCGTGCCGGCGGTGACCCTGATGCGCGACATGATCGCCGAGGGGGCCGTGGGCACCGTGCAGCAGGTGCGCGCGGCGTACCGGCAGGACTGGCTCGTCGACCCCGGGATGCCGCTGGCCTGGCGCCTGCAGAAGGAGCACGCCGGATCGGGGGCTCTCGGCGACATCGGTGCGCACATCATCGACATGACCCGGTTCGTGACGGGCCTGGGCATCGAGAGCGTCACCGGCACCCTCGAGACGATCGTGAAGCAGCGGCCGTTGCAGGCCGCCGGGTCGGGACTGTCGGGATTGGCCGGCAAGGGGGTCGGCGACGTCACGGTCGACGACGCCGCGATCTTCACCGGACGACTGTCGAACTGCGCTTTGGCCTCGTTCGAGGCGACGCGCTTCGCCACGGGCCGCAAGAACGCCCTCACGATCGAAGTGTCGGGCGACCGCGGAGCGCTGGCCTTCGACCTCGAGGACCTCAACAGCCTGCGGTTCTACGACCGCACGGCTCCCGAGGGACGCCAGGGGTTCACGCAGATCCTCGTCACCGAGCCCGTGCACCCGTACGTGTCGGCGTGGTGGCCCGCCGGTCACCTGCTCGGCTACGAGCACGGCTTCACCCATCAGGTGGTCGACCTCGTCGGCGCGATCGACGGCGGCACCGACCCGCACCCCTCGTTCGCGGAGGGCCTCGCCGTGCAGCGGGTGCTCGACGCGGTCGAGCGCAGTTCGGCACGCGAGTCCGCGTGGACGAGCGTCACATCCTCCCTTCCTGCGTGAAAGGTCTCGTCATGGCACGCCCGATCACCCTGTTCACCGGCCAGTGGGCCGACCTGCCGTTCGACGAGGTCGCGCGCCTCGCGGGCGAGTGGGGCTACGACGGCCTCGAGATCGCCTGCTGGGGCGACCACATCGACGTGTCCCGCTGGGACGACGCCGCCTACGTGCAGTCGCGGCTCGACATCCTCGAGCGCCACGGTCTGAAGGTGTGGACGATCGCGAACCACCTCGTCGGGCAGGCCGTGTGCGACGACCCCATCGACGAGCGGCACCACGACATCCTGCCCGCGCGGGTGTGGGGCGACGGGGATGCCGAGGGCGTGCGGCAGCGCGCGGCCGAAGACCTCAAGAACACCGCGCGGTTCGCCGCGAAGCTCGGCGTGACGACGGTCACCGGGTTCACCGGGTCGAGCATCTGGAAGTACGTCGCGATGTTCCCGCCCGCCTCGGAGGCGATGATCGAGGCCGGGTACCGGGACTTCGCCGACCGGTGGAACCCGATCCTCGACGTCTTCGACGAGGTGGGCGTGCGCTTCGCGCTCGAGGTGCATCCGTCCGAGATCGCCTACGACTACTGGACGGCGAAGAAGACCCTCGAGGCGATCGGGCACCGCCCGAGCTTCGGGTTCAACTTCGACCCGTCGCACTTCGTCTGGCAGCAGCTGGACTCGGTGGCGTTCGTCCTGGACTACGCGGACCACATCTTCCACGTGCACTGCAAGGAGTCCACGACCAACCTCGACGGCCGCAACGGCGTGCTCGGCTCTCACCTGTCGTGGGACAACCCCCGCCGCGGATGGACGTTCGTCTCGACCGGTCACGGCGCCGTGCCCTGGGAGCCGCTGTTCCGGGCGCTCAACGCGATCGGCTACGACGGTCCGACGAGCGTGGAGTGGGAGGACGCCGGCATGGACCGCCTCGTCGGCGGGCCCGAGGCTCTGGCCTTCGTGCGCAAGCTCGGCGAGATCACCCCGCCGCACCAGCTCTTCGACGCGGCGTTCTCGACGAAGGGCTGACGCCGCCGGGCCTCAGCCCCGGTGGAAGGGGCAGCTCGACGGTGCGTCCGCGCGGCGCACGCGCCCACCGGAACGGGGCTTGGTCGGCATCCGTCGCCGGTTCACCCCGAGCCCGCGGCCGCTGATGCGGATGCGGGGGTCGCTGAGGGTCGCGATCGCGGCGGCGAGGCCGGCGATGGCGAGCTTCTCGCCGGGGCAGCGGTGGCCGGTGGCCACGTCGGCACCGCCGTGCGGGACGAACGCGGCGAGTGCTTCGTAGTCATCGACGCCGCGGAAGCGCTCGGGGTCGAACCACGGACGGGAGGGGACTCCGAGGGGGCGGCGGTGGCGGAGTGGGTGTGGTAGTCGAGGTGCGGCCGGGTGCCGGGTGCCGGGTGGCGGATGTCGAGAAGAGGAGGAACTCGGATCAGGACGATGCCGTCGTGCCGCGGATCGCCGCCAGGGTCGGCCGCCCAACCGCGAACCAGCGGGGGAAGACGACCTCGAACAGCTGCTCGCGGGCCAGGTCCACTCCTCCGCGCACCGGCTCCCGGGCATCGTTGACGCTCATCACGATCGACAGGTCGCGCGTGGCCAGGGGCAGCGACAGTTCGTAGACACGGTGCCGCACCTCGGCCAGGAACAGCTCGCCGGCCGCCGCGACCGCGCCTCCGACGACGATGACGCCGGGGTTGAACATGTTCACCAACGTCGCTATCGCCTCGCCCACCTGCCGCGCCGAGGACCGCACGAGCGAGATCGCGAGCGCGTCGCCGCGGTCGGCGGCGATGGAGATGTGTTCGGGAGTGAGTGTGTCGCCCGTGGCGAGCATGTCGGCGATCGCCCCGGTGTCGCCGGAGGCCACGGCGTCGTGGGCATCGCGCACGAGCGCCCACCCGCCGGCCACGGCCTCGAGGCATCCGGTCTTTCCGCACCGGCACTGTTGCTGCGCGCCCGGGACGCGGACGTGGCCCACGTCGCCGGCGGCGCCGTTGGCCCCGCGGTGCAGGCGACCGTGCGAGACCAGTCCGGCGCCGATGCCCGTGCCCACCTTGCAATAGATGAGGTCGGGGTGGTCGTCGCGGCGCCGCGCACGCTCTCCCGCCGCGAGCAGGTTGACGTCGTTGTCGACCCACACGGGCGCGTCGTACCGCTGCTCGAAGTGCGAACGCACGTCGTAGTTGTTCCACCCGGGCATGATGGGCGGCGCCACCGGCCGTCCGGTTTCGAAGTCGACGGGGCCGGGCAGGCCCACCACGATCGCCCAGACCGACGGGTCCCCGCCGGTGGCGAGCAGGTCGTCGACCATCGCGGTCGCGGTCGCGAGCGTCGACTCGGGGCCCCGGGCGATGTCCCACTCCCGGTGAGCCTCGGCGAGGATCTCGCCGTCGAGGTCGGTGACGCCGACGTGAATGTGGAGGCCGCCGAGCGCGCACACCACGATCCGACCGCGCTCGGCGCGGAAACGCAGAGTGCGGGGTGCTCGCCCCCCGGAGGACGGGGCGTACTCGGCGTCTTCGAGAAAGCCCATCTCGATGGCGCGATCGACCCGCTGAGTCACGACGCCGCGCCCGAGGCCGGTCACGCGGCCGATCTCGGGCCGGGTGACCGCCTCGCCGAGGCGGACCATGTTGACGATCCGGAGCAGGCTGGTCACCTCGTCGGTCTGAGCCCCGAATCGAAGGGTGGAGTCGTTGGCCATGCTCGATCTTCACATAAGCCCGTGCCTCGACCCCGAGTTTCGAGGCCGCTATTGTTCACTAACCTCGCACTTCCGCATGATTCATACTGAAGTGCGGGCGGGTCGTCATCAATTGAATCGATACTCGGCATCCACGGGATCGGCTTCCCTGATACCGACTTCGGTCGGATAGTGGAAGAAGAGTCGGAACGGCCCGATTCCCCGAAAGGATCGAAGATGATCAAGCTTCTCTCGCACCTGTCTTACGTCGCGATCACGACGCCCGACGTCGATGCCTCGGTGGACTTCTATGTCACACAGGTGGGCCTGACCGAGGTCGCGCGCGAGGACGACCGTGTCTACCTGCGCTGCTGGGGCGACTACTACGCCTACTCCGTCGTCGTGGTCCGCGGCGACGAGCCGGCCCTCGAGACCATGGCCTGGCGCACCTCGTCGGCCGAAGCCCTCGAAGAGGCCGCGAAGCGCGTCGAGGCCACCGGCATCCAGGGCGAGTGGTTCGAGGGCCGCGGCATCGGACGCGCCTATCGTTTCACCGGGCCGTTCGGTCACAACATGACGCTGCACTGGGACGTCGAGCGCCACGGCGCCGAGCCGCACACCGCGTCGATCTTCCCCGACCGCCCCGAGAAGCGCAGCTCCGTCGCCGGGGCGCCGCGTCAGCTCGATCACGTCACCGTCGCCACGAGCGACGTCGACGCGTTCGTGCAGTGGTACGTCGACACGCTCGGCTTCCGCTTCATGGCCCGCACCGTGCTCGACGAGGCGCCGATCTCGGTGTTCTCGGTGCTCACGACCAACGAGAAGTCGCACGACCTCGGCGTCGTGCTCGACGGCTCCACGCGCGCCGGTCGCATCAACCACTACGCGTTCTGGGTCGACACCCGCGAAGAGCTCCTCATCGCCGCCGACACCCTGATGGAGAACGGCATCCCGATCGAGTACGGCCCGAACATCCACGGCATCGGCGAGCAGACCTTCCTCTACTACCGCGAACCGTCGACGCTGCGCATCGAGCTGAACACCGGCGGCTACCGCAACTACGTCCCCGACTGGGAGGCGAACACCTGGAAGCCGTCGCTCGGGTCGAACAACATGTACCGCAACGGCGCCATGCCGATGTCGATGACCGAGTCGTTCCCGCCGGCCGACGGCCCCAGCGCCACCGAAGAGGGCGTGCCCGACGAGATCAAGGACGCGCTGCTCAACCCGTACGCCGTCCAGGGTCGGGGCTGACGATGACGACCGCCCCCTTCGCCCTGGCGAGATTCCGGGACGGGGATGCCGTGCGCATCGGTCTCGTGGCCGGCGACCGCATCCGCGCGCTCTCCGACGGCGAGCTCGGGGGCGGGCTGAACGTCTTCCTCGCCGACCCCGACTGGGATCGGCTGGAAGCCCTGATCGAGGCGCCGGGGGAGTGGCATCCGCTCTCGGAGGTCACTCTCACGGCGCCCGTCGAGCCGCGGCAGGTGCTGCAGACGGAAGCCAACTACCGGCAGCACGTCATCGAGCTCGTGGCCGCGGGGCTGACGCAGAACACCGACCGCACGCCCGAGGAGGCGCGCGCGTTCGCCGCCGACATGATGGACGAGCGCGCCCGCAGCGGCGAGCCGTACTTCTTCGTCGGTCTTCCCGCGTGCGTCGTCGGCGACGACGTCCCGCTCATCCTGCCGGCGTACAGCGAGGTGCACGACTGGGAGCTCGAGCTCGCCGTCGTGATCGGTCGTGAGGCGTTCCGCGTCTCGCGGGAGGACGCGCTCGACCACGTCGCCGGGTACACGATCGTCAACGACATCACCACGCGCGATCTCGTGTTCCGCACGGACATGAAGGAGATCGGCACCGACTGGTACCGCGCCAAGAACGCTCCCGGGTTCCTGCCGACGGGACCGCTCCTCGTGCCGGCGCGGTTCGTCGACCCCGCGGACACCCCCGTGCGACTCGAGCTCAACGGTCAGGTGATGCAGGATGCCACCACCTCCGATCTGCTCTTCGACGTGCCCGGGCTGGTGTCGGCGGCATCCCAGACCCACCCGTTGCTCCCCGGCGACCTGCTGCTGACCGGCAGCCCGGCCGGCAACGGCCAGCACTGGAAGAGGTTCCTGCGCGACGGCGACGTCATGACCGGGACGATCGGGGCGCTCGGAACGCAGACGGTGCGCTGCGTCGCGGAGGCGGCGGAGTGAGCGCGCTCTCGGAAGACCCCCGCCACCTCGACCGCCAGAACCCCGAGGCCGAGATCGCGGCGCGCGCCGAGGCCTACCGGAATTGGGGGCGGTGGGGGCAGGACGATGTCCTGGGCACGCTCAACTTCATCGACGCCGAGAAGCGTCGCGCGGCTGCCGCGCTCGTGCGCGAGGGGGTCTCGATCTCGCTCTCGCAGCGCTTCGACACCGACGGTCCGCAGAAGGGCTGGCGCCGACGCACCAACCCCGTGCACACGATGACCGACACGGGGACGGATGCCGAGCGCGGCAACCAGGGCTTCCCGCACGGCATCGGTGGCGCCGACGACGTCATCGCGATGCCCCTGCAGTGCTCGACGCAGTGGGACGGTCTCGGCCACATCTTCGACCACGGCTTCGCCTGGAACGGGCGCCGGGCGGGTGACGTCGTCACGAGCGACGGCGACCTCGTCACCGGGATCGAGCACGCCGCCGACGTCATCGTCTCGCGCGGAGTGCTGCTCGACCTCGGTCGGCACCTCGCCCCCGACACGACCGAGCTCGCCGACGGCTACGCCATCACCGCCGCCGACCTCGACGCGTGCGCCGCGGCACAGGGCGTCGCGGTCGGGCGCGGCGACATCGTGCTCGTGCGCACCGGACAGTTCACGCGCGTGCAGCGCGAGGGGTGGGGCGACTACGCCGGCGGCCCCGCGCCGGGACTGTCGCTGACCACGGCGGGGTGGCTGCACCGCACCGAGATCGCCGCGATCGCGACCGACACGTGGGGCTTCGAGGTGCGGCCGAACGAGTTCGACGTTCCCGCCTTCCAGCCGCTGCACCAGGTCGTCATCCCGAACATCGGACTCACGATCGGCGAGATGTGGAACCTCGACGCGCTGGCCGAAGCGTGCGCGTCTGCGGGACGCTGGGAGTTCCTCGTCTCGGCGCCGCCCCTCCCGATCACCGGCGCCGTGGGATCACCCGTGAATCCCGTCGCCCTGCTGTAAGCCTGATCCCCGTCGAAAGAACAGAGAGGTTCTGACATGACCGCCGTCCAACGAGTCGCCATCGCCGGCGCCGGCGTCGCCGGCCTGGCATCCGCCATCTTCCTCGCCCGGGCCGGAGTCGACGTCGACGTCTTCGACGCCCAACCGTCGCTGCCCACTCGCGGTTCGGGCATCACCCTGCAGGGCAACGCGCTGCGCGTCTTCGACGAGCTCGGCGTGTGGGACGAGGTCGCGGCCGCCGGGAAGGCGTTCGAGGGTCTCAACCTGCGCGCGCCCGGGCCCGGTGCGCCCGTGGTCGCCGCCCTCCCCGACCTGAAGACGGGCGGACCCGACTACCCCTCGACCATGGGCATGTCGCGCCCCGACCTGGCGCGGATCCTCCTCGCCGCCGCCGAGAAGAACGGCGCACGCGTGCACTTCGGGCGTCGGGTGACCGGTGTCGAGCAGAGCGACGCGGGCGTCGAGCTGACCGTGGACGGGGAGTCGGCGGGTGTGTTCGACCTCCTCATCGGCGCGGACGGTCTGCACTCCACGGTGCGCGAGCTCATCGGCATCCGGGTGGTGCCCGAACAGACCGGGATGGGCATCTGGCGCACGTTCGTCTCGCTCCCCGCCGATGTCGACCGCAGCGAGCTGTACTACGGCGGCCCGATGTACATCGCCGGCTACACCCCCACGGGCGACGACACGATGTACGCGTTCCTGGTCGAGAAGTCCGAGGATCGCTCGGGTGTCTCGGCCGAAGACGCCCGCCGCATCATGGTCGAGCAGTCGCGCGCGTACGACGGACCGTGGAACTCCATCCGCGCCGACATCGAGGCCGGCGCCGACGCGAACTACACGTGGTTCACGCGGCACCTCGTGGACGTGCCGTGGAACCGCGGCCGCGCCGTCGTCATCGGCGATGCGGCGCACAGCTGCCCGCCCACGATCGCCCAGGGCGCGGCCCAGGGGCTCGAGGATGCCGCCGTCCTCACCGAGCTGCTCGTGAACCGGGATGCCGTGGACTCGGCGCTCTGGGACGAGTTCCACGACCGCCGCGTCGCCCGGGCGAGCGCCATCGTCGACGCCTCGGTCCAGCTCGGGCAGTGGCAGCTCGACGGCGTCCGCGACGCCGACATGGGCGGACTGATGTTCCGCGTCGCACAGCTCACGGCGGCCCGCGCGTGAGCGAGGTCGTCGACGTCCACGCCCACCTGCTGATGCCGGGGCTGCACGCCGAGGTCGAGCGGCGCGTGCCCGACGAGGTGCAGGCCGCGGCCGATCTCGAGTTGCGTCGGAACGGTCTCGCCAGCCTCCAGGCCTCGGGCCGCATGATCGGCGAACGTTTCCCGCGGTTGACCGACATCACCGCGCGCCTCGCCGCCATGGATGCGCAAGGGGTGGACCGGCAGTGGGTCAGTCCGTCGCCGAACCACTTCTACCCGTGGGCCGGCGAGGGGCTCGCCACGTGGGCGTCGAGCGAGGCGAACCGTCTCATCGCCGCGCACGTCGCTCAGGCTCCGGATCGGCTGGTGGGTCTCGGGGTGGTGCCGCTGCAGCATCCACACCTCGCCGTCGACGCGCTCGACGACGCGGTGCTCGGTCGCGGGCTCGCCGGAGTCGAGATCTCGTCGTTCGCCGGCGATGTCGAGCTCAGCGACGAGCGCCTGGAGCCGTTCTGGGCCCGCGCCGCCGAGCTCCGCGCCGTGGTGTTCCTGCACCCGTTCGGCTGCTCGCTCGACGAGCGACTGGACCGGTTCTACCTCTCCAACACGGTCGGGCAGCCCGTCGAGAACGCCGTGGCGCTGTCGCACCTCATCTTCGCGGGCGTGCTCGATCGGCATCCGGAGCTGCGCCTGGTCGCGGCGCACGGCGGCGGGTACCTGCCCACGGCGATCGGGCGTTCCGACCGCGCGTGGCGGGTGCGGCCCGAAGCGCACGCGTGCGCCGAGGCCCCCTCGACGTACCTGTCGAAGCTGTGGTTCGACACCGTGGTCCACGACGAGCGGGCGCTGCGCTGGCTCGTCGAGGCCGTCGGGGCCGATCGGGTGCTGTTGGGCAGTGACTTCCCGTTCGACATGGGGCTCGACGACCCGGCCGCGTTCGTGCGCGGATCGGGGCTGCCCGAGGCCGACGTCGCGGCGATTCTCGGGGCCAACGCCGAGGCGTTGCTGCGCACGCGGGTGCGCGCGTGAGGATCGCCCGGTGGGTCGACGGTGCCGACATCGGCGAGGGGTTCGTCGACGGGGATTCGGTGATCCCGTTCCCCGACGGGCTGCGGGTGGCGGAGGTGCTCGCACAGGGGCTGTCTTCGGCGCGGGCGCTGTTCGCGCGGCGCGGCACGGCGACGGCGCGGTCGTTGGCCGAGGTGCGGCTGCTCGCCCCGCTCGTACCGGCCTCGATCCGTGACTTCGTCGCGTTCGAAGAGCACGTCGAGGGCGTGAGCGCGTCGGTCGACGGCAAGAGCGAGGTCGTGCCCGAGTGGTACGAGGCCCCGACGTTCTACTTCACCAACCCGCACACTGTGCGCGCGACGGGCGATGTGGTCGCGATCCCCGAGACGCAGCGGCTCGACGTCGAGCTCGAACTCGCGGCGGTGATCGGCGGCGTGCCCGGTTCCGAGGGCGAGAACCTGGATGCCGCTTCGGCCGCGGCCCACATCTTCGGGTACACCGTGATGAACGACTGGTCGGCACGTGACCTGCAGTCGCGCGAGATGAAGGTGCGGCTGGGGCCGGCGAAGGGCAAGGACTTCGCGATGACCCTCGGTCCGTGGATCGTCACGGCCGACGAGCTCGAGCCGTTCGTGGATGCCGACGGGTTCCTCGCGGTGCGCGCGGAGCTGTTCGTCAACGGCGAGCTCATCGGGCACGACCTCGTGTCCAACATGGGCTGGCCGTTCCCCGAGCTGGTGGCGTACGCCGCGCGGAACTCCGTGGTGGTGCCGGGCGACGTGCTCGGCTCGGGGACCGTCGGCAACGGCGGGTGCCTCGGGGAACTGTGGGGCCGCCGCGGCGGCCTCGACCCGCGTCCGCTGGAGCCCGGCGACGAGGTGCGCATGGTCATCGAGGGCGTCGGCGAGATCGTCAACGTCGTGGGGGAGCGGGTCGCCGCACCGGCGGTGTCTCGGGCGCGGGAACGGTCGCGGGCACGGTTCCGGGCCGAAGCGCACACCGCGCACTAATGTTGAAATAAGACAAAAGTCGGCGTATGCTGGGCGAGACGTCGGGGCCCGCGGGTCCGTTCGCCCGGTGAGGGAGCCGGAGCGGCACATACGGTCGCGTCGATCGCCCGGTCGTACGGGCGCCCCGCGTATGACTCTCTCCCCTGCGCGCGTCCGCATCCTGGTCGTCGCTCTTCTCGCAGTGTCGTTCCTCGGCGCCCTCGACCACACGGTGGTGTCGACGTCGCTCGCCACGATCGCCGGTGATCTCGGCGCGCTCGAGCACATGAGCTGGATCATGGTCGGCTACACCCTCGCCGCCACCGTGATGCTGCCCGTGCTCGGAAAGCTCGGCGACGTCGTCGGCCCCCGCCGCGTCTTCGTCGTGTCGCTCGGTCTCTTCCTCGTCGCCTCGCTGGCGTGCGGCTTCGCCCCCGACCTCGGCTGGCTCATCGCCGCCCGCGTGATCCAGGGCCTCGGCTCCGCGGGCCTCCAGCTCATGTCGCAGACGATCATCGCCCGCGTCACGAGCCCCCGTCAGCGTCCCCGATACATGGCGATCATCGGAACCGCGTTCCCCGTGGCGATCGTCGTCGGACCCGTCGTGGGCGGGCTCATCACCGACTTCTGGGGCTGGTCGTGGGTCTTCTGGATCAACGTCCCCCTCGGTCTCGCGGCCCTCGCCCTGGCGCTCGTGGCTCTTCCTCGCCTGCCCGGCGGCGCGCACCCGCGGTTCGACGTTCCCGGCTCGCTCGTGTTCACGGGTGCTCTGGTCGCCCTGGTGCTGGCCGTGACCTGGGTCGGCGACGAGGTCCTGCGGCCGGCCGCGCTCGCGTGCGCGGCGGTGGCGGTCATCGGCATCCTGGCCCTCGTCGTGATCGAGCGGCGCGCGGCGGCGCCGATCCTGCCGCCGAGGCTGTTCCGCAACCCCACGGTCCTCGCGTGCCTCGGCCTGTCGCTGATCATCGGCACGGGGCTGTTCGCGATCGTTGCGTACGTGCCCACCTACGTGCAGATGGCGTACCGCACGAGCGCGACGGTCTCGGGGCTCGTGCCGATCGCGACGGTGCTCGGCATGCTCGTGAGCAACCTGCTCACGGGGTGGCTCGTGAGCCGCTCGGGGCGCTACCGCCTGTACCCCGTGCTCGGCACGGGGATGGCGGCGGCGGGTCTGGCGACGATGGCGGCGCTTCCGGCCGGGATGCCGCTGTGGGTCCCGATGGCGGTCATGGCCGTCGTGGGTGTCGGCACCGGCTCCTTCATGAACATCATCTTCGCCGTCGTCCAGAGCGCAGCCTCCCGAGAGGACCTCGGCGCGGTGACGGCGACGACGAACCTCGTGCGCCAGATCGGCTCCGCGGTGGGCACCGCGGTCATCGGCGGGATCGTCGGGTTCGGCGTGGCTGCCGCGCTCCCTGCCGGGCTGGATGCCGCCACCCTGACGCCCGCGGCCGCCCGCGCGGCGACTCCCGCGGTGCAGGGCGAGATCGCGGTCGCCTACCACGACGTGTTCGCGCCGGTGTTCCTCGGCCTGGCGGCGGTGTACGCGTGTGGCTTCGTGATCGCCCTTCTCCTGCCCGCGGGGCGGCTCTCGGACGAGATGCCCGCATCCGCCCCCGTCTCGACCCCTGAATCCGTCCGACCTCGAAGGAGAGAACATGTCTGACACCCCCACCGTCGTCGTCGTGGGCAGTGGCCCGATCGGCGCCGCCTACGCCCGCGTGATCCTCGAGAGCGTCCCCGCGGCGCGCGTCGTGATGTTCGAGGCGGGACCGCAGGTCACCGATCCCGCCGGCGCGAGCGTGCGCAACATCGTCGATGCCGACGAGAAAGCCCGTGCCCGCGAGCGTTCGCAGGGGCCGCAGGCCGGGGAGTTCCGCGCCTCGCTCGGCATCCCCGCCGGAACCGTCGTCGAGGGCATGTTCACCGCGCGGCAGGGGACGCACCTGCTCGACTTCGGCGGCGAGGGATCGGCGCACGCCCCGACCTTCCCGGCGGCGGCCGCGGCGACGAACGTCGGCGGTCAGGGAGCGCACTGGACCTGCGCGATCCCGCGCCCGGCGTTCAGCGAGAAGCTCGACTTCATCGCGGGCGAGGAGTGGGAGGACCTCATCACCACCGCCGAGGGGCTGCTGCACGCGCAGAGCGCGGCGTTCGCGGACTCCCCGGTCGGCGCGGCGATCCGGACGTTGCTCGACCGGGAGTTCGGGGCCGAGCTGCCCGACGGGTACGGCGTGAGCACCCTTCCCGTCGCGGGTGACCCGCAGCCCGACGGCTCGATGCGTTGGGCGGGTGCGGACACCGTGCTGGGGCCGCTCCTCGACTCCGACAGCGAGGTCGCGTCGCGCTTCGAGCTGCGCGACCTCACGCTCGTGCGCCGCGTCGAGCACGACGGTCGCCGGGCGACGGGGGTCGTCGTCGAGGATCTGCGGACGGGGCAGCAGTCGGTCGTGGCCGCGGATGCCGTGGTCGTCGCCGCCGACGCGTTCCGGTCGCCCCAATTGCTGTGGGCGTCCGGCATTCGCCCCGCACCGCTCGGCCGCTACCTGACCGAGCACCACGTGGTCATCAGCACCGTCGCCCTGGATGCCGAGCGCATGAGCGCCCTCGTGTCGGACGACGAGCTGCAGCAGGAGCTCGCGCGCCGGGCGACGAACCCGGCCGACCCCGTGGCGGCGGTGAATCGCATCCCGTTCTCGGAGCCCGACCACCCGTACTCGGCGCAGATCATGTACGCCGAGGATCCCCCGTTCGCCCTCGATCCCGCACACCCGGCCTCGGGCAACCGGTGGGGGTACGTGAACATGGGCTTCGGCGTGCGCAAGTTCCCGCGCGTCGAGGACGGTGTCACCTTCAGCGACGACGAGCGGGACTACCGCGGACTGCCGAACTTCACGATCGAGTACGCGCTGACCGACCGGGAGGATGCGGAGATCGCGGAGGCGACCGAACGCCTGCGTCGCGCCGGGAACGCCCTGGGCGAGTTCATCGCCGAGCCGCGGCTGCTGCCGAACGGATCGAGCCTGCACTACATGGGCACGATGCGCGCCGGTACCGACCCGGCCACATCGGTCGCGGACCCGCACTCCCACGTGTGGGGCTTCGAAAACCTGCTCGTCGGAGGCAATGGGCTCATCCCCACGGCCAACACGATGAATCCGACGTTGATGAGCGTGGCGATCGCCGTGCGCGGCGCTCGCCGGCTCGCCGAAGAACTGCGCGAGGACGCTTCCTCCGCCACGGCGGACGAGGAGCCGGCGAAGGTCTGACGGGCAGGGACGGGGGCAGGCCGGACCGATCCACCGGCGGGTCGGCGACGGGCCGCGGGCGGACCGCGGCCGCGCAGGGTGCGGGTGCACCCTGTCGCCGGTTCGGTGGAGGTCCCTCGGGGGGAGGGGGGGATCGGGGGCCGGGCGACGCCGTGGCGGCCGCGCCCCGCCGCGCACCCGATAATAAACACGTGGAACCCTGGGAGACGCGCGACTGGTTCCAGGAGTTCCTCGATGTGCTCAACCGCCACGATCTCGTCGCGTTGCGGGACCTCCTCTCGCCGGATGTGCGGCGCGCGCACCTTCCCGCCGGTGCGGATGCCTGGGTGTCCGAGTACGCGGATCTGTTGCGCGGATTCCCCGACTGGCAGTGGCGGCGCATCCAACTGCTCGTCGAAGACGACCGGGCGGCCGTCCATCTGCGCGGAAGCGGCGCGCACACGGGAGTCTTCGACGGTCTCGCTCCGACGCGACGGCGGGTCAGTATCGCCTCGTTCGCCATGTACCGACTCGCTCGCGGGCGCATCGTCGAGGCATCCGGGACCGACGACGCCGGAGCCATCCGGACGGCCCTGTCGTGAGGCCGGGGATTCTCTTCGACGGTCGGCCAGGCGAATCCACGCGGACGCTCTCACACGACTCCCGCCGCGGGAGTGGAAGGACGTACGCGCATGGTCGCTGACGGTCGCCCCGGTTCGGGGGTCGTCTGGGCGCGCGTCGAAGAGGGTTTCCATGTCGCGACCGCGCACGGCGTCTTCCTCGGCTACGTCGACCGGGAAGCCGACGGAACCTACTTCGCCTACAGCCGCCGCTCCCGTCCCCTGGGGCGTTTCCCGAACCTCGTCGCCGCGATGACCGCCGTCTCCCACGCCCACGCCGACTCGGTCGCCGAGCCCGCGGTCATCGAGCTGCGCCAGGTCCGCGACGCTTCGCCGGGGTCGGTCGCGCGCTGGTCCTGATGCCCCTCGTCATCGTCCCGACGGGCGTATGGGCGCACAGTCGCGTCGCGCGTCGCGGCCCGGATCGCAGCGTTGCTGAGAACACAGCCTGAATTTCCGCCGGATTGCAAGGCCCCCTGTTTCGTGCACGTCACGCCCCATGCTGGAAAGAGCGTCCGGGTTTCCGGACGTTGATTCACTTCGAAAGGAACATCATGGGCTTCTTCGGATTCCTGCTCCTCGGACTCCTCGCGGGAGCCATCGCCAAGCTGATCCTCCCCGGGAAGCAGGGCGGCGGCTGGCTCATCACGCTGCTGCTCGGCGTCGTCGGCGCCCTCCTCGGCGGATTCCTCGGCGGGCTGCTGTTCAACGCACCGCTCCAGGACTTCTTCTCGATCCAGACGTGGCTCCTCGCCATCGGCGGTTCGATCATCGTGCTGCTGATCTACGGCCTCATCGTCGGACGTCGCGCCAAGAACTGACGCGAACTCTCACAGGGCCGGATGCCATGGCATCCGGCCCTGTCGTGTGTCCGGGGGCGTGCGGCCGTGTGGAGTGTCTGGGGGCCTGTGGCTGTGTGCAAGCGGCCCGTGGTGGTCGGGGGCGTGCGGCACGGCGCGAGGACAGACGCGAGCGGCAACGCGAAAGCCCTCCCGCGCGGCCGGTGGCCGCCCGTGAGGGCCGTGGAGGGGCTGACGGGAATCGAACCCGCGCTATCTGCTTGGGAAGCAGATGTTCTGCCATTGAACTACAGCCCCGAGCGCCTGACGGCACTTCCGCCAGCATAACAGCGTCTCCCGCGGCATCCGGGTCGGCGGGGAGCCCCTCTTCCGCCAGATCACGTGATCTGGCCGACATCACCCCCTATGCCTCGATGTCGCGGGTGCGTTCGTCCGGATCGCGTGATCTGGACGACGTGGGCCCGTGCGGGTGCAGTCCCACGCCCTAGGCTGGGCGCGTGCTGCTCTCCGATCGCGACATCCGAGCCGAACTCGCCGCCGGACGCCTGGGTCTCGACCCCTTCGACCCGGCCATGGTGCAGCCGTCGAGCGTCGATGTGCGGCTCGATCGCTACTTCCGGCTGTTCGACAACCACAAGTACCCGTTCATCGATCCGGCCGAGGACCAGCCCGAGCTCACGCGCCTGATCGAGGTCGAGCCGAATGAGCCGTTCATCCTTCACCCGGGCGAATTCGCGCTCGGCTCGACGTTCGAGCGCGTCACCCTCCCCGACGATGTCGCCGCGCGGCTCGAGGGGAAGTCCTCGCTCGGCCGGCTGGGCCTCCTCACCCACTCGACCGCCGGGTTCATCGACCCGGGATTCTCGGGCCACGTCACGCTCGAGCTCTCGAACGTCGCGACGCTCCCGATCAAGCTGTGGCCGGGCATGAAGATCGGTCAGGTCTGCTACTTCCGCCTGACTTCGCCCGCCGAGAACCCGTACGGCTCCGGCCCCTACGGCAACCGCTACCAGGGCCAGCGCGGTCCGACCGCGTCGCGCTCGGCGCTCAACTTCCACCGCACCGACGTCGGCACGAGCGACGCCGGCGCCCCCGGCCGCTGACCCGCGCCTGCGCGGCCCCGCGCTGCCGCGCCCGTCGCGCGGCCCCGCCGATAAACGCTGCCCCGAGCGAGACACGCCATCTCGCGGCGTGTCTCACTCGGTTGAGCGTTTATCGGTGATCACTCGGATGTCGAGGACTCGCGGCCGCGACTGAACCCGGCGTCGAAGCCGCGTTCGTAGGCGCGCTGCGCCGCACGGTGACCGCGCTCGCCGTGGCCGTGGTGGCCGTGCTCGCCGTGCCCGTGGCCGTGCTCGCCGTGTCCGCGGTGTTCCGCGTCGTGCTCGCCGAAGGCGTCGGGCCCGAAGCCTCGGCGCATGCCCGACCCGAAGCCGGGGCCGAAGCCGCCGCGCATGCCGGGGCCGAATGCCGGGCCGAAGCCGGGGCCGAAGCCGCCGCGTCCGCGTGGGCCGAACCGACGCTCCTGGGCGTCGTCGATGCCCATCGCCTCGGCGACCGCATCGAGCGAGGCGACGAGTCGCTCCAGCTCTTCGGCCGGGACGTCGGACAGGAGCGCCGCGCGATCGGCATCCATTCGATCGAGGATCTCGCGGCCGGTCGCGGTGAGCGCCCAGCCGTCGTCGGTGCGCTCGATCCACCCGCGCTCGGCGAGGGCGGTGACGCGTTTGCCTCCGCGGGCGATCCGATCGCGGATCCACGGGGAGTCGACGCGCCCGTCGATCACGCCCAGGATCAGCGCGGTCTTCGGGTGGAGGTCGCCGTCGCGCAGCTGCGCGAACAGGCGGTGGTGCAGCGCGGAGCCGACCGTCGTGAGGCGGTGGGCGAGGCTGCGGGGATCCAGAGGTGTGGAGGTGTTCATGGGAGGTCCTTTCGTGGCGGGAGATCCGCCGATACATGTCATGTGACAACGGATGTACTGTGACATGTATTCCGAATGCTTGTCAAGCGACATGTAAAATCCGGATGTGACCACCGATCCTGCCGACGACATCGCCGCCGCGCTCGCCCAGTTGCGGGGGCGTCGCCCGCGTCCGCCGTTCGGTCCCGGCGGTCCGCGCGGCCACGAGCACGAGCACCACGGGCACGGACGGCATCCGTTCCACGGCGGACCGCCCTGGGCCGACCCCGGCCAGGGCCGGTTCGCCGGAGTCGCACGCTTGCGCATGCTGGACGCGCTCGTCGCGGCATCCGGCCCGCTGTCCGTGAGCGAGATCGCCGAGGCCGTCGGCGTGGATCAGCCTCGCGCCTCACGCCTGGTTCAGCAGGGCGTGCAGATGCGCCTCGTCGAGCGCGAGCCCGACCCCGACGACGCCCGCCGCACCCGCGTCCGCCTCACCGCCGAGGGCGAGCGCCTCGTCTCGAGCGTCCGCGGGCGGCGACGGGATGCCGTGCGCTCCGCGCTCGAGTCCTTCACCGACGCCGAGCGCGCCGACTTCGCCCGTCTCCTGGCGAAATTCGCCGACGCCTGGCCGCGGGACTGAGCCCGCGGCATCCGGTTCGGTGCGCTCAGAACAGGGGATGCCGCGAGAACAGGGGGGGTTCGCGGGGTTTCGGCCTGTTCTGGGTGCATGGCCTGTTTTGGCCCCGGGCTGTCGGCCGCAGGACTGAGCCCGCGGCATCCGGTTCGGGATCGGTTCGCGTGCGAAACTCCTGAGAAATCGTCGGCACCGCGGCCGGCACCGGCGGGATTCCGCCGGTCCACGCGTGGTCGATGGCAGAAACTCAGGAGTTTCGCACGGCGGCGCGGGCCGCCCGCACCCCGGCCCCCCGCCTCAGCGAATCACGGCCCCGCGGTTGGGCACGCGGATCATCAGCGCCAGGCCCACGGCGAGGATCAGCACGATCCCCAGGATGCCGAGGCGCGTGTCGCCCGTGATCCCGACGAACAGCGCGAACGAGCCCGGCGCGAGGAACGACACGGCGCGGCCGGTCGTGGCGTAGAGGCCGAAGATCTCGCCCTCGCGGCCCTCGGGCGTCGCGCGGGAGAGATAGGTGCGGCTCGCCGACTGCACGGGGCCGACGAACAGCCCGAGGCCGAGCCCCGCGACCCAGAACGCGGGCTGCGACGTGCCGATGAACAGCACCGCGGAGCCGAGCACGATCAGTCCGATCAGCGACACCACGATCACGCGCTTCGGGCCGAAGCGGTCGTCGAGGCGTCCGGCGAACATCGTGCTGATGCCGGCGACGACGTTGGCGGCGACGGCGAAGTACAGCACCTCGGTCGAGGAGAATCCGAACACCTGCGCGGCGATGATCGCGCCGAACGTGAACACCCCGGTGAGCCCGTCGCGGAACACCGCGCTGGCGATGAGGAACATCAGCACCGGGCGGCTGTCGCGCCAGAGCGAGCGCAGCGTCCCCCACAGCACGACGTACGACTGGAAGAACCCGACCCGCACCTGTCGGTGCTGCGCCGGGATCTCGGGCACCCGCACGAGCACGGGGATCGCGAACACCGCGAACCAGACCGCGGATGCCAGCACGGCCAGCCGCACGTTCAGACCGCCGTCCTTCGACACGGCGAGAAGGCCCGCGGCATCCGGATTCCCGAACCCCTGGATGAACAGCACGAGCAGCAGGAGGAGGAGCACGATGCCGCCGACGTATCCCATGCCCCAGCCGAAGCCCGAGACGCGGCCGATGTTCTCGCGCGTGGAGACCTGCGACAGCATCGCGTAGTAGTTGACGCTCGCGAACTCGAAGAAGACGTTGCCGACCGCCAGGAGCGTCGCCCCGAGTATCAGGTAGGCCGGCGTGCCCTCGACGAACACCATCGCGGCCATCGCGAGCACGATCACGCCGGTGTTCACGCCCAACCACAGCTTGCGGCGCCCTGTGCCGTCGCTGCGCTGGCCGATCACCGGGGCCAGCAGCGCCACGAGGACTCCGGCGATCATCAGCGCGGTGCCGATGAGGCTGGCGTTCGAGGCGAGAGCCCTCACCAGCGCGGGGCCGTTCGCGTTGTCGCCGGCCGCAGCCACGATGGCCGGGTCGACGAACAGCGTGCTCGAGAGGTACGTGCTGAACACGAACGTCGTCACGACCGCGTTGAACGCCGCCGAGCCCCAGTCCCACAGCGCCCAGGCGAGGACGGGCCGTCGAACGTCGGTGGAAGGGGCGGATGCCGCGGAGGCGGTGTCGGGCGAGGACATGTCGCTCACGCTAGGACCCTTCGGTGAACGCGCGGATACGTCGGCCGCGGACGTGCCGACGTCGGCACGTCCGCTCAGGGTAGACCCTTCCGTGCCCTCAAGCGGCGGTTTCCCGGGGTGGCGCACTACCGTGGAGTCATGGCATCCGAAAACCCCGCCCCCTCCGTCGAGGCGGACACCGCCCCCGAGCAGCTCACGTTCGCCGATCTGGGACTGGATGCCGCTGTGCTCAAGGCCCTCAAAGACGTCGGCTACGAGACCCCGTCGGCCATCCAGGCCGCCACCATCCCCGTCCTCCTGCAGGGCCGCGACGTCGTCGGCCTCGCCCAGACCGGTACCGGCAAGACCGCGGCTTTCGCTCTGCCGGTGCTCTCGCAGATGGAGACCGGCCACAAGAACCCCCAGGCCCTCGTGCTCGCCCCCACGCGCGAGCTCGCGCTGCAGGTGTGCGAGGCGTTCGAGAAATACGCCGCGCACATCAAGGGCGTCTCGGTGCTCCCCGTCTACGGTGGCCAGGGCTACGGCCAGCAGCTCTCGGCCCTGCGCCGCGGCGTCGACATCGTGGTCGGTACCCCCGGCCGCATCATGGACCACCTCGACAAGGGCACGCTCGACCTCAGCGAGCTGAAGTACCTCGTGCTCGACGAGGCCGACGAGATGCTCAAGATGGGCTTCGCGGAGGACGTCGAGACGATCCTCGCCGACACCCCGTCCGACAAGCAGGTGGCGCTGTTCTCGGCCACCATGCCCGCGCAGATCCGCCGCATCTCGGCGCAGTACCTCAACAACCCCGAAGAGATCACGGTCAAGACCAAGACCACGACCTCGGCGAGCATCACGCAGCGCTACCTGGTGGTGTCGTACCAGCAGAAGATCGACGCCCTCACGCGCATCCTCGAGGTCGAGAACTTCGAGGGCATGATCGTCTTCACCCGCACGAAGAACGAGACCGAGACGGTCGCCGAGAAGCTGCGCGCCCGCGGATACACCGCGGCCGCGATCAACGGCGACGTCGCCCAGGTGCAGCGCGAGCGCACCGTGAACCAGCTGAAGTCGGGCAAGCTCGACATCCTCGTCGCCACCGACGTCGCCGCGCGCGGTCTCGACGTCGAGCGCATCAGCCACGTCGTCAACTACGACCTGCCGATCGACACCGAGTCGTACGTGCACCGCATCGGTCGCACGGGCCGTGCCGGCCGCACCGGCGACGCGATCAGCTTCGTCACCCCGCGCGAGCGCCGCATGCTCACCGCGATCGAGAAGGCCACGCGCCAGCCGCTCACCGAGATGACGCTGCCGAGCGTCGACGACGTCAACGCCACGCGCCTGACGCGCTTCGACGACGCGATCACCACCGCCCTCGAAGACACCGCCGCGATCGCAACGTTCCGCGACGTCGTGGCGCACTATGTCGCGCACCACGACGTTCCCGAGGCCGACGTGGCGGCGGCGCTCGCCGTGGTGGCGCAGGGCGACACTCCTCTCTTCATGGAAGAGGAGACCATCTCGCAGCCGCGCTTCGACCGCGACCGCGACCGTGCGCCCCGCGGGGGTGGGGACCGCGAGGGCGGCCCGCGCCGCGAGCGCGACGGGCGCTTCGCGACGTACCGCATCGCGGTGGGGCGCCGGCAGCGCGTCGAGCCGCGTCAGATCGTGGGCGCGCTCGCGAACGAGGGCGGCCTGCGCCGCAACGACTTCGGCGCGATCCAGATCCGCCAGGACTTCTCGCTCGTCGAGCTCCCGGCCGACCTCTCGCGCGACACGATCGCCCGCCTCGCCGACACGCGCATCTCGGGCCAGCTCATCGACCTGCGCCTCGACCAGGGCGGCCGCTCCGCCAAGCGCAGCGACCGGCCGCAGCGCCGCGAT
Source organism: Microbacterium sp. SCPM-O-B-15248 (M128) (assembly GCF_058214835.1). NCBI lineage: Bacteria > Bacillati > Actinomycetota > Actinomycetes > Micrococcales > Microbacteriaceae > Microbacterium > Microbacterium sp. SCPM-O-B-15248 (M128). The sequence goes on from NZ_JBYQLI010000001.1 coordinate 449,188, forward strand.
CGCGATCGCGACTGACCCCGCGGCATCCCTCTGACGCCCTCGCGACCTGTGTGGTTGCGGGGGCGTCGATGCGTGGCCACGCGGTCGGGGCGTTCTGCGTGGCCCCGGGGCGTCGTGCGTGGCCCCCGGGCCACGGGCAAGAGCCCGAGGCGCCGCGCGGAAGTTGAGCCGATTCATATCAAGTCTGCTTGACGCGCCGGAAGTCCCGCGATAACCTTGAGTCATCGCGGCTCAACCCGCGAGCAGACTTCATCAACACCGAGTCGTGGCATCCGTCCGGCTCATGATCAAGGAGACACATATGCCCCGTGCAGTGGGAATCGACCTCGGTACGACCAACTCCGTCGTGAGCGTGCTCGAGGGTGGCGAGCCGAAGGTCATCGCCAACGCCGAAGGCTTCCGGACTACCCCTTCGGTCGTCGCCTTCACCAAGGACGGCGAGGTGCTCGTCGGCGAGACCGCCAAGCGCCAGGCCGTCACCAACGTCGACCGCACCATCTCCAGCGTGAAGCGCCACATGGGCACCACGTGGAGCTTCGACGTCGACGGCAAGAAGTGGACGCCGCAAGAGATCTCGGCGCGCATCCTCCAGAAGCTCAAGCGCGACGCCGAGGAGTACCTGGGCGACTCGGTGACGGATGCCGTCATCACGGTGCCCGCGTACTTCAACGACGCCGAGCGTCAGGCCACGAAGGAGGCCGGCGAGATCGCGGGCCTCAACGTCCTGCGCATCATCAACGAGCCCACCGCCGCGGCCCTCGCGTACGGCCTCGACAAGGGCAAAGAGGACGAGCTCATCCTCGTCTTCGACCTCGGTGGCGGAACGTTCGACGTCTCGCTCCTCGAGGTGGGCAAGGACGACGACTTCTCGACCATCCAGGTGCGTGCCACGGCCGGTGACAACCGCCTCGGCGGCGACGACTGGGACCAGCGCGTCGTCGACTACCTCATCAAGCAGTTCAAGGACACCACCGGTGTCGACGTCTCGGGCGACAAGATCGCCCTGCAGCGTCTGAAGGAGGCCGCGGAGCAGGCCAAGAAGGAGCTCTCGTCGTCCACGTCGACGAGCATCAACCTGCCCTACCTCTCGCTCACCGACTCGGGTCCCGTGTCGCTGTCCGAGACCCTCACGCGCGCCAAGTTCGAGGACCTCACCAAGGACCTCCTCGACCGCACCCGCAAGCCCTTCTCGGATGTCATCCGCGAAGCCGGCGTCAAGGTCGACGACATCGCGCACGTCGTGCTCGTCGGCGGCTCGACCCGCATGCCCGCGGTCGCCGAGCTGGTGAAGAAGGAGACCGGTCGCGACGCCAACAAGGGCGTCAACCCCGACGAGGTCGTGGCCGTGGGCGCTGCCCTGCAGGCCGGTGTCCTCAAGGGCGAGCGCAAGGACGTCCTCCTCATCGACGTCACCCCCCTGAGCCTCGGTATCGAGACCAAGGGCGGCATCATGACCAAGCTCATCGAGCGCAACACCGCCATCCCGACCAAGCGCAGCGAGACCTTCACGACCGCCGACGACAACCAGCCGTCGGTCGCGATCCAGGTCTTCCAGGGCGAGCGCGAGTTCACCCGTGACAACAAGCCGCTGGGCACCTTCGAGCTCACGGGTATCGCCCCGGCTCCCCGTGGCATCCCGCAGGTCGAGGTCACCTTCGACATCGACGCCAACGGCATCGTGCACGTGTCCGCGAAGGACAAGGGCACCGGCAAGGAGCAGTCGATGACCATCACGGGCGGCTCGTCGTTGCCCAAGGAGGACATCGAGCGCATGGTCCGCGAGGCCGAGGAGAACGCGGCGGAGGACAAGAAGCGCCGCGAGTCCGCCGAGACCCGCAACCAGGCCGAGACCCTGTCGTACTCGATCGAGAAGTTGATCAAGGAGAACGAGGACAAGCTGCCCGAAGAGGTCAAGACCGAGGTCCAGGGCGACGTCGACGCGCTCAAGACGGCCCTCGCCGGCGACGACGACGACGCGGTCAAGACCGCGTTCGACAAGCTCAACGCCAGCCAGGGCAAGCTCGGCGAGGCCATCTACGCCTCGTCGCAGGCCCAGGGCGAGCAGGCCGACCCCAACGTCGGTCAGCCCGGCAACGGTGAGACGCCGAACCCCGAGGAAGACGTGATCGACGCCGAGGTCGTCGACGACGAGCCGACCGACGACAAGAAGTAAGCGACAGAACCATGGCACACAAGGACGACGAACAGCCCCAGGGCTCGGGCGCCGGTCCTGACGAGACGACGGGGCCGGAGGAGAACACCTCCGGCCCCGCGCCGTCGGACCAGACCCCGGATGCCGAGGGCCTGACCATCGAGGACATCCTCGGTGCCGAGCAGACCGACGAGGCAGCCGCAGAGGGGGCGTCCTCCGACAAGGAGGCCTCGCTGCTGGTCGATCTCAAGCGCCTGCAGGCGGAGTACGCCAACTATCGTCGGCGTACCGAGGAGCAGCGCGAACGCGAGATCGAGCGCGCCAAGGGCGAGGCCGTGAAGGGCCTGCTGCCCGTCATGGACGACCTCGACCGCGCGGTCAAGCACGGCGACCTCGTCGAGGGCACCGCTTTCGCGGCCATCGGCGACAAGGTGCGCGCCGTGGCCGAGCGTCTCGGCGTGGTGTCGTACGGCGCCGCTGGCGAGCCCTTCGACCCGCAGCAGCACGAGGCCATCTTCCAGGCGCCCACCCCCGGCGTGACCGAAGCGACGATCCTCGAGGTCGTCGAGGTCGGTTACCGCCTCGGCTCGATCGAGCTGCGACCGGCCAAGGTCGTCGTGGCCGTGCCGGCCGAGTAGGAGGACGCATGGCGAGTCAGGACTGGTTCGACAAGGACTTCTACAAGGTCCTCGGCGTCGACAAGGGCGTGAGTGCAGCCGATCTCAAGAAGACGTACCGCAAGCTCGCGCGCCAGTACCACCCCGACTCGAATCCGGGTGACGCGAAGGCCGAGGCCAAGTTCAAAGAGATCAGCGAGGCGTACGCCGTGCTGAACGACCCCGAGCAGCGCGAGGAGTACGACCAGATCCGGGCCATGGGCTCGGGGGCGCGCTTCTCCGCCCCGGGATCGGGCGCCGGAGGCGGCTTCGACGACGTCTTCAGCCGCTTCGGTCAGCAACGCGGCGGTGCGTCGGGTCCCCCGCCCGGTGGGTTCGACGACTTCTTCTCGATGTTCGGCCAGCAGCCCGGTGGTTTCGGGTCGGGCCGGTTCGGTCAGACGACCGGCGGTTACCGCGGCTTCGGCGGTCCGCAGCGCGGTTCCGACGTGACGGCCCGGACGACCCTCGACTTCGTCACCGCCGCCAAGGGCGAGACGATCACGCTCCAGGGCGAGGACAACGTCCCGTTCAAGGTGAAGATCCCCGCCGGGGTGTCGGACGGCCAGAAGATCCGTTTGCGCGGACGGGGCCGCCCGTCGCCGGACGGCGGCGAGAGCGGCGACATCGTCGTGACGGTCGCGGTCCGCACGCACCCGGTCTTCTCGCGCGACGGCCTCAACCTGCGGCTCACCGTCCCGGTCACCTTCACCGAGGCGGCGCTGGGCGCGACGATCGAAGTGCCGACGCTCGGTGGTGACCCGGTGCGTCTTCGCGTCGCCCCGGGCACCCCGTCGGGCCGGGTGCTGCGAGTCAAGGGTCGTGGCATCCACTCGTCCAAGGGCACCGGCGACCTCCTCGCCGAGGTCCAGGTGGCCGTGCCCGACCACCTCGACGATGCTGCCCGCGAAGCCCTCGAGCGCTTCCACGCGCTCGAACCCAAAGAAAACCCCCGCGCCGACCTGATGTCCAAGGCGCGCCAGTAATGCCGGGCTCCTGGCATCCGCGATGATCGGATGCCAGGAGCAGGCGATCGACGAGAGAGGAGAGGCCGTGTCCGACAGGGAACTCGACGAAGACGCTCCGATCTTCGCGATCGCCGTTGCGGCGGAGCTGTCCAACATGCACCCGCAGACGCTGCGGCAGTACGACCGGCTCGGTCTGGTCGTTCCCGCCCGCACGCAGGGCGGGTCGCGGCGGTACTCCAGCCGCCACGTGCAGCAGCTGCGGGAAGTGGCGCGTCTCTCGAGCGAGGGGATGAGCCTTCCCGCGATCGCGCGGTTGCTGGCCCTCGAAGAGCGCGTGCACGAGCTCGCGCGACGCGTGAACGACCTCGAGCGCCAGCTCATGGCCGAGCGACAGTCGCGTCCGGGGGCGCGCGTGTTCGCCGCCGGGGCCACCGGGGCGGTCGTGACGCTGCGCCACGGGGCGCGCGTGCGCCGGGCGACCGACGTGGTCCTCTGGCGTCCGCACACCCCGCACGACGACTGAGCGGGGGATGACCGCGGGCGTTCGGCGAGGCGCTGTTCGCCCGGGATCACCCCGCAGAGGGTCGAGCGGCCGGCGGCATCCCGAGCCGTAAAGTTCATGCATGGGCTCGACCACGACAAGCGCTCCGGGTGAGGACGCGGCGGTGACCGCGGGGCCGTTCCGTCGCGCGGTCGCGGGCAGGAGGGGCGAGACGCGTGCGAGCGTCGCGTGGGGGCGTGCGACGTACTGGCCGCTCACCATCGCCGCCCTGGCCTTCCTCTTCGCCTACACCTTCCAGGTGATCGGCGACCTCGTCGGGGTGTGGTCGATCGTCTGCTCGGCGGTCGTCGCGCTGACGTGGGTCATGTTCATCACCGACTACCTCGTGCGTCTGTCGCTGAGCAGCCCGAAGCGGCGGTGGGTGCGCGCGCACCTCTTCGACGTCCTCGTCGTGATCCTCCCGACCCTGCGCCCGGTGCGGCTCCTCGGCGCGTTCACGCGGTTGGCATCCTTCAGCAAGAGCGTGGGCAGCTCTCTTCGCGCCCAGATGCTCATCTACGGCGCGGGTGTCGCCCTGCTCCTCATCTGGCAGGCGTCTCTGGCCGTCCTCTCCGCCGAGCGGCATGCGCCCGGGGCGAGCATCACGAGCTTCGGCAACGCCGTCTGGTGGGCGTTCTGCACGATCACGACCGTGGGCTACGGCGATTTCACCCCGATCACCGTGCAGGGGCGCGTCGTGGCGGTGTTGCTGATGCTCAGCGGCGTCGTGCTCGTGGGCCTCATCACCGCGACGTTCGCATCGTGGGTGCTCGAGCGCGTGACCCGCGGGCACGAGGACCAGCTTCCCGCCACCCGTGCCGACATCGAGCGCGTGTTGGCCGCCCTGCCCGCTCCGGTCTCGGACGGGAGCGTTCCGCAGAACCGCGGGTGACCGGGGGCGCGCGCGATGTCATGCCGCGGCAGCGGGCCGCGCCGATCGAGCGTCCGCGCCGATCGACGCGTCTGCTCAGGCCGGGTCGAGCCGGAGCACCGTCGCGGACTCGCCCACGCGCAGCTCGTCCACGACGCGGAGGGTGCGGGCGAGGTCGTCGACCGCGCCGATCACCGTGCCGAACCGCTCCCTCTCGGCGCACACGGCCGTGACGGTGACGAAATGGGCGCCGGTGTCCCACGTGTAGGTCGCGAACGGCGGGGTGCGCGGATCGGACGGCAGGGGCATCGCGAGCTTCTCGCCGACGCCCAGGTGTGGATTGCGGAACGACTCGGTGTCGTCGTACTCCATCGGCATCATGGCCCGGGCCGCGCGCAGCTGCGGGGTGGCCTCTTGCAGCTGCGCCATGACGACCAGCATGTCGGGCGCGTCCCGCCACACCCACACGAGAACGCGGCCGGCCGCCCGTCGCATGAGGAGCGGGGCGGCCTGGCTCGCCACCCAGGCGAAAAGCCCGCTGCCGGGGCGTTCGGTCGCCCCCGCCGCGCGGTTCGCCTGGGTCAGCAGCATCCGGATGGCGGCCTTGCGGTGGCGTCGCCCGCCGAAGCCCAGGGAGCCCGTGACGGGCACCCAACGTGCGGCGGGGGCGTCGGCCTGGAGTCGAGGCATGGCCCCAGCCTACGAGGCGGGATGCCGGGATGCCGAGGGAGGCGTACGCCGTCGGCGGAAGCGCTCCCTCCGTGTCGGAGGTTCGTGCCACTCTTGTTCCGCGGCGGTCGCGCCGCACCGACCTGACACCCGGAGAACGCCGTGCTCGGAAAGCTCCTGACCCGCTACCTCTCGCGGTACCGCTGGCTCCTCGTCGGCATCCTCGCCTTCCAGGCCGCGTCGGCCATCGCGACGCTGTACCTGCCGCGCTTGAACGCGGACATCATCAATCTCGGCGTCGCCCGCGGAGACACGGGCTACATCTGGTCGCGGGGCGCGATCATGCTCGTCATCTCCCTGGGGCAGATCCTCGCGGCCGTGATCGCGACGTACTTCGCGGCCCGCGCGGCGATGGCGGCCGGCCGCGACATCCGCCGCGACATCTTCGAACGCGTGAGCGGCTTCTCGGAGCGCGAGCTCTCGCAGTTCGGCGCCGGCTCCCTCATCACTCGCAACACCAATGACGTCCAGCAGGTGCAGATGCTGGCGATGATGGGCGCGACGATGCTCGTGAGCGCGCCGCTCCTCGCCATCGGCGGCATCATCATGGCGCTGCAGCAGGACGTGGGGCTGAGCTGGCTGATCGGCGTCGCGGTGCCCGTGCTGCTCGTCGCCGTCGCCCTGATCATCGCGCGCATGGTCCCGCTGTTCCGGAGCTTCCAGGTCAAGCTCGACGCCGTCAATCGCATCCTGCGCGAGCAGCTGACCGGCGTCCGTGTCGTGCGGGCGTTCGTGCGCGAGCGCATCGAAGAAGAGCGCTTCCGCGGAGCCAACACCGACATCATGGTCGTCGGCCGCAAGGTGGGCTCGCTCTTCGTGCTGCTCTTCCCGCTTGCGATGCTGGTGCTGAACGTCACCGTGGTCGGTGTCATCTGGTTCGGCGGCATCCAGGTCGACGCCGGCGGTGTCGAGATCGGGACACTGTTCGCGTTCATCCAGTACGTCGCGCAGATCCTCGGCGGCGTCCTGATGGCGAGCTTCATGACGGTGATGATCCCGCGCGCCGCCGTCTCGGCGGAGCGCATCGGCGAGGTGCTCGAGAGCGAGTCCACTCTCGTCCGCCCCGAGAACCCCGTCTCGACCTTCCCCACCCCGGGCGAAGTGGTCTTCGACGACGTCGCCTTCGCCTACCCGGGTGCCGAGGCGCCGGTCGTGTCCGGCATCACCTTCGCCGCGGCTCCCGGTGAGACGGTCGCGATCGTCGGGTCGACGGGGTCGGGAAAGACCACGCTCGTCTCGCTGATCCCGCGCCTGTTCGACGTCACCGGCGGTGCCGTGCGCATCGGCGGTGTCGACGTGCGCGAGGCCGACCTCGACGAGCTGTGGCGGGGGATCGGCCTCGTGCCCCAGCGGCCCTTCCTCTTCAGCGGCACGGTCGCGTCCAACCTCCGTTTCGGTCGAGAGGACGCGACCGACGACGAGCTCTGGCGTGCGCTCGAGATCGCGCAGGGGCGCGACTTCGTCCACGAGATGGAGGGTGGCCTCGAGGCCCGCATCGCCCAGGGCGGCACCAACGTCTCGGGCGGCCAGCGACAGCGCCTCGCGATCGCGCGGGCCATCGTGCACCGGCCGCGCGTCCTCGTCTTTGACGACTCGTTCTCGGCGCTCGACCTCAGTACCGATGCGCGATTGCGAAAAGCCCTATGGGAAGAACTGCCCGACGTGACCAAGGTCGTCGTCGCGCAGCGCGTCTCCACGATCACCGGGGCCGACCGCATCGTGGTGCTCGAGGACGGGCGCATGGTGGGCCTCGGCACGCACGACGAACTCCTCCGCACGAGCCCCACGTACCGTGAGATCGTCGAGTCGCAGCTGGGGGTGGAAGCATGAGCACTCCCGACGCCCTCACCGAAGAAGACCGCGCCGAGCTCGAACTCGCCGAACAGGCTCGCCAGAGTTCCGGCGACTGGAACAGCGTCGCGCCGGGCAAGGCGGCCGCGTTCGGCCCGAGCTTCCGGCGACTCATCGGTCTGCTGCGTCCGCACGCGTGGTCGTTCACCTTCGTGTCCGTGCTCGGCGCCGCCGGCGTCGTGCTCGCGGTGCTCGCGCCCCGCGTCCTCGGCGACGCCACGAACATCATCTTCGAGGGCGTCGTCTCGCGCGGACTCGCCGAGAACTTCCCCGCGGGCACGTCGAAGGACGTCGTCGTCGAGAGCCTGCGCTCGGCCGGTCAGGGCGACGTCGCCAACATCGTGTCCGCGATGCAGAACTTCCAGGTGGGCGCGGGCGTCGACTTCGATGCGTTGCGCATGGTCATCGTGACGGTCCTCGCGATCTACGTCGGCTCGTCGCTGCTGTCGTGGATCCAGGGCTACGTCATCAACGTGATCATGGTGCGCACCATGTGGCGTCTGCGCGAAGACGTCGAGGCCAAGATCAACCGGCTGCCGCTGTCGTACTTCGACAAGGTCCAGCGCGGTGAGCTGATCTCGCGCGTGACCAACGACATCGACAACATCACGCAGACGATGCAGCAGTCGCTCTCGAGCGCCCTGACATCGGTGCTGACGGTGGTGGGCGTCCTCATCATGATGTTCACGATCTCGTGGCAGCTCGCCCTCGTCGCCCTCGTCTCGCTCCCGCTCATGGCCGTGATCTTCGGCGTCATCGGCCCGAAGTCTCAGAAGGCGTTCGGCGAGCAGTGGAAGAAGGTGGGCCGCCTGAACGCCCGCGTCGAGGAGTCGTTCTCGGGTCACGCGCTGGTCAAGGTCTACGGCCGAGAGAAGGACGCGCGCGAGAAGTTCGAGGTCGAGAACGACGAGCTCTTCGAAGCGAGCTTCAAGGCCCAGTTCCTCTCCGGCATGATCATGCCGGGCATGATGTTCGTCGGAAACCTCACATACGTGGGTATCGCGGTACTCGGTGGTGTCATGGTCGCGGGTGGGCAGATCCGCCTCGGCGACGTGCAGGCCTTCATCCAGTACTCGCAGCAGTTCACGCAGCCGCTGTCGCAGCTCGGTGGCATGGCTGCGGTCGTGCAGTCGGGAACGGCCTCGGCCGAGCGCGTGTTCGCGCTGCTCGACGCCGACGAGCAGGACCCGGATGCCGCCGATGCCCCCGCGCACGTCGAGGGGCGGGGCGTCATCGAGTTCGAGTCGGTCCGGTTCTCGTACACCCCCGACCGGCCGCTCATCCGCGACCTGTCGTTCCGCGTGGAGCCGGGGCAGACGGTCGCGATCGTCGGCCCGACCGGAGCGGGCAAGACGACGCTGGTGAACCTCATCATGCGGTTCTATGAGCTCGACGGCGGGCGGATCCTGCTCGACGGGCAAGACATCGCCGACCTCCGCCGCGACGATGTCCGCGCGCGCACCGGCATGGTGCTGCAGGATCCGTGGCTGTTCGCCGGCACGATCCGCGACAACATCCGCTACGGCCGCGAGTCGGCCACCGACGATGAGATCGTCGAGGCCGCCGTCGCCACCCGCGTCGATCAGTTCGTGCACTCGTTGCCCGAGGGCTACGACACGGTGCTCGACGAGGACGCCGCGAACGTCTCGGCCGGAGAGAAGCAGCTCATCACGATCGCCCGCGCGTTCGTGGCGCGGCCGTCGGTGCTGATCCTCGACGAGGCCACCTCGTCGGTTGACACGCGTACCGAGCTGCTGCTGCAGCAGGCCATGGCGGCGCTCCGCGCAGGCCGGACGTCGTTCGTCATCGCCCACCGGCTTTCGACGATCCGCGACGCCGACCTCATCCTCGTGATGGAGCACGGCGACATCGTCGAGCAGGGCACGCACGAGGAGCTGATCGCGGGCCACGGCGCGTACTGGCGTCTGTACCAGTCGCAGTTCGAGAGCGCCGCCGGCGACGAGGAATCCGTCGCCCCCGTCCGCTTCGACGACGCGCGCTGAGCAGCCTTCCTCACGTTGCCCAGAGCAGCGGTGCCGCCCCGCGCCCCGCCTCCGGGGTGCTGCGAAACCGCTCGGGTACAGTGGTCGTTCGCATGCACCGCACCGTGCGACCTGTTCCGCCGCACAGATAGGCCTCACCACACGTGACCACTCCTGCGACGCCCGCCGACCACCCCACGGCCGATCGACCCCTCACGATCCTCATCGGAGCCGACACCTTCCTCCCGCACGTGAACGGTGCTGCCCGCTTCGCGGAGCGCCTCGCCGCGGGGCTCGTCGCTCGCGGACACGACGTGCACGTCATGGCGCCGAGCGCGGGTCGCGGCAACGCCGGGACGTTCACCGAGGTGATCGAGGGCGAGCCCCTGACGATGCACCGACTCCCGTCGTGGCGCTTCCTGCCGCACGACTGGCTCACGTTCGTGCTCCCGTGGCGGTCCAAGCACTACGCCCGGCGGGTGCTCGACGAGGTGAAGCCCGACGTGGTGCACATCCAGTCGCACATCATCATCGGCCGCGGCCTTGCGCGCGAGGCCCGCAAGCGCGGCATCCCGGTCATCGCGACCAACCACGTGATGGCCGAGAACATCCTCGATTTCACGACCCTGCCCGACTTCCTCGACCGCATCTTCGTGAAGCTCGCGTGGGCCGACGCGAAGCGCACGTTCGCCCTCACGCGGGCGGTGACCACTCCCACGCGCCGCGCCGCGGACTTCCTCGAGTCGACGATCGACGTCCACGGCGTCATCCCGATCTCGTGCGGCATCGACCGGTCGAACTACACCCCCGACTTCGAACCGCGCGAGGCGAACCGCATCCTGTTCGTCGGCCGCTTGACCACCGAGAAGGGGATCGACGTCATCCTGCGCGCGCTCGCCCGGCTCGACCCCGCGCTCGACACGACGTTCGACATCGTCGGGGGCGGCGATCAGCGCCGCAACCTCGAGCAGCTGGCCGAGCAGCTCGGTGTCTCGGACCGTGTCACCTTCCACGGTCACGCCTCCGAAGAGGACCTGCGCGCGCTGTACACGCGGGCGAGCGTCTTCGCGATCGCCTCGATCGCCGAGCTGCAGTCGATCGCGACGATGGAGGCGATGGCATCCGGTCTCCCCATCGTGGCCGCCGACGCCGTGGCGCTGCCGCACCTCGTGCACGACGGCGAGAACGGCTACCTCTTCGAGCCGGGAAACGTCGACCAGCTGACCGCTCGCCTGACCGACGTCCTCACGGCCGGCCCCGACGAGCGTCGACGCATGCAGCAGGCCTCGCTCGACGGCGTGAAAGTGCATGACATCGGTCGCACGCTCGACACCTTCGAGGCGCTGTACCGCGGACGCCCCCTGCCGGAGTGACCTCGTGCACGTGGTGATGTTCGCCGACCAGCACGTCGAGTCGCTGGGCGGTGCACAAGTGTCGATGCGGCTGCAGCGGCGCTTCCTCGAGCGCGCCGGGCACACGGTGACCGTCGTGGCGCCGCGGCTGCACCGCCCCGCCGCAACCGACGCCGCGTACGTCGACATGCCCTCGATCCCGGTCACCCTCGACCGTGAGTACGCCCTCAGCTGGCCAGGGCGCCGGACCGACCGGTTCGTGGATGCCGCGATCGCGGCGCGTCCGCCCGTGGACGTCGTCCATGTGCAGGCCGATTTCTGGGGCGCGTTCATCGGGCACCGGTTCGCCGCGCGCCACGGGCTGCCGGTCGTGCACACGATGCACAACCGCGTCGACGTCGGCATCGAGGCCACCGCGCCGTTCCCGGGCGCGGTGCTGCGGCTGCTGAACGGGTGGGCGCGACGGGCGCTGCGCCCGGCGTCGCGCGCGCGAGGAACCCGCGATGCCGCTCGCGGGAGCGACGGGTGGACCTACCTTCGCCGGCTCGCCGCCCTGTCGGCGGCGGTCACCGCGCCCTCAGCGCACTTCGCGCGGCGCCTCGAGGCGCACGCCGCGGTGCCGCCTGGCGGGGGAGTCGACGTGATCTGGAACGGCATCGACGACGACGTCCTCGACGCGGCCGTCTCCTCCGGCGTGGGCGAGCGCCGCCCCGGCCGCCCGCGCTTCGTGTGGATCGGTCGCATGAGCCCCGAGAAGCGGCTGCTACCGTTCCTCGAGGCGGTCGCGGCCTCCGGCGTCGACGCCGAGGTCGAGGTGATCGGCGGAGGGGCGCAGTCGCGCGCGGCACGCCGCCTCGTGGAGCGCACGCGTCCGGTGGCATCCGTCCGGTTCTCGGGCCGGATGACGTACGCCCAGACGCTCGCCCGGCTCGCCGACGCCGACGCCGTGGTGCAGACGTCGATCGGCTTCGAGACGCAGGGGATGACGGTGTTCGAGGCCGCGTCCCTGGGGACTCCCGCCGTCGTCAGCGACCCCGACATCGCCGCGGAACTCGGCGGCGGGGTGTGGAGTGTCGCGGATGCCACGGTCCCGGCCCTCGCCGATGCCCTTCGTCGCGCGGCCGCCGATATCGCCGCCGGGACTCCGGTCGCGCCCGACGCGACGATCGGCGAACGGTTCCGCCAGTCGTCGCGCACAGCCGCGATGGTCGCGGTCTACGCCCGCGCCGCGTCGCGCTGAGCGCGCTGGGACCGGGTGGTCGCCCGTGCCGCGTCGCGCTCAGCGCGCCGGGACCGGGTGGTTACCCGCGCCGCGTCGCGCTGAGCGCGGAGCGCCGGGGCGTCCACAGGGTGGGCCGGGGCCGCGGCGGTCGGTGGAGCCGCCTTCTCGCTGCGGGACGGTGCGGGATCCGTCCCGGCGGGCAGACGCCGCGGGTCGGTGGGAACGCGACCGTAGCCGTCGGTGCCGATCAGCCACACCGTGGCGACGATCGCGACGAGGGCGAGGGCGGCGAGAGCGATGAGGTAAGCCATGGCAGATAAGCTACGTCTGTACGAATAGTGCCCACGAGTGGCATGATGGACGTCAATCGCCGCTTTTCTGCCAACCGGAGGATTCATGCGTTCCGTCGCCGTCGTCGTCCAGCCGGGCTTCGCCCCGTTCGAGTTCGGTCTCGCGTGCGAGGCGTTCGGCCTCGACCGCACCGACGACGGTGTCCCGAACTTCGACTTTCGCATCGTCAGTCCCGACCCGGGCGTGGTGCCGTCGAACATCGGGTTCTCGATCAACGTCGAGCGGGGCCTCGACGCCGCGGAGGATGCCGACATCCTCGTGCTCGCCCCCATCCCCCGGGAGCGGTGGGGTGCCGTCGACGTCCGCGTTCTCGACCTCGTGCGCCGCGTGCACGCGCGCGGCGCGTGGCTGCTGAGCGTGTGCAGCGGGTCGTTCGTCCTCGCCGACTCCGGAGTGCTCGACGGACGCCGGGCCACCACGCACTGGCGGTATGCGCCGTTGATGGCCCGCATGTACCCCCGGATCGAGGTCGATCCCGACGTGCTCTACGTGCAGTCGGACAACATCATCACGAGCGCCGGCACGGCGGCCGGTCTCGACGCGTGCCTGCACCTGCTGCGGCAGGAGCTCGGCGCCGAGCTCACGAACCGCATCGCCCGGCGCATGGTCGTCGCGCCCCAGCGGGATGGCGGCCAGGCGCAGTTCATCGCGTCACCGCTCCCGGTCGACACCTCGCTCTCCCTCGCCCCGGTCACCGAGTGGATGCTGCAGAACCTCGACGCCGATCTGCCGGTGGAGCGTCTCGCGGCGCGCGCCCACATGTCGCCGCGCACGTTCGCTCGGCGGTTCAAGGCCGACTTCGGGGCGACCCCGGCGGCGTGGCTCGCGCGTCAGCGGCTGCTGCACGCGCAGCGGCTCCTGGAAGAGACCGATCTCGGCCTCGACCGCATCGCGGCCGAATGCGGCTTCGGGTCCGCCGCGGTGCTGCGCCAGAACTTCGCCCGCACGATGGGGCTGACCCCGACCGCCTATCGGGCGCGGTTCTCGTGCGCGGATGACGTGGTCGCGGCGTCCCGCGAGGCGATCCCGGCCTGACGGACGAATGCGGCCCCGCCCCCCGAAGGGGTGGGGCCGCATTCGGCGTCGGATCAGGACGCGGGAGTGAAGAACGGGTTCGAGGGCGCGGTGCGCGCCGCGAGCACGTCTTCCGTCGCCGGAAGCGACCGCGCCCCGTTGCGGATCGCCTCGCGGGCGGCCTGGCGGTTGTTGCGGTAGATCTGCTCGGCGTCCGTCGCGGCGGGATTGACCCACACAGCGGCGATGACCGCGTGAGAGTCCGCCCACTCGGCCGGGATGTCTCCCTCCGCAAGGGCATCGGCGACACCGGATGCCACACCTGCCTGCGCGGGGCCCCAGATCAGCAGCCCGTGGGCATCGTTCTCGGGAGCGGATTTGGTGACGAACAGCGTGAGCGGTTTCACTGGGAGGGAGGGGCGCAGGACGGCCACGAAGGGCACGTGGCCCGCGGTCGGCGACGCCAGAGCCGTCGCCCACGCCGTTCCCACGGGACCGTCGCGATGTCCGAGCACCGTGTTGATGTGGGCCGCGTGCGCCCCGTCGCCGACGAAGCTCTCCCCGATCTGCACGTCGACCGACATCAGATGAGCCCCTGCTCCTTCAGCCAGTCCGTCGCGACGTCCTCGGGGTCTTCTCCGTCGACGTCGACCTTGGCGTTGAGCTTCTGCATCTCCTCCGTCGTGAGCAACGACGAGATCTCGGCGATGACGTCCGCGATGGCGGGGTACTCGTCGAGGGTCGACTGCTTGAGGGTGAAGGCACCCTGGTACACGGGGAAGAACTCCTTGTCGTCCTCCAGCACGACGAGATCGAGCGCGGGGATGCGGCCGTCTGTCTGGAACACCTCGCCGAAGTTGCAGTCGTCGCCCTTCTGGGTGGCCGTGTAGATGACGCCCGTGTCCAGCAGGGCGACGTTGGAGTCGGGCACGTTCAGGCCGTACGCGGCCTTCAGCCCCGGCCAGCCGTCGTCACGGGTCGAGAACTCGCTCTCGATGCAGAAGGTCTGCTCGTTCACCGGCAGCTTGGCGACGTCCGAGAGGGTCTTGACCCCGAGCTCCTCGGCCTTGTCGGCGCGGATCGCGAACGCGTAGGTGTTGTTCAACGGGGCCGGGTCGAGCCAGGCGATGCCGTTGGCCGCATCCGCTTTCTTCGTCGCCTCGAACTGCGCTTCGGCGCCGGGGACGGGTGCGGTGTTGCCGTTGTAGGTGATCCACGAGGTGCCGGTGTACTCCCAGTACCCGAGGAACTCGTCGTTCTCGAGCGCCTGGCGCACGTTCGCGGAACCGACGAGCTTCGTGTTGGCCTCGACGTCCGCGCCGCGGGCGTTGAGCAGCTCGGTCGTGATGTGGGCCAGGATGTACTGCTCCGAGAAGTCCTTGGAGCCGATCTGGCCCGTGAGGCCGGCGAGTTCGTCGCTGCCACCGGCGGCGGATCCGGTGGAGCCGGAACCTCCGGAACAGGCGGTGAGGGCGAGGGCGCCGAGCGCCGCGACGGCGGTCAGCGAGAGAAGCGGACGACGCTTCATTGTGTCTCCTTGGGGTGTGGTGCGGTGGATGGTGCGGGTGGAGCGGCGGGGATCAGATCCCCTTGGGGGTGAGCAGGTCTTCGGCGACGCCGGCGATCCAGTCGATGAGCAGAGCGATGCAGGCGACCAGGACGGCGCCGACGACGAGGACCGGGTAGCGCTGCAGCTTGAGGCCGTTGACGATCATGTCGCCGAGGCCGCCGGCGTTGATGAAGGTCGCGATGGTCGCGACGCCGACGCAGAAGACGAGCGCCGTGCGCAGCCCCGCGAGGATGACGGGGACGGCGAGCGGGAGTTCGATGCGGGCGAGGACCTGGACGGGTGTCATCCCCATGCCGCGGGCCGATTCCCGGATCGCGCCGTCGACCTGCTCGATGCCGATCATCGTGTTGCGCAGCACCGGGAGGAACGCGTAGATCACGAGCGCCACCAGCGCGGTCGTGTATCCCGTCTGCCAGACGATGGCGAGAAGGATCACGACACCGACCGCCGGCGTGGCCTGGCCGATGTTGGCCAGCGCCAGGACGACGGCCCGGACGGTGCGCGAGGGGGTCTTGGCGAGCGCGATGCCGAGGGGGATGGCCAGGACGGCCACGAGCGCGGAGGCGGCGACCGTGAGGCTCAGGTGCTCGCCGATGCGGAGGAAGAGGTAGTCGGCGTTGATCGTCCGCTGCTCGATCGAGTCGAGGGTCAGCGACGACACCCAGAGGAAGAGGGCGGCGAGGACGACCACGACGATCGCGGGGGTGAGCAGCCGGCGCCACACCTTCGTGGAACGCGTCCGGCGCGTCGCGGCCAGGCGCGCGGCGCCGATGCTCTGCGTCTCGGTGGTGACGGTGGTCATCGTGCGCCGTTCGAACGGGCGGAGAGGTCGGTGACCTCGACACCGAGGGCCGCGGAGATCCGCTCGATCGTGAGGGTTCCGCGCACCCGGTCGTCGCCGTCGACGACCGGGACCGAGGGCGAGCCGTGGAGGATGAGCAGATCCAGCGCATCACGGAGGTTGTCGGTGAGCGCGACCCTGACCGGTCCGGCATCCGTCACCGGTCCGAGGGGGGCGTCGGCGACCGGGATGAGGGCGAGGCGCTTGAGGGCGGCCCCGCGCCCGATGAAGGAGCGCACGTAGTCGTTGGCCGGGGCGGCGAGGATCGCCGCCGGCGTGTCGAACTGCTCGATGCGGCTGCGCTCGGACAGCACCGCGATCCGGTCGCCCAGGCGGATGGCCTCGTCGAAGTCGTGCGTGACGAAGATGATCGTCTTGCCGATCGACTCCTGGAGTCGGAGGAACTCCGCCTGTAGGCGCTCGCGGGTGATCGGGTCCGTCGCCCCGAACGGCTCGTCCATCAGCATGACCGGCGGGTCGGCTGCCAGGGCGCGGGCGACGCCGACGCGCTGCTGCTGGCCACCCGAGAGCTGTCGCGGATAGCGCGAGGAGAAATCGCCGCTGAGCTGAACCGTGTCGAGGAGTTCTTCGACGCGGTCGGCGGTGCGTTTCTTCGACCACCCCAGCAGCTTCGGGACGACGGCGATGTTCTCGCCGATGGTCATGTGGGGGAAGAGCCCGATCTGCTGGATGACGTAGCCGATGTGACGGCGCAGCTCGTTCGGGTTCAGCGACAGCACGTCGCGGCCGTCGATCGAGATCGTGCCCGACGTGGGTTCGATGATCCGGTTGATCATCTTCATGGTCGTGGTCTTGCCGCACCCGGACGGGCCGACGAACATGATCAGCTCGCCCGGATCGACGTCCATCGAGAACGCGTCGACGGCGGGCACCGACTGCCCCGGGTACACCTTGGTCACGGATTCGAGGCGGATGCCGACTCCCGATGAGGCGTTCGCGCCGGCCGGCCGGGAAGTGGTGGTGGTGTCAGACACGGAGCCCCCTTGAGGTGGTGACGCGGGTGATGAGGACGAAGGCGGCATCGATGAGGAGAGCCAGGACGATGACGCCGAGGGTTCCCGTCAGCGCGAAGTTCAGCGCGTTCTTCGAGCCGAGCGACGAGAGCCCCTTGAAGATGAACTGGCCCAGGCCCGGTCCCGCGACGTAGGCGGCGATCGCGGCGATACCGATGGTGAGCTGGGCGGCCACGCGGACGCCGGTGAGGATGATCGGCCACGCGATCGGGAGCTGTACGGATAGAAGGATGCGCGCGGGCGACATCCCCATGCCCTTCGCGGACTCCATGATGGCCGCCGGCACTTCGCGGAGCCCCACGACGGTGTTCCGCACGATCGGGAGCAGCGAGTAGAAGACCAGCGAGAACACCGTCGGCGTCCAGCCGAGCCCCAGCACGGGGGTCAGCAGCGCGAGGAGGGCGAGGGACGGAATCGTCAGGGCGACGCCGGCGGCGGCGATCGTGACGGCGCGGGAGACCGGGCGGTTCCAGACGCCGATGCCGATCGCGATGCCGATCACCGCCGCGATGACGATACTCAGCGCCACGACGGCGACGTGCTGCAGCACGAGCTCCAGGATGTCGTCGCTGCGGCGGCTCCAGAAAGTGAGGAGTCCGCCGAGGTCGAAGTCGGACATGCGTCGCACTCCTCTCCTCATCGAGATGGGCCGTGGATCACGGCTGCGGCTGACTGTAAAGCGGGGGGATGATTATCTTCAACCGGTGTTGCGCATATGGCAATCTCAGGCGCCCGGGGTGTTCCCCGCGAAACCGATCGACCGGGAGAGGTCCTTCGCGCTGGAGGCCACGAAGCGCGCGAGGCCCTCGAGCCGATCGCCGATGCGGGTCTTGGGCGCACTCACGTTCAACGCCGCGACGATGCGCCCGGTGAAGTCGCGCACCGGGGCGCTCGCCCCCACGACGCCCAACTCGAGCTCCTCGTCGAGGAGGGCGTATCCCGTCGCTCGGATGCGGGACAGCTCGGCACGCAGGCTTCCCAGGTCGGAGACGACCTGACGATCGGCGGGAGGACTGGGCAGCACGGAGAACCCCGCGGCGTGCGGGGGGACCGGGCCTACGATCGCCTGATCCTGGCCGTGCTCGGCGTACCACCGCTCGAGGGAGTCCTCGTCCCAATCGCTCAGCAGCACGCGGCCCGACGGTGTCCGCCATGCCGCGGTCGTGACCCCCTCCCATCCCGTGGTGCGGAACTCGTGCGGGCTGAGCTCGCTCGCGATGGTCAGCACGTTCCCACCGCGGAGGACGCAGAGGTGGGTGGTCTCGCGGGCCCGTTGCGCGACTCGTCGCAGGATCGGCTGCGATTCCCGCGTGAGGGTGCTTTCGACGGTGAGGGCGGCGAGGGCGTAGAGACGGGCGCCGAGGCGGTAGGCCAGGGTGTTCTCGTCACGGTCGACCAGCCCGGCGTCGGCCAGGGTGGCCAGGCTGCGGGAGACGACGGCCTTGTCTCGGGCGGTGATCTGCGCGACCCTCGAGACCCCGAGCCCCCCGCCGGCGACGGCTTCCGCCGACCCGAGGATCTCGAGGATCTCCACGTCGCGGGCGAGGCCCGAGGAGTTGCGACGCGGGGCAGGGGAGTGATCTGTCATGGCGGGAACCCTAGCCCGTTGCCATATTCACATCAAGGGATGCTCCCACGGCATCCTCGATCTATGGTGTCCCTGCGGTCGCCGATGGCGGGCTCGATGACGAGAGCCGCAGGAGCGCCCGCCCCCGATCCACGATCTCAAGGACTGGTCCCGTGACGAAGCGCACACTCACCGTCGGATTCATCGGCCTCGGCAGCATGGGAAGCGGAATGACCCGCAACCTGCAGGCCTCCGGCTTCCCCCTGGTCGTCACCGACGTGCGGCCGGAAGTCGCCGCGGAGGCGGTGTCCCGTGGCGCCGTCTGGGTGGAGACGGCGGCCGAGGTGGCATCCCGGTCCGATCTGGTGATCACGATGCTGCCCACCCCGCGCCACGTCGAGCAGGTGCTCCGCGGGCCGGACGGCTTGCTGGAGGCACTGCCGGATGGGGGGACGTGGGTCGACATGTCCACGTCCGTGCCGGAGGTCGCCGACCGCGCTCGCACCGATCGTCCCGACCTGCACATCCTCGACGCGCCGGTGAGCGGGATGTCCGTCGGTGCCGCCAACGGGACGCTGCAGATCTTCATCGGCGGCGACGCCGACGACGTCGAGCGCCTCCGCGAGGTGTTCGAGGCCATGGGCGAGCCCGAGCGGATCCTGCACGTGGGCGGCCACGGTGCGGGATACGCGGTGAAGCTCATGATCAACCAGCTGTGGTTCTCCCACCTCATCGCCACCGCGGAGGTGCTCTCGGTCGGTGTGAAGGCCGGGGTCGACCTCGAGGTGCTGCGTCGCGCCCTGGTCGCGAGCCCCGCGAACAGCAATTTCGTCGAGCACGACGTTCTGTCGATCCTCGATCACGGCGACTACGACGAGGGTTTCGCGCTCGCGCTGGCCTGCAAGGACCTCGGCCTCTCGGTGGACCTGGCGCGCTCGGTCGGGATGCCGTACGAGCTGTCCGGCCTCGTGGACCAGCAGTTCCGTCGCGCCAAGGCGATGTACGGCGACCGTGCCGGCGAGATGGTGCCGTTCCGCCTGTACGAGGACCTGCTCGGCGACCCGCTCCGCCGCGCTGCCGCTCCCGCGGGAGCCACGCGATGACCGACGAACGCGCCTTCCTGGCCTCTCTCCCCACCGACCTCTTCATCGACGGCGCCTGGCTCCCCGCCTCGACCGGCGACCGGTTCGACGTCATCGACCCCTCCACCGGCGACGTGCTCGCCACCGTCGCCGATGCGAGCGTCGCCGACGGGGACGCCGCGCTCGCCGCGGCCCACCGTGCGCAGGAGTCGTGGGGGCGCACCGCCCCACGGGAGCGCGCCGAGATCCTGCGCCGCGCGTTCGACCTCGTCACCGCGCGCGCCGAGGACTTCGCCCTCGCGATGACGCTCGAGATGGGGAAGCCTCTCGCCGAGGCACGCGGCGAGGTCGCCTACGGCGCGGAGTTCCTCCGCTGGTTCAGCGAGGAGGCTCCCCGCATCGCCGGGCGGTACTCGACCGCGCCCGACGGTCGCAACCGTCTGCTGGTCGTTCAGAAGCCGGTCGGTCCGTGCCTGTTCATCACGCCGTGGAACTTCCCCCTCGCCATGGCCACCCGCAAGATCGCTCCGGCGATCGCCGCGGGCTGCACCATGGTGCTCAAGCCCGCCGCCCTCACCCCGCTCACGGCGCTCCTCCTCACCGAGGTACTGCGCGAGGCCGGCCTTCCGGACGGCGTGCTCAACGTCATCCCGACGACGCACGCCGGCGCCGTCACCGGCCCGCTCGTGCGCGACCCCCGGCTCCGCAAGCTCTCCTTCACCGGCTCCACGGGCGTCGGCCAGCGACTCATCGCCGACTCGGCCGCCCAGGTACTGCGGGTGTCGATGGAGCTCGGGGGAAACGCACCCTTCCTCGTCTTCGAGGACGCCGACCTGGATGCCGCCGTTGACGGTGCCGTGCTGGCGAAGATGCGCAACGGGGGTGAGGCGTGCGTGGCGGCGAACCGCTTCCTCGTGCACGAGTCCGTCGCAGCCGAGTTCGCCGAGCGTTTCTCCGCCCGCATCGGCGCCTTCGTCCCCGCGCGCGGGACCGACCCGTCGTCCACGGTCGGACCCCTCGTCGACGCGGCCACTCGCGACAAGGTCGCGTCCCTCGTCGACGGGGCCGTCGCCCAGGGTGCCCGCGTCGCCGTGGGCGGTGCCGCGATCCCCGGCCCCGGATACTTCTACCAGCCGACTGTCCTCGTCGACGTGCCCGCCGACGCCGACATCCTCCGCGAGGAGATCTTCGGTCCCGTTGCGCCGATCCTGACGTTCGGCGACGAGGAGGAGGCGATCCGCCTGGCCAACGACACCGAGTTCGGCCTCGTCTGCTTCGCCTACACGCGAGATCTCGACCGGGGACTCCGCCTGGCCGAGCGCCTGGAGACCGGCATGCTGGGGCTCAACGCCGGCGTCGTCTCCAACCCCGCCGCGCCCTTCGGCGGCGTCAAGCAATCGGGCCTCGGCCGCGAGGGCGGGGCCGAAGGCATCCACGAATACCTCGAGACCGTCTACGTCGGCATCGCCGACCCGTTCGCCTCCCGGAGCGCCTGACCATGGACATCAGCGAATTCACGCCCGACTTCTTCTCGTTGGCCGGCAAGACCGCCATCGTGACCGGGGGGAACGGCGGCCTCGGTCGGGCGTTCTCCGTCGCGCTCGCCGCGGCCGGAGCGAACGTGTTCGTCCCGTCGCTCATGGACGACGACGGTGAGACCGCCCGGCTGGTCGAGGCGCACGGACGGGCCTACGCGTTCGCGCAGTCCGACATCACCGCGGCGGGCGAACCCGATCGTGTCGTGCGCGCGTGCGTCGACCGTTTCGGCGGCGTCGACGTGCTCGTCAACTCCGCGGGTATCAACCTGCTGAGCGAGGACGTGGTCGCCTTCGATCGCGCCAAGTGGGACCCGATGATCGCGGTCAACCTCACCGCCGCCTTCGACTTCGCGCGCGCGGCGGCCGAGGTCATGATCCCGCACCGCCGCGGCAAGATCATCAACATCGCCTCGCTCTTCTCGTTCCTCGGCGGGCGCCAGTCGCCCGCGTACGCGGCATCCAAGGCCGGTATCGTCGGCTTCACGAAGGCCTACGCCGACGAGCTGGGTGCATTCGGCATCCAGGTCAACGCCGTCGCGCCCGGGTACTTCGCGACGGCGCTCACCGAGAAGACCCGGTCGGATGCCGAGGCGAACCGCCGCATCGTCGACCACGTCCCCGCCGGTCGGTGGGGCGACCCCGCCGACCTCATGGGCGCGGTCGTCTTCCTCGCCAGCCGCGCCAGCGACTACGTCACCGGGCACACGCTCGTCGTCGACGGCGGCTACCTGCTGCGCTGACCCGATTTCCCACCGATCCAGGAAGACCGACATGGCCGATTCCCGTTCCCCGCTGACCCGTTCCGACATCGCCACGCGTCTGACCGACCTGCTCGGCGCCGACGCCGTCGACACCCGTGAAGCCGAGCTGCGCGACGCCAGCGTCGACCGCTTCAAGAAGTACTCCGCCGTGCACGGCATCTTCGACGGGCCCTTCCCGGCGGCGATCGTGTACCCCCGCTCGACCGACGAGGTCGCCGCGGTGCTGCGCTTCGCCGACGAGAACCGCATCGCGATCGTGCCCCGCACGGGCCGCACCGCCACCGAGGGCGGTCTCGAGACCGTCGTCGCCGACACGATCGTGCTCGACGGTTCGCGCATGGACGCGACCCTCGCGATCGACACCGTGGACATGATGGTCACCGTGCAGTGCGGGGCTCCGTTGCAGCGCGTCGAGGACGAACTGCGCGCGCGGGGCTACACGACCGGGCACTCGCCCCAGTCGAAGCCGCTGGCCCAGTACGGCGGCCTCGTCGCGACCCGGTCGATCGGGCAGTTCTCCACGCTGTACGGAGGCATCGAAGACATGGTGGTGGGGCTCGAGGCGGTCCTCGCCGACGGCACCGTGACGCGCATCAAGAACGTGCCGCGGCGCGCGGCCGGCCCCGACATCCGTCACCTGATCATCGGGAACGAGGGTGCGTTCGCGTTCGTGACCGAGGTCACCGTGAAGATCTGGCCGTATACGCCCGAGAACAACCGGTACTTCGGGTTCCTCACCGACGATTTCGGCGCCGGTGTCGACCTGCTCCGTGAACTCGTGACACAGGGGTACCGTCCCTCCGTGGCGCGCGTGTACTCGCCGGAGGACGCTCGCCAGCACTTCTCGCACTTCCACGAGGGAAAGAGCGTCGTCGTGCTGGTGGCGGAGGGGCCTCGCCGTCTGGCGGAGGCGACGGCCGAGGCCATCGAGGAGGCCGCCGAGGGCACGTCGCTCGAGCGCGTCGACGACTCCCTGATCGAGACCTGGTTCGACAATCTGAACTGGGGGCAGGACAAGATCGACCGCGAGAAGCGGGAGATGCTCGAGAGCGCGCACCTCGGCTATACCACCGAGGTCTCGGTCGACTGGTCGCGCGTGGTCGAGCTGTACGAATCCGTCATGGCGCGCGTGCGCCGGGAATTCCCCCGAGCGGCCGATCTGACGATGCTGGGCGCGCACTCCTCGCACAGCTACCAGACGGGCACGAACCTGTACTTCGTGTACGACTACGACATCCGCTGCGAACCGCGCGAGGAGATCACCGAATACCACGAGCCGCTGAACGCGATCGTCGTCGAGGAGGCGCTGCGCCTGGGCGGGTCCATGGTGCACCACCACGGAATCGGCAAGTACCGCACGCCGTGGACGGCGCAGGAGCACGGCAGTGCCCTCGTTCTGCTCGAGCGCATGAAGGCCGCACTCGATCCGAACGGCATCATGAACCCCGGCACCATCTTCGCGCTGGAGGCCTGATGCCGGTCGTCGTCGCGATCGACAACGGATCGCAGTCGACGAAGGTCCTCGTCGTCGACGAGGAGGGGCGAGTGCGTGCGCAGGCGCGCGTGGGGCTGCGGCCCTACGCGACGCCGGAGTCGGGGCACAGCGTCCACCCGGACGACGACGTCTGGGACTCGATCGCCCGCGCGTGCCGCACGGCGATGGAGCGTTTCGACGGCGACCCCGGCGAGATCGTGGGGATCGGGCTGTGCACGATCCGGTTCTGCCGCGCGCTTCTGCGCGCCGACGGCACGCTGGCCGAGCCGCTGCTCAGCTGGATGGACGAGAGGGTCTCGCGCCGGCACGTCGCCTCTCCCGAGGTGGCGCACGTGTCGACCTCTTCCGGATACATCGCGCACCGGCTCACGGGGGAGTTCCGCGACGCGGCGGGGAACTACCAGGGCGTCTGGCCCATCGATCAGCAGACCTGGCGGTGGTCGGACGACCCGGATGCCGCGGTCTCCACCGGGATGGACCGGGCCCTGCTGAGCGACCTCGTGGATCCGGGTGCAGAACTCGGTCGGGTGACATCGGCGGCTGCCGCCCTGACCGGGTTGCCCGAGGGGGTCCCCGTCTACGCCACCTCGAACGACAAGGCCGTCGAAGCACTCGGGGCCGGCCTGGCCTCGGATGCGGACGTGCTGCTGTCGTTGGGAACCTACATCGCCGCGATGACGGTCGCCGACCGGCCCGGGGGCGGTGCCCACCACTGGGTCAACTTCGGATGCCGCCCCGGACAGTACCTGGCGGAGTCGACCGGCATCCGTCGGGGGATGTGGACGGTGAGCTGGCTGCGCGATCTGCTGCACCCGACGTCACCCGACGATGATCTGTACGCGTTCGATCGCGTTCTGGGCGCCGAGGCCGAGGCGGTGAGTCCCGGATGCGACGGTGTCGCGACCGTGCTGGACTGGCTCGCCCCGGGCGACGAACCGAACCGGCGAGGGGCTTTCGTGGGGTTCTCCGGAGCGCAGGGCCGGGGGCACCTCTATCGAGCGGTGCTGGAGGCCATCGCGTTCACCATGGCCGACCACATCGACGCGATGGAGCGCGAGCGCGGGGCCGTCGCCGACGGCGTGATCGTCACCGGCGGCGGCGCGCAGTCGCCGCTTCTCGTCCAGATCGTCGCCGACGTCGTGGGGCGCCCGGTTCGCCGTGCCCTGGTCGACGACGCGGCCGGCATCGGTGCCGCGATCTGCGCCGCGGTCGGTTCGGGCATGCATCGCGACTGGGACAGCGCGGTCGCCGCGATGGCGGGCACCGGGGAGCCCGTGCTCCCCTCCGACACGGCCGAGACCTACCAGGCTCTGCGCGCGTGGCACCGCGGCATCCGGTCCCGCGTGGCGGAGATGTCCGACTGGATGGCCACCGCCCGCCCGTGACGCCGCGGTCGCGCGCGTCAGACGTGTGCGGCGACGAACGCGGCGTGATCCTCGCGGGCGACGTCGGCGTACGCGAACGCCCACGGCACGAGAGCCTCGGTCAACGCGTGCCCGGCGCCGGCGTAGCCGGCGATGTCGGGGGCCTGCGGGGACTGCGCGTGGGCGCGGGCGAGCGTGATCGCGCACGCCTGGGCGTAGCGGCGGAAGGGCTTGTCCGCGAGCTCGACCATCTCGATCCCACCCTTCATGTCGTGGAACTGCCGCACGTAGAAGTCGGCGTCGACGCCGCGCACGTGGCCGAGGAACGGGTCGGAGACGCCCTGCAGGACACGCTGCAGCGCCACCACGCGCGCGCCCTCGCCGTCGGCGGCGACGAGCGAGGTCAGCGCCTCGGGCTGGCGGATGCCGCCGAACTGCTGCAGCACGCTCGCTCCGGCCTGCTTTCCCTGGAGGACGAAGGCGTGCCCGTCGCCGTCCTGCAGCAGCAAGAGGTAGCACCGCGTCCCGACGCTGCCGACCCCGACGACGCGGCGGGCGACGTCGCTGAGGTCGTACTGTTCGAGCGTCATCCGCACATCGACGTTCGCCGAGGTGCGGTATGCCCCGTCGACGGCGAGGACCCGGGCGGCGACCTCCGCGTCGACGGGGGTCATCGTCGGCGGCTGATGCGTGAAGGTGAGGCGGCCGGAGCCCGCGTCGGCGGTCAGTCGACGCACTGCCCGTGCCCCGGTCCGGCGCTCGGCGTCGGCGATCGCGCGCGTCAGGACTTCGCGCGACGCGCGGTCGTAGGAGCCGATCGCCTCGTGCGCGTTGAAGTGCTCGAAGTGGCGGTCGATGGGGTCCCGTTCGACGAGTCCCGCGATCGCCCGGACATAGGCCCGCACCGTCGAGGCGACGGCGTCGCGGACGATCGCGGGGTCGCGATCGGTCTCGCCTCCGGCGAGGACGACGCTCGTGAGCAGTCGCTTCAGGTCCCATTCCCACGGCGCCCACGCTGCTTCGTCGAAGTCGTTGAGGTCGAAGACGAGCGTGCGCTGCGGTGAGGCGTAGAAACCGAAGTTCGCGACGTGGGCGTCTCCGCACGATGCGACGTGGATGGGCGTCGAGGGATCGCGGGCGAGGTCGGCCGCCATGACGGCCGCCGCGCCGCGGTAGAAGGCGAACGGGGTTGCCGACATCCGCTCGATCCGCAGCGGAACCAGTTCGGGGATGCGGGTGGCGTTCTGGGCTTCGAGGATGCCGAGCGGGTCACGTCCTTCGACGGTGAGGCGCCCGAGGTCGCGTCGCGGCACGCGCTGCCGCGCCTCTCGTCCGCGCGCGCGGCGTTCGGAGGCCGAGGGCGGCGGGTTCCACGGGATGTCCGGGCGGGGTGCGGCGGCAGGCGGCGTGCTCACGCGCTCACCCTAGACCCGGGGGTGCTCGCGTCGTCGGGAAGGGTCCTGCCGGTCGCGCACCCTCCATTGCCTCGAATGCACCCGACTGCTAAACTTGAGTCAACGCAACTCAACTTTGAAGCGTGACAGATTTCCAGGAGACACCATGAACGCCACTCAGCAGCCGGGGCAGGAGGACGCGCGCAGCGCCCTCGAGCAGTTCGGCATCAACCTCACCGACCGCGCCCGCCAGGGCAAGCTCGATCCCGTCATCGGTCGCGACAGCGAGATCCGGCGGGTCAGTCAGGTCCTCACACGCCGCACCAAGAACAACCCGGTCCTCATCGGCGAGCCCGGCGTCGGCAAGACCGCCGTCGTCGAGGGCCTCGCTCAGCGCATCGTCGCGGGCGATGTCGCCGAAAGCCTCAAGAACAAAGAGCTCGTCGCCCTCGACATCTCCGCACTCGTGGCCGGGGCGATGTACCGCGGCCAGTTCGAGGAACGCCTCAAGAGCGTCCTGAAAGAGATCACCGAGTCCGACGGACGCATCATCACGTTCATCGACGAACTGCACGTGCTGATGGGCGCGGGCGGCGGCGAGGGTTCGGTCGCGGCATCGAACATGCTCAAGCCCATGCTCGCCCGCGGCGAGCTGCGCCTCATCGGCGCGACGACGCTCGACGAGTACCGCGAGTTCATCGAGAAGGATGCCGCGCTCGAACGCCGTTTCCAGCAGGTCTACGTCGGCGAACCGACGGTCGAAGACACGATCGCGATCCTCCGCGGTCTCAAGGAGCGGTACGAGGCGCACCACAAGGTCGCGATCGCCGACGCGGCGCTCGTGGCGGCGGCATCCCTGTCCAACCGCTACATCCCGTCGCGCCAGCTGCCCGACAAGGCGATCGACCTCATCGACGAAGCCGCGTCGCGCCTGCGCATGGAGATCGACTCGGCTCCGCTCGAGATCGACGAGCTGCGCCGGCACGTCGACCGGCTCAAGCTCGAAGAGCTCGCGCTGAAGAAAGAGAAGGATGCCGCCTCGAAGGAGCGCCTGGCGACGCTGCGCGAGACCCTCGCCGCCGAGCAGTCCAAGCTCGACGAGCTGCAAGCGCGGTGGGAGCAGGAGCGCGCCTCGCTCAACCGCGTCGGAGACCTGAAGACCCGACTCGACGCGGCCCGGGGGGACGCCGAGCGCGCCCAGCGCGAGGGCAACCTCGAGCGCGCATCGCGCCTGCTGTACGCCGACATCCCGGCCCTCGAGCGGGAGCTCATGACGGCCGAGCGCGAGGAGCCCGCGGGCGACCGCATGGTCAACGACCAGGTCACCGACGAGGACATCGCCGCCGTGATCGCCGCGTGGACCGGCATCCCGGTGGGTCGCCTGCTGCAGGGCGAGACCGAGAAACTCCTGCACCTCGAGCGCGAGCTCGGCAAGCGCCTGATCGGCCAGAAGGATGCCGTGAAGGCGGTGTCCGACGCGGTGCGCCGCTCGCGCGCGGGAATCAGCGACCCGAACCGCCCGGTCGGCTCGTTCCTCTTCCTCGGCCCCACGGGCGTCGGCAAGACCGAGCTCGCCAAGGCGCTCGCCGACTTCCTCTTCGACGACGAGCACGCCATGGTGCGCATCGACATGTCGGAGTACGGCGAGAAGCACTCCGTCGCCCGCCTCGTCGGTGCACCTCCGGGATACATCGGCTACGAGCAGGGCGGTCAGCTCACCGAGGCCGTGCGTCGCCGACCGTACAGTGTGGTGCTCCTCGACGAGGTCGAGAAGGCCCACCCCGAGGTGTTCGACATCCTGCTGCAGGTCATGGACGACGGTCGGCTGACCGATGGTCAGGGTCGCACGGTCGACTTCACCAACGTCATCCTGATCCTGACGTCCAACCTCGGTTCGTCGATCCTCATCGACCCGACGCTGCCGATCGAGGTCAAGCGCGAGCAGGTGCAGGCGCTCGTCCGGCAGGCGTTCAAGCCGGAGTTCGTGAACCGTCTCGACGACATCGTGATCTTCCAGGCGCTCAGCGAGGACGACCTCGCCCAGATCGTCGAACTCGCGGTGGACGCGCTGCACAAGCGGCTGCGGGAGCGCCGGCTCACGCTGGCGGTCACGCCCGATGCGCGGTCCTGGCTCGCCGAGCGCGGCTACGACCCGGTGTACGGCGCGCGGCCCCTCCGCCGCCTGATCCAGTCCGAGGTGCAGAACCGCCTCGCGATGGCGATCCTCGCGGGGGGAGTGCACGACGGCGACCTCGTGAAGGTCGACGTCGCGAGCGACGGCGAGTCCCTCGTGCTCACGAGCGCGGGGCCGTCCGCCGAGGCCGAAGATCCCGGCGACGACGACGTGATCGAGGCCGAGATCGTCGAGTAGTCGCATGCCGAGGGGATGCCGCGCCGGGTGCGTGGCATCCCCTCGTCGGTGTCCTCGCGGAGCGCCTCGCTACCCTGGCGCCATGACGATCGCAACGGCCGACCTCTACGACGAGCGCGGCGACGAACTCGACTCACTCTCGCTGCAGCTGCTCGACCTCGGCGGTCGGGTCGCGTTCGACGGGCTCGTGCGCACCGTGCGCTGTCACCGCGACAACGCGCTGGTGAAGCGCGTGCTCGCCACTCCGGGCGACGGTGCGGTCCTGGTCGTCGACGGAGGTGGATCCCTCGAGTCCGCGCTCGTCGGCGACCTCATCGCGGGATCGGCGGTGCAGAACGGATGGGCCGGGATCATCGTGCACGGGGTGATCCGCGACCGCGAGGCTCTGGCATCCCTCCCGCTCGGGGTCAAGGCGCTGGGGTCGAACCCGCGCAAGAGCGCGAAGGACGGTGTGGGCGAGGTCGACGTGCCGGTCACGATCGGCGGTGTCGTCTTCGCCCCGGGCCGGCACGTGTGGGCCGATGCCGACGGGGTGCTGGTCGAGCGCTGATCGGGTCTTGACGGAGCACTTCACTTTTGGAAGTATCACGGCCATGAGCCTCTTCCTCACCTGCCCGGTCGAGTCCGTCGCGCGCTCGACCGCCTTCTACACCGCCCTCGGCTGGACCCTCAACGCCGAGATGTCCGACCACAACGTCTCGTGCTTCGCCATCGCTCCGGAGCAGTACGTCATGCTCGGCAGCCGGGAGATGTACGCCGCCGTCGGCGGTACCGACGATCTCATCGGCGGACCCGACACGCCCTCCAAGATCACGGTGTCGTTCGACCTCGGCAGCCGCGAGGCGGTCGATGGGCTGGTCGAGCGTGCGGGCGCAGCCGGCGGGCGCATCGGCGACACCGACGACTATCCGTTCATGTACCAGCGTCAGTTCGACGACCCGGACGGATACCACTACTCGCCGTTCTGGATGAAGCCGGACGCCGAAGCGTCCGAGTGAGCGGCCTCGAAGCCGCCCTCGATGTCGTCGGTGCGCGCTGGGCGCTGCTCATCGTCGAGCGCTTGCTCGACGGCCCGCAGCGATACGGCGATCTGCAGCGCGACCTCGGCGTCGGCACGGCGATCCTGGCCGTGCGTCTGCGCGAGCTCGAAGAAGCCGGCGTGCTCGTCCGGCTCCCGCTGAAACACAACACCCGCGCCTACGCCCTGACCCCGCGCGGCGAGGCCTTGCGCGAGACGATCGTCGCGCTGGAGCGGTGGGGTGCTGCCCGGGCGCCAGATCACGTGATCTCGCCGAGACCACCCGACAGTGCGCGCCAGAACGGGTGATCTCGGCCACTTCGCGTGATCTGGCGGAAGAAGCAGCGGGATGCCGCGCGGTCCGGGCCGCGCGCAGAACCGGCGTCGGACGGTGATGCCGGGGCGGAAACCTGCCCGCCCCCGCACCGCGATCGCGGATGCAGGGGCGGACGGATGCCGGGAGCCGGCGCGACTCAGGCGTCGAGCAGCAGCGTCTCGGCGAGCGGACGGCGCGTGCGCGGGGCGTTCTCGCGGGCGCGGACGGCCTCGTCTGCGGCATCCGGGTCGCCGAAGGCGCCCACGGCGATCACGGTCACGGGCGTGAAGCGGGCGTCGAGGTCGAACGACGCGCGCAGGCCGTCACCCGAGAAGCCACCCATCGTGTGGGTGGCGAGACCGCGGGCGTGGGCCTCGACGGTGAAGAACGCGGCGGCCTGACCGGCGTCGTAGGTCGCCCACGGCCGGGGGTTCCCATCGGCGTCGGCCGTCTCCGCCAGCACGACGACGAGCGCGCCGGCCGCCGGGGCCCAGCCCTGGTTGAAGCCGACGAGGGACTCGACGACGCGGGCGTGCGCGTCGGTGCCGCGGCGAGCGAGCAGGAAACGCCACGGCTGCGTGTTGTTCGCCGACGGCGACCAGCGGGCGGCTTCGAACGCAGCGCGCAGCGCTTCCTCGTCGATGGGGGTCTCGGCGTCGAAGACGCGGGTGCTCCAACGCTCGGCCAGAACGTCGAGGATCGGGACGTCGGTCTGAGCGGTGCGGTCGAGAACGTGGGACATGGGTACTCCTCAGGATGAGAACGAAGCCGGGGCGTCGTTGACCTGTCCCATCGAACGCCGATGCAGCCGCCGGTGTTCCCATATGACGGAGAAAGTCCTGTGGTAGCCCGTCCGGCCGTCCAGCCGCCTACGCCTCAACGGACCGTTCGAGATCCATCTGGGCGAAGACTTCCCTTGCGACTCGGAAGCTCTCCAACGCGGCTGGCACTCCGCAATAGATCGCGGCTTGCAGGAACACTTCCTTGATCTCTTCCCGAGTCACGCCGTTGTTGATCGCGCCCCGCACGTGGGTGGCGAGCTCATGCGAGCGGTTCAGAGCGGTGAGCATCGCGAGGTTGATCAGGCTACGGTGCGGGCGCGCGAGTCCGGGCCGGCTCCAGACGTCTCCCCAGCAGTACTGAGTGACGAGTTCCTGCATGTCCTGCGAGAAGTCATCGGCTTTCGCCAGTGCCGCATCGACGTAGTCGTCGCCCAGGACTGCCCGGCGGATGGCGAGGCCCTCTTCGAAGAGCTGGTGGTTCATGAGGGGTCCTTCTTGTCGGTCGAGCCGAGGGCGACGCCGTTGACGGCTTCGAGATAGTGCGCAATGTGCGATTGGTCGGCGGGTGCACCGTCGAAAGATGCGAGCGCCGCGCGGGCCACGCGCACCGCGCTGTCGGAGAGGGGTGTCGAGATCCCGACGCTTTCGGCCAATTGCTGGGCGGTGATGATGTCTTTCACCGTGAACTCGAGCGAGAAGCCGACGTTCCACTGGCGATCGAGGACGTGCGGCCCGATCTTGACCTCGGTCGCGTGGTTGCGACCCGTCGAGTGATTGATGACGTCCAGCATGACTCGCGGATCCAGGCCGAACTTCGCGCCGACGCTGAGGACCTCGACGGCCCCGATGATCCCGATGACCGACAGGAGGTTGTTCAGTGCCTTCAGCGCGTGAGCGGAGCCTACGGGCCCCGTCCTCGTGACGCTCGCCCCCAGGGCGGCGAGGAGCGGTTGCGCCTGATTCCACACCTCGTCGTCGGGGGCGCCGACCATGATCGCGAGTTCCCCGGTCGCTGCGCGCCTCGGTCCTCCCGACACGGGGGCATCGATGAATCGGATGCCGCCGGCCGCCAGATCATCGGCATGAGCGCGCGT
The DNA here is from genome assembly GCF_058214835.1 of Microbacterium sp. SCPM-O-B-15248 (M128). Classification (NCBI taxonomy): domain Bacteria; kingdom Bacillati; phylum Actinomycetota; class Actinomycetes; order Micrococcales; family Microbacteriaceae; genus Microbacterium; species Microbacterium sp. SCPM-O-B-15248 (M128). The sequence goes on from NZ_JBYQLI010000001.1 coordinate 481,104, forward strand.
CGCATCCGGTTGGGACGAACCCATGTCGATGACCAGGGCGCCCGGACTCAGACGCGAGGCGAGGGATCCCGCCTCGCGTCGTGTGCCGAGCACGGATGCGACGACGGTGCTGTTCGGCAGCATGAGGATGGTGATCCGGCTCGCGGCGATCTCCGCGTCGTCGGCCACCCGTGCGCCCGTGTCGGCGGCGACCCGGTCGGCGACCTCCCGTGAGGCATCGGAGACGCTCACGCGGTGGCCGGCCGAAACGAGGCGGGCGACCATCGGTGCGCCCATCGTTCCCAGGCCGATGAAGGTGACGTCCGTCATCAGTACACCGCCACGACCGTCTTCAGGTGCGAATAGTGGAGCATCGCTTCGATCCCCTTCTCTCGCCCGTACCCGCTGTTCTTGTGCCCGCCGAACGGCGTCTGCACCGCGCCCGTGGACCACGTGTTGATGAAGACCTGACCGGCTTCGATGCTGTCGGCCACGCGGAGTGCGCGCCCGATGTCACGCGTGAACACCCCAGCGATCAGGCCGAACTCCGAATCGTTGGCGATGCGGATGGCATCCGCTTCGTCGTCGAAGGGGATCGTCACCAGCACCGGCCCGAAGATCTCTTCTCGGGCGATCCGCGAGTCGGTGTCGACGTCGGCGTAGATGGTGGGCTTCACGTAGAACCCTCCGCCCAGAGCCGGATCGCCGCTCACGGATCCGCCGATGACCGCGGCGATGCCCTCGTCCTGAGCGATGTGGAAGTACTCCTGGACCTGTGCGAACTGCCCGCGCGTGATGAGGGGGCCGATGTCGTCGCCCTCGCGCAGTTCGCCGGCGATCGCGGCCACCTGTGCGACGAACTCGTCGTGGATGGATCGCTCGACGAGCAGCCGCGTTCCCGCGGAGCACACCTGGCCCGCGTTGGCGGCGAAGGCGCGGACAGCCTCCCGGGCCGCTTTCGGCAGATCGGCGTCGGCGAAGACGATGTTGGCGGACTTGCCGCCCAGCTCCAGAGTGAGGGGGATGACGCGTTCGGCCGCGATACGACCGATTGTGCGTCCGGTCTGCACAGAACCGGTGAAAGCGACCTTGCGAACGGCGGGGTGGCTGACGATCGCGGTTCCGACGACCGACCCGGAACCCAGCACCACGTTCAGCACGCCATCGGGGAGCCCGATCTCGGTGGCGAGGCGGCATAGCAGAATCGTCGTCTGCGATGACGTCTCGGCGGGCTTCAGGATCACGACGTTGCCGGTCACGAGAGCCGGGGCGACGGCGCGAGCCGCCTGATTCAGCGGCACGTTCCACGGGGTGATGATGCCGACGACGCCGTAGGGCTCCCGTCGGGTATAGATGTGCTGTCCCGGTTCGACGTCGAGGACGTCGCCGACGGGGATGTTCACCAGCCCGGAGTAGAACTCGAAATAGGCCGCGGAGTTCTCGACTTCGGCGAGGGCTGTTGCGCGCGGCTTGCCGGTGTCTTGGATCTCGAGATCGGCGAATTCGTCGGCGTGGGCGCGGATCGCATCTGCGATGCGGCGAAGGATTCGGCCCCGTTCGGGCGCCGAGAAGTACCGCCAGCCGGGGTAGGCGCGGGTAGCCGCTTTGGCGGCGGAGTCGACGTCTGCGGCGGTGCCGGCGGCGATCCGTACGGTGGAGCCACCGGTCGCAGGATTCGTGCCCACGGTGTATTCATCGGACTGCGGCCGGTGGGGCGCCCCGTCGATCCAGTGGTCGAGAGGTTCGGGTGTAGCCGTGTTCATATCGATTCCCCTCAGTCGGTGATGGTGATGACGGCGCGAGTGACCTCGCGGTTGAGGGACTTCTCCAGCGCCACCTGGATGTCGGCGAACGAGAACTCGGCGTCGACGAGTTCTTCCAGGGGGTACTTGTCCCCGTGTTCGGCCAGGAACGTCAGCGCCTTCCAGAGATAGCGGGCCTCGTAGCGGTCGACGTGCCGGATGGTGAGAGCCTTCCGTGTGACGTAGCCGGGGTCGAACGGCACCGTGGCCCCGGGGGAGAGGTTCCCCATGACGAGGTAGCGGCCGCCTCGTCGCACGAGTCGAAGTCCTTCGGCGAACGCTGCGGGAACCCCGGCCACCTCCACACCCACGTCGGCTCCGCGACCGTTGGTGAGCTCCAAGACGGCTCTCTCCCGATCTTCGAGTTCGGGCAGTTCGTTGATGTCGATGACGTGGTCGGCGCCGAATGCGCGGGCCTGTGCGAGACGGGCAGCCACCCCGTCGACGACCAGCACGCGCGCTCCTCGTTCCTTCGCGACGGCGATCGCATAGAGACCCAGACCCCCCGCGCCCTGGATGAGAACGGTCTCGTCCTGCTGCAGCGCGATCTGGTCGATCCCGTAGAAGACCTGACTCAGTGCGCAGTTGGCCCCCGCCGCGACGGCGTCGGGGATCTCGTCCGGAACCTTGTACACGTTCTGCAGGGGGTGGATGTAGTAGTGCGTCGCGAATGCGGCGTGGAAGTGGGGAGCTTCCTCAGGCTGGCGTCCGAAGAACTCGTACGCGTTGTCGCAGAGGTTGTATTGACCGCCCACGCACTGGGGGCACCGCTGGCAGGTCTGGAAATAGGTGCAGACGATGCGGTCGCCGACGGCCAGCGGGACGCCTCGGTTGTCGGTGGTTCGGCGATCACCGAATGCCAGGACGCGCAGAACCATCTCGTGGCCCAGTCCGCCCCGCTTCTTCACGGGGTGCTTTCCGTTCCAGATGTGCAACTCAGAGCCGCACACGTTCGCGCGCAGGACCTCCACGAGGATGCCGTCGGGCTCGAGCTCGGGGAGGGGGTATTCGGCATAAGCGAGCACGCGGGGTTCGCTCATATAGGCCAAGCGGCCGGTGACGGGTGTGTCTGCTCGCGCTTCCACGGGCTATCTCCCTTGATAGTGATGGTGACAGCGCTACGTTAGCGAATGACGGATTGTCCGTCAATCCGTCGGCACCTTCCTTTCGGACGGTGCCGCACATAAGATCGCTCTATGAGAGGACTGAGCTCCGGTGTCCAGGCCCACTGATCTGAGACTTGCCCGCGAGGAGACGTCGTTACGTTCTCTCCTGGTCAACCGCTTGCGCGACCTCATTCTGGACGGCGATCTCACGCCCGGGCAGAAGCTGGTCGAGCGCGACCTGACCGAGGCGTTCGGCGTGAGTCGTTCTCTCTTGCGAGAGGCTTTGCAGCAATTGCAGGCCGAAGGCCTCATCGTCAACGTGCTGCACCGTGGCCCGTCGGTCGCTGTCATCACTGAGCACGAGGCGCGGGAGATTTACGCTGTTCGCGCGTTGTTGGAGAGCCGTGCCGGACGCGACTTCGTCGAGAACGCCACGGACGATGATGTCGATGCGCTCGCCGCGGCGGTCGATGCGCTGCGGGATCCGGGTGTCCAGGACGACCCCCATCGCCAACTGGTCGTGAAGAACGAGTTCTACGCAGCACTGCTCGCCGGCGGGGGGAACGCGACCATCGCTCAGCTGCTCAAGCAGTTGAACAATCGCGTCACGATGCTCCGCCGGGTGTCGTTGTCCCAGCCGGGGAGGCTGGTGCAGACGACGCAGGAACTCGAAGAGATCGTCGACGCGGCGCGTCGCCGCGACGGCGACCTGATCGCGAAACTCCTCTCGGACCACGTCGATCGAGCGGCGGCGCTCGCGCTGGCGAACTACGACCTCGGCGACGCCGCGAGCTGACGTCTCGCGACCCCGCATCGACCAGCGGGGCGCGCTGCGCGGTCCGCGGGCGCCCTTCCGTCGCGTTCGGGAGAGGCCAGTGCTTGCCCTCATCTTTGTCCTACAATATGTTTGTCGTATACGACTTGAGAAAGGCACAGTGACGTGACCGATGAGATGAAAGTCCACATTCTCCGCACCGGAACCCTGCAGGGCGAGTTGGCCTGGCTGCTGCTGAAGTCGGGCACCACCTTGATGGACAAGAACCATCGCCACGAGCCCCGTGTGTGGGCGAACATGCCTACTCATGCCGTCCTCATCGAGCATCCCGAGGGGCGGATCCTGTGGGACACGGGTGTGCCCCGCAACTGGGAGACGCAGTGGGAGCCCGCCGGTTTCCAGGACTACTTCCCGGTCGCCGAGGATGTCGACGCCCCCGAGGGCTGGTTGGACTCCGGCCTGGCGTCGCTGGAGCTCACGCCCGAGGACATCGATGTACTGGTCCTGTCGCACCTTCACTACGACCACGTCGGCAACGCCAGGATGTTCGACAACGGCAAGACGCGCATCATCGCGAACAACGATGAGATCGCCGGCGTGAAGACACTGAGCGGGATCGTGAACGGCGCTCATCTGATGAGCGAGTTCGAGGGCCTCCCCATCCACGGCACACCGGGCGACGAAGAACTGGTGCCGGGCGTCCATCTCATCAACACCCCCGGGCACACGTGGGGAACGATGTCCTTGCAGATCGACCTGCCCAACGACGGTACGAAGATCTTCACCTCTGACGCGCTGTACCTCTCCGAAAGCTACGGCCCGCCGGCCGTGGGGGCGGCAATCGTATGGGACAACGTCAAGTGGCTCGAGTCGGTGGAGAAGATCAGATCGATCGCGGATCGGACCGGCGCCGAGTTGATCTTCGGTCATGACGACCACCAGCTTCCCTCTCTTCGCACGGCGCCGAACGGCTATTACAGCTGATGCTCTACGACTATCGCTGCCCTCCCTGCGGGGAACGTTTCGAGTTGCGCGTCCCTTCGATGAACTCCGCGACCCCGCTGTGCCCCTCTTGCGGGAGCGACACCCTGGTCAAGCTCGTCAGCGGTGTGCGAATCGGTGGCGCTGCTGCCGCAGGTCCCGCGCGCAGCCAGATGCCGCGTAGTTGGCAGGCCACTCGCGGTGGCGACAGGGATGTGGTGCGCGGGTGGCGAGACGCCGCGGTGCGGCGCGAGAGGCTCGAAGAGCGTCATCCTGAACTCGCGCCGGATCGTCGGCCCGTCCTCGCGCACGAGGGGCGCTTTGCGGACAGGCCGTTACGGGCCGGTGACCCTTGGCCGTCGATGACGGCCCCGGGCTCGGCCGAAGCCTGACGCGAGAATCGGCCGAAAGAGGACACCCACGCGGCGGGATGCCGGCGGGGTGTCCTCTTCTCATATCGGGCCTCACGCCCCCGCGGCGCGCGTCATGGCGAGAGCGAAGGCGTCCAGGCCGGCGGTTCCGGAGTCGACGAGGATGTCGACCCCGGTCACCGAGGCGGCCGCGTCGCTCGCGAGGAACGCGCAGACCTCGGCGACGTCGCGACCTCGCCCGATGCGACGCAGAGGTAGCTCCGCGGAGACGAGGTCGAGGAACTGATCGAGGTCCATTCCCGCGCGCGCGGCGCCCTCGCGGGCCTCACCCAGGAGCATCGGCGTCGCGGTGGGGCCGGGGCTGACGCTGTTGGCGCGGATGCCGTGGCAGCCGTAGTCTGCCGCGAGCTGCCGGGTGAACGCGACCAGCGCGGCTTTCGAGGCGCTGTAGGCGGCGGTCTCGGGGAGTGACCGGTGTGCGGCCAGCGACGCCACATTCACGATGGAACCGCGACCCCGTCGGACCATGCCGCGAAGCGCGTGACGGGCCATGAGGAAGGGGCCCGTCACGTTGACGGCGAAGACGCGGTTCCACTCTCCGAGGGTCATCTCGGTGGTGGCGCGAACGAGGCTGACTCCCGCGGTGTTGATCAGGATGTCAGCGGCACCGCCACCGAACTCCTCCGCCGTCTGCACGGCCTGCGCGCAACTGTCTTCGTCGGTCACGTCCGCGACGCACGTGACGGCGAGGGGCCCGATCTCTCTCGCTACGGTCGCGAGAGCATCCGCGGACACGTCGACCAGGCACACGCGGACGCCCGACTCCGCCAGGCGATGGGCGACCGCGGCTCCAATGCCCGATGCGCCGCCCGTCACGATGGCCGTCGAGTGGTCCGCGCGGGCCTCGATGTCGGTGTGCGCCATCAGAGCGCCGCGCAGATCGCGAGGTCCGACAGCCGCTGGCAGCGCAGGTAGTTGTCGCTCTCCTCCATCGACCCTGCGGTGAGCAGCACGAAGGTCACATCGCGCTCAGGATCGACCCAGAACACCGTGGATCCGGCACCGTGGTTGCCGAACGTCCGCGCCGATGTCAGCGTGCCGAGCATGGAGGGTGCTGCGCCGAGGCCCGACAGCTGGAACCCGTATCCGAGGTTCGCCGGAGCCCACGGCCATCCGCGCTTCTTCGCCATCCCCAGATAGAGGTTGTTGGGGTCGTCGCCGGTCTGCACGCGGGTCGCCACGTCGATGATGGCGGGGGACACCAGTTGTTCGCCGCTCTCCGTCTTGCCGCGCCGGCGGTAGACCTCCGCCAGTCGGAAGATGTCCCGCGCCGTCGTGACGGACCCGACCCACGGCATCTCCGCGTCCCCGGAGATCACGTCGTTCAGAACCTCGAGATCGTGAGCCGTGAGCCACCCCTCATTGCCGAACATCGCCCTGATCGGAACGACACGTTCTGCGAGACGCTCGGGGAGACCGAAAGCCGTGTCGACCATGCCGATCGGATCCAGCACTTCGCGCGCCATCATCTGCGAGAAGGAGGTGTCCCCGTGCACGCGGCGCACCATTTCGCCGAGCAGGGCATGGTTCAGGGTCGGGGAGTAGTCCACGGTCGTACCGGGCTCGCCCGCGAGGGGCATCTCGCAGATCTTCTCGATCACGGCCGAGAGGTCGCCCAGCTGCGCGTAGGGGAGGGGCTCGGGAGTGCCGTTCATCCCCGACCGGTGGCTCAGGAGGTGCGCCACCGTGACGGTCTCCTTGCCCCGTGCGAGGAATCGATCTGATCCGATGTACTCGGGGATGACATCCACCACCCGGGTGTTCAGAGTGAGGAGCCCGGCATCGATCGCGCGGTAGACGGCGGTGTTCGTGAGGGCTTTGGTGACCGACAGCACGCGGAAGACGTCGTCCAGGGCGGCGCTTCGTTGCGTGGACGCATCCGTCGACCCGATCGCAGCCTCGAGGACCACGTCTCCGTGGCGTGCGACGATCACGGTCGCGCCGTGGTACTCCCCGGCCTCGATGTCCTGCTCGATCGTCGAGCGGAGTCGAGCCAGCTGAGGGGTCGACATCCCGCTCTTCTCGGCGCGGCCGATCTCGGCTGCGGCAGCGGTGGGCGTTGCGGTGGTGGACGACATTGTCTGTTCCTTCGTGTGGTGATGAGTGGCGGATGACGAGGGGGCGCGGGGAGGGGTCAGCTCTCGGGCGTGCGCAGCGGGGAGTCGGCGAGTGCACCCCCGTCTATGGGGATGACCGCGCCGGTGAGGTAGGCCGCAGCGTCCGAGAGGAGGAAGGACACGAGGTCGGCCACCTCGCCCGGCCGGCCCATTCGGCCGAGGGGGACCTGTGCCTGGAGCGCATCGGCCTGCGCCCCGTGGAACTCCCGGAGGGGGGCCTGCAAGGGGGTGTCCGTGAGGCCCGGGGCGACGCAGTTGACGCGGATGCCGTGCGCCGCGCCTTCTACTGCCGCGTTGCGGACGAGCCCGATCACGCCGTGTTTGGCGGCCGTGTAGGCGGCGAGCCCCCGGCCTGCGCTCAGTCCGGCCAGTGATGAAGTGACGACGATGGATCCACCGGCCGTGCTCTCGCTGAGGTGCCGCATGGTCTCACGCAGTCCGAGGAAGACTCCGCGCAGGTCGATCGCGATCACGCGGTCGAAGTCCTCGACGGATGTCTCCATCAGCGACTGGAACGGGCCCGGGACCGCCGCATTGAGGAACGCGCCGTCGAGCCCACCGAAGTGGGCCGCCGCTCGGTCCGTTGATTCGACGACGTCCTCTTCCTGGCTCACGTCGCCGGGGAGGGCAAGAACCTGATCTCCGAACTCATCGGCGAGGGCGGCGAGTCGGGTCGTGTCGCGGTCGACGATCGCGACACGATCCCCGCGCTGCGTGAGTTGGCGCACGGTGGACTCGCCGATCCCGCTGGCGCCGCCGGTGACGATGTACGAGCGCGGGTCGGACGGGGTACGGGACATTCGAACTCCTGGTCTTCGTTGACGAGCGGTTCACATGTCATACCCCTGCGGGGGGTCTCGCCACCTCGATCCGAGGGGGAGCGAAAGATGGGGTAGACATTGAACTATTGTCGTACGATAATACAACGTGGCCCCCGAGATCGATAGTGCCGCGACACATCCGAGTCCGTAACGCACGTCGATCCATGTCTCCTTCAATGAAGAAAGGACACAGTCATGTCCCGCACCCGCAAGCACCGCGTCGCCATTCTGGCTGCTGCTCTCACCACGCTCGCTTTGACAGCCACCGCGTGCAGCTCGCCCGGAGGCTCTCCGGCTCCGGCCGGTGAGACCGTCCAGATCGACGTGGGAACGAGCACTCCCGTCTCGGCGTCGACGCTCCTGCGCGTCGCCGTGGCTCTCCCCGGGACCAACAACAGCTACCTGCAGGCGCAGATCGAGCAGGTGAAGTCGGACATCGCGAAGATCCCGGGTGCCGAAGTCACCATCTTCGACGGCAAGTTCGACGCGACCACCCAGTACAACTCACTGCAGACGATCATCCAGTCCGGCAAGTACAACGCCATCCTCCTTCCCTCTCTCGACTCCAATCTCAACTGCAAGGTGGCCACCGAGCAGGCGCCGGCGAAGAACATCGTGGTCGTCGCCATGACGACGGCGCTGTGCGGCCGGACGGTGAACGAGGGCGACGAGCTCTGGGCGCCGGGCACCCTCGCGTTCGTCGGCGGCGTGGACACCGTCGAGTACTGGACCGACTACCTCGAGTACGTCATCGCGCAGAATCCGGGCCCGCAGAAGGTCATCATGCTCAAGGGCCCCGACAACATCGGCATCACCATCAACCTCGATGCCGCGATCGAGAAGGTGACGGCGGCACACCCCGACTTCCAGATCGTCGCAGAGGCGAACACCGACTACTCGATCCCCCAGGGCAACCAGAAGGCTGCCGACATGCTCCAGGCGCACCCTGACGCGACCATCCTGTTCTCCGCCTACGTGACCCTCACGCAGGGTGCTGTGCAGGCCGTGCAGGCCGCCGGTCGCACCGGTGAGATCAAGATCTACGACAAGGGATCCTCCAAGTACTCGATCGAGCAGCTCGAGGCCGGCACGATCCTCGCCTCGGCACCGGAATACCCGCGTACGACGATCACCTCCGCTCTGCAGCAGGTCGTCGACGCGCTCGACGGCAAGGCTCCGACCCGCTTCCTGAAGAACAGCGGTGCCCCGCTGCCCGCGGATGCCGATGCGAAGACGGGGTTCTTCGTGATCACGAAGGAGACCGCGTCGTCCTTCACCCCCGAATCGTGACGATGATGACGGCGAACGACGGGGATGCCTCACGGTCGACGAAGGCGATCTCCACGCGCGGGCTGGGGAAGAGGTTCGGCAAGACGCAGGCGCTGTCGTCCATCGATCTCGACATCGAAGCGGGCACCATCCACGCTCTGGTCGGTGAGAACGGTGCGGGCAAGTCGACGCTGCTCGGCATCTTGGCGGGGCGGATCCAGCAATCCGAGGGATCGTTCTCGGTCTTCGGCGAATCGGTCTCGCTCGGCAGCCCCCGAGCAGCGCAGCATGCCGGGATCGCGGCGATCTATCAGGAGCTGACGATCATCGACCCACTCACCGCGGTGGCCAATGTCTTCGTGTCACGACCACGATCGCGAGCGGGTGTGCTCGACGAACGCGCAATGCGTCGTCGCTACGAGGAGCTCTCTTCACAAATGGGAGTGTCCGTGCCGGCGGGCGCTCTCGCGAGGGATCTCTCCGTCGCCCAGCAGCAGATCCTCGAGATCATGCGAGCGCTCGATTCCGACGCCAGGATCATCTTCTTCGACGAGCCGACGGCGCCGCTCGGTGCGTCGGAACGGGAGTCGCTCTTCGCTCTCATGCGCGACCTGCGGGCACACGGCGTGACCATGGTGTTCGTCTCCCACGCCCTGGACGAGGTGCTGAACATCGCGGACCACGTGACGGTGTTCCGCGACGGTCGGCAGACGGCGAGTCGACCGGTCGCCGAGTGGACGAAGCAGACGTTGGTGAACGAGATGCTGGGTCGGGACGTCGCCGCGGCGGCAGCCGAAAAAGTAGACGCGGCGGCGGCAGCGGACGGGGGCACGTCACCGGCGCAGCCGATGCGGCGTTCGCGATCCGACAAGGGGATCCGCGTCGAAGGCCTCAAGGTGGGCGGATCCGTCGAAGGCATTGACTTCGAGCTGCGTTCGGGAGAGATCCTCGGCATCGGAGGGCTCGTCGGCGCGGGCCGCTCCTCGGTCCTGCACGCGCTCGCCGGGCTGGATCCCCGCGCGGTGGGGCGTCTCTGGGTGGATGGGAAGGAGGTTCCGTGGCCGCGTTCGGTGCGTCGTGCCCTCGGCCTCGGGATCGCCCTGCTGCCGGAGGATCGGAAGACTCAGGTCCTCGTCCTGATGCTCTCCGCGGCTGACAATGTCGTCATCTCCGATTACCGCTCGATTTCGCGTCGCGGAATCGTCACCCCTCGCCGCATCCGCGACGGTGCGACCCGCGTCGCTGCGGCCTACGGTTTCGATCCTGCGCGCTTGGGGGAGCCTGCCCGCAACCTCTCTGGGGGAAATCAGCAGAAGCTGCTTCTGGCGCGGTGGGGCCACCGGCCGCCCCGCTTTCTCCTGGCGGATGAGCCGACGCGCGGGATCGATGTCGGAGCGAAGTCCGACATCCTCGACACCCTCCGCGAACGGGCGGCGGCCGGCGCCGGTGTCCTGGTCGTCAGTTCCGAGCTCGAGGAGGTCGCCCAGACCGCGGGGCGCGTGCTGGTGATGTCCTCCGGGCGGATCGTCGACGAGTTCGACATCGACCGCGCGCGCAATTCCGAGCAGGACCTCGTCGCGCGAATCCTTTATTCGGCGTTCCAAGTGGAGAACACACATGTCTAGTACCGACCAACACTCGCGCGGCCCGGCGCTCGCGCTCGGCGGCGAGAAGAAGCTCGGCGGCGAGAAGAAGCTCGGCGTCGAGGAGCCCCAGAAGAAGCAGTTTGCTCGCCGAGCGAAAGACACCATGTTCCGGTTCGGCATGGTGTGGTTGCTTCTGCTTCTCGTCCTGTGGGCTCAACTCACCTACCCGGGCTTCTTGGCCTGGGGAAATCTGCAGAACCTCCTGTCGCAGAACGCGCAGCTCGGCATCATCGCGGTCGGCATGACCTATGTCATGATCGCGCGCGGCCTGGATCTCTCGGTGGGGGCGACCTACGCGGGATGTGCCGTCGTGTACGCCCAGTTGGCGCTGACTCTCCCCATCCCTCTCGCTTTCGTGCTCACCCTCCTCGTCGGAGCGGCGGCGGGAGCCATCAACGGGGCCATCATCACACTGCTGAAGGTCAACCCGTTCGTCGCGACGCTGGGAACGGGTTCGGTGTTCGGCGGCGCCGCCTTCCTGTTCTCGAATTCCTCGCCCGTCCTCAACAACGAGCCCGGGTTCGACTGGCTCGGACTGGGGATGATCGCAGCGGTCCCCGTGTCGGTCTGGCTGATGGTGATCGTCTTCCTCATCGCGGGGTTCATCCTGTCGCGGACGGCATACGGGCGATCGATCTTCGCGATCGGCGGCAATCCCGAGGCAGCCCGGCTCGCGGGCCTGCGCGTCGAGGCTCTCAGCGCGAGTACCTACACCCTCGTCGGCGTATGTGCCGCCATCGGTGGCTGCATCATCGCGTCGCGGTTGTCCGTGGGTCAGGCCGACGTGGGCTCGACGATCGTCCTCGATGTCATCGCCGTCGTCGTGATCGGTGGCACGTCACTCTTCGGAGGAGAGGGAGCGATGTGGCGGACGGCAGTCGGACTGCTCATCATCGCCATCATCCGCAACGTGTCGCAGTCGAGCGGGTTCGACGTGAACGTCGAATCCGTCATCACCGGTGCCATCGTCGTGGGCGCGGTCGCGCTCGACGCGTTCGCTCGACGGCGCCGGGGGTAGCTCAGCCGAAGGGGGCGAGTCGGCGGCCGAGTGCGCGGCCGGCTCGCCTCCGCGGGCTCAGAGGCCCCAGGATGCCGGGCCGGCTGTCCCCGCCGGGTACTCGTCGAGCGGCACCTCGTCGGCGCGCCACGCGTCGATGACCGGCTGCACGATGCGCCAGCACTGCTCGGCGGCATCGCCTCGCACGGCGAGCATCGCGTCTCCGTCCAGGATGCCGGAGAGCACCTCTCCGTACGCCTTGAGGCCGCCCTCGCCCAGGTCGGCCGCGAGGGTGACGCGTTCGAGTTCCAGCGGGTCGTCGGCGCCGTTGACGTTGAGGCCGAGGCTCATCGTGTCGGGGCCGAGCGAGAACGTCAGCACCGAGGGGGTGCTCTCCCCGACGAACCCATCCGGCAGGTGCCGCACCGGCTTGAAGGTCACCGTCACCGCGGGGTCACCCGCGTCGGAGCCGAGCCCCTTGCCCGAACGCAGCACGATCGGCACGCCCTGCCACCGGGCCGTGCGCACCTCGACGGTCATCTCGGCCAGCGTCTCGGTCTGCCGCGCCGGGTCGACACCGGGCTCGTCGACGTACGAGGTGAAGTGCCGGTCGCCGATCGTGCCCGCGGTGTAGCGCGCGCGACGGGAGTTCGTCACGGCATCGTCGTCCCACACGTGAGTGGCGCGCAGCACCGTCGAGGTCGCATCGCGCAGGTCGAGCTGATCGAGCGAGGACGGTGGCTCCATCGTCACGAACGCCATGACCTGCAGCAGGTGGCTCTGGATCATGTCGACGAGGGCGCCCGCGTGGTCGTAGTAACCCGCACGCCCTTCGAGCCCCAGCTTCTCGGGGTAGTCGACCGTGACCCCGGCGATGTCGTCTGCCGACCACACGCTCTCGATGAGGCGGTTGGCGAAGCGCACGCCCAAGAGGTTGAGCACCGTCGAGCGGCCGAGGAAGTGGTCGATGCGGAACACCTGCTCTTCGGGCACGAGCTTGGCCACCTGCAGGTTGAGTGCGTGGGCGCTGGCCTCGTCGGTGCCGAAGGGCTTTTCGAGCGCGAGGATCGTTCCTTCGGGGATCGTCACGTCGGCGAGGGCGACGCAGGCCTTCTCGGCGACGGCGGGCGGAACCGCGAAGTACAGCGCGGGCCGTCCCTCGGCGGCATCCAGAAGCTGCTGGAGATCGGCGGCCTTCGTGATGTCGGCCTGACTGTAGGTGGTCTCGGCGACCATCGCGAACGCCGCCTCCGAGTCGGTCGTCGCGAAGGAGGTCCGCACCACCTCGCGCCAGTGGTCGTCGGTCCAGTCCTCCATGCCGGCGCCGTGCAGACGCACCGAGCGGCCCGGCTCGCGCGTCAGCAGCTGCCCGAGGGCGGGCAGCAGGAGCCGCGAGGTGAGGTCGCCCGAAGCGCCCAGGATGATGAGGGTGGTGTCCGCCGGCATGGGGACACCGTAGCGCCCGGGTCCGACACCGGGAGGTCGCTTGCAGCGGGCACACGGATGCCGCTAGCGAGATGCACGGCCGCGATGTCGGCATCCCCTGCCACAATCACGAGGGTGAGCACCGCGATCGAGGACTACGCCGTCCTCAGCAACTGCCGATCCGCCGCCCTCGTGTCCCGGGAGGGCAGCGTCGACTGGCTGTGCCTGCCGCGGTACGACAGTGCATCGATGTTCGGGGCACTGCTGGGCGACCAGTCGCACGGGGCGTGGTCCTTGCGTCCGACGGATCCGGATGCCACGGTCACCCGGCACTACGACGCCGACACGTTCGTGCTGGTCACGCGCTGGGAGACGTCCACCGGCGTCGCCGAGGTGCACGATGCCATGCCGATCGACGAGGGGGTCGAGGCGCTCGTGCGCCGTGTCGTCGGGATCTCGGGCGGGATGGACTTCGTCAGCGAAGTGCGATTCCGGTTCGACTACGCCCGCGCCATCCCGTGGGTACGGCAGATCGGCCACGCGCACGACCACGCGATCCTCGCCGTCGCCGGTCCCGATTCGGTCGTGCTGCGCGGTCCGCGCCTGATCGCCGTCGACACCGCGCACCGCGCCCTGTGGACGACCGTGGCGGGGGAGTCCGTCGATTCGGTCCTGTCCTGGGGGCCGTCATGGCAGCAGCCGCCCGCGGCGATCGATGTGGATGCCACCCTCAAGCGCACCACCGAGTGGTGGGCCGAATGGGCGGGACGGGTCAAAGCCGCCGGTGAGCACGCCGACCTCGTGACGCGCTCCCTGCTCGTGCTGCGCGCGCTGACGCACTCCGAGACCGGGGGCATCGTGGCGGCGGCGACGACGTCGCTTCCCGAGGCGTTCGGGGGAGAGCGCAACTGGGACTACCGCTATGTCTGGCTGCGCGACGCGGCTCTCACCCTGAGCGCCTACATCGACCACGGCTACCTCGAAGCGGCGCATCGGTGGCGCACCTGGTTGCTGCGGGCGATCGCCGGCGATCCCGCCGATGTGCAGATCATGTACGGCATCGCGGGCGAACGCGACCTGCCCGAGCGGGAGATCACGAGCCTGCCCGGGTACGACGGCGCACGCCCGGTCCGCATCGGGAACGGGGCGGTCGACCAGTATCAGGCGGACGTCATCGGCGAGGTGATGGTCGCCCTCGAGGCGGCGCGGAACGCCGGTGTCGAGGAGACGACGTTCTCGTGGTCGCTGCAGCGGGCGCTCCTCGACCAGCTGGCGGACTGGTTCGACCGCCCCGACAACGGCATCTGGGAGATGCGCGGCGACCCCCACTTCTTCACGCATTCGCGCGCGATGGTGTGGGCGGCGCTGGACCGTGGCATCCGCGCCGTCGAGCAGGACGGTCTGGACGGCGAGGTCGACACGTGGCGCGCGCTGCGCGACCGTGTCCGGGCCGACATCGATTCCCGTGGTGTGCACGCGGACGGCTGGTTCACCCAGCATTTCGATACGGACGAGGTCGACGCGTCGCTCCTGATCCTGCCCCAGGTGGGATTCTGCGCCTACGACGATCCGCGCATGCTCGCCACCGTCGCACGGATGGAGCAGACCCTCATGCCCGACGGCTGGCTGCTGCGCTACCGCACGACCGGCGTCGACGGTCTCGCCGGTGACGAACATCCGTTCCTCGCGTGCTCGTTCTGGCTCGTGCGGCAATACGCGCACAGCGGGCGGCGCGCCGACGCGGTCGCCCTCATGCGGCGGCTCACCGCGGTCGCCAACGACGTCGGCCTGCTGTCCGAGGAGTACGACCCGAAGGGCAACCGGCAGGCGGGCAACACCCCGCAGGCGCTGTCGCACCTAGCGCTCGTGGGCGCCTCGGATGCCCTCGGCGCAACCGCCCCCTGACCCCCGTGGCGGTTCTAGAGTCGGGGCATGAGCGACGATGACGTCGAGCTGAACCACCTGCGCGAGCGCGTCTACGGCGAAGCCGGAGGCCCGGCCACCGCGGCCGAGATCGCGCGACTCGCGGCCCTCGAGGAGGAGCTGCGTCTCGACCGCGCCCCGACGTCGACCGCGGCCGAGCCCGCCGCTCCCGAACTGATCGTGGATGCCACGCCCCACCGCCCCCGCGCGCTCGCGGTGATCGTGGCGGTCGTCGCCGCGGCCGCGCTCATCGGGGCGGGCTACGCCGCGGGCGCCGCGTCGCCCTCGCTCGCCGCAGCCTCCCCCGCGCCGTCGGCGTCGACGGCATCCCCGTATCCCGAACTGGCGTTCCCGCAGACCGACGACGACAAGATCTCGTCGGGGATCATCGCGGACAGCGGCATCGACCCGACGAGCACCCGGTACATCGCCGTGATGCGCGGGTTCCGCGTGTTCCTGGCCGAGCGCGAGCGGGGAGACGGCGTGTGCGTCGTGACGTTCATCGCGGTCAACGACCAGCCCTGGTCGGCGGGATGCACCGCCGGCGGCGCGCTCGACGACGGCGCGGTGTTCGGCGTCGACCGTCGCCTCAGCATCGCGCTCGGCGACCCGTCCCGCGTGTCGATCCGCGGCCTGCCCGTGCGGCTGTCCGAGTCGGTGACGGCGTACCTGACGGAGTGACCGCGGCCACGCGCTTACTCAGCGATTCGCGCAACGTCAGTCCGATCGGGCCGGATGCCACTGAGTTCGTGCAGATCGCTGAGGTGATGACGCGAACCCGTGGGTGAAGTCCGGACCGTCGCCGAAACAGCCGTGATTAACCGATTGACCATGCGCGGCGTCCCTTGCTATGGTCTGCGTAACCGATTAACCACCCCGGGTTCATCGGAGACAGCGTCTCGTCGAGGAGTCATCCGCATGGACCAAAGAGGGTTCTTCCGACCGTCCGGAGGCTGGGTCGGTGACGTCATCCCGTGGCAGGAGGACGGCAGGTTCCACCTCTTCTACCTGCACGAGTCACGTCGCACGCCCAAGATCGGCATGCCGTGGCACCGGGTCGTCACCGACGACCTCGTCAGCTTCACCGAGACCGGCCCGGCATTGGCCTCCGGGGGACCGGATGCCGACGACTTCAACGTCTACACCGGAAGCGTCGTCGTGGCCGACGGCATCCACCACGTCTTCTACACCGGACAGAACCCGGACGTCCTCGGGAACGACGGTCTCCCCCTTCAGCTCGTGCTGCATGGGACGAGCGCGGACGGCATGCGTACCTGGGAACGTCATCCGGAGGACGCGTTCGGCGCCACGGCGGGTTACGAGACGGCCGATTGGCGCGACCCCTTCGTGTTCCGCGACGAGGAAGCCGGGCTGTGGCGCATGCTCGTGACCGCCCGGCACGCGCACGGCCCCGAGCGCCGCCGCGGTGTCATCGCGCAGTGCGTCTCGTACGACCTCCGGTCGTGGGAGCCCGCCGAGCCGTTCTGGGACCCTCGGCGTTACCTCGCGCACGAATGCCCGGAGGTCTTCGAATGGAACGGGTGGTGGTACCTGGTCTACTCCGAGTTCAGCGAGTCCTTCACCACGCGCTATCGCGTCTCGCGCAGCCTGCACGGCCCCTGGAACGTGCCGGAGAACGACACCCTCGACGGGCGGGCGTACTACGCGGCGAAATCGGCCGCGCGCGACGGACGCCGCTTCTTCTTCGGGTGGATCTCCTCGCGAGAGGGCTCGACCGACGACGGCGATTGGCAGTGGGCCGGTACCCTCTCCATCCTGGAGGCGGAGCAGAATTCGGACGGCACGCTGCGTTTCCACCCGCCGCGCGAGTTGCTCGAGACCTTCGATCGCGGCGTCGGAGGACTGGCATCCGCGACCGTTCTGTCCGCACCCGACGGATATTCCGACCTCGTCCTCCCCGGGACGGCGCCCACCACCTTCCGGGTGCAGGCGGAGTTCGACATCGCCCCGGGCACCACCGAATGCGGGCTCCTGCTGCGGGCGAGCGCTGACGGTGGCGAGGCTTACGTGCTGCGCCTCGAACCCCGTCGCAACCGCCTCGTGTTCGATCGCTGGCCTCGCCGTCGCACCGGCGGTGAGCAGTGGCAGATCTCGGGCGACGTCCCGTTCGCCATCGAACTCGAGCGTCCCGTGCTCCTGGAGCCCGGCCGGCATCGGCTCGACGTCGTCGTCGTCGACGACCTCTGCGTGGCCGCCGTCGACGGTGCCGTGACCCTCAGTACGCGGCTCTACGACCGCACCGAGGGAGCGGTCGGCGCCTTCGTCGGGGAGGGGACCGTCACCGTCCTCGAACTCGATGTGTCCGCGCGGACCCCCGACGTGACCGACGCCCTGCACGACGACCTCCTGGTCGCGTCCTCCTGATTCGCTCCTTTCCTTCCCGCCACCCGAACCACACATCAACGGAGATTCCTATGGTCAACCTCACGCGCACGGCATCCTGGGTCGCCCTCGCTGCTGCCGCTGCCCTCGTCCTGTCGGGCTGCGGCGCTTCCGGCGGCGGCGCGGACCCCACCGACGTCCACCCCGAGGGCGAGGTGAAGCCCCGCGAGATCTCGTGGCTTCTCTCGCGCCCCGCGGATGGCGGCGTCATCACCGCCATGCAGAAGATCGCCGGCGAATACGCCGCCGACCACCCGGGCTTCTCGCTCAACCTCATCACGACGCCCGACCGACCCAGCTACATTCAGAAGTACGAGACGCTCGCCGCAGCCAACAAGCTGCCCGAACTCTTCGACACGGATGCCACCCCGTTCGCCCAGAAGCTCGCGCAGCAGGGTCGGATGATCGACGTGGACGCGCTGCTGAAGGACCTCGGCCTCGCCGACACCTACCGCGAAGCCGCCCTGAACTACCAGCGCTTCGACGACGGCTCGCTGTACATGGTGCCCTTCGAATTCCAGCTCGAGTTCTTCTGGTACAACCGTGATCTGCTCTCGCAGGCCGGAGTCCCGGTTCCGGCCACGCTCGACGACTTCGCGCCGATGTGTCAGGCGCTCCGCGCGAAGGGCATCACCCCGATCGCGCTGGACGGTGCCGACGGATGGCCGCTCGAGCGGTACATGGCGTACTACCCGTTCCGCCAGGTCGGCCCGGAGTACGTGCAGAAGCTCAAGACCGGAGAAGCGAAGTTCTCGGATGCCCCCGGCCTCGCCGCGGCCGAGTGGCTGTCCGGGCTGGGTAAGGCCGGCTGCTTCCAGGAGGGCTTCTCCTCGACCGGGTACGCCGACGCGCAGGCGCAGTTCACGTCCGGCAAGGCGGCCGTGTACAACATCGGCACGTGGGAGCTCGGAAACCTGGCGACCGACAAGCTCGACGCGGGCGTCCGCGACAAGGTCGACTACTTCACACTCCCCACGCTTCCCGGGGCTGCCACGGCCGACAACGAATACGTCACCCCGTCGGGGATCGGGATGGCCGTGAACACCGCCACGTACGACCCCCTGGTCCGGGACTTCCTGAAGTTCGCGCTCGAGCGCTACCCCGCTGAGGTCGCCGCATCCGGCGCGCTCTCGCCGACCACCGACGTCCAGACCACGATCCCGTCCAATGCGACGCCTCTGTACGACCGGGCGATCGCCCAATCCGGCGACGTGGGCACCAAGATCGCGATGCCGTGGGACACGCAGCTGGACCCCGCCACGAACACGCGTCTCCAGCAGGAGCTGACCCTGCTGGTTCAGGGCGACATCACGCCCGGCGAGTTCGTGGGGACGATGGATGCCGCCTTGAAGGAGAACGTCGGTGGCTGATGTCCTGACGTCCGGCCGGCCCCGGGTGACCGGGGCCGGCCGGCCCACTCGTCGGCGGCCCATGAGCACCTCGATGCTTCCCCGCCGGTCCGGGCTGGCCGTCGCCGTCTTCCTCGTGCCTCCCCTGCTCCTGTACGGGGCCGCCGTTCTGCTGCCGATCGTGCAGTCCCTCGTGCTGAGCCTCTTCTCGTGGGACGGCATCACCCGTCTGACCTTCGTGGGCCTGGACAACTACGTGAAGATGTTCACCCGCGACGACGTCTTCTGGACCGCGTTCGGCAACGCGCTCGGCTACCTCGCCATCTGCCTCGTCCTCCAGCTCGGTGGAGCCCTGGCCGTCGCGGGTCTGCTCACCGCGCTGCCGCGCGCACGGGAGCTCGTGAAGACGCTGTACCTGCTGCCCGCCGTGATCTCCACGGTGGCCATCGCGTTCCTGTTCCTCCGGATCTACTCGCTCGAACCGGTGGGCCTGATCAACCAGCTGCTCGCCTTCGTCGGCCTCGACGGGCTGCAGACCGCGTGGTTGTCGAACCTCCAGACCGTGCTGGCCGCCGTGTCCATTCCCGAAGGCTGGCGCTTCACGGGCCTCTACATGCTCATCATCTACGCGGCGCTGATCGCCGTGCCGAAGGAGCTCGAGGAGGCCGCCCGGCTGGACGGCGCCTCGTGGTGGCAGACGTTCTGGTGCATCCGGTTCCCCTACATCCGTCCCGTCTGGATCACCACGACCGTGATGGCGACCACCTTCGCGCTGCGCGGATTCGACATCCCCTACCTCCTCACGAACGGCGGTCCGGGGCAGGCATCCGAGCTCCTGACGACGTACATGTACAAGACCGCATTCGTGCACACCGACTACGGCTATGCCAGCGCCCTCTCCGTCTTCATCGTGGTGGAATGCCTCGTCGCGGTCGGGCTCATCTTCCTGCTCCTCCGTCGAAAGGACGCGTGATGACCGCGACTCTCGCCCCCGCGCCCGCGGCATCCGCCCCCCGGAATCCCGAGATCGAACCCCGGCCGGTGCACCACTCGCCGCGCCTGCCGGTCCAGCGCACGCTTCTCACGGTCACCGTGATCCTGATCGTCGTCGTGCAGGTGTACCCGCTGCTGTGGCTCTTCCTCACCAGCTTCCGCACAGCCTCGGACTTCGCGGGCGGCGACCCGTTCGCCCTTCCGCGGGAGTGGACGCTCGACAATTACGCGCGTGCGTTCGCGACGGGCAACCTGGCGCTGAACATCGGCAACAGCTTCATCGTCACCCTCGGTGCCAGCGCGCTCATCGTGGTGGCCGGGATGATGGCCGCCTACGCCCTGCAGGTGCTCGGGTTCCGCTTCAGCGGGCTCGTCCGTGCGCTGTTCCTGCTCGGAATCATCGTGCCGGTGCAGATCGCGCTCGTCCCGCTCTTCATCGACTACTCGCAGGTGGGGTTGCTCGACACCCACCTGTCGATGATCCTGCCGCTGGCGGCGTTCTCGCTTCCGATGGGCGTCTACCTCTTCTCGTCGTTCTACGAGTACATCCCGCGAGAGTTGTACGAGGCGGCCTCGCTCGACGGTGCCGGTCCGTACCGGATCTTCCTGCAGATCACGGCGCCGCTGTCAGTGAACACCATCATCACCGTCGTGCTGGTCAACAGCATCTTCATCTGGAACGACTTCGTCTTCGCGAACACCTTCGTGCTGTCCGACGGACTGAAGACGATCCCGCTGGGCCTGCAAAACTACATCGGAGCGATGGGCAACACCGATTGGACAGCGACGTTCGCCGCCGTGTGCGTCACGGTGACGCCACTGCTGCTGGTCTTCCTGGTGCTGAACAAGGCGATGATCGCCGGCCTCGAGAGCGGAGCCACCAAGGGATGAATACGAGGATCCCCTCATGACCACCACCATGCGCGATGTCGCCAAGGCGGCCGGCGTCTCGGTCGCGACCGTGTCGCACGTCGTCAACGACAAGCCCGGCGCGCGCATCGGCGAGGATGCCCGGCGTCGCGTGCACGAGGCGATCGCGGCGCTCGGTTACCGTCCGAACGCTCTCGCCAAGACGCTGTCGGAGGGCAGCTCCCGCTTCATCGGTCTGGTGGCGGATGCCATCGCCACCACGCCCTTCGCCGGACAGATCATCCACGGCGCCCAGGACGAGGCGTGGCGCCACGGTTTCGTCCTCCTCGTGGCCAACACCGAGGGCAATGCCGCCGCCGAGAACGATGCGATCGCGATGATGCTGGAGCACCAGGTGCGCGGCATCCTGTACTCCACCTGGTATCACCGCGAGATCGAGGTCCCCCCGTCGCTGCAGCACACGGAGACGGTGCTGGTGAACTGCTTCGCCGGCGACGACTCGTTCCCCGCGGTGGTCCCCGACGAGGAGCAGGGCGGTCGGACGGCGACCGAGGACCTGCTCACGGCCGGGCATCGCCGGATCGCCTTCCTGAACACCACGACGCCCTCGCCTGCCCGGGAGGGGCGGTTCGCCGGCTACCGGTCGGCGCTGGAGGAGGCCGGAATCGCCTTCGATGCCGGGCTCGCCTTTGAAACCGCCCCCGACCAGGAGGGCGGATACGCGGCGGTCGACGGCGTGCTCGCCTCCGGCGCCACCGGGGTCTTCTGCCACAACGACCGGGTCGCGATGGGACTGTACGACGGCCTCCGTGAACGCGGCCTGCGCATCCCCGACGACATGGCGGTCATGGGCTTCGACAACCAGGACGTCATCGCGGCACATCTCCGACCGCCCCTGTCGACCGTCGCCCTGCCGCACTATGAACTCGGCGCGGCCGGCGTGCGGACGCTGCTCGGACTCGATGCTCCGGCCGTGGGCGCTCGCCAGCTGGTCTC
This sequence comes from Microbacterium sp. SCPM-O-B-15248 (M128), assembly GCF_058214835.1. Classification (NCBI taxonomy): domain Bacteria; kingdom Bacillati; phylum Actinomycetota; class Actinomycetes; order Micrococcales; family Microbacteriaceae; genus Microbacterium; species Microbacterium sp. SCPM-O-B-15248 (M128). The sequence goes on from NZ_JBYQLI010000001.1 coordinate 502,987, forward strand.
CTGCCCCTCCGTTCCGCGGGAGTCGCTGTGAACCTTCCCCGGCCGCGATTCCACCTCGCCCCCGTCCGCAATTGGATGAACGACCCCAACGGTCTGGTCTTCGTCGACGATTGCTGGCACGCCTTCTTCCAGTACAACCCCGAGGGGAACGACTGGGGCAACATGAGCTGGGGACACGCGTCCAGCCGCGACCTCCTGCAGTGGGAAGAGCATCCCGTCGCCCTGCCGTATGGGCCCGGTGAGCAGATCTACTCGGGTTCGACCGTCATCGACGCCGACGGAACGCTCACGGCGTTCTACACGAGTGCCTACGGCTATGGCATCCAGGCGCAGTCCCGTGCGACGAGCGTCGACGGCGGCGAGACCTGGATCCCGGATGCCGCCAACCCGGTGATCGACCGGGGGAGTTCCGACTTCCGCGACCCCAAGGTGGTGCGGCTCCCGCACGGCGGATGGCTCATGCTGACCGTCGAAGCGGTCGAGCGGCGCGTGGTGTTCTACGCCTCCGACGACCTGCTCTCGTGGCGGGAGTCCGGATCCTTCGACCCGATCGGTGTGGACGGCGTGGTGTGGGAGTGCCCCGACCTCGTTCACCTCCCCGTGGAAGGACGGCCCGGCAGTCGGCGTTGGGTGCTGCTGCTGAGCACGAACCCCGTCGGGGAGGATCCCGACCCCGCCGGTTCCGCGATGCACTACGTGGTCGGCGACCTCATCGACGGTGCATTCCGCGCGGATCACGACGCTCTCGTGCCCCTCGATCACGGTCGCGACCTGTACGCGGGCGTGACCTTCCACGATGCCCCTCACGGAGCGGCGGTCATGCTCGCCTGGATGAGCAACTGGCGCTACGCCCACGTCGTCCCGACGTCGCCGTGGCGGGGCGCGATGTCGATCCCGCGCACCCTCGGACTCCGTGACGTCGACGGGGAGCTGCGTCTCGTGCAGCGACCGTCCGTCGACCTCCGCGACGAACGTGCGGACGCGGTCGAGGCTCCGGTCACGGTCGAGCCGCACGTTCTCGTGGACGTCCGGTGGGACCCGGCGGTGACCGGGGCCCTGCGACTGACCCTCGAGGGGGAGGGGGATGCCACGGTCGAGATCGTCCATGACCCCGCCGGCGGCACCCTGTCCGTGTCGAGGGACGGAACGGTTGCCCGATCCCTGCATCCCGACTTCGCGGGCACCCGGGTCGCCCCGCTTCTCGACGGCCCCACCGGCGTCCTCACTGCGATCCTCGACGGACCGCTCTTCGAGATCTTCGCCGACGACGGCGCGACCGTGCTGTCGCACCTTGTGACCCTCGGCTCAAGCCCGGTGACCGTCTCGGCTCAGGCTCAGACCGGGACGGGGGCTCCCGGAGTGCGCCTCGTCGTCTCCGACGGCGTCGTCCAGAAGGGTCGGGCGGTTCCGGCGACCGTCTGATCCAACTCCCCTCTCACCGCCGGGCCACCCGGCGGGCGATTCGTCGCGCCCGCCACCGAACGAGGAAGTGAGCATCATGTCATTCGAGATCTCCCGTCGCACGCTGTTGCAGGGCGCAGGAGCCGGGGCCTTCGGCCTTGCTCTCACCGCCGCGGTCCCCGCGGCGGCTCGCGCCGACACCGTGTCACAGCGTGCCATCTACCACATGACCCCGCCGACGGCCTGGCTCTGCGATCCGCAGCGCCCGATCGTCTCGGGTGGGCAGTATCAGCTGTACTACCTGCACTCGAACATCAACAACGGTCCGGGTGGGTGGGATCACGCGACCACCGACGGCGTGAGCTTCACGCATCACGGCACCGTGATGCCGATCTCGGGGGGCGTGCCCGTCTGGTCGGGATGCCTCGTCGTCGATACGGGCAATACGGCGGGCTTCGGTGCCGGTGCGGTGATCGCACTCGCCACGCGTCCGACGAACAACATCCGCAAGTACCAGGAGCAGTATCTGTACTGGTCGACGGACGGCGGGTTCAGCTTCACGATGCTGCCCGACCCGGTGCTCGTCAACAACGACGGCCGAACCGCGCAGACGCCCGCGGAGATCGACAACGCCGAGTGGTGCCGTGATCCGAAGGTGCACTGGGACGCGGGGCGCAGCGAATGGGTCCTGATCCTCGGGCGCGCGCGGTACGCCGGCATCTACACGTCGCCCGACTTGCGGAACTGGACGTGGCGGAGCAACTTCGATTACCCGAACCACGACCTCGGCGGCATCGAATGCCCCGACATCTTCCAGATGACGGCCGGTGACGGCACGAGCCACTGGGTGATCGGGGCGAGCATGGACGCGTACGGTGTCGGCCTCCCGATGACCTATGCCTACTGGACCGGCACCTGGAACGGCACGCACTTCGTGGCGGACGACCTCACCCCACAGTGGCTGGACTGGGGGGGACTGGTACGCCGCGGTGACGTGGCCAAGCATCGAGGCACCCACCACGCGGCGACTCGCCATCGCGTGGATGAACAACTGGAAGTACGCCGCGCGCGACGTCCCCACCGACGCGACCGACGGCTACAACGGGCAGAACTCGATCGTCCGGGAGCTCCGTCTCGAGCACCAGCCCGACGGACGGTACGCGCTTCTGAGCAGCCCGATCTCGACGTTGGCGGCCCACGCCACGTCGACCGTGACTCTTCCCGACCGCACGGTGAACGGCAGTGCCGTGCTCCCGTGGAGCGGGCGCGCGTACGAGCTTGAGCTCGACATCTCGTGGACGGATGCCACGAACGTCGGCGTTTCCGTAGGGCGCTCGGCCGACGGGTCCCGGCACACGAACATCGGCAAGTACGGCTCCGATCTCTACGTCGATCGGGCGCCGTCGGATCGCAGCGGATACTCCCTCGTCCCCTACACACGAGCCGCGGCTCCGATAGATCCGGCCGCTCGCTCGGTCCACCTGCGGATCTTCGTCGACCGGCAGAGCGTCGAGGTGTTCGTCAACGCCGGCCACACGGTGCTGTCGCAGCAGGTCCACTTCCTGGACACCGACACCGGCATCTCGTTCTATTCGGACGGGGGCGCGGCGACCTTCACCGGCATCACGATCCGCGAGTTCGCGACGCCCGTGTGAGCCGAGGGCGGCCGGGGCTCCGCCCCGGCCGCCTCCGCGCGGACAGCAATTCGGGTGCGCAGCGCTCGCGCAGATCACTGACGCAGCGCCGCCCGACCCCACCCCCACAGCGCCGCCCCACCCGCCGCGCCCCAGAGTCGAGGCATGAGCGACGAGGACGTCGAGCTGGCGCGGCTGCGCGAGCGCGTGTGCGGCGGGCGCGGGACCGCGCCCACCGCCGACGAGATCGCCCGGCTCAGCACGCTCGAGGATCAGATCCGGGCGGACCCCGCACAGGATGCGCCGGCACCGCCCGCGCCGCCCGCACCGTCCACGCCACCCGCGCCCGACGAGCCGATGGATGCCACCCCGCGAACGCCCCGTCCCGTCACCCGTGGCATCCTCACCGCGCTCGCCGCGGTCGCCCTGGTCGGCCTCGGGGCCGCGATCGGCTTCGCCGCGGCCACCCAGCCAGCTCCCGCCGACGCCTCGGCACCGGCCCTTCCCGAGCTCGCGTTCGCGCAGACCGCGGAGGAGGTCATCTCCGGCGACATCCTGTCCGACAGCGGCATCGACCCGGCGAGCATCCGCTACATCGCGACGATCCGCGACTTCCGCATCTACCTCGCCGTCCCCGACGACGGGGATGGGGAATGCATCGCGGTCTTCACCTCCACCGAGAACCGGCCGTGGTCGGCGGGGTGCGCGAGCGGCGGCCGGCCCGGGGCCGCGGTGTTCGGGGTGGACGAGAAGCTCACCGTCGCGATCGGCGACCCCGCCGATGACGCCGTCGCGGGGACGCCGGTCCGGCCGTCCGAGAGCGTCACGGCCTATGTGAGGCAGAACTAGAGAAGGGCACGACCATGTTCCACTCCGAAGGCGCGTTCTCCGGATTCGCCGTCGACGACCTCGACGCCGCCCACCGCTTCTACGCCGATACCCTCGGCCTGCGCGTGGAGGTGCTCGAGGGATCAGGATTCCTCCGCCTCCATCTGGCATCTGGGGGATCGTCCTCGTGTACGGCAAGCCGCACCACGTCCCGGCGTCGTTCACGGTGCTGAACTTCCCCGTGGCCGACGTCGAGGCCGCCGTCGACGATCTCCGCTCGCGCGGCGTCGAGACGAAGATCTACGACGACGCGGACTTCCCCACCGACCCGCGCGGCATCATGCGCGAGGGTGGCCCGCTGATCGCGTGGTTCCGCGACCCGGCCGGCAACGTCCTCGCGGTCCTCGAAGAATGAGAAGCGGGATGGATGCCAGAAGCCATGGCATCCATCCCGCTGGTGACCGGGCCCGAGCCGGTCAGCCCCGCAGCGCCTCTGCCAGCTTGACGCGGGCCCCCATGCGCAGCAGGGAGTTCTGGTAGATCCGAGCGGCGACCGCGATGGCCGCGACGCACGAGGCGATCAGGACGAGCAGCGACAGCACGGGCTCCCACCACTGCGCGTCGCCGAGGTACATCCGCAGCGGCATCCCCACCGGTGCCGAGAACGGCACGTACGACATGATCGTCAGCACGACGGGGTTGTCGTTGAAGAAGATCACCAGGAAGTACGGCGCCATGATCAGCATCGTGATGGGTGTCGTCGTCGCTCCGATGTCCTCCTGGCGCGACACCATCGCCGCCGCCGCCGCGAACAGCGACGCCAGCAGGACGAATCCGAACAGGAAGAAGATCGCGAACCACGCGATCGGTGCGCCGAGGGCGCTGAGCACCCCCACCTGATCCGTCACGGCGAGACCGACCACCGCGACGGCGGCGAGCAGCACGATCTGCGCCATCGCGAGGATCGTGTTGCCGAGCACCTTCCCCGCGAGGAGCGCCCGCACCGGGATGGCCGAGATCAGGATCTCGACGACCCGCGTCTGCTTCTCTTCGACGACGCTCTGAGCGATCGTGCCGCCGAACGTGCTCGCGGCGATGAGGAACACGAGGCCGAACCCGAGGGCGATCAGGTACCGCAGCGCGTCGGCCGCACCGGCGCCCGGCTCGAGCGATTGCACCTCGGGCGTCTCGCTCAGCATCTGCAGCAGCGTGCCCGGGACGCCGTCCTTGACCACGACGGTGTAGTCGAACGCCGGATTCGACGATCCCGACACCAGGGCGGCATCCACCGTGCCGTCCTCGACGAGGCCGCGGGCGGCGTCGTCGGAGTCCGCGACGGTCACGTCGATGCCGTCCATCCCCGAGAGCGCGGACTGGGTCTGACCCGTCACCGCGACCGGGATGCCGCTTCCGCCCGCGTCGCGCGCGGCGAAACCGCCCCACAGCACCGAGGCGAGGGCGGCGACGACGAGGATCGCCGTCGAGATCACGAACGCCTTGCTGCGCAGCTTCGAGCCGATCTCGCGTTCGGCGACCAGCCACACGCTCTGCAGTTCGCTCGGCGCCCGGTCGGGCCGGGAACGGTTCACGGTGCTCACTGGATGACCTCCTTGAAGATGTCCGCGAGCGTCGGACGCTGCGGCGCGAAGCTGGCGACGTCGCCACGTGCGACCGCGGAGCGCAAGGCGGCCTGCGCCGCCTCGTCGTCGACCGCGTCGAACACGGCGTACCCGCCGTCGAAGTCGAGGACGGTGATCCCCGGCTGCTCGCGCAGCCACCCGGCGTCACCGCCGGACAGCAGCTCGTACCGGTGCGTGGCGTGCTCGGCGCGGAGCGCGTCGCGGCTTCCGGCGGCGCGGATCGTGCCCCCGGCGATGATGACGAGGTCGTCGCACAGGCGCTCGACGACGTCGAGCTGGTGCGACGAGAACAGCACGGCGGCGCCCGTGGCCGCCTTCTCCTGCAGGACTGCCGCGACGACGTCGACCGCGAGGGGGTCGAGCCCCGAGAACGGCTCGTCGAGGATGAGCACGTCGGGGTCGTGCACGAGCGAGGCGGCGATCTGTGCACGCTGCTGGTTTCCCAACGACAGCGTCTCGACCAGATCGCCGAGGCGCTCGCCGAGGCCGAGGCGTTCCAGCAGCGCCGTGGCCTTGGCGGTGGCCTCGGCCTTGCCGAAACCGTGCAGTCGAGCCAAGTACGCGATGTGCTCGGCGACCTTCATCTTCGGATACAGGCCGCGTTCCTCGGGCATGTAGCCGAACCGGCGGCGGTCGGCCGCGGTGAGCGCCGCGCCGTCGATCGCGACGGTGCCCGCATCCTTGCCGAGAACGCCCAGCGCGATGCGCATGGTCGTGGTCTTGCCCGCGCCGTTGCCGCCGACGAAGCCGGTCAGCCGGCCGGGGGCCACGGTGAAGCTGACGTCGTCGAGCACTCGGCGTCCGCCGTAGCTCTTGGTGATGCCGTTCAGTTCGAGCACGGTCCACCCCTCTCTGGTGATGGCATCCACGCTACGGACGGCGGCGCGGCGGCGTATCCGCCCGGGGGTGGGTTCTCGTCCTCCGTCGTGAGGGGGAGGTCAGGTCAGGCCGTGGCGGTGGGCCAGGACGACGGCCTGCACGCGGTCGCGCGCGCCGAGCTTCTGCAGCACGTTCGAGACGTGCGTCTTGACCGTGGCCTCGCCGATGAAGAGCCGGGCGGCGATCTCGGCGTTGCTCAACGCCTCGGCGACCAGGCGCAGCACCTCGGCCTCGCGGTCGGTGAGCGGGTCGCTCAGGACGAGGGGCTCCACGGCGGGCGCGGTCGCGGGGCTGTGGGCGAGGGCGACGGATGCCGGGGCGTCACCGCCGCTGCCGGCGAACCGGGCGATCACGCGGCGCGTGACCTCGGGGGCCAGCAGCGCATCTCCGGCGCCGACGATGCGGACCGCCGCGACGAGCTCCTCCGGTCCCGCGTTCTTCAGCAGGAAACCGCTCGCCCCCGCCGCGAGGGCCTCGAACAGGTAGTCGTCGCGGTCGAAGGTCGTCACGATGAGGACCGCGGCATCCGAGGCGGCGTCCGCGACGATCCGTCGCGTCGCCTCCAGGCCGTCCATGTCGGGCATCTGCACGTCCATGCAGATCACGTTCGGCTGCAGCGTCGCGGCCGCCGAGATCGCCTCGACGCCGGTGCCCGCTTCACCGACCACCTCGATGTCGTGCTCCAGCGAGAGGATCGTGCGGAACCCGGCCCGCATCATGGCGTGGTCGTCGACGAGGAGAACGCGCAGCTCAGACATGCGACACCTCCGCGTCGACGAGGGGCACCCGCACGCGCACGAGATACCCCCCGCGTGTCCGCGGGCCCATCTCGATGCTGCCCCCCGACACGGCCGCGCGCTCGCGCATGCCCCGCTGGCCGAGGCCCGGGGTCGTCGAGCCACGGCGTCCGGTGTTGGTCACCTCGAGTTCGACGCCCGTGTGATCGAAGCGCACGCGGACATCGGCGGTCGCCCCCGGCCCCGCGTGCCGACGGGCATTGGTCAGCGCCTCTTGGGCGATGCGGAACAGGTTCACCTGCACGACCGGCGACGGCTCGATCGCGGGCTCACCGATCACGGCGAAGGTCGCCGGGAGCCCCGCCGCGACCGCTTCCTCGACGAGGGCGGGGATCGCGGACAGGCCGTGCGTGGTCGGAGCGGTGTCGGCCGGTGCGGCGCCGGAGCGGGTGGCATCCGGGGTCCGCAGCGTCTCGAGCAGCTGCCGCAGCTCGCGCAGCGACGTGCGGGCCGACTCCTCGATCCCGCTGAGGACGGCGCGGGACTTCTCGGGGTCGCGTTCCATCACCGAACGGGCGACCCCCGCCTGCACGCCCATCAGCGACACGTGGTGCGCGACGACGTCGTGCAGTTCGCGCGCGATGCGGACGCGATCCAGGGCCACGGCCTGGGCCGCGGTGATCTCGCGCTCGGCCTCGAGCTCGGCGGTCCGCTCCTCCAGGGCGGCACGCTGCACGCGCTGCTGGTGTGAGCGCTCGCCGAAGAAGTACGCGCCGCCGAAGAAGAGGGCGTTGAGCCCCAACCCGAGCAGCTGCGACGCGACGAAGGGCGAGAACGCGCCCGTGCGCGAGGGGAAGCCCTCGGGTACTTGGTCGACGGGCATCATGGCGTCCTGGAACATCACGACGAACAGCCACGCGAACATGCCGGCGATGATCGCGACGCGCACGATCGCCGCGCGCCGCCGGTTCGTCGACCACGCGCCGACGGTGTAGATCGCGATGAACATCGCGATATTGCCCGCGTAGATCTCGGGAATGCGCAGCGTCACGGCGAAGAAGTAGGCCACCGACACGATCACGGCGACGATCGACGGCCAGCGTCGCCGGAACGCGAGCGGCACGGCGAGCACCGTGACGTAGACCACGGCGAGGATGAACTCCGCCTGCTGGTCGCCGTACAGCCCCGCGACCGCCGAGAGCACCGCGCTCAGCAGCCCGCCCACGAACATGACCGCGGCCAACGCGATGTCGCTGCGCCACTGCGCGCGGGTGAGGTTCGGCATCCTCCCACGTTATTGCGGCCCTCACCGCGTGGCATCCCCCGTCCGACGGAGTCAACCCCGGCGGGGAAGAGAACGGGAACGGAAAAACTTGCACCTGAATGTACCCGGGCGCTTCGCGCCCCCGCCATCCGAGAGAGGATCACCGTGACCGACTACACGATCGGCTACATCGTCGGCAGCATCTCCAGCACCTCGATCAACCGCCGGCTCGCCAAGGCGCTCGAGAAGGTGGCGCCCGAGGGCGTGACCCTGAAGGAGATCCCGATCAAAGACCTCCCCTTCTACTCGCCCGACTACGACGGGAACTTCCCGCCGGTCGCGCAGGACTTCAAGGGCGCCATCGAGGATGCCGACGGCGTCATCATTGTCACCCCCGAGTACAGCCGCTCGATCCCCGGCGTGCTGAAGAACGCGCTGGACTGGTCGGCGCGCCCCTACGGCGAGGCGTCGTTCAACGACAAGCCCACCGCGGTCGTCGGCACGTCACAGGGCGGCATCGCCACCGCGGCCGGTCAGCAGCACCTGCGTGCGGTGCTCCTGCACTACAACGCCCTGGTTCTCGGCCAGCCCGAGGGCTACATCCAGTCCACGCCCGGCCTGTTCGAAGAGGACGGCACGGTCACCGACGAGGGCACCGCGGCGTTCCTGCGTTCGATCATCGAGGCGCTCGTCACGTTGGTGGCGCGTACCGCGCCCGCCGAGGTCCCCGCGGTCTGAGGCTCCCGCACGGCGGGGTCGGGGTGCATCCCGGCCCCGCCGTCGTGCGTCCGGCGGCCTGCCGGGGCCACGCGGCATGGGCGGTCCGTCGTCTGCGCGCGGGGGGATTCCGTTCGCGCGGTGTCCACCGGCAGTCGCGCCGCGGCGAAGATCGCGCGTCTCACACGCTGAGCGCGTCGGCCTTCCTCCGCAGGAGGGCGGCCTCCCGGGCATTGCGGCTGAGGGTCGCGGCCTCCCGCAGCTGAGCCTGCGCCTCCGCGGTTCGTCCCGACCGCGCGAGCAGCTCGCCGCGCACGGACGGGAGCAGATGGGATCCGCGGAGCACACCGCTCGCCGCCAGGGCGTCGACGATCGCGAGACCCTCGGCGGGACCGGATGCCATCGACACCGCGACAGCACGATTCAGCTCCACCACGGGGCTGGGGCTGAGGCGGCCGAGCATCTCGTACAGCAGCACGATGCGATCCCAGTCGGTCGAATCCACGCTCTCCGCCCCGGCGTGGCAGAGGGCGATCGCCGATTGCAGCGCGTACGGCCCCCGCCCGCGGCCGAGGGCGTCGGCGCGGTCGAGGAGCATGGAGCCGCGCGCGATCGCCGAGCGATCCCAGCGCCGCCGATCCTGGTCGGCGAGGAGCACGGCATCCCCGTTCCCGTCCACGCGGGCCGCGAAGCGAGAGGCCTGCAGCTCCATCAGGGCCGAGAGGGCGAGGACCTCCGGCTCGCGCGGGAGCAGGCGGCACAGCACGCGGCCGAGGCGCAGCGCCTCGTGGGCGAGCTCGGTGCGCAAGACCGCATCGCCCGTGCTCGCGACGTAGCCCTCGGTGAAGATCAGGTAGACGACGGTGAGAACCGCGGTGCGCCGCGCGGGCCACTCCGCGGGCTCGGGCACCGCGAACGGCACGCGCGCCGCACTCAGTGCTTTCTTGGCGCGGAGGATCCGCTGCTGCATGGTCGGGACCGGGACGAGGAAGAGACGCGCAATCGCCTCGGCGTCGAGACCGCCCACGATCTTCAGTGTCAACGCCACCTGTGCTTCGCGGGAGAGCACCGGATGACAGGCGGCGAAGACGAGGCGCAGGACGTCGTCGTCGATGGGCTCCCACACGTCGTCGGCCACCTCGTCGAGGTCGGCGGCGAGGAGGCGGTACTTCTCGCCGAGGCGTTGCTCGCGCCGCCACCCGTCGATCGCGCGCCGTTTCGCGACCGCCGTCAGCCACGCCCCCGGGTTCCGGGGCACGCCGTCGCGACCCCACTGCTCGACGGCGTCGACCAGCGCGTCCTGTGCGAGGTCTTCTGCCGTGCCGAGGTCACCGACCACGCGGGCCAGCGCCGCGACGATCCGGGCGCCCTCTATGCGCCAGATCGCCGCGACGCGGCGCGAGACCTCGAGGTCGGGGGTCACCGCCCGGACAGCTCCTCACGCCACCCCTCTTCCTTCTGGATGTACTCGTTGTCGGCGAACGCCGCGAAGTCGGTCTCGTCGGTCACCCGGCGCACCTCGAGCTTGTTGCCGGCGATGAGCGGCGCGCGTCGCGCCCACTCGATCGCCTCGTCGCGCGAGGACACCTCGATGATCCAGAAGCCGTTGAACAGCTCGTGCGTCTCGCCGTAGGGGCCGTCGGTGACCACGGGCTCTTCGCCGCCGAACTCGACGACGAAGTTCGCACTCATGTCGTCGGCGAGGCCGTCGCCCGCGACGAGCACGCCCGCCGTCATCATCGCCTCGTTGTAGGCGCCCATCTCGTTGATGATCTGCTCGAAGGGGATCTGCTTGTATGCCGCGTACGCCTCGTCGGTGCCGCGCATGATCAGCATGTACTTCGTCATGGTCTCGTCTCTTCTCTGCTCGCCGTGAGCTCCGGGGGCGCGGATGATTGCCCCTACTATCGCGTCGAACGACGACGAGCGGAATCGACAGGGCGCAGAAGAAAGTCCCCGGCGGGCGTCAGCCGAAGATCATCGGCAGATCGTCGTCGTCTTCCCCGCGGGAGAGGTCGAGGTCGGCGACGACGGGGACGTGGTCGCTGGGGATCTCGCCCTTGCGCTCGTCGCGGTGGATCTCGGCGCCCTGGACGGCGTCGGCGAACGCCCGCGAGCCGAGGATGAAGTCGATGCGGAGCCCCTCGTTGCGGGGGAAGCGCAGCTGCTTGTAGTCCCAATACGTGTAGCCGGTGGGGATCAGCGGGCGAACGACGTCGGTGAGTCCGGCGGACTCGAACGCGGCGAAGGCGGCGCGCTCGGGCGGCGAGACGTGGGTGGTCACGCCCTCGATCACCGTGGGGTCGCCGTTGTCGGCATCCGTCGGGGCGATGTTGAAGTCGCCGGTGAGGGCGAGCGGCAGGTCGGGGTTCGCGGCCAGCGTGTCTTCCGTGTGGCGGCGGAGGGCCTCGAGCCAGTCGAGCTTGTAGCGGTAGTGGGGGTCGTCGAGCCCGCGTCCGTTGGGAACGTACAGGCTCCACACCCGTACACCGCCGATCGTCGCGCCGATGGCGCGGGCCTCGTGCGGAAGGTCGGGACCCTCTTTGCCCTTTTCGAACCCGGGCATGCCGGGGAACCCGATCTCGACGTCGTCGAGCGGCTCACGGCTGGCGATCGCCACGCCGTTCCACTGGTTCAGGCCGTGCGCGGCGACGTGATACCCCGCCTGTTCGAACGCGGCGTACGGGAACTGCTCCGTCTTGCACTTGATCTCCTGCATCGCCAGCACGTCGATGTGCTCGCGCACGCAGAACTCGACGGTGCGGGCGACGCGGGCGCGGACGGAGTTGACGTTCCAGGTGGCCAGGCGCATGGCATCCAGCCTACTTTCGGGTGGGGACACGGCCGTGCGCTGCTCCGGATGGATGACCGCGGGCGTGACGCGTCCGGAGCAATAGACTCGACGCCGTGACTGCCGCCTCCACGCCCGAGCTCGAAGCCGACCGCCAGGCCCTCATCGGCCTGATCAACGCCGAGGCGGTGTTCCACGGCGACTTCACCCTCTCGAGCGGCAAGAAGGCGACGTACTACGTCGACATGCGCAAGCTCACGCTCGACCACCGTGCGGCCCCCGCGATCGGCCGTCTCGTGCTCGACCTCGTGAAGGACCTCGACGGCGTCGTCGCCGTCGGCGGACTGACGCTCGGCGCCGACCCCATCGCCAACGCGGTCATGCACGAGTCGGTGCACGCCGGGCACCCGCTCGACGCGTTCGTCGTCCGCAAGGAGCCCAAGGATCACGGCCGCGGTCGCCAGATCGAGGGTGCCGACGTCGCGGGCAAGCGCGTCGTCGTCGTCGAGGACACCTCGACCACCGGCCAGTCGGCCCTCACGGCCGTCGAGGCCCTGCGCCGCGAGGGCGCTGAGGTTGTCGCGGTCGCCGTGATCGTCGACCGCAAGACCGGAGCGCAGGCCGCGATCGAGGCCGCGGGACTGCAGTGGCTGGCATCCATCGACCTCGACGACCTGGGGCTTCAGCCGCAGTAATCCGTTCGGCGGCGCTGTGCCGGGGCAGGTGGTGGGCCGGGAACAGGCTCTGCGGCGAGGGCAGGTTGATTCTGGGCGGATCGCCCTGTTTCGGTGACATCCCCTGTTTTGGTGACGGGCGGGCTGCCGGAGCCCCCGCGGCGCCGTGTCGAAAACAGGCGTTGCGCCGAGGACAGGCTGATCCTGGGCAGATTGCCCTGTTTCGGTGGCATCCCCTGTTTTGGTGACGGGCGGTATGCCGGGAGCCCGGTCGCCGCGCTGCGTCGCGGCCGTCGGCTGCGCTGAGAACAGGCGGTGCGGCGAGAACAGGCCGATTCCGGGCGGATCGCCCTGTTTCGGTGACATCCCCTGTTTTGGTGACGGGCGGGCTGCCGGAGCCCCCGCGGCGCTGTGCTGAGAACAGGCGGTGCGGCGAGAACAGGCCGATTCCGGGCGGATCGCCCTGTTCCGGTCGCATCCCCTGTTCCGGTCGCATCCCCTGTTCCGGTAACGCGACACCCGGATGCCGAAGCCTCGGCCCCGCAGCTCAGTCGGTGCCGTCGCCCGGGCCGTCGAACGGGTCGCGGCCGCCGCCGCGCCGGGAGCGCCGCCACTGGACGAGGAACGCCACGAGCGTTCCGGCGGTGATGAGGAAGGCCGTGAGAAGCCAGAGCGTGCGATCGTCCATGCGTCGATCCTCCCCGATCAGGGGCGTTTGCCCTCGGCGGCGTCGGCCACGATCCTCGCGATGCGCGCCTCGCGCGTCTGCGGACGCACGGCCATCGCGATCTGCGTGAGACCGAACTTGCGGCTCGACGGCGGGAACGCGTCCCAGTTGCGCCGGGCCGTCGGCACGGCGTCGAGCGCCGCGGTGAGGTCGGGCGGCTCGATGCCCGCTTCGGGCCCGTCGAGCACCTCCCATGCCCCGTTCGCGCGGGCGACCTCGAGCGCGCGGATGCCGGGCGGGCGGAGGCGCCCCTCGGCCTCGAGCCGGGCGATGCGCGCCTTGTTCGTCGCGGCCCACCCGCTCTTCGGCTGGCGCGGCGCGAACCACAGCCCCGAACTCACTTCGTCGAACACGCGGACCGGCCCGTCGATCCACCCGAAGCACAGTGCTTCGCAGATCGCTTCTTCGTAGGCCACGAACCGTCCGGACTCGGTGCCGCGGCCGCGCAGCAGCCAGGCGCCCCTCGACGTGGCGTGGTTCGCTTCGAGCCAGAGCGCCCAGGCGGCGGCATCGTCCGCCGCGACCCTCACCCCGTCATCGAGCGCGCCCACGTCAGAGGCCTTCGCTGAGTCCTTCTTCGCCGTCGGCGAGGTCGGTCTCGATCGGCTCGCTCCGCACCAGGTCGGCGACGGATGCCAAGATCTCGTCGGGGCGGAACGGGTACTTCTCCATCTCGGCCTGATCGCTGATGCCGGTCATCACGAGCACGGTGTGCAGCCCCGCCTCGATGCCGGCCACGATGTCGGTGTCCATGCGGTCGCCGATCATGCCGGTGTTCTCGGAGTGCGCCCCGATGCGGTTCAGGGCGGAGCGGAACATCATGGGGTTCGGCTTGCCCACGATGTAGGGCTCCTTGCCGGTGGCCTTCGTGATGAGAGCGGCGATCGCGCCCGTCGCGGGCAAGACCCCCTCGGTGGAGGGGCCCGTGGCATCCGGGTTCGTGGCGATGAAGCGGGCACCGTCGCGGATGAAACGGATCGCCTTGGTGATCGCCTCGAACGAGTAGTTGCGCGTCTCGCCGACCACGACGTAATCGGGCGCGGTCTCGGTCATGATGAACCCCGCCTCGTGCAGCGCGGTAGTGAGCCCGGCCTCGCCGATGACGAAGGCGGAACCGCCCGGCATCTGCGACCGCAGGAAGTCCGCGGTCGCCAGGGCCGACGTCCAGATCGAGGACTCGGGGACGACCAGGCCCGACGACCGGAGGCGTGCGCTGAGGTCGCGCGGGGTGAAGATCGAGTTGTTGGTGAGCACCAGGAACGGGGTGCCCTCGGCACGCCACTGCGCGAGCAGCTCGGAGGCACCGGGGATCGGGGTGTTCTCGTGGACGAGCACGCCGTCCATGTCGGTCAGCCAGCACTCCACGTCGCCACGGGTTCGCATGGGCTCAGCCTATCCCCGGGGCCCGACACGGCCACCGGGTCGACGCACAAGCGGGCCGCCGCCCGGAGGCAGCGGCCCGCCGAACAGCGGTGCGGCTTACTTGAACGCGTCCTTGACGTTCTCGCCGGCCTTCTTCGCGTCGGCCTTGACCTGGTCGGCCTTGCCCTCGGCGGCGAGCTTGTCGTTGTCGGTGGCGTTGCCGATCGTCTCCTTGGCCTTGCCCACGATGTCCTGAGCGGCGTTCTTGATCTTGTCGTCGAGGCCCATGATCGGTTCCTTCCGTGAATTCAGATGTCTCGCCGGGGCGATCGCCGCGGCGGAGCGGATGTGCTCACCGATGTGACGGACCGACGGCGCGATTCGTCACACGCCGGGACGAAAAAGTTCACGAGATCGGTATTCCGCATCCGGAATGCACCCGTGACGGCAGCGCACGATCTCGTTAGGGTCGAAGGGTGGCGCGCGACGAGTGGGACCCCCGGAATCTCCCCGACCTCTCCGGCCGCGCGTACCTCGTCACCGGGGCCACTCGCGGTCTGGGGTACTTCGCGTGCGAACAGCTCGCGGGCGCGGGTGCGCACGTGCTGCTCACCGGTCGCAACCCGAACCGGCTCGTCCTCGCCAAAGAGGCCGTGAAGCGCACCCACCCGGATGCCTCGATCGAGACGCTGCTGCTGGACACGAGCAATCTCGGGTCGGTGCGGGCCGCCGCCGCGACCGTGCGGGCGCGCGGACGACTCGACGGGCTGCTGATGAACGCCGGCATCGTCCACCCGCCGAAGACGCGCGAGCTGGCGGGCGGGCACGAGCGGGTGTTCGCCACGAACGTGCTGGGCCACTTCGCGCTCGGCGGTGAACTCTTGACCCCCCTGGCCGCGGCGCGCGGACGGATGGTCTGGGTCGGCAGCATGTCGACCTCGATCTGGAAGCACGTCCCCACCGATCCCGAACTCGTCGAGGGCTACACCCCGTGGCGGGCCTACGTGCAGTCGAAGGCCGCGACGACCGCGCTCGCGCTCGAGGCCGACCGCCGTCTGCGGGCGCACAGCGTCCCGGTCGAGAGCCTCGTCGCCCACCCCGGGTACTCCACGAGCGGTCGCACGCGCGGCATCCGGGGTGTCAACGAGCCGAGCCGGCTCACGCGCTTCGTGGACAACCTGCAGGCCCCCTTCACGCAATCGAAGGACGAGGGCGCCTGGGCGCTCGTCCGTGCCCTGACCGACCCGCTCGCCGAAGGCGGCACGATGTACGGCCCGGCGCTCGTGGCCCGGGGCGTCCCGCGCCCGGCGACCCCCGCCCGCCGCACGCGCGACGGCGGGCTCGGCGCCGATCTCTGGCTCGCGTGCGAAACGGCGACCCACGTGCGCTGGCCGTTCGAACGGGTCCGGCGCACGGCATCCTGAACCGGCGGCCGTCGTCGGAGGGTGCCCGTACAGTGATCGCATGGAGCAGACGAGCGTCGACGACGCCCAGGGTCTCACCGCGTCCGCCGTCGCCGAGCGGGTCGCCGCCGGCCAGACGAACGCCTTCGTCGCGGACAGCAGCCGTTCGGCGTGGAACATCGTGCGCGCCAACGTCTTCACGTTGTTCAACGGCATCGTGGGCGCGTGCTTCCTCGTGCTCCTCCTGCTCGGTCGGTGGCAGGACGCCCTGTTCGGCATCGCCGCGCTGTCGAACGCGGTCATCGGCTGCGTTCAGGAGTTCCGGGCCAAGGCCGCCCTCGACCGCCTCGCGCTGCTGAACGCCCCGCGGGCGCGCGTGCGCCGCGACGGCGTCGATGCCGAGATCGCTCCGGCCGAGGTGGTGCGCGACGATCTGCTCGTGCTGCGCGCGGGCGATCAGGTGCCCGCCGACGCCGTCGTGGTCGATTCGCGTGCGTTGCAGATCGACGAGTCGATGCTCACTGGCGAGTCGGATGCCGTCGACAAGCGACCCGGCGACGAGGCGCTGTCGGGGTCGATCGTCGTCGCCGGTGAGGGAACGGCCCGGGTCAACCGGGTGGGCGCTGATTCCTACGCCAACACGTTCGCCGCCGAGGCCAAGAGGTTCCAGCTCGTCTCGAGCGAGCTGCGCACGTCGATCGACCGCGTGCTGAAGTGGGTCGGATGGGGGATCGGCCCCATCGGTCTCCTCGTGCTGAACGCCCAGATGATGGTCGCCGGGGGATGGGTGGAGGCCTGGCAGCAGGGCACGTGGTCGCAGGCCGTGGTCAACACGATCGCGTCGCTGACGGCCATGATCCCCCTCGGGCTCGTGCTGATGACCTCGATCGCGTTCGCGGTGGGCGCCGCGCGTCTGGCCGGGAAGAAGGTGCTCGTCAACGAGCTCCCCGCGGTCGAAGGGCTCGCGCGGGTCGACGTCATCTGCCTCGACAAGACCGGGACGCTGACGGCGGGCGAGATCCGTTTCGACGCGGCCCTCGAACTGCAGCCGGTCGACGGATGGCGGGCAGCGCTCGCCTGGTACGGCGCGGCCGACGACGCCAACGCGACGGCCCAGTGTCTGCGGGAGCCGTTCCCGGTCGGGGCGTCGCTGACCGTCGCGCACCGCATCCCGTTCTCGTCGGCGCGCAAGTGGAGCGCCGTGTCGTTCGCCGACGGTGCCGCCGGCACGTGGGTGCTCGGGGCTCCCGAGATGGTGTTCGGCGACGTCGCGGCGGACGCGGGCACCGTCCTGGGCGAGGCGGTCACCCGCTTGGCCTCCTCCGGCCGGCGCACACTGGTGCTCGGCTACACCGCCGTCGCGCTCGACGAGGCCGACGTCGCCGCCGAGCGCCTGCCGGACGGTGCGGTCGCCGTGGCGGTGCTGACCTTCGTCGAGGCGGTGCGTCCGGATGCCGCCGAGGCCCTCGCCTACTTCCGTGCGCAGGGCGTCGGGGTGCGCGTCATCTCGGGCGACAACCCTCGGACGGTCGCCGCGATCGCGCGCGAGGTCGGACTCGACGTCGACGAGGGGTACGACGCCCGCCGCTTGCCCGACGACGACGTCGAGCTGGGCCGCATCCTCGAGGACCACACGGTCTTCGGTCGCGTGACCCCCGACCAGAAAAAGCGCATGGTGACGGCCCTGCAGTCTCGCGGTCACGTCGTGGCCATGACCGGCGACGGCGTCAACGACGCCTTGGCCATCAAGGCGGCCGACATCGGCATCGCGATGAACTCCGGAGCCGCGGCGACGAAGGCGGTCGCGCGGCTCGTGCTGCTGGACGGCCGCTTCTCCCACTTGCCCTCGGTCGTCGCTGAGGGCCGCCAGGTCATCGCGAACATCGAGCGGGTCTCGATGCTGTTCCTCACCAAGACGGTCTACGCGACCGGGCTCGCCGTGCTGTTCGGCGCGCTCGTGATGGAGTTCCCCTTCCTGCCGCGCCAGCTGTCGATCACCGACGGTCTGACGATCGGCATCCCGGCTTTCTTCCTCGCCCTGCTGCCCAACACGCAGCGGTACGTGCCCGGATTCCTGCGCAGGTCACTGAGTTTCGCGATCCCCGCGGGGCTCGTGATCGCCATCGCCCTGACCCTCTACACGCGCGCGGCGCTGGCGATGGGGCTGAGCGTCGAGCAGGTGCGGACGGGCGCGACGATCATCCTCGCCATCGTCGCGATCTGGGTGCTCACGGTGCTGTCGCGACCGGTCACCCGAGTGAAGGTGCTCGTCATCGGGGCGATGTTCATCGCCCTCACCGCGATCTTCACCGTGCCGATCCTGGGGCAGTTCTTCCAGCTGCAGGACCCGGGCGAAGACGGGGCGTGGCTCATCACGGGCGTCGTGATCATCGCCGTGGGCGCGATCGAGGTGGTGCGGTTCGCGCACCGGCGCTTCGTGCGACGCACCCTCGAGTCGGCGGCATCCGCACCCTCGCCGACGCCCGCGGCCGCGCGCGGGTAGAGCGGGACGGCGCGGCGCGGCGCCGCTTCGCGCGGGTCAGATCGTGGGCGCGGGTGCTGCGGCGTCGGGCGACGCCCGGCGGAAGTAACGCCGCGCCTTCGGAGGGATCCAGACGGCGGCGACGACGGCGAGCGCAGCGACCATCGCGATCACGATCGTCGGCTCGAGCTCGGTCAGGACCAGCGACAGCGCCTGCAGCACCACGAGCAGCGACAGATAGCCGGTGAGCAGGTTCCGCGCCAGGCGGCTCCCGCGCGCCAGTGAGGAGCCGCCGGCGACGGTGAGCAGGCCGAGCAGGATCGTCGCGGCACCCACGAGGGACACCGGCAGCACGTCGTCGGCGTCGACCTCGTAGCGCGACAGCAGCACGAGGACGCCGAGCGCGGTGTTCAGCAGTCCGCCGACGTAGACGAGCGCGACGGCGATGGTCACGGGGAGGGGCCGACGGAGTTCGACGGTGGTGGTCATGGATGCCTCCCGCTCTGCGGCTCCGCGGGAGCCGGTGGGGTCAGCGTAGTGGGATCGGCGGCCGGCGATCCTCAGCGCGTCAGCCAGACCGAGTCGCCCGCCCCGTCGGGCAGCGACACCTCGACGCCGTCGGCGCGCACCACGGTGTGCGAGACCACCTCGAGCTCGTGCCCGACGTCGATACGGCGCGCGACGAGTGCGCGCAGCAGTTCGGGGTCGCGGTCGCTCACCCTCAGCACGCGCCCGGAGTGTCCGGATGCCGCCTCGGCGAGGAGCACGAAGGGTTCACGGTGCACGGCGCCGGTGGCATCCGGGATCGCATCGCCGTGGGGATCGAACCGGGGGCGTCCCAGCCGCTCGTCGATGCCCTCGAGCAGGCGGTCGCTCAGCGAGTGCTCCAAGATCTCGGCCTCGTCGTGCACTTCGTCCCACGCGTAGCGGAACTCGCGGACGAGCCACGTCTCGATGAGGCGGTGCCGACGGATGACCGAGGCGGCACGTCGTTCGCCGGCGGCAGTGAGCGACACGGGGCCGTACGGACGATGGCGGACGAGTCCCTGCGCCGCGAGCTTCTTCACCATCTCGGTGACGCTCGAGGGGGCGAGGCCCAGCACGCCGGCGAGCTGCGACGGAGTGATCGGATCGTCCTGCCACTCGGTGTGGTGGTAGATGGCCTTGAGATAGTCGTCGGCCACGGGCGATTCCACGGGACCAGCCTATCCGCCGGTGAACACCAGCCACAGGAGCACGGCGTTCAGCGCGATGAGGAACACCGACGCGGCCACCCCCGCCGCCGTCGTGACGGCGCGGTTGCGGTGGATGCCCAGGACGTCGCGTCGCGCCGTCAGCGCCACGAGCGGGACGAGGGCGAAGGGGATGCCGAAGGACAGCACGACCTGGCTGAGTACGAGCGCGAGGGTCGGGTCGACGCCGACCCCCAGGATGATCAGCGCCGGGATCAGCGTGACCAGGCGGCGGGCGAGCAGCGGCACGCGGACCCGGAGCAGGCCGTGCATGATCTCGGCGCCGGCGTACGCCCCGACCGAGGTCGAGGCCAGGCCGCTCGCGAGCAGGCCGACCGCGAAGAGCGTCGCGACCACCGGACCGAGGCCGTCCCGCAGCGCCGCGTACGCGCCTTCGAGGCTGTCGGTTCCGTCCACACCCGCGAGGTTGGCCGCCGCCAGCAGCAGGATCGCGAGGTTGACGGTGCCGGCGACGGCGAGGGCGATCGTGACGTCCCAGCGCGTCGCCCGCAGCAGACGGGCGGTGGAAAGGCCCCGGGCGCGTTCGAGGTCGGCGGCGGCGGTGGGCTCCGCGGGGGCGAAACGGTCCCGGCTGAGCGCGGAGTGCGCGTAGATCGCGTGCGGCATGATCGTGGCACCGAGGATCGAGGCGGCCAAGAGGACCGAGGTCGAGCCCTCGAAGCGCGGGACCAGCCCGCCGACGACCCCCGCGGGGTCGGGCGGCGCGAAGAACAGCCCGGCGGTGAAGCCGATCGCGATGATCAGGAGCAGTCCGATCAGGACCGTCTCGAACGCCCGCGCCCCCCGGCGCGACTGCACCATGAGCAGGAGGATCGACACGACGCCCGTGATCGCTCCGCCCCACAGCAGCGGGATGCCG
Source organism: Microbacterium sp. SCPM-O-B-15248 (M128) (assembly GCF_058214835.1). NCBI lineage: Bacteria > Bacillati > Actinomycetota > Actinomycetes > Micrococcales > Microbacteriaceae > Microbacterium > Microbacterium sp. SCPM-O-B-15248 (M128). Next base: position 523,638 of record NZ_JBYQLI010000001.1, read on the forward strand.
AAGAGCAGGTGGAGGGCGACGGCGCCGCCGATGACCTCGGCGACGTCGGTGGCCATCGCCACGAGCTCAGCCTGCAGCCAGTACGCCCGGCGCGCCCACGGTCGCTGGAGGCGCCGGCCCAGCACCTGGGGCAAGCTCTCGCCCGTGACGATGCCGAGCTTGGCCGAGAGGTACTGGATCAGCCAGGCCATGACGTTGCCGAGCACGACGACCCACACCAGCAGGTATCCGAAGAGCGCCCCGGCGGTCATGTTGCTGGCGACGTTGCCGGGGTCGAGGTAGGCCACCCCGGCGACCATGGCCGGGCCCAGCAGCCACATCGCCCGGGCCGGCGCGTGCCGGCGGTCGACGGCATCCATATTTTTCGGCATGCCGAAACCTTAGCGATTTTTCGGGCGACCGAAAAACGAGTGCCGCCGTCCGCGCGGCTAGCCTGGATCGGTGACCGACGTGGAAGAGACCCCGCTCCCGACGCACGGGGTCGGCCCCTGGCCCGGTGGTCCCGAATCCTGGCCCGACGACCCCCGGTACGACCGCGAACTGCTCGCCGAGGGTGACCGGCGCAATGTCGTCGACGACTACCGCTATTGGACGATGGAAGCGATCGTCGCGGATCTGGATGCCAAACGGCATCCGTTCCACGTCGCCATCGAGAACTGGCAGCACGACCTGAACATCGGGTCGATCGTGCGCAGCGCCAACGCGTTCCTCGCGGCGGAAGTGCACATCATCGGCAAACGCCGCTGGAACCGCCGCGGCGCGATGGTCACCGACCGCTACCAGCACGTGCGCCACCACGAGGACGTCGCGGCCTTCGCGGCCTGGGCCGCCGAGGCGAGCCTGCCGATCCTCGCGATCGACAACGTCGACGGCTCGGTCCCCGTCGATCGCGCCGACCTGCCGGAGGCGTGCGTGCTGCTGTTCGGTCAGGAGGGGCCGGGGCTGTCGCCGGAGGCGCTGGCGGCCGCGAGCGGCGTCGTGGAGATCACGCAGTACGGATCGACCCGATCGATCAACGCGGCGTCCGCTGCCGCCGTGGTCATGTACGAGTGGTGTCGCCGCTGGAGATGAGAGTTTTCTCATCCGCAAAGGGCAGATAATCGCGTCCGGACCGCGCAGAATTCACCGGACACGCCATGCTCGCCCCCGGATGGATGGACCGATCCCTCATGAGTTCTGCCTCGAAGACGATTCCGCAGCCGACCGGCCCCGATCGCCGTTCGATCCTCAAAGCAGGAGCGTGGTCCGTTCCGGTCGTCGCCCTCGCGGTCGCCGCCCCCGCGGCCAGCGCCAGCACCACCGCGAACCTCGCGCTGCTTCCTCCGCAGTTCGGCAGCTCTATCCCGATGTTCACGCCGTCGCTCACGCAGCGCTACGACGCCAGCGAGCCGTCCGGCGTCGTCGTCGGAAACACGACCAGCGAGGTCTACACCGGTCCCGTGATCCTGCGTCTGGAGGTCGATCGTCGCCTGTGGGACGTCACGGGCTTCACTTACGACACCCGTGACGGTGAGGGCGCCCGGGCCGCGAGCTTCAGCGGGCCGACGCTCTCGGACGACCGCGCCGTCTACACGGTCTCTTTCGCCGCGACCGTGGCCCCCGACACCGATTCGTTCACCGGCATCCTGGTGCGACCCACCCTGACCTTCCTCGGGGACTACCCCAACGACACTCTCGCACCCGCTGACGCCGGCGCCTCCTGGGTGCTCGTCGAGCCGGCCGACGCGGGACCCTCTGACAACGTGTTCGTCAACAACCCGGGCGAGCCCGTCGACGCCACCCCGTTCGGAGCCACGCTGACGGCCGACTTCGAACTGGTGGCCTCCGGAGACGGATCCGCGTACCGGCCCACGAACGCCACCCTCACCTCCATCGGGCCCAACCCCACCGCCGTCGAGGACAGGGTCACGGTGGGGTTCGACCCGGCCCTGGCCGACGACGTCGTCCTGCAGAACATCGCCCTCAACGGCGCGGCGTCCCCCGACCTGCTGTCGCAGCGGACCAACACCGTCTCCGGCGGCCGACGATCCGTCGACTTCGCCTTCACCGGACCGCTCGCCGAGGGCGACGTCGTGACCTTCACGCTCCTGTACTCGGGCGGGACGGGGGCCACGCCGGCCAGCACGGCCGGCTCTCAGATCGCGTACGTGCCGGTCACGCCGAACGACGACAACCAGCGCGGCCGGGGGCAATCGTTCGCCAACCAGCCCGGAAGCTGACCGCGGGCTCGGCTCAGCGTACGTCCGCGCGCACGGGACAGTCGTCGATCATGGGCGTTCCCTGCCTGCGCGCGACGCGGAGGACCAGCATCGCCGCGCCGCACAGCACCACTCCGCTGGCGACGACCGACGCTCCCAGCACCGCTCCCGAGAACGGCCTGTCCCGGTAGACGTAGGTCGCCGCGCCAACGTCCCACTCCTGGTAGCCGACGAAGTAGTAGCCGCCCGCGCAGAAGATGGCCATCGCGACGATCAACGACACGGCCACGATGAGCGTCCCCGCAATATGCCCCCGCATCCGTCCAGGATAGGGATACCGGGTGTCGGGCGCGTGAAAAGCCGATGAAGCTCAGGTGCCCGCGCGCGGGTGCACTTCGTACGCGAACACCGCCTCGACGGGCGAGTCCACGCGCAGAGTCGCGGCTTCGGCGGCATCCCACCGGATCGTCGTCGGCGCGGCGCCGGCCTGGCCGGGGGCGCCGCAGGGGACGTCGGTGGTGAGGCCGGCCGCCCCGCCGATCTCGACGACGAGCGGGGCGCCGGTCGCGCTCTCGCACGCAACGACGACGTCCCACGACCCGCCGACGGGGTCCAGATCGACGCTCGCGCCCGTGGGTCCGACCCCGCCGGTGCCGCGGGCGACCGCCGTGCTCCCGCCCAAGCCGTTCTCGGGCAGCGCGCGCGCCGCCCACTGCTCGAGCGACGACGCGTCGTCGGGGAGGCTCCCGCCGGGTGTAGGGGCCGACGGCGAGAGTGACGGCGTGGATGATGATGGCGTGGGCGAGGACGAGGTCCCGGATGCCACGGGCTCGGGGGCACCGGAGGTGCACCCCGCGAGCGCCAGCAGCGCCGGAACGAGCAGAACGGGAAGGGCCGCGAGGGCCGGGCGGGTCGACCTCATGTCCGCACCGTACGTGCGGCTCCTGAAAGACGCGTGGGCGTTCGGCCGGGCGCGGGGCGGGCGGCGCGGGTGTCAGTCGCCCGCGGTCATCCACGCGCGGCCGCGGACGCGCAGCCCGAGCGTCGCCGCGCGGGCCAGCATGTACACCCCGAAGAACGCCGCCGCCAACCAGGCCAGGCCCGCGGCCCCGCCGCCGGCGAAGAGCGCGACGAGAACGAGGGCGGGGATGTAGGGCACGAGATTCAGGACCCCCGCAATGGCGAGGTAGCGTGCATCGCCGGCGCCGATGAGCACGCCGTCGAGGACGAACACGAAAGCGGCGAGGGGTTGCGCGACGGCGAGCACGAGCAGTGCCGGCTGGATCAGCGCGGCGATCTGCGGATCGCCGGTGAAGACCAGACCCAGGACCCCGGATGCCGCCGCCACGATCCCGCCCACCACGACACCGAACCACAGCCCCCAGGCCACCGTGCGCGACAGCACGTGGCGCACGCCGAGGGCGTCGCCCGATCCGAGGTGCTTGCCCACGAGCGCCTGGGCGGCGATCGCGAGAGCGTCGAGGGCGAAGGCGGCCGTGGAGAAGATCGTGAACGCGATCTGCCACCCCGCCAGCTCGGCCGAGCCGAGCCCGGTCGCCACGGCGACGGTGGCCAGGAACGCCGCGCGCAGGCTGAGGGTGCGCAGGAACAGCCACCCGCCCGAGCGCGCGGTACCGCGCAGGCCCCCGACCTCGGGGCGCAGCGAGGCCGCATGGCGGCGGGCCAGGCGGGTGGCGATGATCACGTACGCGCCGACCATGCCCCACTGCGCGACGACGGTTCCGATCGCGGAGCCCGCGATCCCCCAGCCGAAGCCGTAGATGAACAGGGCGTTGAGCAGGGCGTTGACACCGAAGCCGAGGCCGGCGATCCACAGCGGCGTGACGGTGTCCTGCATGCCGCGCAGGAGTCCCGTCGCGGCGAAGACCACGAGCATGGCGGGCAGCCCCCACATCGAGATCGACAGGTACACGCGGGCGTTCTCGGCGACGTCGGGCGCCGCCCCGAACACGTCGACCAGTGCCGGGGTGGCCAGGACTCCGACCAGCGCGAGGACGGCCCCGATCGTGAGCGCGAACCACATGCCCTCGATGCCCACCGACACCGCGCGGCCGAACTCGCCCGCACCGAACCGCCGGGCGACGGCGGGAGTCGTGGCGTACGCGAGGAACACCATGAGCCCGACCACGGTGTGCAGAACGGCTCCGGCGATGCCGAGTCCGGCCAGCGGCGCCACACCCAGATGGCCCACCATGGCGCCGTCCACGATGAGGAACAGGGGCTCGGCGATGAGCGCGCCCAACGCCGGGACGGCGAGGCGCAGGATCGCGCGGTTCAGCGTCGCCGGTGCGGGGGTGGTCACCGTCCGAGCCTACGGCGGGCTCCCGACACGGCCCGTCGGCGCGGCATCCGGAGCCTTCACGGATCGGGGGCACTTATCCTGTCTGCATGACCGAGACCCCCCGCTCCGGTCTCGCGCTCGAAGAACTGAGCGACGAGATCCGCCCGCAAGACGACCTGTTCCGTCACGTGAACGGCCGCTGGATGGAGCGCACCGAGATTCCCGACGACAAGGCCCGCTGGGGCAGCTTCCATCTCATCGCCGAGCAGGCCGAGAAGGATGTCCGCACCATCGTGGAGGAGTCGCAGCAGGCCGAGCCGGGCAGCGAAGCCCGCAAGATCGGCGATCTGTTCGCGAGCTTCATGGACACCGACCGCATCGAGGAGGCGGGAGCCGCGCCGCTGGCCGCGCAGCTCGCGCGCGTCGACGCCGTCGAAGACGTGCCCGGCTTCCTCCGTCTCGTCGGCGAGCTCGAGCGCGACGGTGTGAGCGGTCTGCTGACCTTGTTCGTCGAGCCCGACCCGGGCAACCCCACCCGCTACGTTCCGGTGATCTACCAGGGCGGGCTGTCGCTGCCCGACGAGAGCTACTACCGGCTCGAGAACTTCGCCGAGACGCGCACCGCCTACCGTGCGCACGTCGAGCGCATGTTCGCCCTCGCCGGTGTCGCCGAGCCCGCGGCATCCGCGGATCGGGTGGTCGCGCTCGAGACCGAGCTCGCCGCCCACCACTGGTCGCGCGAAGACAGTCGCGATGCGGTGAAGACCTACAACCTCCGCGCGTGGGACGAGATGATCGGCCTCGCCGGCATCGATCTGGCGCCGTGGCGGGCCGGCGTGGCCCCCGGTCACGAGGACGCCTTCGGCGAGGTCGTGGTGTACCAGCCGAGCTTCCTCGAGTCCCTCGGCGCGCTCCTCGTCGAGGAGCGTCTCGACGACTGGAAGGCCTGGCTGCGCTTCGCCGTCGTGCACTCCGCCGCCGCATTCCTGTCTGAGGAGTTCGTGGCCGAGAACTTCGCGTTCTACGGCACGCAGCTCACCGGCGTCCCCGTCAACCGCGAGCGGTGGAAGCGCGGCGTCGGCCTGGTCGAGGCGGCCCTCGGCGAAGCGGTGGGCAAGGTGTACGTCGATCGGCACTTCCCGCCCACGGCGAAGGATGCCATGGACGTGCTGGTGCAGAACCTCGTCGAGGCATACCGCGAGTCGATCGAGTCGCTGGAGTGGATGACGCCCGAGACCCGACAGCGCGCGCTCGCCAAGCTCGATGCCTTCACGCCCAAGATCGGTTACCCCGTGAAGTGGAAGGACTACGCGTCGCTCGAGATCGACGCCGCCGACCTGGTCGGCAACGTCCAGCGCGCGCACGTCTGGGAGCACGACCGGCAGCTGGCGAAGGTCGGCGAGCCGATCGACCGCGACGAGTGGTACATGACGCCGCAGACGGTCAACGCGTACTACAACCCGCTCATGAACGAGATCGTGTTCCCCGCGGCGATCCTGCAGTACCCGTTCTTCGACGCCGATCGCGACGCCGCTGCCAACTACGGCGGCATCGGCGCGGTGATCGGCCACGAGATCGGTCACGGCTTCGACGACCAGGGCAGCCGCTTCGACGGCGACGGGTCGTTGCGCGACTGGTGGACGGATGCCGACCGCTCGGCGTTCGAGGAGCGCACGAAGGCGCTCATCGCCCAGTACGAGGCACTGGTCCCCCAGGGGCTGAGCGAGGAGCACCACGTCAACGGCGCCCTCACGATCGGCGAGAACATCGGCGACCTCGGTGGCCTCGGCATCGCGATCCGCGCCTACCGGTTGTCGCTCGGCGAGGACGAGCCGGCCGACGGTCCCGTGGTCGACGGGTACAGCGGCATCCAGAGACTCTTGCTCAGCTGGGCGCAGATCTGGCAGCAGAAGGGCCGGGATGCCGAGACCATCCGGCTCCTCACGATCGACCCGCATTCGCCGAACGAGTTCCGTTGCAACCAGATCGTGCGTAACATCGACGCGTTCTACGCGGCGTTCGACGTCACCGAGGGCGACGCCCTGTGGTTGGACGCCGACCAGCGCGTCACCATTTGGTGAGGTGGCGTTTGTTGCTCTTCTGACCCGGAAGGAGCCACGCTCGTGGACATGCCCCCGGTTCCCGAGCCCGCCGTACCCGATCCCGCCGGAGTGCCCGTGGAGTCGTCTCGACGCGACGCCCCGGCGCTCCGCGGGTCGGCGCGCAAAGGACCGCGACGTCTGCCCCGGCGCGCCGCCGCGGGACGCCGGTCGTTCACGGCGACGCTCCGCGCCCTCGACGAGCTCGCGGCATCCGGGGCGAAGGTGTCGGTGCGCATCGACGACCTCGACGGCGGTTCGACGGTGCTCGAGGGCGACGACTTCGTCACTCTCCCCGTCGCCGGGCTCGGGGTCGTCCCGCTCCTGATCGAGATCGCGGCCGCGATCGAGGCGGGGCGCGTCGACGCGCTCGAGATCATCGACCGCGCGAGCGTGCACACCGCGTCGACCGGGGGAGTGTGGCAGCACCTCAAAGCCCCCGCGCTTCCCTTGGCGGACGTGGCGGTGCTCGCGGCATCCGCGGGCGACGCGTGGGCCGTGAACGCACTGCTGCAGCGCGTGGGCCTGCCGTCCGTCCGCTCGCGCATCGAGCAGCTCGGTCTGCGCCGCACCGCCCTGCTGGACCGTTTCCGCGACGACCGCGGGCCCGACGACGCCCCGCACCTGGCGCTGTCCACGGCGCGCGAGATGGCGGCCGTGTTCGCCGGGCTGGTCAACTCCACCGTCGTCTCCCCGGGGGTGAGCGCCCAGGTGGCGGAGTGGTTGAGCCTGAACCACGACCTGTCGCTCGTGGCATCCGCGACCGGCCTGGACCCGTTCGCGCACGAGAACGACCGCCACGGCCTGCTGTTCGTCAACAAGACCGGACGCTCGGACGGCGTTCGAGCCGAGGCCGGCGTGCTCGGCGGTCCGCGGGCCGGAGTCGCCTACGCCCTCATCGTCAACTTCGACGACCTCTCGATCGCCCACCGCCTCCGGGCGCACGACGCGTTCCGCGTGCTCGGCGTGGAGCTGATGGAGTACGTGTACTGAGGCGGTGCGGGGCGGCGGCCTGCGTTTCGCCGAGACTGCACCTGACTGACAACTCCACTGCAGCGTGCAGTGGAGTTGTCAGCGGGATGCAGTCTCGCGGTGCCCGGGGCGCCTCAGCGCGACAGGTGGGCGCGCAGCGCGGAGTCGGGGGGTTCGACGAGCACCGCACCGCCGGGCAGTACGACGACCGGCACCTTGCTGCTGCCGCCGAGGGCGGCGGCGTGGGCGGCGTCGGATGCCGATGCCTCGACGTCGACGAACACGTACGGCACATCCGCGTCCTGCAGCAGAGCGCGGGTGCGGAGTGTGTCGGCACAGTCCTGTCTGCCGTAGACGGTGACCTCGTCGGGGGAGCTCATCGGGCCGTGTACCCGCCGTCGACGGGCAGGGTGACGCCCGTGATCCAGTCGGCCTCGTCGGACGCGAGGAACAGCACCGCGTACGCCACGTCGAGGGGCCGACCGAGTCGGCGGATCGACTGGTGCGCCGTCATCATCTCTTCGTAGGCGGGCATTCCGCCCGGGTACTCGGCGGCGATGCCTTCGACGAGCGGAGTGAGCACTGTCGACGGGTTGACGGCGTTGACCCGGATCCGGTGACGGCCGTAGCTGGCGGCATCCTGCTTCGTCTGCATGTTCACCGCGCCCTTGGCCACGTGGTACGGCGTGAACTCGTCGTTGCCGAGGATCCCGTAGATCGACGAGAAATTCACGATCGCGCCCTTTCCGGCCGCGAGGAAGTGCGGAACGGCGGCCTTCGTCGCGAAGAACACGCCCTTCACGTCGACCGCGAACACGGCATCCCACTCCTCCTCGGTCACCTCGTGGGTGGGCTTGTCGGCGCCGATGATTCCGGCGCAGTTGATCAGGACGTCGAGTCCGCCGAACGTCTCGGCGGCGGCGTCGATCGCGCCGCGGACATCGGCCTCGTCCGTCACGTCCACCCGGGTGAAGGTCGCCTCGCCGCCGGACTCCCGGATGCCGGCGGCCACCGCCTCGCCGGCCTCGGGCTGTGCGTCCAGGAGCGCGACGCGCGCCCCCTCCGCGGCGAAGAGTTCGGCCGTCGCGCGGCCCATTCCCGACGCGGCTCCCGTGATCACCGCGCGTTTGCCCTGCAGTCGTGCCATGGGGAATTCCTTTCGTGACGGCGGGGACGCGCTCGCAGGCGTCCCCGCCGGGGTGGGGTGGGATCAGGCGTCGACGGGCTGCTTGGCGTCGGCGCGGTGGAGGAGTGACGCGTAGCCGGACTCCTCGAGCTCGCGGCAGTACCGCTGATACACCTGGCCGCCGCCCATGTAGACCTGAAACTCCTCGGGCTTGCCGGGGATGTTCTCGCCCAGGAACCAGGCCTTGGCCTTCTTGCCCTCGGTGTACATGACGGTCTGGCGACCGGTCTTCTCGGTCTCGTCGCGCCACCAGTCCTCGGACTCCGGTGTCGCCTCGAAGTACTCGATGCCGTTCTCCTCTGCCCACGCCAGGGCCCGCTGGAGCCATTGCGCGCCCAGCTGGATCGGGACGATGAGGTTCGAGTACGGCGTCTGCGGTCCGAGCGACATGAAGAAGTTCGGGAAGCCGTGCGCGTTGATGCCCAGGTTCGACTTGAGCCCCTCCTCCGCCCACTTCTCGCGCAGCGTGCGACCGCCGCGGCCGACGATGTCGATGTGCGTCAGGGTGCCGGTCATGGCGTCGAAGCCGGTCGCGAAGATCAGGACGTCGAGCTCGTACTCGGTGTCGCCGACCTTCACGCCCTTCTCGGTGATCGCCGTGATGGGGGTCTCGGCGGTGTCGATCAGGTGCACGTGGTCGTGGTTGAACGCGGCGTAGTAGCCGTGCCCCGTGGGGACGCGCTTGCCGTTGAACGAGTACGTGCGCGGCGAGAGCAGCTCCGCCGTCTCGGGGTCCTTCACGATCTCGGCGATCTTCGTGCGGATGAACTCGGATGCCAGCTCGCTGGCCTCGTGGTTGGTGGCGAGGTCGGTGAAGCACTCGTTGGCGAAGTGGAACCCGCCCTCGTTCCACTTGCTCTCGAAGATGCGGCGCCGCTCGTCCTCGGACACCTCGAGCGCGCTGTGCTCCGCGGGTTCCATCGCGACGCCGAACGGGTGGTTGGCGGCCTTCTCGTACACGAGGTCGTAGTTCTCGCGGAGCCACGCCATGTCCTCTTCCGAGACCTTGTCGTTGCTCGTCTCGACGATGAAGTTCGGCGTGCGCTGGAAGACGAAGAACTCGTCGACCTGGCCGGCGATGACGGGCACGATCTGGATGCCGGAGGCACCGAGGCCGATGAGCCCGACGCGCTTGCCCGACAGGTCGACTCCCTCCCGCGGCCACTGCGCCGTGTGGTACTTCTCGCCGCGGAAGGTGTCGATGCCGGGGATCTCGGGGAAGATCGGCTGCGACAGCACGCCCATGCCGCTGACCAGGTACTTCGTGGTGAGCGTGTCGCCACCCGCGAGATGGACCGTCCAGGTGTTGGCATCCTCGTCGTACACGGCGGACTCGACCCGGGTGTTGAGCCGGATGTCGCGGCGGAGGTCGAGACGATCGGCGACGAAGTTGAGGTACGACAGCACCTCTTCGCCGGAGGGGTAGCGTTCGGTCCAGGTCCACTCGTCGCGCACCTCCTTGGAGAAGGAGAACGAGTAGTACGAGTACTCGCTGTCGGTGCGGACACCGGGGTAGCGGTTCACCCACCAGGTGCCGCCGATGCCGTCCTCGCCGTCGACGGCGAGGGTGCGCAGGCCGATCTCGCGGAGGTGGTGGAGCATCGCAAGACCCGAGAAACCGGCGCCGATGACGATGGCGTCGTAGTCGCGGTCGGGGGTGCCGGGGGCAGTGAAGTCGCTCATGGCGGGGGTCCTTTCGGTGGAGAGGGTCATGCCGAGACGTGGGCCGAGCTGGTCGCCCGCACCCACTCGGCGATCAGGCGGATGGAGGTGTCGGCGGGGGCGTGACGTCCCGCCTGGAGGGGCCAGACGTGCTGCTCGCCCGAGACGGTGTCGAAGGTCACGTCGACGCGGTCGCGCTGGGCGCGCTCGGCCAGGCGGACCGCGTCGGAGTACAGCGACTCGGCGTCGCTCGCGGTGATGAACAGCGGCGGGAACCCGGTGAAATCGGCGTAGAGCGGATTCACCAGCGGGTCGGTGGGGGAGGCGCCACCGGAGAGGTAGCGGTCGATGTTCCCCTGCAGCCCCTCGCGGGCGATCAGGAAGTCGGTGGCGTCGTTGGTCTCGATCGTTTCGCCGGAGTTCTCCATGTCGAGCCACGGCGAGATCGTCGCGACCCGGCCCGGAAGAGCGGCGCCGCGCTGCAGCCGGCGCAGGACGGTCGCGATCGCGATGCTCGCTCCCGCGCTGTCGCCGACCGGGGTGATCGCCTCGGCGGCGATGCCGTCCGCGATGAGGGCGTCGATCACGGCATCCGCGTCGTCCAGCTGCGCGGGGTACGGGTGCTCGGGGGCGAGCCGGAAGTCGGCGACGAACGCCGACGAGCCGGCAGCCTTGGCGAGGTGCCCCGCCATCTTGCGGTGGCTCGCCGACGATCCGAGAGCGAACCCACCGCCGTGCAGCACGAGCAGGATGCGATCGCGGTCCGCCTCGAGGGGCGTGACCAGGATGCCGGGGACGCCCCCGATGCTCGTCGAACGGTACGTCACGTCCTCCGGTTCGGCCGTCGCGCGCTGCCAGTCCTCGAACACCCATCGAAGGACGGGGAGCGACATGTCGGGGGCGGCGGTGAACTCGACGGTCCACTCGGCGTAGATCTCCCCCAGGGCGTCGGTGGGCCTGTTCTCGGCCATTCGCGGATCCTCCTCATCGTGGATTCCAGGTCGTTCCGGGGCATCGAAGCGCCTCGGTGACCCCAGGATGAACCGCCCTCCGGCCGTCGCGACGGGGTGTCGCAGAATGAGTCACTCGCGTCTCACCGTGACGCGATCGGGGCCCCGCTCGCCGCCGCAGACTGCTGACACCACCACATCCGTGCCGGCATCCACAGCGGGGAATACACCTCCTGGCCGGCTCTCAATGACGAGAAAGTTGGCACGCACATGCGAAACAGCACCGCGCTCCGCGCGGCGGCAGCCCTGGCCGCCGCCGGCGCACTCCTGCTCACCTCGGCCTGTTCGACCGGATCGCTGTCGGCCGGATCCGGCGACGAGCCGTCTTCCGGCTCGAGCGACAGCCAGGTCACCACCGGCACCGTCGGGGTCCAGGGGGACATCCAGGACATCTCGAACTTCTGCGGCGACAAGGACATCACGGTCGCACTCGCCGACGGCTTCGGCGGCAACTCCTGGCGCAAGATCACCCGCGCGATCTTCGAGACAGAGGCGGCCAAGTGCCCCAACATCACGAAGGTCCTCTACACCGATGCGCAGGGCGACACTCAGAAGGCGATCAGCGACATCAACTCGCTCGTGGCCCAGGGCGTCGACGTCATCGTCACGTTCGTCGACGGCGGCGAGGCGCTCCTGCCCACGATCCAGAAGGCGACCGAGGCCGGCGTGAAGGTCGTGCCCTTCGTCGGTTCGCCCGGCGGGACCCCCGGGAAGGACTACGTCGACTTCGTGTCCGAGGACATCACCACCTACGGCAAGAACCTCGCCGACTGGACCATCAAGACGATGGGCGGCAAGGGCAATCTGGTCATGCTGGGCGGCATCGCCGGCAACTCCTACTCGCAGGGCGTCTACGAGGGCGTCCTCGAAGCCGTCAAGGAGAACCCCGGGGTGACGCTGCTCAACACCGACGGTCCCGTCGCGACCGACTGGGAGCCCGGGAAGACGCAACAGGTCGTGGCCGGACTCATCACGAAGTACGGCGACATCAACGGGATCGTGGCCGACTACGGCGGCGGTTCGGTCGGCGGCATCCGTGCCTTCGAGGCCGCGGGCAAGCCGTTCCCGGTGTGGTCCGCGAACGACAGCAACGAGTTCGCCTGCCTCTGGTACGAGTACAAGGACACGCAGCCGACGTACCAGATCGCCACGGAATCCTCCCGCAACTGGATCGTCACGGTGGCCCTGCACAAGGCCCTCGCGGCGGCGAACGGGCTGCCCAACGACGAGCCGTCCACGTACAACCTCGAGATCATCGAGGACTCCACGGACTCGTCGAAGCAGCCGAAGTGCGAGAGCAGCCTGCCCGCCGACGCGATCCTCTCCTCGGGCTTGTCGGTCGACCAGCTGAAGCAGCTGTTCCAGTGATCCCCCGCCGGGGTCGCGGCGTCGCGGCCCCGGCATCCACTCCACTCCCAGGAGGAGAACGAAAGCCATGAACCGACTCACCGGAAAGGTCGCCGTCGTCACCGGCGCCGGCCGCGGCATCGGCCGCGCGATCGCCGAGGCCCTGCACGCAGAGGGTGCGACGACGATCGCCACTTCCCGCTCCTCGGCCGACCCCACGTTCGGTCCGATCGCGTACACGCCGCTCGACGTCGCGTCCGAGGCCGACTGGCGCCGCGTCGTCGGCGAGGTGCTCGACGCCCACGGACACATCGACGTCCTCGTCAACAATGCCGGGATCATCGCCTACGACCCGCTGCACGAACTCGCCATGGAGGACTGGCAGAAGGTCGTGGCCACCAATCAGACCGGGGTCTGGCTGGGCATGCGCGAGGTGATCCCGCACATGATCACGCAGGGTGGCGGGTCGATCATCAACATCTCGTCGATCTGGGGATCGGCCGCCGTCGGCGGCGCCCACGCGTATCACGCGACCAAAGGCGCGGTCCGCAACATGTCCAAGAACGCCGCCATCACGTACGCCACGCAGAACGTGCGCGTGAACTCCCTGCACCCGGGGTTCATCGAGACCCCGCTGACCGACGCACAGGCCGCCGAAGTCAACGCGTACGTCGTCTCGCAGACCCCGATGGGGCGCGCCGGTCACCCCCACGAGATCGCCGCGGGCGTCGTGTTCCTCGCCAGCGACGAGGCCAGCTTCGTCACCGGCTCCGAGCTCGTCATCGACGGCGGCTACCTCGCCCAGTGATGCACACCCGACAGAACGGATTCGCCATGACCGACATCGACATCGGAACGTCCCCGGCGCCGCCGGGGACGACCGCGGAGGTCTCCTCCCTGCTGAGACTGGACGGCATCACCAAGACCTTCCCGGGCGTCCGCGCCCTCACCGACGTGCACCTGGACGTGCGCGCCGGGGAAATCCACGCCCTGGTCGGCGAGAACGGCGCGGGGAAGTCCACGCTCATGGCCGTGGCGTCCGGGGCGCTCGCCGCGGACGAGGGCACGGTGTCGATCGCCGGCACCGAACTCGCCTCCGCTGATCCAGAAGAGGCGCGGCGCTTGGGCCTCGGCATCGTCCGCCAGGACCCGGCGCTGCTGCCCGACCTCACGGTTGCCGAGAACATGGCAGTCGGCGTCGGGTTCCGTCGCGTCGGGGGCCTCGGCCGTGCCGTGGGATGGGCGGCCGAGCAGCTCGCCCCGTGGGACATGGGCATCGACCCCCGATCCCGCGTCGCCGACCTGTCTGTCGAGCAGCGGTTCGTCGTCGAGATCGCGAAGGCGCTCGCCCTCGAGCCGCGCGTGCTCATCCTCGACGAGCCCACCGAGCACCTCAGCCTCGAAGAGGTGCAGAAGCTGTTCGCGCGGGTGCGCGAGGTCGTCGCCGGTGGCGCCGCGGTGGTCTACATCTCGCACCGCATCCCCGAGGTCAAGCAGATCTCCGACCGCATCACGGTGCTCCGCGACGGCAAGGTGCGCGGCACCTTCCCCGCGGCCGACGTGGACGAGGCGCAGATCATCGAACGGGCCATCGGCCGCAAGCTCGAGGCCGTCTTCCCAGAGAAGGGCAGCAGCGCCGGCACCATCCGGGATGCCGATCGGCTCGCGGTCCGCGCGCTGAGCGGCGATCACTTCCACGACGTCTCGCTCACCGTCCGCTCCGGCGAGATCGTCGGTCTCGCCGGTGTCCAGGGGAACGGCCAGGCGGCGCTGATCCGCGCGCTCGCGGGGCTGGAGACCTCCTCTGGTGAGGTGAGTGTCGACGGCCGTCGCGTGAGTGGCGGGGCCGCGGGGGCGGCGGCCGCGGGGGTCGTCTACGTCCCCGCCGACCGGCATCGCGAGGGCGTGTTCCTTCCGCTGTCGGTCGCAGAGAACGTGTCGGCCGGCACCCTGCCGGAAGCATCCGCCGCGGGCTTCGTCAGCGACCGGCGGATGGTGGCGCGGGCGAAGGAGATGATCGGACGCCTGTCCATCAAGACTCCGAGCCCCCGCACCGCGGTCTCGTCCCTGTCGGGCGGCAACCAGCAGAAGGTCGTTCTGGCGCGGACACTCCTTGCCCGGCCCCGCGTCCTCCTCGCCGAGGAGCCGACCCAGGGCGTCGATGCCGGGGCCCGCGTCGACATCTACCGGATCCTCCGCGAGGCCGCCGACGAGGGCGCCGCGGTGGTCGTGCTGTCCTCCGACGGTGTCGAGCTGGAGGGACTGTGCGACCGCGTGCTGATCCTCTCGCGCGGCGAGGTCGTGCAGGAGCTCTCCGGGGACGAGGTCACCGAGACCGCGATCGCCCGCGCCGCTCTGACGTCCACGACCGTGCGCGCCCGCGAGGAGACCGACGGCCGTCGGCACCGCCTCCGCGCGTGGCTGCGCGGCGACCACGCTCCCGCCGTCGCCCTCGCCGCGGCCTTCGTGGCGCTCGCCATCGCGGTCGCGACCACGAACGGCGCCTACTTCTCGCCGTTCAACCTCAACAACCTGCTCTTCATGATCGCGCCGCTGCTGTTCGTCGGAGCAGCGCAGCAGGTCGTGGTGCTCGGGTCGGGGTTCGACCTGTCGGTCGGGCCGCTCATGGGGTTCCTCGTCGTGCTCTCGTCGTTCTGGATCATCGACGGCGGCAACCTCTACGTCGGCCTCGCCCTCATGGTGGCCGGCGCCATCGGGGTCGGTGTCATCAACGGGCTGCTCGTCACCCGGTTCGCGATCAGTCCGGTCGTCGCGACGCTCGCGATGTTCATGGCGCTGCAGGGCCTGTATCTGCTGCTGCGGTCCACGCCCGGAGGGGTCATCTTCGCCGGGGTCTCCGACATGATCCAGTCCCGCGTCGGCCTGGTGCCGATCGCGACGATCGCGGGCATCGTGGTGCTCGTCCTGCTCGAGATCGCCCTGCGCCGCACGCGCTGGGGAGTGCAGCTGCGGGCCGTGGGGTCGCACGACGCGGCCGCCGCCCGCCTCGGCATCCGTGTCGGATGGGTGCGGTTCCTCTCGTACGTGCTGTGCTCGCTGCTGGTGCTCCCGGCGGCCGTGATCCTCATGGCCCAGATCGGGATCGGCGACGGGCGGCCGTCGTTGTCGTACACGCTGGCATCCGTCACCGTCGTGGTCCTGGCCGGCACGAGCATCTTCGGCGGACGGGGGTCGTTCATCGCCGTCATCGCCGCGGCGTTCCTCGTGCAGCAGATCCTCAACGTCTCGCCGTTCCTCGGGCTGTCGCAGGCCTGGTCGTACTGGCTGCCCGGTCTCGTCACGCTCGCCGCCGCGGGGCTCTACGCCGCGCTGCGTGGCGGCGGTCGCCGTCGACGTCGCCCGCGGGGCGCCGCCATCGCTTCTCCCGGAGGTGCCTCATGACCCGGATCGACGCTCCACGCTCCGCGCCGGAGACCACGACCACGTCGCTCCCCGTCCCGCCGACCGGTCGCTCGGCCGAGGCGGTCTGGCGCCGGGCGCTCGCGGGCAGTTGGGTGCCGATCACCGTGGCGACCGTCGCGCTGTTCCTCGTGAGCCCCGTCATCGCGCCCGGAAGCCTGGATGCCGCGCCCCTGCTGTCGATGCTTCCGTTCGCGTCCGTGCTCGCCATCGCCGCAGCCGGACAGACGCTCATCGTGCAGCAGCGCGGTCTCGACCTGTCGGTGTCGGGCATGATCGCGCTGGCCGCGGTGCTCGCCACGGCCCTGCCGCAGCAGTACGGCTGGGGCGTGTGGCCGGCGGTCGTGGCGGCGGTGGTGCTGCCGGGCGTCTTCGGGCTGCTCAACGGCGCGATCGTGGCGGGCCTGCGGATCATGCCGCTCGTCGCGACCCTCGGCATGAACGCCGTGCTGCTGGGCACGGTCTTCTCGATCGCGAACGGCACGCCCTCGGGCGCGGCCGACGAGCTGAATCGCTTCGCGCTGGCCCGCACGCTGGGCATCCCGAACACCGCGTTGATCGCGGTCGTCGTGATCGCCGTCGCGGCGGTGGTCACGCAGCGCTCGATCATCGGCCGGCGTCTCACGGCGGTCGGGGTCAGCGAGCCCGCCGCGGCCGTCGTCGGCGTGCGGGTGCGGGCCTACCAGATCGCGGCGTACGGCTTTGCGGGTCTCTGCTACGGCGCCGCCGGCGTGCTGCTCGCCGGGTACACCAAGACCCCGGCGCTGTTCCTCGGCGACCAGTACCTGCTGCCGACGGTCGCCGCGGTGGTGCTCGGCGGGACGGCGCTCACCGGCGGCATCGCGTCGATCGCCGCCACCGCCGTCGCTGCACTGTTCCTCACGCAGCTCGGTCAGCTGCTCCGGTCGGTCGGCTGGCCCGACGCGCTGCAGCTGCTGACGCAGGCGATCGTGCTCGTGCTGGTCGTGGTCATCCGCGAGTTCGTGCCGGTGCTCGTGCGGCGCAGGGCCGTGCGGCGGATGGCGCGGGAGTCCTGACGGAGGTCGGTGCGGGACGAGGGCGGAGGTACGTCGGGTGCCTCCGCCCTTCCGTGTGCGGCGGGCGGTGAGGCGTGCGGTCGGGGCGTGCGGCGAGGGCGGTTCCGCCGTCTCGCGGTGCACGGTGGCGCGAGATCGGTCGAGGATCTCGATGGCGCGGGAACGGTTGCCGTTGGCTTTGCAGCGCACGCTGCAGGGCCTCGAGCTCGGCGCGCTCGATCATCGACGTCGCCCGGGGACACCGGGCGAACATGGGCAGGGCCCGCCGGTCAGGCCGTCAGCCGGTAGGTCTTCATCTTGCGGTAGACCGTCGCGCGGGAGAGGCCGAGGATCTCGGCGGCACGGGAGCGGTTGCCACCGGCCTCCTGCAGGGCGCGCCGGATGGCCTCGAGCTCGGCGCGCTCGATCATCGTCATCGATCGCGCACCCCGGACCGACATGGGTAGGTCGGACGCGTCGATCGCACCGCGGCGGCCGCTCAGCGCGAGCTGCTCGATGACGTTGCGCAGCTCCACGATGTTGCCGGGCCAGGCGTGCGCTTCAAGGGCGGCGAGCGCGTCGCGGGTGGGCTCCAGGTGCGCGGAGGCTGCGGCATGGTCGGCCAGCACCCGCCAGAGCGGGCCGACGTCACCGGAACGCTCGCGCAGGGCCGGCACCCACGTCGTCGGGTAGCCGACCCGGGTCGCGAACGATCCCGCCTCGGCGCGGTCGGCGGCCGACAGGGTGAGGAGGACGGCACCACGCGAGGGTGCCGAGTCGACGAGCGACACCATGCCCGACAGGGAACCCGCATCGAGCGTCTGGATGCCTTTGACCACCACGGGGGCGCCGGCGCCGAGCCGCTCGGACAACCGCTGCAGCCAGCGGCGCGAGCCCAGCACGTGACGCTCGGCGGCGTCGACGACCGTCGCGGCGCGGGCGACGCCGGGGCGGTGCGGAAGCCCGAGGGCCAGTGATGTCTTGCCCGTCCCCGGTTCGCCCGCGATGAGCAGTGGCGTGCGCGCCTCGCGGTGCCGCGCGACGGTCTGAGCCACGGCGAGCCACTCGCTCGACCGCCCGGCGAGGGCGGGGCGGAGCGGCCCGAATCCGCCGTGCGTGACCGGGCGCTCCCCGACGGTGACGACGGCGACGCTTCCCGCGCCGTCCTGCAATCGAGTGACCTGAACATCGGCGTACCCGGACGACAGCTCGACGTTGACACGACCGCCCCGTGACTCCTCGGCGCACAGGCGCTGGACCAGGGCCATGTCCGCGGTCGACAGCCGCGAGGCGCGCTGGTTCTGCATCAGCAGGCCGTCGGGGCCGAGCGCCACGACCGGTCCCTGCTGGACGCGGGAGGCGGCGAGGAAGGCGGCGAGCATGCTGCGGGCCGCCGGGCGCTCGGCATCCATCACGTGCTGTCCGAGCTGCGCGGCGATCGAATGCGTCAACGGTCGGAGGAGTTCGGGACGTTCGGTGATGTGCGTCGAGAGGGTGACCACGGCCAGCAGTCGGCCCGTCAACGGGTGGCGCACCGGACTCCCCGTGCACACCGCCGAGCGGTAGAACTCGGCGAAGTGCTCGTTGCCGGTGATCTGCACGCTGCGCCCGGTCGCGGCGACCGTGCCGACGCCGTTCGTGCCGACGGTCTCTTCTGAGAGCACGGCTCCGCGCACAGTGCCGAGGCGGTCGAGGTGGTCGGCGGCGGCACGATCGTGCGTCCATCGCTGCAGGATGCGTCCCTCGGAATCGGCGAGCAAGAGGCCCAGACCAGTGCCGTCGAGTTCGTCCGAGACGCGGGCGAGCGGAGCCTGGAACATCTCGAGCAAGTGGCTGTCGAGCAGGTCCACGCCGACCTGGGGCACGTCGCGGATGCGGTCGGGTGAGCCGAGGGCGTCCTTCGAGCGTTGCCACGAGGTCACGAGGTCGGGGCGCAGGGCGGCGGAGGCGGACGAGGCGGTGAGGATCTCGTTCTTCGCCTGCTCGATGAGCCGCGCGGAGGTGGTGGTCATCTTCGACTCCTTCGTCGAGGACGGGCGCGCTCGCCCGTCGATGCGGATCACACGATCCGGATGCGAGGGGCGGGCTGTCGGGTGCGCTGAGAGTACCCCACCGGCGGGTTCGGCGGAATGGGGCGTCCGGTGCTCATACCGCGACCTCGTCGAGGTGCACGAGGTTGCCGTCGGAGGTGACGCGCCGCTCGTACTCGAGCACCGCGAGGCGTCCGGCGAGCTCGATGTGGTGCTCGCTGGTGGCACGGGCGGCGACCGGGTCGCGGTCGACCGCGGCGGCGCGCACGATCGCCGTCAGCTCCTCGAACGACTGCGCGACGCGGTCGTCGTCGAGGAAGGCGTAGCGGCGGAAGAGGCCGATCCGGGTGTGGACGCCCGACAGCTCGTCCGAGAGCACCTCGTTGTCGGCTCCGGTGAGCAGGATCCGGTAGAACTCCGACTTGCTCGCTTCGCGGCTGGCGAGCGTCCCGTGCAGATATTCCGCGGTCATGGCGGCGTGATGGTCGATCAGTCGGGCGCAGTCGGCGGGGCTCGCGCGTCGCGCGAACAGGGCCGCGGCGAGACCCTCCAGGGCCGCCCGTACTTCGTACAGCGACTCGATCTCGCGCTTGGTCAGCACGGCCACGATCGGCCCGCGCCCGGGGAGCACCGAGATCAGGCTCTCGCTCTCGAGCTGACGGAGCGCCTCGCGGATGACGGTACGGGAGACCCCGTACGCGGTGCACAGATCGTTCTCACGAAGGCGCTCGCCGGGCGCGCGGCGACCCTCGAGGATCTCCTCGCGCAAGAGCAGC
The DNA here is from genome assembly GCF_058214835.1 of Microbacterium sp. SCPM-O-B-15248 (M128). NCBI lineage: Bacteria > Bacillati > Actinomycetota > Actinomycetes > Micrococcales > Microbacteriaceae > Microbacterium > Microbacterium sp. SCPM-O-B-15248 (M128). The sequence goes on from NZ_JBYQLI010000001.1 coordinate 543,656, forward strand.
AGGACCTGCTGACGCAGCGGGGCGGCGTGCCGTTCGATGACGGGCATGGGCGGCGGCCTTTCGGGAGATGTCTCACATCGAGACACTCGCCGGTCTCCGGCGGGTGTCGCTATTACCGTAATACGAGATGACGATTCCCGAAAGGATCAACGATGACCACTCTCGCTCCGCCGTCGCGAACGGCGACGTTGCGCGGCCACTCCGTGCCGTTGGATCTGTTCATCGACGGCGAGTGGCGCGCCGGTGACGGCGACTTCGCGGTCTACGACCCGGCATCCGGAGCGGAGATCGCCCGCGTCGCCGACGGCACTGCCGCCGATGGCAGGGCGGCGCTGGATGCCGCGGCCGCCGCCCAGCCCTCGTGGGGCGCGGTGCCCCCGCGCGAGCGCGCTGACCTGTTCGCCCGCGCGCACCGGCTGCTGCTCGAGCGGGGCGAGGCCATCGCCGAGATCATGACGCTGGAGAGCGGCAAGCCCCTCGCGGAGTCGCGGGCGGAGTTCCAGCTCAGCGCCGACTTCTTCCTCTGGTACACCGAGCAGATCGCCCACCTGCACGGCTCGTTCGCGCACGGCTCCCGCGGGGGGTACCGCATCGTCACGACGCACCAGCCCGTCGGGCCGACGCTGCTGATCACGCCGTGGAACTTCCCCCTGCTCATGATCGCCCGGAAGGCCGGCGCCGCGCTGGCGGCAGGCTGCACGACTGTCGTCAAGACGGCCCGCGAGACGCCGCTGACGTGCGCTCTGTTCGTGTCGGTCCTCACCGACGCAGGCTTCCCGCCGGGCGTCGTCAACCTCGTGCACACGACGTCGTCGTCCGCGATCTCGGCCGAAGTCATGGCCGACCCGCGGCTGCGCAAGGTGAGCTTCACGGGGTCGACCGAGGTCGGGGCGACGCTCCTGCGCCAGGCCGCTCCAGGGATCGTCAACGCCTCGATGGAGCTCGGCGGGGACGGACCTTTCGTGGTGCTCGCCGACGCCGACGTCGAGGCCGCCGCGGCGCAGGCGATCGTCGCGAAGTTCCGCAACGCTGGTCAGGCGTGCGTCGCCGCGAACCGCATCATCGTGCACGAAAAGGTCGCCGACGCGTTCATCGAGCGCTTCGTCGCCCTCGCCAGAGCGCTGCGCGTCGGGAGTGGCTTCGAGGCTGGAACCGACGTCGGCCCGATCATCTCGGCCCGGCAGCGCGACGGCGTGGCCGAACTCGTCGCCGAGTTCGAGCGTATCGACGCGACGTTGCTCGCGGGGGGACGCGCCATCGACGGCGACGGGTACTTCTTCGAACCCACTGTCTTCGAGGTGCACGATCGCGACAGCGACGTCTGCCACCGTGAGCTGTTCGCCCCGATCGCGGCGATCTACCGCGCAGAGAGCACGGCAGATGCCATCCGCTTCGCCAACGACACCCGGTACGGTCTGGCCGCGTACGTGTTCACGCGTGATCTGTCCCGCGCGTTCGCCGTCGCCGAGCGGCTCGACTTCGGCATGGTGGGCATCAACCGCGGAATCATGGCCGATCCCGCCGCCGCTTTCGGCGGCGTGAAGGCCTCCGGCCTGGGTCGCGAAGGCGGCCAGGACGGTATCTACGAATTCCTCGAGCCGAAGTACCTGGCCGTCACCGTCGACGAAGAAGGAGCCCTCTCGTGAGCGACACCACCGTCCTGCCCGCCGCCGCCCGGACCGAGAACGACCTGGCGCTGGGGCTGCTGCGTCAGCCGCGCTCGGTCCTGTTCGGCCCGGGGCAGCGCCGCCAACTGCCGCGGATCGTCTCCGAGATCGGGCACCACGCCCTGCTCGTCACCGACGAGCGGATGTCTTCCAGCGCCGAGTTCGGCGAGATCGCCGACGGGCTCCGCGCCGCGGGCGTCGAGGTCGAAGTGTTCGACCGCACGGAGCCCGAGCTGCCCCGTGAGAACGTCATGGCGGTCGCCGAGCGCTATCGCGAGCTGCCCATCGACGTGATCGTCGGTGTCGGTGGGGGGTCATGCCTCGACCTCGCGAAGGTGTCGGCGGTCGTGCTCGCCAACGGCGGCGACGTGCGCGACTACTACGGCGAGTTCCTCGTGCCCGGACCGGGAGTACCGGTGGTGACCGTCCCCACGACCGGCGGAACGGGCGCCGAGGTCACGTGCATCTCGGTCGTCTTCGATGGCGAGCGGGGCATGAAGGTCGGAGTCGCGAGTCCGCACCTCGAGGCGGCGGTCGCCGTCATCGATCCGCAGCTGACGCTGACGTGTCCGCCCGGGCTCACCGCCGCGACGGGCGCGGACGCGCTGTCGCACCTGGTCGAGGCCTTCACGGGGCGCGCGAAGAACCCGACGTCGGAGGAACTCGCGACCAAGCTCTATGCGGGGAAGAATCTGCTCACCGACGTGTACGCGCGTCAGGGGCTGTCGTTGCTCGGCCGCTCGCTGCCCGCGGTCGCGTCCGATCCTTCTGACCTGGCCGCCCGCACCGACACGATGTTCGCCTCGTACTGCGCGGGGATGGCGATCAACACCGCGGGCACCGCGGGTGCGCACGCCATCCAGTCGCCGATCGGCAACCTGACGCACACGCCGCACGGGTTCGGCGTCGCTGCCCTTCTGCCCTGGGTCATGCGGTACAACCTGCCGAGCCGTGTCGCGGAGTTCGCCGAGATCGCCCAGCTCCTCGGGGCGGAAGATTCCTCCGCGAGCGACGAGGAACGGGCGCGGGAGGGCATCCGAGCAGTCGAACGACTGCTGCGGGCGGTGGGGGCTCCGACCGACCTCGCGACCCTCGGCCTCTCGCCGGAGCACTTCGAGGCCGTTGCCGACCAGGCGATGCTCGCCACGCGACTGACGGCGAACAACCCGCGGGAGCTGACCCGCGCGGCCGTGCTCGAGATCCTGCGCCGCGGCCACGCCGTTGACCACGACTGGTGGGGCGAGTGAGCGCCCGACCCGTCGCGATCGTCGGGTCGGGGGCGATCGGCGTCGCCTTCGCGGTGCTCTTCGCCCGCGCGGGGCGCCCGGCCGCGGTCTTCGACATCGACGAGGCCGCACTCGAGCGGGGTCGCGCCGACGTGCGGGCCCGGTTGCGGCTCCTCGCCGACGCGGGGTTGCTCGACGAGGAACCTCCGGTGGTGGCGGCGCGGATCGGATGGCACACGGATGCCGCGGCGGCCGCGCGCGATGCGGAGCTCGTGCAGGAGTGCGCCCCCGAACGCGCCGACCTCAAGCGCGATGTGCTGTCGCGGTTCGCGGCGGTGACCCCCGCCGATGCGATCCTCGCGAGCTCGACGTCGGCGATCGCCCCGTCCATCCTGGCGGACGGACTCGCCCCGGAGATCGCTGCGCGCGTGGTCGTGGGGCATCCGGGGAACCCGCCGTATCTGCTGCCGGTGATCGAGGTCGTCCCCTCGCCCGTGACGGCATCCGGAGTCGTCGATCGCGCCGCCGACGTGTACCGGTCGGCCGGGTTGCGCCCGGTGCTGCTGCGGCGCGAGATCGAGGGCTTCGTCTTCAACCGACTGCAGGGCGCGCTCCTGCGCGAGGCCTACTGCTTGGTGCGCGACGGGATCGTCGACGCCGCGGACGTCGATGAGGTCGTCCGCAGCGGCCTGGGCCGCCGGTGGAGCATCATCGGCCCCTTCGAGACGAGCGACCTCAACGTGCGCGGCGGCATCGCGGCGCACGCCGAACGCATGGGCGCGTCGTACGCACGCATGGGCGCCGAGCGCGGGCAGCGCGACCCGTGGACGCCCGACCTGGTCGCCCGGGTCGAGGCCGAACGCCGCGCGGCGCTGCCCCTCGAGGACTGGGACGAGCGCGTGCGGTGGCGCGACGCTCGCCTGATGGCGCTGACACCGCTGTGGGACGCGGCATCCTGAGCCTCGCGCAAGCCGGTGTGCGTCCCGCCCCCCGGTTGACCGGCCTCGGTTTCGCCGGCCCGCGTTTCGCCGAGACTGCACCTGACTGACAACTCCACTGCAGCGTGCAGTGGATTTGTCAGCTGGATGCAGTCTCGCGGTGCGCCGGGCGGTTCAGCGCGACGGGTGGGCGTGCAGCGCGGCGGCGGGGCGGCCGGGGCGCCTCAGCGCGACAGGTGGGCGTGCAGCGCGGTGGGGCGGGGGCGCGGCGGGGCGGGGCGGGGCCGCGGGCGCCCGCGTTTCGCCGAGACTGCAGCTGACTGATGTCTCCACTGCAGTGTGCAGTGGGTTTGTCAGCCGGATGCAGTCTCGCGGGTCAGCTAGCGAGCGGCGCCGCCCCACCGACCCGCCGCCCCGACCCGCCGCCCCGGCCTGCCGACGCCGACCCCGCCCCGGTGCCCCGCCACCCGCCCGCCGACCCTCGCCGACCCGCCCCGCCGCCCGCCCCGCCCGCCCCCACCCGCGCGGCGACGCGGACTCAGCGCACGCCCCTCATCAGGGCGAGCACGGGCTTGGCCGCCAGGACGAGGGCGATGCCGAGCACCACGGCGATCGCGCCGAGGATCGTGAAGTACGGCACCTCGTTGCGTGGGTCGTAGAAGCCGGCGAGCCATCCGGCGATCGAGGTGCCGAGCGCCACCGACAGGAAGTACAGGGCGACCATCTGCGTGTGGAATCGCGCGGGCGCGAGCTTGGTCGACACCGACAGGCCGGGCGGCGAGATGAACAGCTCGGCGATCGTGAAGACGAGCAGGATGCCGACGATCGCGATGAGCGGCGTCGCGTTCGCGGGCCCGTTGGCGAACGGCAGGAACAGCAGGAACGCGGCCCCCATCACGATCGCGCCGACACCGAACTTCACTGGCGCGCTGGGCTGGCGGGAGCCGAGTCGCGTCCAGATCGCGGCGAACACCCCCGAGAGGATGATGACGAAGATCGGGTTGATCGAGTTGACCCACGAGATAGGCATCTCCCAACCGAAGATGTCGCGGTTGAGACGTTCGTCCGAGTAGATCGTCAGCACTGTGAACTGCTGCTGGTAGAGCGACCAGAAGCCGACGTTGACCACGAACAGCGGGATGAATCCGATCACGCGGGAGCGTTCGGTGGTGGTGATGGCCGGCGACGAGACGATGACCGCGAAGTACGCGATCGAGGCGGCGCCGACCACGAGGATGACGATGCCGGCGAGGTTGTCGGCGCGGATGACGCCCAGCAGTACGAGCACGGCGACCACGACGATCACGGCGGCCGCGGCGCCGATCACGAGCCCGCGGCGCGAGGCGGGCAGCGGGTTGGGCACCGCACGTGACGCGGCCGGCAGCGCCCGCCGACCGAACGAGTACTGCACCAGGCCCGCCGCCATGCCGACGGCGGCGGCGCCGAAGCCCCAGTGGAACCCGACCGAGGACTGCAGCGCGCCGGTCACGATCGGGCCGATGAACGCGCCGAGATTGATGCCGAGGTAGAACAGCGAGAACCCGGCGTCGCGGCGCGCGTCATCCGGTGCGTAGAGGGTCCCGACGACCGAGGTGGCGTTGGCCTTGAGGCCGCCCGATCCGATCGCGACGAGGACGAGGCCCACACCGAGGCCCCACATGCCCGGCAGGATCGCAAGCGCGATGTGCCCGGCCATGATCACGATCGCGCTGAAGAACAGCACGCGTTCGGAGCCGAGCAGGCGGTCGGCCACCCATGCCCCGAGGATCGTGGCGAGGTACACCGACCCGCCGTAGGCGCCGACGATCCCGGTCGCGACGGTCTGGTCGAGGCCGAGGCCGCCCTCGGCGACCGAGTGGTACATGTAGATGAGCAGGATCGCCTGCATGCCGTAGAAGCTGAAGCGCTCCCACATCTCCACGCCGAAGATGTGGGCGAGGGCCCACGGCTGCCCGAAGAAGCGGCGGTCGGTGCTGCTGTCGTCCACCGCGGTGTGGTCGCTCTGCTGAGACATGCGCTCCACGCTAGACCTGCGAGGGATTTGGACGGGGGCGTTGCCGTGCGGGGCGTCGGGCGTTACACCGCCCGGATGCCCCACACGCTTCGCGACGCGGCGGCGCACGCGGTGGCCACCAGGATGACTGCCGCGCAGCCCAGCAGCACGGGGGTCGTGCCGGCGGCGTGAGCGAGGGGGCCGACCGCGATCTCACCGAGCGGCACCGCGATGAAGGACCCCACCATGTCGTAGGAGTAGACGCGCGACAGTGCCTCGCGGGGCACGTGGGACTGCAGCGATTGGTCCCACGCGATCGCGAACACCTCCATCGCCAGCCCGCCGAGGGCGAACGCCCCCACGAGCACCGCGAGCGCGGGGGCCGCGGCCAGGGCGGCGACGGGCAGCGCGGCGACCGCCATGCCCGCCACGCCGATGCCGAGAGCGCGTCGGGGTCGCCAGCGCAAGGCGATCACGGCCCCGAGGGCGAACCCGGCGGTCTGCGCCGCGACGACGAGGCCCCACGCGCCGCGCCCGAGCGACTCGTCGGCCACGAGCGGACCGAGCACCACCGTCGCGCCCGTGAACGCCGCGTTGAGGACGGCGAACTGCAGCACGACGATCCAGATCCACCGTCGACGCGAGAACTCGCGCCAGCCTTCGCGCAGGTCGGACAGCACGGAGGTCCGCTCCGCCGCCGCCGGGACCGCGGGCAGCCGCAGGCGCGCGTACAGCAGGGCGGCGACGGCGAAGGCCGCGGCGTCGATCGCGAGCCCCCACCCCGGTCCGATGAGGGCGATGACGCCCGCTCCCGCGGATGCGCCCACGATGCTGCCGGCGTTCAGGCCGAGCCGCAGCAGCGCGTTCGCGGGGCGCAGCTGCGCCGCGGGTACCGTGTCGGGCACGAGAGCCGCCGCCGCCGGGAGGCTCACCGCGGCCACCGCACCGTTGACCACCCCGAGCACGACGAGGGCGGGGATGCCGGCGGTTCCGGTGAGGACGAGTGCGGCGATCGTGCCTTGGGTGGCGGCCGCGGCCAGCGACGTCCCGACGAGCAGGACGTTGCGGGGGAGACGGTCGGCGATGACGCCGCCGAAAAGCAGCACCGCGACGTTGGCGATCGAGCGTGCGGCGACGACCAGCCCCAGGTCGGCGGCGGACCCGGGCAGGTCCAGCACCGCGAACGCGAGGGCGATCGGGGCCACGGCGTTGCCCACGATCGCGGTCGTGCGCGCCGCGAGGAGCCAGCGGAAGGGGGTGGATGCCAGGGGCCCGGGCCCGTGTGGTCGCGTGGCACGCGCGTCGGCCGGGGGAGAGCCGCTCATCGATTCCGCCGAAGCGGGAACAGCGCGGCGGTCATCGAGACCGGGCGGGTGCCCGGCGTGCGCGGCGGCCGCGCGGCCGCATGCAGCAGCGCCGAGGCCTCACCGACGTGACGGACGACCCGGCGCCACACCTCGGGGTCCACCCACAGCTCGGCGTCGGTCGTCACCGCGGGACCCTCGGTGCGCTCGAGCGCGCGACGGCGCAGTTCTTCGACGAGCGCGGCGACGTAGGCCTCCTCCTCCGCGGGGGCGGCGGGCGGGACGGGGGCGGTGGCGTCGAACGGCCGCGCCGACGACTCGTGACGGTAGCGCTTGGCATCCCCGCCGCGCAGGCGGACCACCTCGACCACGCGGATGAGCCCGGCGCGCTCCAGCACGCGCAGGTGATAGCTCGCCGCGGCTTGCGAGACGCCGAGCTCGCGGCCCGCTTCGGCCGCGCTCAGCGCGGCGCCGGTCAGCAGCGACAGCAAGCGCAAGCGCAGCGGGTGCGCGGTCGCCCTCAGGTCGTCCAGTCGTGACATCCCGCCATCGTGCCCGCGTGGGCGCCGACCGTCAAATGACTCTTTGGGGGTCGCGGCATCCGCTGCCCTGCTGCGGTCGATGCCTCATCGCCGCCGCGAGCGCCACCCGCCGTTTCGCCGAGACTGCATCCGACTGACATCTCCACTGCAGGCTGCAGTGGGTTTGTCAGGCAGGTGCAGTCTCGGTGGTCCGGGGGCGCACGGCCGCGACCGAATGCCGCGCTTCCGCGACCGGGGGCACGCTACCGCGACCGGATGCCGCGCTACCGCGACCGGATCGCGCGCTACGACGTGAAGACGATCGTGTGGTTGCCGTGGCGGATGATGCGGTCCTCGGCGTGCCAGAGCACCGCGCGCGAGAGTACCTGGCGCTCGACGTCGGCGCCGCGGCGCGCGAGCTCGGCGGCCGAATCGGCGTGCGTGACGCGGATCGTGTCCTGCTCGATGATCGGACCCTCGTCGAGGTCGCTCGTGACGTAGTGCGAGGTCGCGCCGATGAGCTTCACGCCGCGCTCCTTCGCCTTCTTGTACGGCTCGGCGCCGATGAAGGCCGGCAGGAACGAGTGGTGGATGTTGATCACCGGCACCCCGATCTTGTCGAGGAAGTCGGGGGAGAGGATCTGCATGTACCGCGCCAGCACGATGAAGTCCACGTTGCCGACCAGCAGCTCGAGGATGCGGGCCTCGGATGCCGACTTGTCGGGGCCGGGCGTGGACGGGACGTGGAAGAACGGGACGCCGAAGGAGCGGACGTCCTCGGCCGAAGTGGTGTGGTTGGACACGACCATCGGGATGCTCACCGGCAGGTCGCCGCGGCGATGACGCCACAGCAGGTCGAGCAGGCAGTGGTCCTGCTTGGAGGCCAGGATCGCCATGCGCTTGGGAGTAGCCAGGTCGGTCAGCTTCCACTCGAGTTCGAAGCCGTCGCGGAGAGTGCGATGCAGATCGGCCTGAATCTCGGGGAGGGATGCCGCGAGGTCGGGGCGGTGGAACACGACGCGCTGGAAGTAGGCCCCGCCGCGCGTGCCGTCGGAGTACTGGTCGAACGCGACGATGTTGCCGCCCTGACGGGCGATGAGAGCCGAGACCGCGGCGATGATGCCGGGGGTGTCGCTGCCGTGGACGATGAGGCAGGCGTGATCGGGCTGCAGGTGGGGACTCGCGGAGACCATCGCACCATTCTGCCGTGCCCCGGTGACGTCGACGAACACCGCCGCCCGGCGGGCCGCAGGCCGGGCACCCCGCGTCAGACGCGGGCGCGGCGTGCTCCCTCGCCGAGCGCCTCGAGCTTGGCCCAGGCGATCTGCGGGTGCACGCGTCCGCCGAGGCCGCAGTCGGTCGAGGCGATCACGCGGTCGGCGCCGACGATCCCGGCGAACCGCTCGATGCGCTGGGCTACGAGGTCGGGGTGCTCGACGACGTTCGTCGCGTGGCTGACCACGCCCGGCACCAGGATCAGGTCGTCGGGGACGGCGGCATCCGCCCACACGCCCCACTCGTGCTCGTGCCGGACGTTGGCGGCCTCGAACGAGATCTGGCCCACGTTCGCCTCGAGAACCACAGGGAGGATGTCGCGCAGCTCGATGTCGGTGACGTGGGGGCCATGCCACGAGCCCCAGCACAGGTGGAGGCGCACGCGCTCTCGGGGGATCCCCGCGAGAGCATGGTTGAGCGCCTCGACCCGCGTGCGGGTGAACGCGACGTAGTCGGCGACCGAGGGGGCCGGGTTGATCTGGTCCCAGCTCTCGGCCAGAGACGGATCGTCGAGCTGCAGGATGAGCCCGGAGTCGACGATCGCGCGGTACTCCTCGCGGAGCGCGTCGGCCCACGCGAACAGGTGCTCGTCGTCGGAGGCGTAGTACTCGTTCCGCACCCGGGCGGCACTGCCGGGGGCGATCGAGGTGAGGAAGCCGGTCTCGCCCGCGTCGAGCGCGGCGGTGAGATGCCGCACGTCGGCGGCGACGGCCTCCGCCCCGCGGTAGGCGATCGGCCCGGTCGTGGTCGGGAACGCCGTCGCGACCTTGCCGGTGGCGATGCCGCTGTCGGGGTCGAGGTACGCCTCGGAGAACAGCCCGCGGTCGCGGCGATCGAGGAACGAGGTCAATCGCACGCGGCCCGGCTCGGACCGCACCGGTGGCTCATTGAACGCGTTCACGTCGGTGAGCGACAGTCCGCTCACGCGCTGGAACGAGTACGACCACCAGGCGCCGTAGTCGACGGCATTCGACATCGCCTTGCCGAACTCGCCGTCGCCGGGCAGCGTGATGCCGGCCTCGCGCTGGCGGCGGACGACGTCGGCGACCGCGTCATCGACGAGCGCGTCGAAGGCGGCGTCGCCGGGGACGAACGTGAAGCCGTCGTCGGCGAAGGGACGTGAGGCGTTGGCTGCCATGAGGGCGTCGGTGCGGGGAAGGCTGCCGGCGGTGGTGGTCTGGATCTGCATGCGAATCCTCCGGTGTGTCGGTGCGAACCTACTCGCTTGCTCCGACACGCGCGATTCTCCGTGCTCCCCGCGGCATCCGGGTCCCGTGTCGGAGCCCGCCGGTAGCCTGGACGGGATGCCATCCCTCGTGGCATCCGTTCCCCTCGATCCCCCAGGAACCTCCGTGATCAGCACCCTCGAACGCCCCGGGTGGCGCACCTGGACGCTGTGGGCGGTCGGGGTGCTCGCCTACGTCGTGTCGATCGTGAACCGCACATCGCTGTCGGCCGTCGGCGTCGAGGCCGCCGTGCGCTTCCACGCCGATGCCTCGGCGCTGTCGATGTTCGCCGTCATCCAGCTCGCCGTCTACGGAGCGATGCAGATCCCGGTGGGGCTGCTCCTCGACCGCTACGGCGCGCGCCCGATGATCGCCCTCGGCATGGTGCTGATGGCCGCAGGCCAGTTGGTCATGGCGTTCGCGGATGCGGTGGGGATCGGCATCCTGGCCCGAGTGCTCATCGGTGCGGGCGACGCCATGATCTTCCCGAGCGTGCTGCGCGTGATCGCGACGTGGTTCCCCGCGCAGCGGGCGCCCGTGCTCGTGCAGCTGACCGGGATCATCGGCCAGCTCGGCCAGATCGTCGCCGTCGTGCCGCTCGCCGCCCTCCTGCACGCCACGAGCTGGAGCGTCGCGTTCGGCAGCGTCGCGGGTCTCGCCGTGCTCTTCGCGGTTCTGACCTACGCGATCATCCGCAACCGCCCTCCCGAGCGGCGTGACGATCCCGTCGACACGTCGGTCGACACGCAGACCGGTGCGATCCGGGTCGTGAAGTCCTCCGCCGACCTGCGGCAGGGGTTCCGCGAGTCGTGGTCGCATCCCGGCACGCGTCTCGGCTTCTGGTCGCACTTCACCACCCCGTTCGCGGGCACCGCGTTCATGCTGCTGTGGGGCTTCCCGTTCCTCACCGCGGGCGAGGGGCTGGATGCGGCCACGGCCTCGGGGCTGATGACCCTGTTCGTGCTCTTCGGCATCGTCAGCGGTCCGGTGATCGGGGCGCTGTCGAGTCGGCATCCGGGTCGCCGCTCGCGGTGGCTGGTGCTCCCGACGGTGGTGTTCCAGGCGGTGGCGTGGATCGTCGTCGCGGCGTGGCCCGGCCCGGCGCCGGTCTGGCTGCTGATCGTGCTGATGTTCGCGCTCTCGACCGGCGGCCCCGCGTCGATGATCGCGTTCGACCACGCCCGGACGTTCACCCCCAGCCACCGCCTCAGCACGGCCACGGGCATCGTGAACGGCGGCGGGTTCCTCGCGGCCCTGCTGGCGATCCTGTTCATCGGTATCGCGATGGACGTGCAGGGCGCGGGCAGCCCCGACACGTACTCCCTGGATGCCTTCCGCCTGGCGTTCCTCACGCAGCTGCCGCTGTGGCTGGTCGGGGGAATCGCGATCGTCGTGGAGCGCGGCCGCACCATCCGCCACGTGGCGGGAACGCACCCGCGCTGAGCGGAACCGTCTCGTCGTCGGCCGGGCGCTTCCCGCGGTGCGCGGATGCCGCGGGTGCCAGACTCGGAGCATGATCACGACCGGCATCGACATCCGCCCGCTCGACACCCTCGAGGCGATCCTCGCCGGGGCGCAGCTGTTCGACGACGTGTGGATCGGTGACCGGGCGACGATGCCGGCGAACATCCTGCGGGCGCTCGAGCACTCGGGTAACTACGTCGTCGGCATCTACGACGGCGACCGGATGATCGGGGCCTCCGCGGCGTTCTTCGGGCCGCCCGCGGAGCGCACGATGCACTCGCACATCACCGGCATCCTTCCGGGGCACCAGGGTCGCGGGATCGGCCGTCGACTCAAGGCTCACCAGCGCGAGTGGGCGCTGGAGCGGGGGATCGGCCACATCACGTGGACGTTCGACCCGCTCATCCGCCGCAACGCGCACTTCAATCTCGCCGTCCTCGGAGCCAGCGCCACCGAGTACCTCGTGAACCAGTACGGCGAGATGCCCGACGAGGTCAACCGCGGCGACGAGTCCGACCGGCTGATGATCGATTGGGCGCTCGCCGAGCCTCCGGCCCCGACGCCGGCGGATGATGCGGTGCGTGCGATCGTCGCGCTCCCCGACGACATCGAGGCGCTCCGACGCACCGACCCGGCGGCGGCCGCCGAGTGGCGGCTGCGGGTGCGGGAGCAGCTGCGGGGGGCGCTGGCATCCGGACTCCGCATCGGTGGCGTCGACCGGCGCGGCTACCTGTTGGTCTGAGGCTCAGTCGCCCGAGACGGGGGTGTCCTCTTCCGCCGCGGGGTCTCCCTGCCCCGGGCCGGGGCGGACGGCGGCGTCATCGCGCACGTCGATGCGGGTCACGCCGTCGTGCTTCGTGACGTCGAAGCGGGGAGCGGCATCCGCCTCCGTCGACTTCGGGGCGCTCGTCAACTGGTCGTGACGGTTCTCTTCGAAGCTCTTCTCGTCGCTCATCGCGCTCATTCCTCTCCCGCCGAACGCCACGCGTCCGACTCCATGTGAGACCCGGCCTGCGGTCCCATCTGCAACATCCCGCCGTCGACGACCCAGCTCGCACCGGTGACGTACGAGCCCGACGTCGAGGCAAGGAAACGGATGACGTCGGCGACCTCGTCCGGCTTGCCGGGGCGACCGAGCGGGATGCCGGGGCGGTGGATGCGGTCGGCATCCTCGGCATCCATGTCGTTGATGGGCGTGGCGATCTCGCCCGGGGCGACCGCGTTCGCGGTGATGCCGTACTGACCGAGTTCGAGCGCCATCGTCTTGATGAGCCCGCCGAGGCCGTGCTTCGCCGCGACGTACGGCGCGGAGCCGACGCGCGGCTGGTGCTCGTGCACGCTCGAGACGGCGATGAGGCGTCCGCCGTTTCCGGCCGCCACCATGCGGCGGGCCGCGGTGTGCAGGGCGAGGAATGCGCCGTCGAGGTTCAGCGCGATGTCGGTGCGCCACGTCTTCATGTCGAGGTCGAGGAAGCTGCCCCCGATCCCGCCGCCGGCGTTGTTGACGAAGACGTCGAGGCCGCCGAGCTCGTCGGCCAGGGCGTTCACGGCGTCGGGGACCGCGTCGAAGTCGGTCGCGTCGAACTGCGCCACGACCGCGCGGGCCCCGCGGGCGCGGACGGCGGCGGCAACCTCTTCGGCGCCGTCCTTGTCGCTGTTGTAGGTGATGGCGACGTCGATCCCGGCTTCGGCGAGGGCGAGGGCGGTGGCCGCGCCGATGCCCGAGTCCGAGCCGGTGACGATTGCGTGGCGGGGAGTGAAGTCGCTCATGCGGGCGACGCTACGCGGCGAGGGGTCGCCGGGCGCGGCCCTTGCCCCGGGGTGCGCGAGGCGTTACGGCTGCACAACTCCTGCGGGATGGGCGGGGCGGTGGCATCCGGGGTCGTGGGGGAGCGGGTGTGCCGGAGTTGTGCGTCTGGCAGTGGGCGGGATGGGGGTGGATGCCGGGGCGGTGGCGTCGCGGCGGGGGTCGCCGCGTGCACAACTCCTGCGGGATGGGTGGGGCGGTGGCATCCGGGGCCGTGGGGGAGCGAGTTTGCCGGAGTTTTGCGTCTGGGAGTGGGCGGGATGCGGGTGGGCGGGATGGGGGTGGATGCCGGGGCGGCGGCGTCGCGGTGGGGGTCGGCGCGTGCACAACTCCTGCGGAATCGGTGGGGCGGTGGCATCCGGGGTCGTGGGGGAGCGGGTGTGCCGGAGTTGTGCGTCCGGGGGTGGGTGGGATGCGGGGTGGATGCCGGGGCGGTGGCGTCGCGGTGGGGGTCGCGGCGGGGGTCGCCGCGTGCACAACTCCTGCGGAATCGGCGGGGCGGTGGCATCCGGGGCCGTGGGGGAGCAGGTTTGCCGGAGTTGTGCGCGCCCCGGGCCGGCGGGGACGCCGCGACCCCCGCATCACGTCGCGAGTGGCGCGCCCCCGCATCACGTCGCGAGTGGCGCGCCGCGGCCCCGACCGGTGTCGCGAGCGGCAGGAAATCGCGCGACCAAAGGGACGGGACGCCGGATACCCTGCCCTCATGCCGCCCCGCACCCCCGCCATCCCCGTGACCCTGGATGCCATCGAGCTGCGGGTCCTGCAGATTCCCCTGGTCTCGCCGTTCACGACGTCGTTCGGCACCGAGACGGTGCGCGAGGTGATCGTCGTCCGTGCCGAGACCGCCGACGGCGTCGGGTGGGGCGAGGTCGTGACGCAGGCCGAGCCGTTCTACTCCAGCGAGTACACGCAGGGCGCGTGGGACGTGCTCACCCGCTTCCTCGCGCCCGCCCTGCTCGAGCGCCGCACGGTCGCACCCGAGGAGGTCGCCGGCATCCTCGCCCCCGTCGTTGGGCACCGCATGGCCAAGGCCGGGCTCGAGCTCGCCGTGATCGACGCCGCGCTGCGCGCAGAGGGCCGCAGCTTCTCCGCGTACCTCGGCGCAGAGAAGGACCGCGTGCCCTCGGGCGTCTCGGTCGGGATCCAGCGCGACCCTGCCGCCCTGGTCGACACTGTCGGCGGCTACCTCGACGAGGGCTACGTGCGCATCAAGATCAAGATCAAGCCCGGGCGCGACATCGACGACACCGCCGCGGTCCGCGCGGCCTTCGGTGGCATCCCCCTGCAAGTGGATGCCAACTCGGCCTACACCCTCGCGGATGCCGACACGCTGCAACGGCTCGACGCGTTCGACCTGCTCCTCATCGAGCAGCCGCTGCAGGAGGACGACCTCGTCGACCACGCGACGCTCGCGAAGCGCCTGCAGACCCCCGTGTGCCTGGACGAGTCGATCGTGTCGGACAAGGCCGCCGCCGACGCGCTGCAGCTCGGTGCCGCGGCGATCATCAACATCAAGGCCGGCCGTGTCGGCGGGTACCTCGAAGCCCTCGCGATCCACGACCGGTGCCGCGCGGCCGGGATCCCCGTGTGGTGCGGCGGCATGCTCGAGACCGGCATCGGGCGGGCGGCCAATGCCGCGCTCGCGGCGCTCCCGGGGTTCACGCTGCCCGGCGACATCTCGGCATCCGCCCGCTTCTACGACCGCGACATCGTGACGGCGCCCGCCGTCCTCGAGGACGGACACGTGCGCGTCCCGTCCGGGCCCGGGCTCGGCGTCGAGATCGACGATGCGGCGCTGGAGGCCTTCACGGTGCAGCGGGAACGCCTCACACGATGAGGGGCGGCTTCGCTCGATAAACTGGATGCCGCGCACTCGCGCTCGCACCCACAACTTTCCCGACCATTGGAGCCACCGTGGCCGAACAATCCCGCCTCGACAAGGTCATCTCGCTCGCGCGTCATCGCGGGTTCGTGTTCCAGGCCGGTGAGATCTACGGCGGTTCGCGTTCGGCGTGGGACTACGGCCCCCTCGGCACCGAGCTCAAGGAGAACATCCGGCGCCAGTGGTGGCAAACGTTCGTGCGCGGCCGCGGCGACATGGTGGGCCTCGACTCGAGCATCATCCTGCCCAAGCGCGTATGGGAGGCCTCGGGCCACGTCGCGACGTTCACCGACCCGCTCGTGGAGTGCCTGCACTGCCATAAGCGCTTCCGCTCCGACAACCTCATCGAGGACTTTGAGGCCCGCAAGGGGCGCACGGCCGAGAACGGCCTCGCCGACATCCCGTGCCCCAACTGCGGCACCAAGGGCCAGTACACCGAGCCCAAGGCCTTCTCCGGCCTGGTGAAGACGTACCTCGGCGTCGTCGACGACGAGTCGGGCCTGTACTTCCTGCGCCCCGAGACCGCGCAGGGCATCTTCGTGAACTTCTCCAATGTGCTCACGGCATCCCGTCGCAAGCCCCCGTTCGGCGTCGGTCAGGTCGGCAAGGCGTTCCGCAACGAGATCACCCCCGGCAACTTCATCTTCCGCACGCGCGAGTTCGAGCAGATGGAGATCGAGTACTTCACGCCCCCTGCCGAGGCGCAGGAGTGGTTCGAGCACTGGGTCGAGGCGTGCTGGAACTGGTTCGTCGACCTGGGCATCGACCCCGACAACATGAAGCGGTTCGACGTCCCGGAAGACGACCGCGCGCACTACTCCGCCGGCACGATCGACGTCGAGTATCGCTTCGGCTTCCCGGGCAAGGAGTGGGGCGAGCTCATGGGCGTCGCCAACCGCACCGATTACGACCTGAAGAGCCACTCGGATGCCTCGGGCTCGAGCCTCACCTACTTCGACCAGGCCTCGGGTGAGAAGTACACCCCGTACGTCATCGAGCCGTCGTTCGGTCTGACGCGCGCGATGATGGCGTTCCTCGTCGACGCGTACGTCGAAGAAGAAGTGCCCAACGCCAAGGGCGGTACCGACACCCGCACGGTGCTCAAGCTCGACCCGCGCCTCGCGCCCGTGAAGGCCGCCGTGCTGCCGCTCTCGCGCAACGAGCGCCTGTCGCCGCTCGCCCGAGAGGTCGCGGACACCCTGCGCTCTGCCGGCTGGAACGTCGACTTCGACGACGCCGGCGCGATCGGCCGCCGCTACCGCCGCCAGGACGAGATCGGCACGCCGTACTGCGTCACCATCGACTTCGACTCGCTCGACGACAACGCCGTGACCGTCCGCGACCGCGACACGATGGGCCAGGAGCGCATCCCGCTCGACGCACTGCACGGGTACCTCGCCGAGCGGCTTCGCGGCGCCTGACGTCCGCCGCGCGTCGGGCGACGCGGTGCGGCCTGGCGTCCGCCGCGCGTCGCGTGACGGGTGCGGCCTGGCGTCCGCCGCGCGTCGCGTGACGGGTGCGGCCTGGCGTCCGCCGCGCGTCGCGCCGCGGGGTGGCGCTGTAGCGCTGGGCGATCCCGCGAGACGCGACGCGGTGGCGCTGTAGCGCTGGGCGATCTCGCGAGACTGCATCTGTCTGACATCTCCACTGCAGTCTGCAGCGGTTTTGTCAGCAGGATGCAGTCTCGCGGATTCCGGAGGCGACGGGCCGGTAGTCGCGGCATCCGGGCGTGGAGCGCCGCACCGGCCGTGACGGCACCGGCCGCGAGACTGCATCTGTCTGACATCTCCACTGCAGTCTGCGGCGGTTTCGTCAGCAGGATG